>DATMYA010000008.1 GCA_035561135.1 Clostridia bacterium
TGCGTAGCCAACTGCCGAATCGTGATCTGATCCTTGCCGTTGCTTCCGAACTCGGGAATGTACTTCGCGACAGGATCGTTCAGGCGAACTTGCCCAAGCTCAACCATCCGCATCACCGACATCGCGGTAACCACACACTTCGTCAGTGACGCAACATCGAATACGGTGTCCAGCGTCATCGCTTCTCTGCGAGGCTCCAGCGATCGCATCCCGAATGCCCGGCGATACACCACCCGCCCGCCGTGCCCGACGACCAGCACCGCGCCCGGAATCTGCCCGTGTGCAATGGCCGAAAGCACAACCGACTCAACGGCTGCGAAGCGATCGGATGCAGTGTTCAACCGCGAGAGATGCGCCGCCGGCTTCGGACGTGCGCCCGCAACAGCGTTGGACTTTCTCTTTTCCTGCGCAGGCGCAATGCCGCACAGTATCGTGAGGAACAGAAATATCGCGAAGACTCTTTTGCCAGGTTTCACGTTTTTTAGGAGTGCCAAAAGTTTTGCCGAATCTACCACGCCGGGAGCGGGGTGCGTGAGAGTTTATGATAGGTGGCGTTAACGCACCGCTCCGCGATGACTGAGCCAGCCAAACCCGCTGCCGCAATGCAGTCGCTCCTGCCAGCTTTTCAGGAACAGGATGCCCGGTTTGCGAGCGCCTTTGACCTGGTGACCGAAGCGATTGCGAACCACGCTTTCCCAAGTGCCGTGCTTGCCGTGACGCACCGCGGCCAGCTCATCATCTGGCGCGCGTTCGGACGCTTCACCTACGATGCCGGCTCGCCGCACGTGAGCCCCACGACTGTTTACGACCTCGCCTCGCTCACGAAAGTCGTCGCGACAACATCGATGGCAATGCTCCTGTTTGAGCGCGGCCTGCTCGACATCGAGGCACCCGTTGTCGCCATCGCACCCGAGTTCGCCGCCGGCAGTTCTGATCCGCGCCGGAAGAGCATTACCGTGCGCATGCTTCTCGCGCACTCGTCTGGCTTGCCGGCATACGAGCAACTGTACAATCGCGCATCCACGCGGGACACGCTCATAGCGTCCGCCATGACGATGCCGCTCAAAGCCGATCCCATGACGCACGCCGAATACAGCGACATAGGATTCATCATCCTGGGCGAACTCTTGTCACGGGTTGCGAACGAGTCAATCGACCGCTTCTGTTCGCGTGAAGTTTTCGCTCCACTCGAAATATCATCGGCCGCCTTCTGCCCGCCCGCAGAGTGGCGGCGGCACATCCCCCCAACGGTGGATGATCGAGACTTTCGAATGCGCGTCGTCCAGGGCGAGGTTCATGACGAGAACGCCAGCGTAATGGGCGGCGTCAGTGGACACGCGGGCCTTTTCGCATCCGCATACGACGTCGCCCTCTTCGCACATTGCATGCTCGCTGGCGGCGCGCCTGTCGTGCGCCCAGCAACGGTCAACATGTTTACCCGGCGAGAGTCGCTGCCACCGGGCACATCCCACGCCCTCGGATGGGACACTCCTTCGCAACCGTCGCAATCCGGACGCCACTTCTCGCCACGTTCATACGGGCACCTTGGCTATACCGGAACCTCTCTCTGGTGCGACGCCGAGCGCCAGCTTTCGGTGACGTTGTTGACGAATCGCGTTTGGCCCGATCGCAGTTCTCAGGCAATCAAGCAGGTTCGGCCTTCGGTCCATGATGCCATCGTCGAAGCGCTCTCGCAGGAGTCTTGAGCCCAGCCCCCGTCAACACTCGTCAATCATTTGTGTCTCGACAGCAATGGCGAGAGTAGAAATGGTTGCATGGCGTTTCCGTTACACTGTACTGCGCTGGCTCCGAACGCTAACGCCTGGAACTTATATTGATGGACGTTCTCAAACAACTTTTCGAGCAGCACTTCCGCTCACCCGCCGAGCGCGTTCAACCGCTGCAGGGACAGCTTGGCGGCTCCGGGCGCAAAATAGTCCGTCTTGCTGGCGAAAAAGTCAGCGCGATAGGCGTTCTTCATGACGTACGAGAAGAGAACGTCGCGTTCCTTGAGTTCTCGCGGCACTTCCGTCGTCACGGGCTGCCAGTGCCGGAAATCTACGCTGAGGATCTGAGCCAGAGCGCGTATCTCGAAGAAGACCTCGGCGACATGACGCTCTTCGAGTTTCTCTCGGGCAATCGCGTCGGCGACGACATCGCTCCCGAGGTCGTCACAGCGTATCGAAAGGTTGTCGCCCTGCTTCCGCGTTTCCAGGTAGAAGCCGGACGCGATCTGAATTACAAAGTCGCTTACCCGCGCGCCAGCTTCGATCGCCAGTCGATCGCATGGGACCTGAACTACTTCAAGTACTACTTCCTTCGCCTCGCCGGAATCGCGTTCAGCGAGCAGGCGATTGAAGACGACTTCAGCCGCCTCAAGAAATTCCTCTTGAGCGCGCCACGCGACTACTTCCTCTACCGCGATTTCCAGTCGCGCAACATCATGCTTCGCGACGGCCAGCCATTCTTCGTCGACTACCAGGGCGGACGCCGAGGCGCGCTGCAATACGACATCGCTTCCCTGCTCTACGACGCCAAGGCAGACCTGCCGCCCTCGTTCCGCCAGCAACTGCTCGATGATTATCTCGAGTCACTCGCAGGGTTCATCGAGCTCGACCGCGCGGCCTTCATGCAGCACTACTACGCGTTTGTCTATGTGCGCATCATGCAGGCGCTGGGCGCTTATGGATTCCGCGGCTTCTACGAACGCAAGCCGCACTTCCTGCAAAGTGTGCCTTATGCGCTCAAGAACCTGCGCTGGCTCCTGCACAATGTCGAGCTGCCAATCAAGCTGCCGACGTTGATGGACGCCTTCAAGAACATGCTTGCTTCGGAGACGCTACAGGGGCTCTCGCCGGAGGCCTCCCCTAACAAACTCACCGTGCTCATCTCCAGCTTCTCATTCCACCGTGGCTGGCCGAAGGACGAGAGTGGGAATGGCGGAGGATTCGTCTTCGACGCCCGCGCAATCCCGAATCCCGGACGCGAAGAGCGATTCAAGGCGCTCACCGGGAAAGACGCGCCGGTCATCGACTACCTCAACCAGCAGCAAACAGCGCATCAGTTCCTCGCCAGCGTCATGTCGCTGGTGGACGCGAGCGTCACGGAATATCAGCGTCGCGGGTTCAAGAACCTGATGGTTTCGTTCGGTTGCACCGGAGGCCAGCATCGCTCCGTGTACTTTGCCGAGCAATTGGCAAAGCGCCTTCGCGAGAAAAATGGCTTGGAAGTAGTCGTGCATCATCGTGAGCTGGAGGCGATGGGCAAATGAAAGCGATGATCCTCGCCGCCGGCCTGGGCACGCGCCTGCGTCCTCTCACGAACAACCGCCCCAAGGCGCTGGTGGAAGTCGCCGGACGCACGCTGCTGGAGATTACGCTTTCGCGCCTGCGCTCGTTCGGCGTGCGCGACGTCATCATCAATGTCCACCACTTCGCAGATCTCGTCATCGACTACTTAAAGGCGCACGACAACTTCGGCATGAACATCGCGATTTCGTGCGAAGACGTTCTGCTCGACACCGGAGGCGGGCTTAAGAAAGCAGCGCACTTTTTTCTCTGCAACTTCCTTGAAGACGCAAGTGGCGAGCCCTTCATTCTGCACAACGTCGATGTCATCAGCACTATCGACCTCCGGCGCATGTTGCAGTTCCACACCGAACGTCAGGCCCTGGCGACACTCGCCGTGCAGGACCGCGTGACCTCGCGCTACCTGCTCTTCGACAAAGAACTCCATCTCTGCGGCCGACGCGCTGGACGCGATGGCGCTCCGGAGATCGTTCGAGAGCCAACATCAGATGGGCACCCAACGCTGAGCACCGCGCAAAGTGGGAGCGCGCCTCTCATGCAACGGCTGCACGCCCTGGCGTTCTCCGGCATACACGTCATCTCGCCGCGCCTGCTCCGTATGCTGACGGAAGAGGGCGTATTTCCTATCATTCCCACGTATCTGCGCCTCGCCGCCGCAGGTGAGAAGATCCTCGCCTTCCGCGCCGACGAATACTACTGGCGCGACCTCGGCAAGCCCGAACAACTCGAGCAGGCGGCGGAGGACGTTAAACAGAACAGGCTCGCCCTCTTCTAAGGCAGACTTCCCGCAGAATTCAGTCACTCACTCCTGCTTCTCAGTATGGTTTGCACTTAGAATGGGATTTACTTCGGCTGCAAGGAATCATAGATGGACAAGTTCGTAATTCGCGGTGGAAATCCTCTGCTCGGCACAGTTCGCATCAGCGGCGCGAAGAATGCCGCGCTGCCCGCCATGGCCGCCGCCCTGTTGACCGACGAACCGGTCATTCTGGAGAACATCCCGCAAGTCCGCGACATAGAAACCGAACGCAGGCTGCTCGCCGCCATGGGCGCTGAGGTCGAGCTTGGCTACGGACGCGCGCACCACCGCACCACGATCTGCTGCCGAGGCCTCAGCCGAAATCCCGAAGCCAGCTATGAACTGGTCAAAACCATGCGCGCATCTACACTCGTGCTCGGCCCGCTGGTGGCTCGTATGGGTTTCGCGCGCGTGTCGATGCCGGGTGGCTGCGCCATTGGAGCGCGCCCAATCGATCTGCACATCAAGGGATTGGAGCGACTCGGCGCGACGATCAAACAGGAACACGGATACGTTGAAGCCCGCTGTGAACGCCTGAAGGGCAACAAGATCGTCTTCGACAAAATCACCGTAACAGGCACCGAAGACCTGCTGATGGCCGCCGTCCTCGCCGAGGGCGAGACGGTGATGGAGAATTGCGCGCGCGAGCCGGAAGTCGCAGATCTTGCAGCGTTGCTCACCAAGATGGGCGCCAGGATCGAAGGCGCTGGCACCTCGACCATTCGCATACAAGGGGTCGAAAAGCTAGGCGGCGCCCGTCATCGCATCATTCCCGACCGCATAGAAGCCGCAACATTCATCATCGCCGGCGCACTTACCGGCGGAGACCTTCTGGTTAGCGGCTGCGATCCTGCGCACCAAACGGCGCTGCTGCAAAAGCTGGAAGAAGCAGGCGTAAAGTTCACAACCGGCACAGACACCGTCCGCGTGATGGGCGATGGCGCACTCAAAGGCGCGGACATTACGACCGAGGAATATCCAGGCTTCCCGACCGACGTTCAGGCGCAGTACATGGTGCTGGCGACACAGGCCGAAGGCACGTCGATCATCACCGAGAACATTTTCGAGAACCGCTTCATGCACGCCCAGGAACTGACTCGCATGGGTGGGAACATCAAGATCGAAGGACGTCGCGCGGTTGTCCGCGGCAAGACGCAGTTGAGCGGCGCAGCCGTGCTCGCCAGCGACCTTCGTGCTTCCGCCTCACTGGTCATAGCAGCGCTGGTGGCCGAGGGCGAGACGATCATCGACCGCGTTTACCACATCGACCGCGGCTATGAACGTCTCGAAGAAAAGCTGAAGGGCGTAGGAGCCCAAATGCGCCGCATCGGTGAAATGCTTCCGAAACGCGCAGGTGTCTAGGTAAATCCGAGAGCAGCGAAACTCGGGATTACAGGAAGATCGAGAATGCCTTCCGCCCTCATTGCCGGCGCTACTGGACTGGTTGGCTCGACGCTGCTCCATCAACTTCTGGCGACACCGGCTTACCACAGGGTCACTGCCCTGGTCCGGCGTCCGCTGAGTCTCAACCATCCCCGCCTCGACTCGCGCGTCGTGGACTTCGACGCTCTCTCCGACATCCCGCCCTGCGATGATGTTTTCTGCGTCCTGGGCACGACCATCAAGACAGCCGGTTCGCAGGCGGCCTTCCGTCGCGTGGATCTCGAATACCCCTTTGCGTTGGCCCTCGCCGCCCGCGCACAAGGCGCGCAGTTCCTGCTGGTTTCCTCCGTGGGCGCGGACGCGAACTCAAGAAACTTCTACCTGCGCACAAAGGGCGAACTCGAAAACGCACTGCGCGGACTCGGCTTCCCGGCCCTGCACATCTTCCGCCCAAGCCTGCTGCTGGGCCATCGTGCCGAGAACCGTCCCGGCGAACGCGTGGCGATGGCTATCGCTCCCGTCATCGCGCCTGCCCTGGTCGGCAGCCTGCGCCGCTATCGCCCAATTGCCGCGACCGCCGTCGCACGCGCAATGGTCGTCGCCGCGCAGAAGGCCGAGCCTGGCGTTCACATCTACCACTTCGACGAAATGCAGACGTCCGCTTTGTGATTCGCCAGAGCCCCGAGCCTGCGACCTTATCCCCCGTCAGACATCTAATCGTTAAGACTGACAATGTTGACTTCCATCTGGCTCCTGCTAAAGTGGAAGTAGTTCTTTGACAACGGCTGCTAAAGCCGTTGTAGCCGGCCCCGACTTTTTCTGAAAGTTTAGGGCAGCGCCAAATGGGGGCGTCACGGCTTCGACGGAAATGTTCGCGGCCAAGAGGCATACCGGGGTGCACGCACCCGTGATCGTGTGCAAAAACACAATTGCCAACACTGAACTGGCATACGCAGCTTAATTAGTTAAGTTGCCGTCCTCCGCGGCTTTGTCCGTGGGCTGCGGAAGGGCGTCGCACAGCGGACTGGCTTTGGATCCTACGTCTGGGGATTCGAGGCGAGATCAACAGGCTAGCCACTCGCGTTTCTTGTCCGTTCCTAGCGCGAAGGGCGAACGTTGTGGGGTAATGGCCCACGGCTTGAACGTGACTAAGTATGTAGTCTCTTGACCAGTGGCGTTTTCGGACAGGGGTTCAACTCCCCTCGCCTCCACCAATATCGTTTTCAGGTCTTCACTTATCTGGGTTCCGCAGCATCCCTACCAAGTAACCGATTGCTAACAAGGCTCCACCCACCATTGCCGTAATTCTCCAAATTCCACCATCACTCCACTGGCTATAGAGCGCCACCAGTAATGCAAGACTCAGGAGCACACCGGGCGCTTTTTGCTTGTGGAAGTGGGTGTATGTCTTCTTTTCACTCTTCATGTCACTGTTCATGGCACAAACCCTCACCCACATTCTGTACGGTGAAGCTACGGTATATGCTTTCTAACGACGATGCAGGTTTATTGCTGCTTCCAAACAGCCAGATAGCCACGTTTTACCAGCTGCGAACCTTCCTCGGGGTCAAGCACGGTGACCGTGGCCCTTCCCTTCTTCCAATCGCTGAGATAGTTCGCCTCAACATAGTAAGTCTTGTTCGGTTCCACGTTGAGCGTAAGGAATCCGGGGATTAGATTTGAATGCCCGATCGCTCCGTACGCACACAACTTGTATTGCCCGGGGTCAAGGAAAAGATAGAAAAAGTTCGGCTCGTCCTTCCGAGTGGCACCGACCCACTTGCCATCAATCGCCACGCCGATATTGAACAACATCGTGCGTTCCCTGACCACGATAACCATTCCCTTGTCGGGTGGAACCGATGGCAGTGGAAGGCTTCTCTCTGTCTTAACCTCGAACTTGGTGGCAGCCCCGCAAGGGTACGGCAGCTTCTCTTGCGCAAACATCAACATGGGGAACAGAACGAGTATTGCCGATAGTAAACGTTTCATATTTTGCCTCACCAATGGTATGCGAGACGGATTGTACTCGGTACCAACACAAAGCCCGGCGAAACATCAATCTCCACAACTCACCGTAGCGTAGAATTCCGGCCCGCAGGAGGTCACAATGTCAGATAAATGGAAAGATGTCGGGCCTGGTGGAAACATCCTTGAACGAGTGGTCGACAGTGCAACGGGTGGCTTATTGGGTGATAAGCGCACGGTGCAAAATACAGAGAATGGAGAATACCGGGAAGTCTGCAGGGGACATGGTCAAGGGACGGGAGAGGCCGTCGAGAAGGGCAATTCAACGACAAGAAAGGCTAGCCCTGCATTCGCCGAAGTTCATAACGCTTCCCTCTATCGCCTCATCGCTATATCGGGATGCTCCGGAATACAGCATCCCGATTCCTGTTCGCTGGTGCTCACCGTCTGGCCGTCGCAGAAGCCGCATCATGCACTGATACTCAGAAGAGAGCTCGTGCTTCAGATGCCGTCCGCAATGTCGGCTTACGTTATACTGCGGGCGGATCGTAGTTCGTCGAAATGAGTCTGAATCAGGGTTGAAGCTGCACTGAATTCTTTTATGCCTCCAGTCATCATTCCTCAAGTCATTATTCGTTCCTCCGATATCCATGCTGCCGGTTGTTTTGCGCTGGAGAAGATTCCTGCTGGCGTGCGCGTGCTCGAGTACACGGGCGACCGCATGGCCCACAAAGACGCCGACGAGCTTTACAAAGGGCGTCCGTACACGTACCTGTTCGGCGTGGGTGACGGCGAGACCGTCATCGACGGTTATGGCATGGCGATGTACGTGAACCACTCCTGCACGCCGAATTGCGAGACGGAAGAGGACGACGACAATCGCGTGTGGATCATGTCCATACGCGAGATACAGCCGGGCGAAGAGCTGGTTTACGACTACTTCCTGTATGACGGCGATGGCGACGCGCCCTGCACGTGCGGAACCCCGAACTGCCGCGGAACGATGTATTCGCCGAAGGAAATCGCGCGGCGCAAGAGAGCCGCAACGAAGCTAGCAAACGCCACCAAGAAGCAAAACGGCGCGGCGAGCAAGCGTTCCGGGCCCACCACGAGCAAGAGTTCCGGGCAAAAGAAGAAGCGGGTCCGCTAGGACCCGCTGCGATATTTCCACCTGAAGTGAACAATCTCTGAAGAACGGCGTCTCAAGCGAACGTTGTTTGAGGCAAACCACGCCTGAGGCAAACCACATCAGGACCGAGCCGGTTTAGACCTTGGCTGCCTGTCCGAATGCCTTGAGCGCCTGCTCCAGGGTTTCGTGAACGTCGAACACGGTGACGAGTTTCGTGACCTGTAGAAGCTGGCCGACGCGAGGCGTCAGGTTGGCAAGCTTGATGTCGCCCTTAGCGCTGCGCGCGGAGGTGAAAAGGCCTACGAGAGTTCCCAGCCCGCCGCTATCGATGTAACTAACTTCGTGAAGATTAAGAATGATGCGGTTCGCCTTCGAGAGCGTGGCCTTGACTGTGTCGCGCAGCAGGGCGGACTCTTCGCCGAAGACGATGCGGCCATGGCAGTCGATGACCGTAATGCCGTCGATGACGCGGGTATTCAGCTTGAGTTGCATGGTCGTGCCTTTCCATCTCGAACTTTCGTGACGGCACAGCGTATCGCGCTTGTAGCGTCTGCGCAAGTTCCCGTGACGAAAACGCGCTGACCACTGGACACGGGGCTAGGCTTGACTGAGGCGGCTCCTATCCTTTCGCCTGGTGCACAGCCGCGGCACAAGTGAGTCGTCGCGAAGAGCAAAAAGCTGTACGGCAGAGCGGGTCGGCAAAACGGTATAATCGACGCTTCCCATGAGCTACACGGTTCTGGCACGCAAGTATCGTCCGCAGCGGTTTGCCGATGTGATCGGACAAGATCACGTCACGCGCACGCTGAAGAATGCTATCGAGCAGCAACGCATCGCCCACGGCTACATCTTCAGTGGACATCGCGGCATCGGCAAGACGACGATTGCGCGCATCCTGGCAATGGCGCTCAATTGCCGCTCCGCGGAGCATCCAGTCAGCGAGCCTTGCGGCGTGTGCGATAGCTGTCGCGAGATTCGTGAGGGTTCGGTGGGCGCGATGGACGTCATCGAAATCGATGCTGCGACGAACCGTGGCATCGAAGAAGTTCGCGGACTCATCGCTACGGCAACGGCCGAACCGGCGCGCGACCGCTACCGTATTTTCATCCTCGACGAAGCTCACCAGGTGACCGACGCGGCGTTCAATGCGTTGCTCAAGACTCTGGAAGAGCCTCCGCCGTGGGTCATCTTCATGATGGCCACGACGCAGCCAGAAGATATCCCGCAGACCATTCGGTCACGCTGCCAGCACTTCAGCTTTCATGCCGTGCGCTTTGACGACATTGTGGGACAGCTGCGCTCGATTGCACAGCAGGAGAATCTGCAGGTCGATGACGACGCGCTCGCAATGCTGGCCGAAGCCGGCGACGGATCGATGCGCGACGCGCTCAGCATCATGGATCAGGCGATCGCCTGCTGCGGCACTTCCCTGTCGGCAGAGGTCGTGCGCGGACTGATTGGAACGGTTTCGTCCGATACCTTGGAACATGTGATGCAAGCGGTGCACGAAAACTCCGCTGAGCAGGCGCTGCGCATCGTGGACAAGCTGATCGTAGAAGGCCACAGCGTTGTGCACTTCGCGAAGCAAATGGTGCGCTTCCTGCGCAACGCAATCATGGCGAAGGTAGCAGGCGGCGACTCGCCCTTGCTGCAAATCTCTTCCGACGAGCGTGCGCGCGTGGTGCGCATTGCTGAGCTTTTCACGGAAGAAGACCTGACGCGTTTTCTACAAATCATTTTGCGCACGCACGGCGACGTGAGCTACAAGCAGGAACAGCGATTCCATTTGGAACTAGGCATTCTGAAGTTGGTACATGCGCAACGATTGCTGCCGCTGGAACAGTTGTTGAGCGATGCGGCACTGCCGCGTCCAGCAGCAACGGCGCGAAGCACCGGGGCTTCTCCTCAGCGAGCGGCAGGTTCGGCAGCGCCGGGCCGACCTGCGCAGCCAGCAACTCCGCCGCGCACTCCGTTCGAGCAAGAGCGCGGAGGATCGCCGTTCGGCTCAGAGACGCGTCCCTCTCGCCCGTCTCCATTCGACGCTGACAGGGCGCGCAAGGATAGTGGCCCCAAAGGCAGCATGAGTGCCGAATCGTCCGGACCGTTTGGCAGCACACCGATGACGTCGATGCCGCCCGTGAACTCGGCTCCTTCACACAGCGCACGGTCCATTCCGCCGCGTCCACACTCGCGCGTGGACGCCGCGCCAGCAATGATGACGAGCGGCGCTACAGCCGTGGCGTTGGCTGTGGAACCGGTCGCAACGCCTGAGCCGCAGCTTCCGCAGCCATCGGTCAACATAGGAGCGGCTTTCGACGTCAGTGTCGAGACGGTTCGCGACGCGGTGCTCGCTGCCTTGCAAGCGGCGGGGCAGAATATCTTGCTTTCATCGCTCGAAGAGGGCGACTGGGCGCTCGAGGGCGCGGAAGTAATCGTCAAAGCGGCGATGTCTCAGAAGCTGATCGATCTTGCGCTCGGGGCCGATCTGAAGAAGCAGGTCAATGCGGCTGCATCCAAGATCGCTGGGGGCGCGCTCAAGGTGCGCGTCGTGAGCGGCACGCCGACTTCCACCGGCAAACCGCTGGCGCGGAGCAAGTCCGCAGCAGGGCATGGGCGCGCCGCTGACGAGCCTCTGGTGAAGCGAATGATCGAGAAATTCGGCGCCGAAGTCCGTACGGTTATCGAAGACCGATAGGTGGGAATGATGAATCCGAAACAGCTCCAGGAAATGATGGCGCGAGCACAGGACATGCAGCGCGATCTGCAACAGAAGATGGCGGAAACGGTAGTGGAGGCGTCCTCCGGTGGCGGCACCGTGACCGTAAAGATGAACGGACAGAAGCACGTACTGTCCATCAAGATCGAGCCTGACGTTGTGCAGTCCGGCGACGTCGAGATGCTGCAAGACATGATTATGGCGGCCATCAACGAGGCGACTCGAAAGGTAGACGAAGCAATGCAATCCACCGTCGGCGGCATGCTGGGCGGGATGGGACTGCCGGGAATGTTTTGAAACAGTTGGCGATCGCGTGGAGTGGATCGCGGCGCGAATTGAAGCTAGCGCACGGATGTAGTGGAGAGACGAATTGTCGAGATTTGCCGAGCCGATGGCTCGATTGATAGAAGAGTTGAAAAAGCTGCCAGGCGTTGGCAGCAAGAGCGCACAGCGGCTTGCCTTTCATATCCTGCGGTCGAGCGAGCAGGATGCCGAGTTGTTGTCCGACGCGATTCGCGACGTGAAGGCGAATCTGCGCCTATGCTCGGTTTGCAACAACATCACAGACGTCGATCCCTGCGTCTATTGCAGCAATATGACTCGTAACCAGCGGCTGATCTGCGTAGTCGAGGAGCCGACGAACATCGCATCGATTGAGAAGACTCGACAGTACAACGGCGTCTATCATGTGCTGCACGGCGCACTGTCACCGATTCACGGCGTCGGACCGGAACAACTGAGGATTTCTAACCTTGTGCGCCGGGTAGAGGAAGGAAACGCCGATGAAATCATCCTGGCTACGAATCCGACCGTCGAGGGTGAAGCAACAGCCGTGTATCTTTCAAGGCTGCTGAAACATGCAGCGGTGAAGGTCACGCGCATTGCAACCGGCATTCCGGCAGGCAGCGACATCGAGTATGCAGACGAAGTAACGATGCAGAAAGCTATGGAAGGCCGGCGGGACATGTAACGTTGGCAGTCGGCGAAGCCGTTCAACTTACAAAAATAAAAAGGGGCTGCGGCCCCTTTTCTGCTGGTTTGGGCTCGTAAGAAAGCCAGTGGATTCAGGACCTTGCTATTCGCGGAGCTTCGCGAGCAAGTCCTGCGGGTGAACCGGCTTAGCCAGTATTTCGAACTCGTGTCCCTGGGCTCGTGCGGTTTCCAGAAGATCCGCCGTGGCGGCCTGGCCTGAGAACAAAAGAATTTTGCAGCCGGGCAGGAAGTTGCGGATGTTGATCGCTGCCTCGATGCCGTTCATGTCAGGCATGATCACGTCGCTGATGATGAGATCGGGGCGAACTTCGCGGGCAGTTTGGACAGCGCTCGTGCCGGTATAAACAGCAGAGGCATTGAATCCATGCTGGTTGAGAATAATGGCCAGCGTGTCGGCGATCACTCGTTCGTCGTCAACGACCAGAACTCTCGGTTTTGTTTTTGATGTCCCGTTCATTCCAGATCCCAAGCCTTTGATGCAGAGAGGTCGACCAGCGATGCTGGATTGATTATAAGTGATTCCCCAACACCGGGCGAAAGTCATGAGAACTTCAACAGACCACCTGAACGTGCAGCCTAGCTTCCTGAAATCAGTCCAGGCTTCCCTGAGAGGAACCCAGACGTAGGCAAGCAAGATGAACTCCCTCCAGCACAAGCTTTCCAGTTATGGTTCGGCGGTTGTGGCGAACTCCATCGCCTTGACTACAACTACGAGCTTCAGGGCCGCAAGAGCGCCAGTCTTTCGCTGCTTTGAAGATATGCTTGCGGCCGCCCCAAGTTTATCAAAAAGTCTCATTTGGCAGCACTGAGGTGTTTCTGCAAGAAGGCAGTAGTCTTCTGCCATGCTTCTTTCGTGTCCGCTTCTCGGTATCCGGCTTTATTGTTCTCGTTTTCGAAGGCGTGACCGGCATCGGGATAAATGTGAATTTCGACGGTCTTCCCCATCTGCTTCAACTGCTGCTCGAATTTTCGAACACTATCGACAGGAATGCCGCGATCCTGTCCGCCGAAAATCCCGAGAATGGAGGCATTGATCTTCTTGAGTTCGTCGGGTTCAGTTGCGAGGCGTCCGTAGTTGATGACAGAGGCTGCGAGTCGAGGCTCGTTGAGCGCGAGCATGAGCGAATATCCGCCTCCCATGCACCATCCGATGGAACCGATCTTCTTTGGGTCCACGTTCTTCTGCGAGGCAAGATAGTTGAAGGCGGCCAGGAGATCGCGGCGTACGCGATCTTCCGGGAGACCTCGCATAATTTCGTGCGCCTCGTCCGGAGAGGTGGCAACTTTGCCGCGGTACAGGTCGATGGCGAGTGAAGCGTATCCCTGATCAGCCAGCTTGGATGCCTGTTCCTTGACCCAGTCGTTGAGCCCCCACCACTCGTGAATGACGACGAGTGCGGGAAACGGGCCTTTGCCTGCGGGGGTGTATAGCATCGCCGTGACGGTATCATCGCCACTCTTGTACGTGACCTGCTTGCTCTCCGCGGCGAGAGCGGTGAGCGAAAGCACAAATGCGAACACAATCGAGAGCAACACTTTCATGGCGCCTCCAGGTGCATTTAGAGATGCGCAGCGGAGTCGCGGTTGCAAAAAGATAAGGCACCGTTCACGGTCTTGCAGCCAGTTCAGCGCCTCGGGCTCGGCGATATCAACTTAGTGAAACCTCGCTGTCCTGTTTTTTGTAAGATGTGTAGACATGCACAAACGCATACGTGCGCTCTTCCCTGTCCTGCTGGTGGCAATGTTCGCGCTGCAATCGCTGGCGCAGACGGCCACTCCGGCGCAACCACTTCGCTTCAGCATCACGCTTGCAGATTCAGCTTCCGCAACACCGGTCTCGGGGCGGCTAATCGTATTCATGTCCACGCAGAAACCTAGAGGCAGTGCGATGGAGCCCGGGTTTGGCGGAAACACGCGCAACACGTGGATTGCTGCGCAGGAAGTGACGAACTGGAAGCCCGGCACGGCGGTCGAACTCGATCCGGACAGGCTTGCCTATCCCGCTCCGTTCTCCAAGGCTCCTGCTGGCGATTACTACGTCATGTCGTTCCTCGACGTAAATCACAACGCTGCGTATCGCACGTACGACGCGGGAGACATCATCGGCGATCGGATCATTGTCGAAAAGCTGAACCCGGCAATGTCGCAACCGATAGCGCTGAGGATTGAGCGAAAGGTTCCGGTGCGCGATGCGAAACCGTCGGAAGGCTCGGAGTTGTTCGATTTCGTCAGCCCTTCGCTGAGCGCGTTCTGGGGTCGTCCGATCCATATGCGTGGCGTGATCGTTCTGCCGCCCAGCTACAAGAAGAGTAGACAGCGGTATCCGACGGTGTACATGACGCACGGTTACGGCGCGACCCTCAACGTTCTTGCAGGACCTTACGCCCATGGATACGCCGACAAAATGGCGGGCGGCGCTCCACAGATGATCTACGTGCTGCTGGATGAAAGTTGCCCTGGCGGCACACACGAGTTTGCCGATTCCGTAAACAACGGTCCCTGGGGACACGCACTTACGGCTGAGTTGATTCCGCATTTGGAAAAGAAATACCGGATGGACGCCAAGCCGAGCGGAAGATTTCTTACCGGGCATTCGTCTGGCGGATGGGCAACACTGTGGCTACAGGTGAACTACCCGAAGATATTTGGCGGCACTTGGTCCACCTCTCCTGACCCCACCGACTTCCGCGACTTCATCGGGCCGGATCTCACGAAGGCCAACACGAATATGTATCGCAAGCCCGACGGCTCGCCATGGATGCTGGTCCGCATGGACGGGAAAGACGTGGAGGCGTTCGAAGACTTCGCCCGGCAGGAACGCGTGATGGGCGAATACGGCGGGCAGATCGCTTCCTTCGAATGGGTTTTCAGTCCGCGGGGACCGGATGGCCGGCCGATGCAACTGTTCGATCGTGACACCGGCGTTGTGCATCCCGCGGTGGCCAAATACTGGGTGGAACACTACGACATTTCAAGCGTTGTGCGGAAACGCTGGAAAGAGATTGGTCCGAGCCTGAAGGGCAAAATTAACGTGATTGTTGGTACGGCGGACACCTTTCATCTCGAAGGTCCCGCGCGGTTGCTTGACGGCGTTCTGAAGGATTTGGGTGCGGACGCGAAGGTCACGTATCTCGAAGGCCGCACGCACTTCGACCTTTTCAAGGATGGCCTCGACGAAACCATTGCGAAGGAGATGTACTCGGTGGCCCGTCCGAAGACGAAGGTGAAGTCTGCTGCTGGCGGCAAATAGCGTTGATGATCTCAGGCTGAAGCGCTAGATGCCCAGAACATGGTGGTTGATGAAAGTGAAGCCCGTGGCGCATCATAACCTCGCGATCCTACACGCAACGGAGACAAGAATTGAAGCGACGCACTGTCCTCGCAACATTGCTGATTTGTGCCCTGCTGGCGCCCTTTGCGCTTGCCGATGAAGGGCTTTGGCTTTTCAACGCGCCCCCTGCTGAAAAGATCAAGGCGAAGTATGGTTTCACGCTTACCCAGCCATGGCTGGACCACGTACGCGAGTCGGCGGTGCGCTTCAACAACGGCGGTTCCGGATCGTTCGTCTCGCCCCATGGGCTGGCATTCACGAACCATCACGTGGCAGCCGATTGCCTCTCGAAGGTCGGCACAAGCGACAAGGACTACATCAAGCTGGGTTTCTACGCTAAGACCCAGGCCGAGGAGCTCAAGTGTCCGGATCTCGAATTGAACGTCCTGACGGGCATTGAAGATGTGACGCCGCAGGTGCAGGGAGCGGCGAAAGCGGGAATGAGCACGGCCGAAATCGGCGCGGCGCAACGCGCTGTGATGAGCCAACTGGAAGCGGACTGCGCGAAGGACGGCCAGCGTTGCGACGTAGTGACGCTCTACAGCGGCGGAGCCTATCACCTGTACAAGTACAAGCGATACATGGACGTGCGCCTTGTGTTTGCGCCGGAATATGGGATTGCGAGCTTCGGTGGCGACGCGGATAACTTCGAGTTTCCGCGATATGCGCTCGACGTGACGTTCTTCCGGATTTACGAAAACGACAAACCGGTGCAACTAAAGGACTACTACAAGTGGTCTACAACGGGCGTAAAGGCAAACGAGCTGGTTTTTATGGCCGGCAATCCTGGATCGACGGCGCGCCTGAACACAATGGCGCAGATGGAATTTAATCGCGACGTGCAGTATCCGCTGGCGCTGAAGTGGCGCGAGGCGGGAATCAAAGCGATGAAGGAGTTTGCCGCGAAATCGCCAGAGAGCGCTCGCATCACAGCTAGCCGCATGTTCTCTTTGGAAAACAGCCAGAAGTCGCAGAAGGGCTACTACGCCGCACTGCTGGACAAGCAGTTAATGACTCAAAAGGCAGCGAGTGAGAAAGAACTGCGAGCCAGCCTGGCAAAGATCGATCCGACAATCGACGCTGCGTGGCCGGCAATTGAACAAGCGATGGACGTACAGAAGAATATCTACGCCCCGTATGCTCTGCTGGAGCGGATGCAAGGGTTCGACTCCGGAATGGCGCAGCTTGCGCGAACCATCGTCCGTGCGGCTGCGGAGCGGCAGAAACCAAACAGCGAACGCATAAAGGAGTACCGGCAATCCGCGTTGCCGTCTCTGGAGCAAGCACTATTCTCGACGGCACCGGTATATGACTCGCTGGAAATCATGACGCTCACGCACTCTTTTATGCGGCTGCTTGATGAGCTGGGCGCGGAGAACGCAACGGTGAAACGCGTGCTCGGCGGCAAGACCCCGGCAGAGGCGGCTTTACGGTATGTGACTTCGACTAAGCTGAAGGAGGTTGCGTTCCGCAAAACTTTGTACGAGGGCGGAACGGACGCGGTCAGCAAGAGCGACGATCCCATGATCGTACTCATGCGCGACATTGACGCCGACGCTCGGGCGCTTCGGCGGAAGTATGAAGATGAGGTTGACGCCGTCGTCAGCCGCGAAGGTGGACGCATCGCACAGGCACGCTTCAAACTCGGCGGCATGGACCTTTATCCCGACGCGACGTTCACGTTACGGCTGAGCTATGGCGCGGTGAGAGGCTACACGGAAGATGGCCGAGGCAGCGTGGTGCCGAAAGGGACGGAAGTTCCTTACTTCACAGTTATGGGCGGAGCCTTCGATCGCGAGAGGAAGATGGGCGCTAACCCTCCCTACCAATTGCCTCCGACGTGGACAGCTGCGCACCCAAAGATGAAGCTCAACACACCGATGGATTTCGCTTCCACCGCGGATTCGATTGGCGGCAACTCGGGATCGCCAATCCTGAACGTGGCGGGAGAGGTCGTCGGTATCAACTTCGACCGGAACATGCAAGGGCTGGGCAGAAACTTCTACTACTCGGAAACCGGCATGCGCCACATTGCGGTGGATGCGCGTGGAATTCTGGAAGCTCTTCGCAGCATCTACGGCGCGCAGGCGCTGGCGGATGAACTGACGGGGAAAGCGGCACCAACAGCTAAGTAGTGAAACGAGGAGCGAAATGGGCGCTCAAGTGGCGCCCATTTTATTCATCCTGAGTCGCCGATCAACGCTGAGGGGCGCCGCGCAACCGGTTTGTCCAGTCGATCAAATTCTGGAGAAGCTCGCGGATCAATTGTTTCGACATATCGTCAGTGAGGTTTCCTTGCTGATCGAAGCGTTGCGCCGCCTGACTGATCATCACCTCGGGACGGTTGATCGGAAACATGTTGAGGAACACAAAGCACTGGCGGAGGTGATATTGCGCCCGCGCCGATCCTAGAGTGCCAATCGAAGCTCCCATCACGGCGACCGGCTTTCCCTCCCAACAGCTATCGCCGTATGGGCGCGAACCCCAATCGATTGCATTCTTCAACACGCCGGGAATCGAGTAGTTGTACTCCGGCGTGACAAAGAGAACCGCATCCGCGGCCCGTACACCGGTCTTTAAATCCGTCACCACAGCGGGTGGGGTCTTCTCGATGTCTTCGCTGAAAGGCGGAATTGCAGCGATATCGAAGCTTTCAAGCGTTGCACCCTGCGGCACAAGTTGCTGAGCGGCACGTAAAGCAGCGCGATTGTAGGAGCCCTTGCGGAGACTCCCCGCAATTCCAAAAATCTTCACGGGATTGGTCATTCTCCGTCTCTCTTCCGAGTTGATCGATGCAGTCTTTGTAGGAGATGCCCGGAAGTCGAATATCGATTTCAGCACCGCATGAAAGAAGTTGGTATTCCAGTCCACAATGAGCCATCACTCTGGGTTCGGCTCATCGCCTCAATGCGGCCCGTGGCATGTCCCGCATGAATCTCGTGGCCTGTCCCGCGCATCAGAGGCTCGCGAATCACCCATTTGGGAGCTTCGTTCGTTTTAGGGCTACAATTCGGGTTGCAGTATGGGCTTGCCAGGTATGTATTCGGATCACCGATTGCCAGAGAATCAGGACGGGCGTCTTGCTGCGCTCGCAAGGTACACCGTTCTGGATACCGATCCCGAACCAATCTTCGATAACATCACGCAACTCGCGGCCGTACTCTGCGGTACACAGATGTCCGCACTCACGCTTATCGATCATAAGCGCCAGTGGATCAAATCGACCCACGGCCTGCGCGTGACGGAGACAGCATGCGACATATCGTTGTTCGGTAGTTACACGATCCTGGGGAACGATGTTTTCGAGGTCAGTGACACCAAGGCCGATCCACGGTTCGCCAACAATCCCGTGGTTCTCTCCTCCCCGCACATCCGCTTCTACGCGGGCGTACCGCTGGTCACTACCGACGGATTTGCGATCGGTTCGCTCGCGGTTCTCGACCGCGATCCGCGCAAACTTGAACCTCACCGCGCAGACGCGCTGAAGCTTCTTGCGCGCCAAGCGATGACGCAACTCGAATTGCTTCGAGAGCGAACCGAATCCTGCGGGCAGGTTGGGCTTTTAGTACAAGCGTCACCGTTGCCGACCATGGTTGTGGATCTCGAAGGACGCGTAACCCAATGGAATCCGGCTGCAGAACAACTTTTCGGCTGGACGGCTCAGGAGGTTCTCGGCAGGGTAAACCCAATTGTGCCACGGGGCACGGGTGGACTTCATGGAGCCGTGCTGCACGACGTTCTGCACGGAAAGATCATTACCAGTGTCGAATCGACCCGGAAGCATAAAAACGGGAGCGCAGTCGATGTGAGCATCTCGGCCTCTCCCATTAAGTCGAACAATGGCCGGATCATCGGCGCATTCGTGCTCTACCAGGATATTCGCGAAACAAAACGAACTACGCGACAGCTTGAAGAGTCGCTCTCCGTACTGCGAGCGACGCTTGAATCGACCACGGACGGGATTCTCGTTGTGGATCGCGCCGGAATCATACAAGCCTTCAACAAAAAATTTCTCGATATTTGGAAAATGCCGGCCCCCGCGATTGGCAGCGGCATGAACGCTGAGGCCTTGCGAAGCGCGATGGACCAGATTTCTGAACCGCAGCCGTTCGCGGCACGAGTCAAGGAGTTGCATAAAGCCCCCGAGCGGGAGAGCTTTGACGTGGTCGAGCTAAAGGATGGAAGAGTGTTGGAGCGCTATTCTGCGCCGCAGCGCAGAGGCGAAGAGATTGTCGGGCGCGTTTGGAGCTTCCGTGACGTCACTGGGCGCGTTCACCTGGAAGCGCAACTTCGTCAATCGCAGAAGATGGAAGCAGTAGGGTCATTGGCAGGTGGCATCGCGCACGATTTCAACAATCTTCTCAGCATCATCATTGGACACACGGCGCTGCTGCAGTCGGAGTTGCCGCCGACCAGCGAGAGCCTACGCCGCGTTGAAGAGGTGAGAGACGCCGCGGATAGAGCCTCAACTCTGGTCCGCCAGCTACTCACATTCAGTCGCAAGCAAAGCGCTCATTCCGAGGTTCTCGAACTCAATACCGTTGTGAGAAATATCTTCAACCTCATCAAACGGTTGCTCGGAGAAGATATCGAGCTGAGTCTACAACTGGCGCATGTTGCTCTACCTATCAAAGCCGATCACGCAAAAATAGAGCAGATCCTGATGAACCTGGTGGTCAATGCTCGTGATGCCATGACTCACGGGGGCCGCCTGATTATCACAACGGACGTCCACGTCGCGAATGTGCCATTTTCGGACGCTTCTAATATTCGAGGCGATTCTGCCGAACTTCGAGTAGCGGATACTGGGCCGGGGATTGATGCGACCGTCTTGCCTCGGATCTTCGAGCCGTTCTTCACAACCAAGGAGGTCGGCAAAGGAACGGGCTTGGGCCTCTCTACTGTTTACGCAATCGTCCGGCAACTTGGTGGAGACATCTCTGTGACGAGTCAGCTAGGCGAGGGCACGGAATTCAGGGTACTGTTGCCGATCGTCAGTGAACTGGCCGGAGTGCCGCAACCGAAGGACATCACAGACGTGAGTTCCTCCAGCGGACACGAGACCATCCTGGTGGTGGAGGATGAGCCAGAGCTGAGGATATTGGTCGGCGAAGTGCTTCGGCAACAGGGCTACCGGGTGCTGGAGGCGAAATCTCCGCAGGATGCGTTGCGGATCGCGCGAGCTTACGACGACGAGATTCATCTGTTACTTACGGATGTGGTAATGCCAATCATGCGAGGCGGCGAACTCGCACTGCATATCCGGGAACAGAGGCCCTCAATCCGGCTGCTGTTCATGTCAGGATATGCTGAGCAGGATAGCGATCACATCTACAGATCAGGTTCTCTGATCGAAAAACCATTCCCTCCACAGGCATTGACGGCGAAAGTTCGCCAAATACTTGATCGTACAGAAGTAAACGACAACGAAGATGAAGCTCAGTAAATACAGTGGCTGTCTGCTGGCACTACTCAAGTAGCAGATTGAACCTTCTTTTCCGCTACGCACACATTCAACCCTTCGAACAATCCCAAGAAACTGCACGAGGACGCTATGCACCCTGAGTTGGGCAAACTTACTCGGGAAACTTTGCGTCGGATTTCTTACGCCTAGAGGAAGAGGTGCGGTACCGATATCCGTCACCGAGGCCGATACTCCGTCAACAAGAAGGTGGCACGATGAGAATGGTTCAAAAGCGTCATCGGTACTGGAATTACGTTGTAATAGTTCTCCTATGTGTGGCCCTCGGGTTACCGCCGCTCGCGCTATCGCAATCTTCTGCCGCGCGGCCATCGCGAGACGTGCGCAGCGGCACATCTACATTTGGCGATTTTCGCCAACAGCGCCCCGGGGCTGCGGTCAAGATCACGGTCGCCGATCTTCCCGAGCCATATGTGCCACCAAGTCTGTAGACAACGGGCCTGACGTGGTTCCGCGCCCACGCGACGCGTGGCCTCAAGCCCCTGGCGGATTCAAAGTCGAGCTATACGCGAGCGGCCTCGAAAATCCGCGACTCATCCGGACGGCTCCAAACGGAGACTATTTCCTGGCGGAGAGCTATGCGGGAGAAATCAAATTGCTACGCGGAGTCGAAAAGGACGGTAGGGCGCAGCAGACCCAGGTATTCGCCTCCGAGCTGAACAAGCCATTTGGCATCGCATTCTATCCGCCGGGACCCAACCCACAGTGGGTGTACGTGGCCAACACGGATGCGGTCGTTCGCTTCCCCTATCAGAACGGTGACACGAAGGCTCGCGGAACGATGCAGAAGATTGCGGACCTGCCGGGTAGCGGCCGCCTGCGAGGCGGCGGGCACTGGACGCGCGATATCGCGTCCTCACCCGACGGCAAGAGGATGTGGGTATCGGTCGGCTCACACTCCAACGCAGACGACACTGACAACAACCAGATCGAGCATCACCGCGCCAATATCCTCGAGTTCAATCCTGATGGTTCAGGTCTGCGCGTCTATGCATCGGGGATTCGGAATGCCGTGGGCATTTCCGTAGATCCGAGGACGGGACAGTTGTGGGCATCAGTAAACGAGCGAGACGGACTGGGTGACAACCTTGTTCCGGACTACATCACCCATGTGCAACAGGGCGGGTTCTATGGATGGCCCTGGTACTACATGGGCGGAACGCAGGATCCAAGGCTGAAGGGTAAGCATCCTGAGCTGCGGAACAAGGTCATCACACCCGATGTGTTGGTTCAACCGCACAGCGCGTCTATGCAGATGACCTTCTACGACGGCAAGCAGTTTCCGGCAGAATACCGAGGCGACATCTTCGCGGCACAACATGGCTCCTGGAACCGCAATTCGCCAACCGGATACGAGGTCCTGCGCGTGCCGTTGCACAAGGCCGGCAAAGCTGGCGGAGAATACGAACACTTCATTACCGGCTTTGTGACGGCGGACGGGCGGGCATGGGGACGTCCTGTGGGAGTTACGGTCGGCAACGACGGCTCGTTGCTTATCAGCGATGACGGTTCAAACTCAATTTGGCGCATTACGTACACGAAAAAGTGAACGCCAAAAGTTTGCGCGGATGACAAGTGGTCATCCGCGCGAACTTACGTGACTTCGGTTGAGACTACACTTGGATTGAGGCTAGCCACGACGGTAATATCCGCGATTGTAGCCTTCCTGGTACGCCAGCCTGTATTGCTGCTCGTAGTATCGCTTGTCTCCGTAGCGGGAGACGTAGCCACGATCGGGATGCTTGTATCCCGGGCCATACTTAAACTTCCGCCCTAAGCTCCTGTCCCGCTGGCCGTCGGTGATTCCGTCCTGGAAGCCCATTTGGTAACCAGGGTGGTTGTTGCCCCTGTTACGAATGCGGTCGCGGTCGTTGTCCCGGCGCCCATCCCGGTCACGATCGCGGTAACGATCATGGTCGTCTCGATCATGCCCACGGTCCTGGTAGTACGCATCCCGATAGTAGCCGTCGCGACGATCGTCGTGGCCGCCCCAACTTCCCTGTGCCGCTGCTGGGATCGCCAAAGCCGCAGTGAGTGCCACACTTGCTACCGCTAATTGAATCTTCATAAAATTCCTCCCTGTGGCACAGCAAGACCGTGTTCCTATCAGCAGGAATTCGGCCCTATGCCTGGTCTGACGAAAGTGCGCGCTTGCTTGTGAGTAGGAACACAGCTCTCTAAAGAATGTTTCTGTTCCTCAAAACGAAAGGCTCCCAAATCTGAGAGCCCCGAATCATCGGCGAGCGCGCATGAAGTTATTGATCATTCTTCAACTGTTCTGAAAGATAATTTGAAATTCCGATTTCCTGGATAGAGTGGAGCTGCGCCTGGAGGAAGTCAGCGTGCCGCTCTTCGTCCTGGATCATGTGCTCGAAGAGCTGCCGCGAACCGTTGTCCCCTGCGCCGGCGCAAATCTTTACGGAGTTGTTGTACTGCACCCCTGCGTCCAATTCGTCCTTCAGATCAATTTCAAGATGCTCCTGGACGTTGGCGCCGATTTTGGGCTGAAGCGCAACGCTCACGACCGGTGTCCCGTCGAGAAACAAGATGCGCTCGATAAGACCTTCTGCATGGCGCATCTCTTCGATGGCTCGCGTCCGGGTGAGATCACCAAGTCGCTTGTAACCCCAGTTGTGGCACATTTCGGCCTGAACCATGTACTGAGCAATCGCGCTCAATTCCGAACTAAGCGCCGCGTTCAACTGCTCGATAACTGCATCATTGCCACGCATCAAACTATCTCCCGGCTCGAAAGGTTCGTTGCACATCTCACGTTAAGTGGTTCGCGCTATTTTTTCAATATCGGTTCCGGGGCGGAACGCGATTTTGGAGAGATAAGTGAAAACACGTGCCAACAGGCCGACTGTTCAGGTTCCAGTGTTCCCTGCAGAGTGTTCCCTGCAGAAAGCGGGTATAGTACCGGCGCGGCACCCCCCTGCCGAGCCGGTTTTGGAAGTCCCCCAATCTGAACTGCTCGATATGTGAGGGAGAGAATTCCAGCGCCAGCACAAAGGTTCGTGAAAGCATCTTAAGGTTCGAGTTCATCTGTTTGTCGGAGCAGGTTTATGAACACGTTTCCGATAATGCTGGGCGCGCTCTGCATCTACGCTCTTGCGTATCGCTACTACAGCGCGTTTGTTGCCGCAAAGGCACTGTCGCTCGATGACCGCCGCACTACGCCAGCGCACACCTTCGAGGATGGGCATAACTATGTTCCCTCGCCGCGCTGGGTTTTATTTGGACACCACTTCGCTGCGATCGCTGGCGCAGGTCCGTTGGTCGGACCCACCCTGGCTGCGCAATTCGGATTCGCTCCGGGCTTCCTATGGCTGCTGATTGGCGCGGTCCTGGCCGGATGCGTACAGGACTTCACGGTGCTCATAGCATCCGTTCGGCATCGAGGCCGCTCACTGGCCGACGTTGCACGCACGGAGATTAGTCCCTTCTCCGGCCTTGTCACGATGGTCGCCGTGCTCTTCATCCTGTTGGTGACCCTTGCGGGACTTGGAATCGTGGTGGTAAACGCGCTTTCGAACAGTCCGTGGGGAGTATTCACCATCGGGATGACGATCCCGATTGCGCTCGTTATGGGGTGGTGGATGTTCAAGAGCCATCCGGGAACGATCATGGTCACGGGCCCCAGCATCTTCGGAGTCGTGCTGCTGATTGCGAGTGTGATGGCCGGGCGGTGGGTGGCGGGGTCAGCCGCCGCGGGGACACTTACGTTCAACGCTCATCAGATCACGATTCTGATGGCGATCTATGGCTTCGTCGCATCCGTGCTGCCGGTCTGGCTGTTGCTTGAGCCTCGCGATTATCTCTCCACGTACGTGAAGCTGGGAACGATTGCAGTTCTTATCCTCGGGGTGTTTATCGTCCATCCCGATATCAGGTTCCCCGCTTTCACCCAGTTCGTCCACGGCGGCGGCCCCATCATCAAAGGTCACCTGTTCCCGTTCCTATTCGTGACCATTGCATGTGGAGCCATATCAGGCTTCCATTCCCTTGTCGGGTCCGGCACCACGCCCAAGATGCTGGATAAGGAGAGTGACGGCCGTTTTATCGGTTACGGAGCGATGCTTGCCGAATCCCTTGTTGGCGTGCTGGCGCTGATCGCAGCCTGCTCAATGCATCCGGGTGATTACTTCGCGATCAATACCACGCCGGAAGTCTTTAGCAAACTGGGCCTGTCTACCGTCAACCTGGACATGTTCTCGCGGGAGGTTGGGGAGAACCTTGCCGGACGCACCGGAGGCGCAGTCTCGCTGGCAGTCGGCATGGCACAGATCTTCAGGGGGCTGCCGGGCATGGATCGCTTGATGGGCTACTGGTATCACTACGCGATCATGTTCGAGGCGCTGTTTATCCTGACGACGATTGACACTGGCACGCGCGTTGCCCGTTATGTCGTGCAAGAACTGGTGGGCAAGATCTACAAGCCATTCGGCAACAGTGCCTGGCTACCGGGAAATCTGATAACCACGTTCGTGGTGGTTCTTGCCTGGGGCTACCTGATCTACACAGGTAGCATCTCGACGCTCTGGCCGCTGTTCGGAACTGGCAACCAGCTGCTTGCGACCATAGCGCTGGCCGTCACAACTACTTTCCTCATCAACATGGGACGGGCGAAGTACGCCTGGATCACGGCGCTTCCAATGTGCTTCGTTGGCGTTACGACGGTAACGGCAGGAGTTCTGTCCATCAAGAATATATTCTGGCCGCTGACGTCCAAACCGGGACAGGTATTCACAGGTTACTTGGATTCCATTCTGATGAGCATCTTCATTATCGGCGTGGTACTGGTCGTTGCTGACGCTGTACGCAGGTGGTTCAAGGTGCTGAGAGGCGCTCCCATACCGGAAGAAGCGTTTGGCACTCCAGTTACCGAAACGGGCGAGGTGAAAATGGGCTGCTGCTGAGCCAACATAACGCAGAGAACAGTTTCTTACTTGTGTGTAAGTGGCGCCGCGTCTCGCCTCCATGTCCGGGCCAATACGAGGAGGAATCTCGATGAAATCGCAAAAGTGGTTATGTTTTCTGCTATTGGCTTCCAGCTTTGTGCTAGCCCAGGCTGGCGCACCCAACACCAATTCCCCCGGTGATATGTCCGCGATCCTCACCGAACTGAAGCAATTGCATCAGGCAATCGCCGATCAGCAAAAGCAGATATCGCAACAACAACAGGAGATAGAAAAACTACGGCAACAGCAATCCGTGGCCCCGCGCGAAGTCTCTGGCAACTCCGCAGCTTCGCCACGTTTGATCAACGCCGTTTCACATCCCCCAATTGCATCCAGTACGGTCAGCGCATCTGTTTCTACCGCAACTCCACAGACGACGGGACCGAGCGCGCCCGCTGCAAGTCCTGTCGCGGCCGTGGCACCTGTCCGTGTGTTTCCGGTCGATCCGCCGAAGAAAGAGGGGTTCCTTCCGGACATCACGATCGGCAACAAAATTCGCATCAAGCCGTATGGATTTCTCAAGGCGAGTGCGATTTATGACACCGCTTCACCTTATGGAAATGACTTCCCGCTGCCTGGGTTCATCGGCGATGCGAACGGTCCAGACAAGCAGCCCGAGTTTCATATCAAGGCAAGAAGCCTTCGCCTCGGCGCCAACTTCGAGTGGCCGGACTTGTCACCGAATGTCATCGTCACCGGCAAGTTCGAGATGGACTTCGAAGGCAATTTCACCCGCGTTAATAATCGCAACATCAGCGCTATTCGTTCCAGCATGCCCTCCATTCGCCTTGGGTATGGACGCGTTGACTGGGCGACTACCGACAAAACAACCTTGTTCGCGTTGTTCGGACAGGATTGGACTCCGTTCGGATCCTCTACGCTGCCGAACCTGCTCGAATCGACGGGTTTGGGCATAGGCTTCGGAACTCTTTATGAGCGAGCGCCACAAGTGCGCGTTGGGGTGAACCGGAAGCTTGGCGGCGAAAGAAAATGGGCTATACAACCGGAGTTCGCTGTTGTGCTGCCCGTCTTCGCAAACCTGCCCGCCAATCTCGCGGATCAACTTGGATACGGCGAGCGCCAAGGAACTGATGCGGGACGTCCCGAAATCCAAGGCCGGCTCGTGACCCAGTTCCAACTCGACAAAGCTAAAGGCGTGCCACCGGCGCAGATTATTGTGAGCGGCATGCAGGGCGAGCGCACCGCGATTGTGCTCGCGTCGGGAGTTCCGTTGCCATTCACGGCCGCATTCCCGGCTGGCGCTCGTGTCACGACGACCCGATACGGTTACACCGGCGAGGTTCAGCTCCCGACTCGTTTCTTCACCCTCACCGCGAAGTACTACAACGGGACAGATCTTCGTTTCTACTTTGCCGGTCAGCTTTATACTCAGTTCAACGACACCACTGGGATGATCGCTCTCGCGCCGGCATTGTCGGTAGACGGCGCGTCCACGCTTGCTTTCGGATTGCTGAATGGCGTGCCGGTGGTCGCACCACAACGGCCTGCGCGCTCGCAGGGCGGGTTCGTCAACCTTGGGCTTCCGCTATCGCGTTGGGCTAACGCTGCCGCCGAAGGGCGGAATGCAGGCTGGACCATGTACCTGCATTATGGTTTCGACCAGGTGCTCGCCCGCGATGTCCGCCGTTTCGGTGGAGGTCGCGCCAAGAGTGATTTGGGTTCGGCACAGCTTCAGTACAAGCTGAACAACTGGGTAACGTTTGCCGTCGAGGAATCGCTTTACCGCACGCGCGCGATTCCGCTAGTAACAACTGGGACTTTCCCCCTTTTCCAGGGCCGCCCCATGCGAGAGATCAACAACATTCGTAGCGAATTTGGGACAATCTTCAATTTCTAGACCGGCAGCTTTCAGATCATCAGAGCTCTGCCGGTCATCTCAAGCGATTGGCAGACGAGAAGTCGCTGAGCCACTGAGCTAAGCCAAACCGTGTCTTCCTGTCTATAACGACGCTCGGGTTGTCAAGACAGACCTCTTAGTAGCTCAGCAGCTCAACTTGTCTCGCCTGCTAACATTGAGGTAATGAAAGCGGACTTGGAGCAGGCGCTAACCGCCTTGAAATCCGGTGATGTCGAAGGGGGCCTGAGGCTGCTCGAACGCACAGTGCTGTCTTTTGGCATGAAGGTCTGCGGCCATCGAGAGGACGCCGAGGACACTGCCCAGGAGGTCCTGCTAAAGCTCCTGCCATACATCACGCGCTTCGACAATCCGAGTGCTTTCGCCGTGTGGCTGTACACGGTCGCGCGCAATCGATGCCTGATGAGCCGACGGCGCAGCAAATTTGCTCCCCGCGAACATCTCCGGCTCGAAGACCTGATGCCGGATGGTCAGGAACTCGCGGCCCTTGCCTCGCCAAAAGAGGCTACGCCCGAGTCGTTGTTGCTCCGCGCAGAGCACTCGGAGCATGTGCGCTCGGCGCTGCAGAACATCCCGGCACAATACCGGCTTGTCCTGGTGCTGCACGACATGGAAGGACTCGGAACTGCTGAGATTGCCAAGATCATGGCAATACGTGAGGGCACGGTGAGAGTGCGCCTTCATCGCGCACGACTCGCGCTTCGACAGGAACTTTCATCACGCGAGCGGAGTGTTTCGCACCTGAAGAAGCAGCCAGTTCAGAAGCCTCGACAGTGTCGCGAGATTTTCGCCGCACTCTCCGACTACCTCGACCAAACGCTTGATCCTGGCATGTGTGACAAGCTTGAAAAGCACTTGGACGGGTGTCAGCCCTGCGAAGCGTTTCTCGCCGATCTGGAGCGCACCGTCGAGCGTTGCCGCGCGTATGACGCCGGGTGCAAGTCCAAGCAGACAAGTAAGTTCCGCGACAGAGTTTTGCAAGATTACAAACGCGTACTGTCTTCCATCCAGAAGAAGGCTGCCGCACGCTAACGCCTTTCCCGTTTTGGCACTCCGACTCCAATCAATTCTTCTTACTTGAACTGTAACGATTCACCTGTCCTTAGCATTTAGTGGATGTCGGCGCAGGTAGCCGAATCACACAGTCCGGAATTCCGGACGCGAGGGGACAATGATTCTGGGATCCGTAACACTTCAGCAGCCAACAGGAACAGGGCGACAGTTCGTCGCGACGAGCGGCACTGGCCATAACCTGGTTATCGACGATGCAGCGGGCGGCACCGGAGCCAAACCAATCGAACTCGTGGCGATTGCGCTCGCAGGTTGCACGGCTTTCGACGTCATCAACATTCTTCGCAAGAAGCGCCAAACCGTGACTGGATACGAAGTCCGGTGCGAGGCCGACCAGGCCAGCGAACCACCGCAGGTGTTTACGAACGTCCGCATTCATCATGTGATCACCGGTGAAAACGTTTCTCCCCAAGCAGTCGAGGAGGCCATTCGCCTCTCGGAGGAGAAGTACTGCTCAGTGGGCGCCATGATCAAGCAGAGCGCACCCCTGCATACGACATACGAACTCTTCTCTTCTGCAAACGCACTAGCGACGAAGTAAGGCGGAGATGATGAAAGTGTCCCACAAAGCCGCGCTAGCGCTTGCATTGGCGTTCCTGCCGACGCTCATGGCCGCACAGCGCCCTGAACCACTGACGCTCTCCGAGGCCGTGCAGATCGCATTGGAGAAGAACCCTCTGCGCAAGGCCGCCATCGCAGACACGCGTGCCGCGCGCGCCGGCGTGCGCGAGGCGAGAGCGGCGTTCTATCCGAGGCTGATGTTCTCGGAGGCCGCCATCCGCGGAAACGACCCAGTATTTGTTTTCGGCACGAAGCTTCGACAGCAACGATTCGGGACGGGCGACTTCGCTCTGAACCAACTCAATACGCCCACGCCGCTCGGCGACTTCACGTCACGTTTGAGTGGTCAGTGGCGGATATTCGACTCGTTCCAGAACTCCCGCTCGGTGAAGCGCGCGCGCCACCTGAATGGAGCCTCGGCCAGCCAGCTTGAACGCACAGACCAGGAGTTGATCGCGAGGGTGGTGCAGGCGTACTACGGCGTACTTCTCGCTGCGAAACGCGTGACCGTTGCGGACGAGGCGCTTAAGACCTCGCAGGCAATAGAAGAACACAGCCGCCGACGTGTCGAAAGCGGGCTAGCCGTTGAGGCCGACCTCTTGAGCGCCAAGGTGCTGACAGCCTCTCGCCAGCAGGAACTGATTCGCGCACGGAACGACCTCTCATTCGCTGGTGTCAAGCTGGCGATTGCACTGGGAGTTTCGGCTGACGATGTCTTTGAGCCCGCTGATGTGCTCGTTGAGCGCACCCTTGCGGAGCCCTCGATTGCGGACCTGGAGCGCGGCGCACTCGATCGCCGGCCGGACCTTCGCCGCGTCCGCAGTGAACAGTCAGCACAGCAGCAATCCGTATCGATTGCGAAATCAGCATTCGGGCCGCGCCTGGAAGCTTTCGGTTCATGGCAGACGGACAGCCACTCGCTCGGTTGGAACGGTGGAAACAACTGGACCGCCGGCCTGGAACTCCAGTTCGACCTGTTCTCGGGCGGCGCAAAGCTCGCGCAATTGCAGCGCGAAAAGGCGACGGCAGAACGCGTCGCTGCGCTGCGAGCGGCTTTCGAAAACAACATACGCCTGGAAGTCCGTGGTGCCTACTACGACTATGATGCCGCGCGTCAGCAGGTGGCCGTAGCGAAGGCCGCCACATCGCACGCGACGGAAAGCCTGCGCATCCTGCAGAACCGGTATAACGCCGGTCTCGCGACCGTGACCGATCTATTGCGCGTTGAAGAGGCAGCACACCGCGCGCAGACCGATTATTGGGATGCGATCTATCGCGTACACACCAGTTACGCCAACCTCGAACTCGCGTCGGGGACGCTCACAGTGAATTCTCCCGTGGTGTTGCCATGAAAGTTATGAAGACAACTGTTCTTTCAATTGCGCTACTCCCGCTTGCTTTGACATTCGCAGGTTGCAGCCATGAAAAGACTGCGGTCAGTGCCGCACCGGAAACCGTTCGGGGAGTGCAAACAATCACCGTACAGCGAGCAAGCTTGCTTGCTTACTATGACGCCGTCGGCACTGTTCGCTCCGTGCAGACTGCACAGCTCGCAAGCCAGGCGACGGGCGTTGTTGTGCGGGTGAATGCCCGTGAGGGTGACCGCGTGCGTCGAGGCCAGGTGCTCGCGGTCATCGACGACTCGCAAACGCGCGCCGGGCTCAATCGCGCCAGTGCGGCGCTGGGATCGACTCAGCAAGATATTGCCGTCGCCGAGGCCGAGCTGACGTTGGCAGCATCGACCCTGAAACGTTACCAGGGTCTCTACGAAAGCAAATCGGTCAGCCCACACGAGTTTGATGAGATCAAGACGCGCTACGAGGCCGCGAAAGCGCGTCGCGAAGCCGCTCTTGCGGGACGCACGCAGGCCGACGCCGCGGTGGCACAGGCTCGGACGATGCAGGGCTTTACGCAGATTCGCGCGCCGTTCGATGGCGTGGTCACCGCGAAGCTCACCGAAACCGGCAACCTTGCCAGCCCCGGCACGCCGATTTTCGTCGTTGAGGATTCAAGCCGATTCCGGCTTGAAGCCAACGTCGACGAGCGCGCAGTGAGTACCGTTCGCCTGGGGCAAACAGTTCCAGTGATTCTCGACGCAGTTGGGGAAGACAGCCTTGCGGGCAAAGTCGTGCAGATCCTTCCCGCTGTCGATCCTGCCAGCCACACATTCCTCATCAAGATAGAGCTTCCGCGTGACCAGCGTATTCGCTCCGGGCTCTTCGGCCGCGCGCGTTTCCCGCTGGGTAATCGCGAATCGCTGGCAGCGCCACAAACGGCCGTCGTGCAGCGCGGAACGATGCAGGCGGTGTACGTCGTCGGCGCCGACCAGGTGGCCAGCCTGCGTTACGTATCGCTCGGCCGTGCCGACGCCAACGGCGTCGAAGTGCTGTCCGGCCTCCAGAGCGGAGAGCGTATCGTCGCCAAGCCCGGCTCTGACGAACTGAACGGCAAGAAGATAGAGGTGCGGTGATGTCCAATTCTCCGACCCTTCGTGCCGCTGGCAAACTCGCCCGCAGCTTCATCGACTCAAAGCTAACGCCGCTGGTGATCGTCGCTTCCCTCCTGCTTGGCGCATTCGCCACCTTGCGGACTCCGCGCGAAGAAGAGCCGCAGATCGTCGTGCCCATGCTCGACGTATTGGTGCAGATGCCAGGCGCGAGTGCCGCTGAAGTGCAGGAGCGCGTTAGCGTGCCCATGGAACGCCTTCTGCGCGAGATACCCGGAGTCGAATACATCTACACAATCTCGCATCCCGAAGCATCGATGCTCGTCGTTCGCTTCGAGGTGGGCACAAAGGAAGAAGATGCGATCGTCAAGACGTATAACAAGCTCTATTCGAACTTCGACCGCATTCCACCCGGTGTTTCGCATCCGCTCATAAAGCCGCGTTCGATCGACGACGTCCCGATCCTGGCGCTCACCCTTTGGGGTAAAGGACACGATGGGTACGAATTGCGACGTATCGCCGCCGAGGTCGAGAGTGCGATCAAGCAGGTAGATGATGTCTCCGAGACGCACATCATCGGCGGACAGCGGCGTCAGGTCCGCGTCGTGCTCGATTCTCAGCGGCTCGCCGCCTATGGCATGACCCCCGCTGCTGTCGCCATCCAACTTGAGCGCGCAAACATGCGAGCACAGGCCGGGAGCTTCGCATCGGATAATCGCGAATTCCAGGTGGAGGCGGGCCGGTTCCTCAGCTCCGCAAACGACCTACGGCAGATCGTCGTTGGAGTGAACGGCGGCAGGCCTATCTACCTTCGCGATGTCGTCCAGGAAATCGTGGACGGTCCCGAGGAGCCGAATAGCTACGTCTCTTTTGCCAATGCTGCAGGCGCAGGATCGAACGCCCAGAAAGGCGACTTCCCTGCCGTCACGATCACGGTCGCCAAGCGCAAGAGCACCAACGCCACCGTGATCGCCCAAAGCGTGCTTCGCCGTGTCGAAGACATGAAGCACAATCTTCTGCCTTCTGACGTGAACGTCACGGTAACGCGCAACTACGGCCAGACGGCGAAAGAGAAGTCCGACGAGTTGCTTCAGCATTTGCTGATTGCAACGTTCTCGGTGGCGTTGCTGATCGCGCTCGCCCTGGGATGGCGCGAGTCAGGCGTCGTGCTCGTTGCAATCCCGGTCACGCTCGCGCTCACGCTTGCCATCTTCTATTTCTTTGGATACACGCTGAACCGCGTCACTCTTTTCGCGCTTATCTTCTCGATCGGCATTCTTGTGGACGATGCAATTGTCGTGGTCGAGAACATCGTGCGCCATTTCCGGCTGCCAAAGAACGGCGGGCGCTCGCTCACGCAGGTTGCGATCGAAGCGGTCGATGAGGTCGGCAACCCGACCATTCTCGCGACCTTTGCGGTAATCGCCGCGATTATGCCGATGGCGCTTGTCCGCGGGCTCATGGGCCCCTACATGCGTCCGATTCCTGTTGGTGCATCGGCTGCCATGATCTTCTCGCTCCTGGTCGCGTTCGTGGTTTCGCCCTGGGCCGCACTTCGTCTGCTCAGGCACTATGCCGACCGCCCAGGAGAGGAACACGAGAAAGAAGGATGGACCACGCGACTCTATCGCCGTGTCATGACGCCGCTGATCAGCAACTCCGCCCGGCGCTGGCAATTTCTCGGCGTGGTAGTCGTACTCCTGTTGCTCGCGTGTTCGCTGGTCGCGTTCAAACTCGTCCGCGTCAAAATGCTTCCGTTCGACAACAAAAGCGAGTTCCAGGTCATCATCGACATGCCGAACGGCACCACGCTCGAACAGACGACGCGTGTCGCGCAGGAACTCGGACGTGCGCTGTCGCTTGAGCCCGAAGTTTCCAATTACCAAATCCACTCGGGAACTGCCGGCCCGCATAATTTCAATGGACTCGTGCGGCACTACTTCCTGCGCAGCGGTGCGAATGTGGCCGACATCCAGGTCAACCTGCTCGATCGTCACGAACGCAAGGAACAGAGTCATGATATTGCAAAGCGGCTGCGGCCCAAGTTGGTCGAGATCGGCAATCAGTTTGGAGCGAAGATCAAGGTCGCAGAGGTACCACCCGGACCGCCAGTCCTGCAGACGCTCGTCGCTGAAGTCTATGGACCTGACTACCGGCAGCAGATAGAAGTCGCAAAGCAGATCAAGGGGATATTTCAGCAGACTCCAGGCGTCGTCGATGTTGATTGGTACGTCGAAGATCCGCAGGCAAAGTACGACATGGTGGTGGATCTCGACAAAGCCGCGCTGCACGGCGTCTCTGCCGCCGACGTCACCCGCACGGTCCAAATAGGGCTTGGCGGTAGCACGGCAGGGCTGCTGCACACGACGGACTCACGGGAAGACGTACCGATTCGCGTGCAGCTCGCAAGGCCGGTACGTTCCGGAGTCGATGCGCTTGCGGCGCTCCGCCTCCCCACCGCTACGGGCGCGCAGGTTTCTCTGGCCGAGGTAACGAACACTCACCAAACCACGATCGACACGAGCCTGTATCGGAAAAACCTGCGGCCAGTGGTCTACGTGACCGGAGACATTTCGGGCGCGGAAGAGAGCCCTGTCTACGCCATCATGAAAATGAACAGGGCGATCGACGAGCTGAAGTTTCCGGGCGGCTACACCATAAAGCGATACACGGCGACGCTTCCCGATGAACACGATCGCGTGGCGATGAAGTGGGACGGCGAATGGCACATCACCTACGAAGTGTTCCGCGATCTCGGAATTGCCTTCGCCGCTGTGCTCGTGCTGATCTATGTCCTCGTCGTTGGCTGGTTCCGTTCGTTCATCACGCCGCTGGTCATCATGGCGCCGATCCCGCTGACGCTCGTCGGCATTCTGCCCGCGCACGCCGCCCTTGGCGCTTTCTTCACCGCAACCTCGATGATTGGCTTCATTGCAGGGGCCGGCATCATCGTACGGAATTCCATTATCCTGGTGGACTTCATTGAGCTTCGCCGTTCGGAGGGCATGCCGCTGGAGCAGGCAGTCATCGATGCAGGGGCAGTGCGTTTCCGCCCAATGCTGCTGACGGCGGCTGCGGTCGTCGTCGGCGCCAGCGTCATTCTTTTCGATCCGATCTTTCAGGGACTCGCGCTTTCACTCATGGCGGGCGAGGTGGCATCCACGCTGCTTTCACGCATGGCCGTGCCGGTCTTGTACTACATGTCACAACGGCGGAGAACTCCGCCGGATTCGGTCCTGGAGTGCGCACCAGAACAAAATTCTACGGAGGTACACGCATGACAGTCGAACGCGCTCTGCGCCTGATGGCCGGAGCATTCGTGCTGCTTTCACTGGCATTGGGCTACTGGGTCAACCCGTGGTGGTTCCTGTTCACAGCCTTCGTCGGCTTGAACCTATTCCAATCAGGAATCTCAAACTGGTGTCCGGCGATGATGTTTCTGAAGAAATTGGGACTACGCTGAAAGCGCTCTACTCGGTGTGTGTGTGCACACACACACCGAGGCGTTGCGCTCCCCCCAGGAGCGAGCGATTGTATGAGGTCGCTAATGGTGGACGGTGCGTTAGCTCAGTAGCGGCGCCGATTGTGTTCATAAGCTGTGATGTCAGCTTCATGAGCAAGAGTCAGGTCAATGTCATCCAATCCTTCCAGTAGGCACCGTTGCCGGAACGGGTCAATCCAGAAGGGCGTCCGCATTCCGCTGTCATCTGTTACCTCGAGGTTTTCAAGATCTACAGTGAGCTGATATCCGTTTGCTGCGCACGCCGCAAACAGTCTGTCGACTTCGGAATCGCTGAGCGTCACCGTAAGCAGTCCGTTCTTGGACGCATTGGAATGGAAGATGTCTGCAAAGGAGGGTGCGATCACCACCCGGAAACCGTAGTCGAGCAGCGCCCACGCCGCGTGCTCGCGCGAAGAACCGCATCCGAAGTTGCGCCTGGCCAGCAGGATCGTACCTTGCGTGTAAGAATCGAGATTCAGCACGAAGTTCCTCTCTGCCGAACCGTCGCCCTGAAAGCGCCAGTTGTAGAACAGGAAGTTTCCGTAGCCGGTGCGTTCAATGCGCTTCAGGAACTGCTTCGGAATTATCTGATCGGTATCGACGTTGGTTCGGTCAAGAGGGACGACCACGCCCTTGTGCTTTCTCAATGGTTTCATAGACTCACGCCTTGCAATGGCCAGTCGCGCACGTCAACGAAATGACCTGCTACTGCTGCAGCGGCCGCCATCGCTGGGCTGACCAGATGGGTGCGGCCGCCCCGACCTTGCCGCCCCTCGAAATTTCGATTGCTGGTGGATGCACAGCGTTCGCCCGGGGCCAGCGTGTCAGGATTCATGCCAAGACACATCGAACATCCTGGTTCGCGCCACTCTGCTCCGGCCTCGATGAAAATCTTATGCAGGCCTTCGTTTTCAGCCTGCATCTTCACAATGCCCGATCCGGGTACGACGATTGCGCGAACACGCCGGTTGATCTTGTAGCCATGTAGCACTCGCGCCGCTTCACGAAGGTCTTCAAGGCGGCCGTTCGTGCAGGACCCAATAAAGACGCAATCCACGGGAATACTGCTGATCGAGCAACCTGGCTGCAAACCCATGTACTCAAGTGCGCTGATTGTTGCGTTCCGCTCGGCGTGATCCATTGCGTCCGTGATTCCGGGGACTACACCACTTACCGGAGAAGACATTCCCGGCGATGTTCCCCAAGTGATGAATGGTTCGAGCTTGTCGCAATCGAATTCAACGGTGTGATCGAAATGAGCGCCTTCGTCGCTGACGAGCGTCCGCCAATACTCGACAGTGCGGTCCCACTCCGCGGTGGATGGAGCACTCGGCCTATTCTTCAGATACGCGAACGTGATGTCGTCCGGAGCAACCATTCCAGCGCGTGCTCCGCTTTCGATGCTCATGTTGCAGAGCGTCATTCGACCTTCCATCGACAATCGCCTGACGGCATCCCCCCGGTACTCGATGACGTAACCGGTGGCTCCATCGGTCCCGATCTGATGGATTATGGCAAGCGCAAGATCCTTCGCCGTAGTGCCAGCCGCCATCTCGCCGCGCACGCGGATCTGCATCGTGCGCGGACGTTGCTGGGGGAGGCATTGCGTAGCGAGGACGTGCTCAACCTCGGATGTCCCGATGCCGAAAGCGAGGGCGCCGAATGCTCCATGTGTGCTGGTGTGGCTGTCTCCGCAAACGATAGTCATGCCGGGCTGGGTATATCCCTGCTCGGGACCGATCACATGGACAATTCCCTGACGCTGGTCGCCAACATCGAAGAGCTGAATCCCGCTCTCACGGCAGTTCTGCCTGAGGGTTTCAATCTGCTGCAACGCAATCGGATCCTGGATGTTCAGTCTTTCGGCGGCGGTCGTGGGGACATTGTGGTCAACCGTCGAAATGGTTCTGTCCGGGCGGCGAACACTTCTTCCATTCAGCCGCAGTCCCTGAAATGCCTGCGGCGAAGTGACCTCGTGAACAAGGTGCAGGTCGATATAAATAAGTGCCGGTTCGCCATTGGCCTCGCGAACGATGTGCGATGACCAAACTTTGTCGAATAGGGTCTGAGGTCTGGACATATCTCCTACACCGCATGAGAGGCGTGATTGCTGCTGAGCCGGTCAGCCACCCGCATTTTCACTTGCGCACCAATCTCTTCCGTGGAACTCGCCAGTTTCTTCGCCACTGGATCCACGATCAGGTCAGCCGAACGGTAGCCAGCGTCGAGCGTGTCCACTATCGAGAACTCGATTGCATCGGCTTCGGTCGACAGTTTCGCGCTGTAACGAAGCAACATGGCAGCAGAGGCGATCGCTCCTATCGGATTGGCGATGTGTTTGCCAGCTATGTCAGGGGCGGAGCCGTGAATCGGCTCGTAAAGATCGACCGCCCCGCCGATGCTGGCAGAAGGCAACAGGCCCAAGGACCCAGTAATGACCGCCGCTTCATCGGAAAGGATGTCTCCAAAGAGATTCTCAGTGATGATCACGTCGAAACGGGCGGGAGTCGTCACGAGTTGCATCGCGAAGGAATCCACTAGCGCGTGTTCAAGTGTCACATCCGGGTAGTCTTCTGCCACCCGCGTCACGACGGAACGCCAGAGCCGGGAGGTTTCGAGGACATTGGCCTTGTCAACCGAGATTACTTTCCGGCGGCGCTCGCGAGCCTTCTCAAACGCGACAATGGCAACACGTTCGATTTCGCCCTCGGTGTAGCTCATGGTGTTGAATGCAAGCTTACGTTCCGGGTCGTGTCCTCGGGGCTCACCGAAATAAAGCCCCCCAAGCAGTTCGCGAACCACAAGAATGTCCGCCCCCCTTCGCACCTCTGAGCGCAGAGGAGAGCAGTCAGACACCGATTCGTACGCGATTGCGGGGCGCAGATTTGCAAAGCATCCGAGCGCGCGGCGCAGGTTCAGCAGCCCTGTCTCTGGACGAAGGTGCGCCTCGAACGAGTCGAATGCCGGCCCGCCCACGGCGCCAAGCAACACCGCGTCGCTTTCCAGGCAACTGTCAAGCGTCTGCTGCGGCAGCGGACTGCCGCACTCCAGCACAGCGCCGCCGCCGATTGGTCGCTCGACAAATGTGAACGTATAACCGCCCGCATCGGCGATTGTGCTAAGAATGTTTACTGCCTGCCGCGTAACCTCAGGTCCGATGCCATCGCCGGGGAGGACCGTGATACGGAAGTTCATGACTGAATCCTTGTGGAAGGTTGTATTGCCGTGACTGGCGCCCGCTGCGTCAACAAGAGAGAGATAAGGTCTTGATCGTAAATCTTCTTCTTGCGATCGGACAACTGCGTAAACCTTCGATAGACCTGATTCAGTTCTTCACCCTCGAGTTCAAACCCCAGCTCCTTGTACTTGAAGAGCAGCGCATGACGTCCGGAGTGTTTGCCGAGAACGATACGCGCCGGAGCCATGCCCACTGATTCAGGCGTCATGATTTCGTAGCACAGCGGGTTCTTGAGAACTCCGTGCTGATGGATACCGGCCTCGTGGGCGAAAGCGTTTCTACCCACGATTGCCTTATTGGGTTGCACCGCAAAGCCGACGGTTTCAGATAACAGCTGGCTCGCGCTGTACAGCTTCTCGTGACAAATGCCGGTCACGACTGAATGCAAATCTGGCCGGACATAAAGCGCCATCGCCAGTTCTTCGAGAGCCGCGTTGCCTGCGCGCTCGCCGATCCCGTTGATCGTACACTCCACCTGCCGTGCTCCTGCAGCAACCGCTGCAAGCGAGTTAGCCACTGCAAGGCCGAGATCATTGTGGCAGTGGGCCGAAATAACGACGTCGTCGGCTCGCTTCAGGCGCTCCCGGATTGTGCCGATCAGGTTCCCGTACTCCACTGGCGTCGTGTATCCAACAGTGTCGGGAATGTTCAGCGTCGTGGCACCTGCGTCCACAACTGTCTGCAGGACCTCGCAGAGGAAGTTCACATCTGAGCGCGTCGCGTCTTCGGGAGAGAATTCGACATCTTCACACAGCGACCGGGCGTAAGCCACGCACTCGCCTGCCTGTCGCAAGGCATCGCCACGCGTCATCTTTAACTTGAAACTCAAGTGAATATCCGAGGTAGCGAGAAATGTGTGAATCCGGGGACGAGCGGCTGCACGAATAGCCTCCCACGCGGTTTGAATGTCCTGCTGAACGCATCTCGCCAGTGCCGCTACACGTGCTCCGCGTATTGCATTCGCGATCCGTTGCACCGCGTCGAAATCGCCGGAGGAAGCGATCGGGAACCCCGCCTCGATAACATCGACGCCGAGTTCTTCCAGCTTGTGCGCAAGGCGCAGCTTCTCGGGGGTGTTCATGCTGCAGCCTGGAGCTTGTTCACCATCACGTAGCGAAGTATCGAAGATCAGCAACCGGTCGGACTGTTGAGGAACATTACTCATCTTACGAATGTCGGCCGGTCGGCCTCATAAGTCAAACTAATAATACTTCACCTATAATTAGTATATGTGATTTAATAACCGCACCTTATATCCAAATTGCCGTGGAGTGATACATGGATTTGTATCAGCTTGAAACGTTTCTTGCGGTATCAGAGGAGAAGAGCTTTTCGCGTGCCGCTCAACGCCTGCACCGGACGCAATCCGCTATCAGCCAGACCATCAGCCGGCTGGAAGAGGAGCTTGGCGAACTCCTATTCGACCGTTCTTCGCGCGACGGAAGCCTGACAGACGCGGGCAGGTTACTGATCAAATACGCAGAGAAACTGCTGAATCTGCGTACGGAAGCCAGTGATGCCCTGGTGGAACTCCGGCAGCTCCATCACGGAAAGCTGGTCATCGGGGCGAACGAGTTTACGGCGCTGTGCCTGCTCCCCATTTTGGACGAGTTCCATCGCTTGCACCCGACCATCAAAATCCAGGTGCAGCGGTCGCTGGCTAGCCAGATCCCCAACCAAGTCATTAATCACAACGTGGAATTCGGAATAGTTTCATTCCGGCCGGACGATCCCGCACTTGCTTCGACTGTGTTTTACCGCGATGAACTCGTCTTCGTCGTCTACCCACAGCATCCGCTCGCAACTGCGAAAAAGGTAGGTATTCGCGATCTGGGTGCAGAATCGTTTGTTGCACACAACGTCTTTTCGCCGTACAGAGTGAAAGTAATCGAAGCGTTCAAGAGTCACAAGACGACACTGCACATGAACCTTGAGCTGCCAACGCTGGAGTCGATAACGCAGTTCGTGGCTATGGGGAATGGCGTGGCGCTACTTCCGCGCATCTCGGTGGATGCGGAGCTTAAACGTGGTGAACTGATTGAGGTTCCGGTACGGGAGCTAAGCTTTGTACGCAAGATGAGGATTGTGTCTAGATTGGGAGGTGTTCCTTCCCACGCCGGGCGTGCGTTTCTCGCCGTGTGCCAGTCTTTTGCAGCATTATCGGGAGGGCGATACCTCTACAAGGCAGATCACACCTCAAAACCTATGTCGACGAAACACCGCCGCGCCGCGTCGACCTAAAGCTGTGTCTTGGATATCGGAGCGGGCGTTACTGGGGCTATTTCGCAACAAACTGATCAACTGGACCACGCCACCTTTCAACGTGGGAACCTGACACGTGCGAAACGGTTACATATCTCGCATCGTGGTATGGCGCGCCATTTTGTATACCCAACAACAATTCAGCAAACTATACTCATATCGCTTTCATGTAAGTTCATTGTTGTTTTGCCGTGACTTTCCAAAGCCTAAGCGGAAGTGCCCGGTGAACTCTTCGTCGCCGGAAGAGCTCGCTCCCGTCTCATCGCTTTTCGAAGTCTGACGGCGGAGAGATCACAGCACGGAGTCTCGGGTTTTTCCTACTACAAAGGACTGACTATACCTGGCGACATGTAGTCTATTTTGGAAAGGCTGTGACTATCGTGAAACGGACAGCTCTATTACTCATCGCCAGTCTTATAGCAAGTTTCGCTATCGGCGCGTACGCTGCCGACAACCAAGTTAATCGCCCTAAGATCATTGGCGTGGCGCATATTGCGATTTACGTTAGCGACTTGCAGAAGGCGCGTGCGTTTTACAAAGACTTTCTCGGATACGAAGAGCCCTACGCAATCAAGCGCGATGACGGAACCGATCGCATCGCTGTCATCAAGATCAACGAAGATCAATACATTGAGCTGTTCGCGGACCCTCCGAAACAGGATGGCCAACTCAACCACGTTTCCATCCTCACCGATTCCGCTGAACAGATGCGGCTCTATCTGGATTCCAAAGGCATTAACGTCCCGGAGAAGGTTGGAAAAGGACGAATCGGGAATTCGAATTTCAACATTGTGGACCCGGACGGCCACACGCTAGAAATCGTCCAGTACGAGCCCGCTAGCTGGACCCGGCGCGAAACCGGCAAGCATATTCCGCCGACACGGATCTCGACCCACATGCCCCATTTAGGCTTCACAGTCCGTGACCTGAATGTCTCCCTCAAGTTCTATGGCGATGTCCTTGATTTTCGCGAAGTGTGGCGCGGAAGTCCCTCCCCGCAAGTGCTGAGCTGGGTCCACATGCAAGTTCCGGATGGAAAAGAATTTTTCGAGCTCATGCTCTATTCCAGACCGCTGACGAGCGAACAGTTGGGCGGAAAGAACCATCTTTGTCTGATAGTCCCCGACATTCAGAATGCGGTTGCAGACTTAAATGCTCGTCCGGCTCGAAAGGGCTACACTCGCCCGATCGAAATCCGAACAGGAGTTAACGGGAAGCGCCAGGCGAACCTCTTCGATCCGGATGGCACGCGCGTTGAGTTGATGGAGGCCGACACTGTGGACGGAAAGGTGGTTGCTCCCTCGAAAGCACCCGCCCCAAGATTCGATCCAGGCGCTACGCCAGTCGCGACCAGCGCTACGCGCCCAAGCACCGTGGCTAACATTCACCGACATTCAACGGGCTCCATCGCGATGATGTTCTTGGATCGTCTCGCGGAGTTTCGGATGTACTGGAACAACGGATCCGAGACGAATGTGCCTAGGTCGTCGTTGTGAGTTTCCGCTTGACAGCGTTACCGTTCTCTATGTAACGATACGCCGTGCCACATTCTGAGACACACATCGAGAGTCCATACCGAGTGCAAGTTCTCGATCGCGCACTCGCAATCCTCAACGTCCTCAGCGACCAAAAGGTCGGCCTCAGCTTGGCGGAATTATCCGAGAAGCTACAATTGCACAAGAGCACTGTGCACCGGCTTGTCATGGTTTTGGAGCGACACCGGCTTGTAGATAAGCATCCCCAGACGGCTCGTTATCGGCTAGGGATGAGATTGTTCGAACTTGGATCCAAGGCAATCGACAACATTGATCTTCGCGAACGGTGCCGTCCTCACTTGACCCGCATCGTTTACGAAATCAATGAGACCGTACATTGCAGCGTTCTCGACCACGGCGAAGTGCTGTACATCGAAAAGATGGAACCTCAACGAGGCTTACGCATGGCGTCGAGCGTAGGCTATCGCGCGCCTGCATACTGCACCGCCATGGGCAAGGCGATGTTGGCGTTACTGCCGGAAGTCGAGGTGGACGAAATTGTCCGGCAATCAGGCTTGAAGCAAGTGACCCGGAAGACAATCGTTACCCCTGCCGACCTCAGAGCTGAACTTAAACTAATCCGTTTACGCCATTACGCAATGGACGATGAGGAGAAAGAAGAAGGCGTGCGCTGCGTCGGCGCTGCGGTGGTTGGCTACTCAGGGCGTCCAGTTGCGGCCATCAGTGTTTCAGGGCCTTCGTTTAGAATCACCAAGGACAAGCTACCCAACATCGCAAAAGCTGTGATCGACGTGGCTAGGGCGCTCTCGGCTGAACTCGGGCACAAACCGCAAGATCTTAGTTAGCCTGACAAAGAGGACGATGACTTAACATCGTCGCCAAACGCCGCCGCAATCCGGACAGAGTTTCCACTACTGCTTCGGGTGATACGTCCAAGTCACTTGGCGCGCAATTTACGCGGCAAATTGACGGCAGCAGTCGGCAAGAGACCAGCTGCGCGACACTGGCCGGACTAAACGTGTACCTCCCAACCCTTCTGGTATTCCCTGCTCCAGGACCGCATCGCCTCTGGATCATTCTGGATATGCGCGTTCTTTGAATCGAGGTGTAACACCCGGTTCAGCTTCCATGCGATGTTCGAAAGGTGCAGCATCGTCACGGAGACGTTCCCTGTTTGGATCGGCGCATGCAGCTGTTCGCCTGCTCGAACTCCGTCGATCAGGTTTCGGAAATGATCGTTCGTCATCCCATCCTGTCCGCGAAGATCGCGAGTCGTGGTCTTTTCGTTCGTGTGAAATTCTTCGATTTTCTTGTCATCGAGGCTGAATACTTCATAACTGGTCCGATCGATAAGAACAGTTCCCTCGGTTCCGTGGATGGTGACGCCGCGACCACGGCCGTAGTACTCCTTGCCTTGGCAGCTCATGCCTTCCCACGTGATCATCTTGTCGTCGTATTCGAAATTTGTTACGAGCGTGTCGTAGAACTCCCAATCGTCCTTAAAGTGGTATCGGCCGCCGGAAGCGGTTACGCGCTTGGGATAGCGGACTCCGAGTGCCCAACGGCAGAGATCAACCTCATGTGATCCGTTGTTCAGACTTTCACCCGTACCGTAGTGCCACAACCAGTGCCAGTTATACGGGTGAAGGTTGTCCTTGTACTGTCTTCGCGGTGCTGGTCCCTGCCAAAGGTCCCAATCAAGGTTCTGCGGAACAGGAACTGCTTTGCCCGTTCCGATTGGCTTGCGGGTGTTGCAGTACCAAGCCTTGGCAAAGTAAGGCCGACCGATAAGCCCCTCGTGAATCCGCTTGATGATTTTGATGGTGTGCTCGGAGGAGCGCTGCTGGCTGCCCAACTGAACGAGCTTGCCGTACCTGCGCTGCGCCTCGACCAGCATCTCGCCTTCACGCGGGTTGTGACTGCTAGGCTTTTCGACGTATACATGCTTACCAGCCTGTAGTCCCTTGATCGCCATCGGCGCCTGCCAGTGTTCGGGGGTAGCGACCGTAATTACGTCAACATCCTTCGACTCCAGCACTTTGCGAAAGTCTCTTTCGGCCGCCGGAGCATTGCCGAATTCGTTCTGTGCGCGAGCAACGAATTTTTCAAGAATTTTGCTGTCGACATCACATGCGTAAACCAGGTTTGCCACATCCTTATTGGCTTTCAACGCCGAAAGGTGTGCGTAGCCTCGGCCATTCAACCCAATGATTGCGAAATTGACGCGGTCGTTTGCGCCGAGTATGCGTTCATAGCTCTTCGCCGTGGGCGCCAGCGCCAACCCCGCGGCACCAACTGCCAGAGAATTCAGAAATTCACGCCGGGATACCATCGATTCTCCTCTGTTATAGCGACGCCAGTACGCCGCGCACGTATCCCACCGACTCGGCCAATCCGGGTAGTGGATCTTTCGCATCCTTCTCGAATTCAAAATGCAACGTGTGGGAGTAGTTCAGCTTTATCACTTGCTTAAGAAGCTTTGGAATGTCGATGACGCCTCGCCCAATCTCCACAGTGGTGCCGCTCGCCTGCGCTGCGGAAACATCTTTAATATGAATGTCGAATACGCGATCGAAGCATTTTGTGAGCTGATCGGTAGGATCCAAACCGATGCGCTGAGTGTGCGAAACGTCAATGCACACGCCCATGCGCTTGTCCATGTTCGCGACGGCTTTATAGGCGTCCTCAGGACTGGGATAGTTTTTGTCTGTGGGGCCGTGATTATGAATGGCCAGGATGATGTCGGTTTCCTTTACCACGCGTTCACACAAGGGCAGCATTGCCTTGTCTGGGCCGCCGACTATCATCTTCATCCCTGCCTTCTTTGCATATGCAAACGCCTGACGGACTTCGTCTTCTGACCGCATGTACACCACGCCACAGGATTCCGGCTCCAACCCCGCCTGCTTCATCTTTTCGATAGCGGCGACAAGCTCCGCGTCTGAGCTCTTTAGCGGCAGGTGCATATCCTTCAACGTAATTTTCTTCATCCCAAGCCGCTTGGTCATGTCGATCACCTGATCGAGCGTGAACTGACGGAAGGTGTACGAGGCCATTCCAAGATCAAATAGTCGCGCCGCCTTCTTCGTCTTCGAGCCAGACGATTCCTTAGCAAACGCCTTCTGCACTATCTCCGGCGAGAATGGAATTGAGCCCGCCGCAGCAGCAACGCCAATGGTCTTCAAGAAAACACGTCTCGAAGCTTCATTCATTTACTTATTTCTCCTGTCTTTGGTGATGATGGAAGCATACGGATTTTCACATTCCGGTAGAACACCTCGCTTCCGTGCTCCTGCAACAAAATGTGCCCCTGCGTTGCTTCCCCGAATCCCGTACGGTCTTTGAACTTGCTCATGGCCTTACGCTCTAGAAAGTCCTTGCCCCCACGTTCGTACTCAACCACCTTCACTCCGTTCAGCCAATGCTCAACATGACTTCCTTGTACGACGATGCGGGCGTGGTTCCACTCGCCAATCGGATTTGGCATTTTGGTCGCTGCCGGAATAAGGTCGTAAAGGGATGCAAGTGTGCGATTGCCGTCTTTGCCCAGCTTTGCGTCCGGGTGCTTCGCGTCATCAAGAACCTGGTATTCCAGCCCTATGGCGGAACCAGGAGTTCGCGGCAGTTGCTCAGTTACGAAATACTTTATGCCGCTGTTGGCGCCATCCGTCAGCTTGAAGTCCACCATCAAATCGAAATTGCTATATTCGTCAACGGTTACGATATCGCCGCCTTGCGCCGCCTCCCCGCCACCGAACGACTGCACGATCATCATGCCGTCCCGCACATCCCAAGCCTTTGCCGGAAATGAATCGAGATAGGCTCCTCGCCATCCCTTCGTCGTCTTGCCATCGAACAATAACTTCCAGCCTTCTTTCTTCTCTTTCGGGGACAGCGTATTGGGCTTTGCTCCACCGCTTGCGGATCGCCTAGCATCGGCTGTCTGCGCCACGGAGAGGCCGAGCCCAATAAAAATTAGTGCCAGTACCGCCTTGTATAAAAGCCTACGATTTCTTCTCATAGAGGCCCTCTAAACCACACTTCTCAGTCGACGATTTTCGCGCTGAGTCTGGGCGCCATCAGATGAACTAAAGGGCACCATGCTAGATTCCGAATCCGGCAGCATTGGATTGCCAAAGATGTACTCTCACCTATACCGCCGGGAACGTGCGGAGAAGGTTGTGAACGGTTAAGTTCAAGCGAAACCATCCTCATAAGGAAAAGCAGATGGCTGGAAAGTCCAGCCATCTGCAGTCGAGGAGGCAGACTTAGAACAACAAGCGAAGTCCAAGTTGGATTTCGCGCATCGAGCGCGCGCCTGAAATTTTCCCGAACGTGTTTAGGTTCGACATATTCGCGCTAGGATCGTTCAGGTTAACTATGTTAAGTGCGTTTGTTGCCTCGCCACGGAACTCCAACTTGTAGCGCTCCGTGAACTTGAAGGTTCTGGAAAGCGCCAAGTCCAGGTATTTTGCTCCAGGACCATACAGGAAATTACGCGGTGAGTTGCCATCCACTGGCGCCCCGTTTATGAGCTTGGTGGGGTTGCTGGGATCCTTCACAGCCTCTACAGGCACGTTTTGCACGAAGGCGGCCGTGTTGAACCATTGGTCTTTCGATCGATCCGACAAGAATGGATCGCCGATGAGCTGTGCGCGGTCGTTCCCGTAGCCGTCCATGTTTGCGTCAAGACCGTTCAAAACCGAGAACGGGGAGCCGCTGCGAACACGGAAAATCGGCGAGATCTGCCATCCGTTTAGGATGTGACCCAGCACTTTGCTGTCACCGTGGTAGTAATCCGGTTGGAATACGATCGCCAGGTTGAAAGCGTGACGGACATCAGAATCGCATGGGCCTCTGTCCTCCCACAGTTTGCCTAGGTTCTGCGCCACGCCTGTGCTGCCGCCCTGCAATTGTGCACTGCACAGTGTCTTGCTCCACACATACGAAGTGGTGACGTTGACGTTGTGCGACATGCGCTTATTGCCGGTAACCTGCAGCGAATTGTAGGACGATGTCTGGTTTGACATCGTTTGCGAGATAGACCCAAAGGCCTGATTCGGTCGCCGATTCTGAACACTCGTGCCGGACTTCTGCGAAGTTTGATCCAGCACAGGATAGTTCAGATCATAGCTGAACGGCAGGTTGTGACTCATTGAGCCGACGTACGCCACAGAAGTCGAAGTCGTGCTTGTGAGCTGCCGCTGCACCGACAAATTCAACTGATACGTGTATGGCCAATCGAAGCCCGGTGCTATGCCCAAGGTAGAGCCACCGTTGGTGAACTGGCCGTTGTAGGGAAACGGAGCGCCACCCGTGTAGTTCCGATAAGGATCGCTGAGAGTGGCGCCGTTAATGGTGCCCGTATTGGTGAATGTCAAGCGAGTCGAAAACGGCTGGAAATTTGAAGTCTGGTTCCATTCGTTGCCCGAGATGCTGCCCCAGAAAAGGCCTGCACCACCGCGGATCGACGTTTTGCCGTCATTCCAGGGATCGTAAGCAAAACCAAATCGCGGTGAGATGTGTCCCCAACGGACAGGAACTATGCCGCGCGACACTCCCTCATCACCAGGGAAGACCAGGCCCACCGGAGCGTTCGGATTAACAACGGACTTTTGTCCAGGGATAAACGTGGACATTCGGTCCATCGTGTCCGTCGGGGGCGTCTGGATGTCCCAGCGCAATCCTAAGTTCAGGGTCAAGTTGGGCAGAACGCGGAAATCGTCCTGGAAGAAAGTGGCGATGTTATAGGTGCTCGTGGACGGTTCAACCGGGGAATCCTGCGTGATCCTGGAGGGAATTCCAAGCAGGAAGTTGGCAAAGCCGTTCGTTGTAAGCGAAGTATCAAACGTAAATTGGCCGTAGTTGTTCAGAAGCGTTGCTTGGTCATCTTTCTCCAGCGATACCTCGCCGCCGAACCGCATATTGTGCCGGCCATGATTGAGGCTGAACACGTCCCGGAGAGAGTACATATTTGATCCCGCGACCGGTCCGGCAATTGCAGAGCCCAGAGTGAAGTACCCGTTCACGGTTATTTGCGGCAACGAAGGCGTGCCCTGAGGCAAGAATGTAGAGCCGAAATCGCGAAGCGACATGTCGCTCGACGCGCACGCGCCTTCAATTCCTGCGCAGACGTTCAGGCGGCCGCCCATCATTCGCGAGTACACCAGCCATGTCTGGTTCACCATGCTGGAGTTGATGATGTACGTGTCGCTTACATTGACGTTGGTCTGACGCCACTTATATTGCTGCTCTGACCACGGCACATTTGAACTGCCGCCATTGACGGAATTGTCTCCCGCATTGGTAAAGAAAGAGCCCGACAGTTGGTGTTTCGCCGTCAACTGATGGTCAATCTTGATCAGGTAATCGTCGCTGTTGTATGGGTTCACGTGGAACCCTTGATAGTTGTTTGTGCTCGTTATAGCGTTTGGCTGCGGGATGAAAGTATTCAGAATCTTGAGCGCCGCCGGATCCATTCGATTCTGGGGAATTACGTTGCCAGGGAAACAACCAGCTGTGTTGACGACGCCGTTGACAACATTGCCGCACTTCAGCCCCGCAGCAAGACGCACGGGATCGGCAATATACACAGGCTTTCCCTTCGAGAGAGTCTTCGAGAAGTCGCCCGCTCTCTCGAGTTCTGTGGGGACGATTGCAGAGTTCATAAAGCTTGACGTTACTTGACGAAGCCCGGCATAAGAACCGAAGAAGAAGGTCTTATTTTTCTTGATCGGGCCGCCTAATGTGAAACCGAATTGGTTCCGATGCAGCGGGCCGCTGCCCTGCTGAGAACCCCACGGCTTGGCGTTCAGCTTGTCGTTGCGCCAGAATTCGAACGCTGATCCGTGAAACTCGTTCGTGCCGGACTTCGTGACCACGTTCACGACGCCGTTTGCAAAGCGGCCGTATTCTGCGCTGTATGCATTCGTTTGAACGCGGAACTCCTGGATTGCATCCGGGTTCGGCAGCGGGTTGCCCGTATTGCGCAGCCCAGTCATATTGGTTCCGCCATCCAGGAAGTAGTTCACCGTGCCGGTGTAGTTGCCATCAGAGCCGCCATTAATGAGCGTCTTCTGCACAGGGAAGCCAAGCGCAATCTCGTTGACGTTCGACTGCACGCCGGGGGTGATGTCCAACAACTTGTATACGTTTCGATTGACTAGAGGCAAAGATTGGATTTCGACGTTCTGAATGGTTTGGCCGATTTCGGCGTTATTCGTATTCACCAGCGGCGCCGCGCCCGCTACCTCGACAAGTTCTTCCACTGCGCCGGGTTTGAGTATGGCATCAAAGCGCCCGCTCTGATTAATCTCGAGAACCATCCCCTTCTGCACATATTTGCTAAAACCCTGAGCTGCCACTTCGATGTTGTAAGAACCGATCGGTAGAAACTCGATCCGATATTCTCCACGATCGTTAGTCTTAGCGGTCCGAACCAGGTTGGTTCCGATGTTGGTAGCCGTAACAGCAGCACCCACAACCACCGCACCCGATGCATCTTTCACAGTTCCTGACAGCATTGCGGTCGTTAGCTGAGCCTGCGCTCCCGCAACGCAAAGAATGAACATCAGACAAACAACAATGAGCTTGTTTCTCATTCAGCCTATCCCCCTCACTATCCGTTACAGATAAAGACAAAGTTACGGCTGGGCCTGATTTCAGAAATGTACGCGGCCAAAAGGTATCGCATGGAAAACAGAGTTCCGCAATACAAAAGAGACGACGTCTCGCGATGTGGGACGGGCACTAACCAAACTGGGCGCGGGCTATGCGCGCCACTTGATACTCGGCTGACGCGGGCGTGATGTGCGGATCAAGTCCAGAGGCGTATGCGGTTGCGGAAACGATCGGGACCGGGTGGGATGCAACTTGCTCTGCCCTGACCGCCTGCGCAACACAATCGACCAACTTCTGGTTCGTTGGCGCAAAGCTCGAAGCTCCGGAGTTCGTCGCGTCGTAGCCTGTCCTGGCAGCGGAAGGTCCACGATCTGGCCGACATTGCGAGAGCCGACTGCGTAACCGGCTGCCACCAAGGAAAGTGACGATACGGAGATAGGTGCCCGAAGACAATGTGCACGATGCTGTGCATCCGAATCGCCCCTCGGAACTTGCCAAAGAACGATTAGAATGCCGCGAATTAGGAACTGGCTAAGGCGAACGTAAAGGGGAACGTAGAGGCTGGAATTAGTCTGAGATGGGTTCGCCCTCTGCAAGAAAGCGATAACCGATCCAGCGCTCCGTAACGATGTAGCGCCGGCGATCGACTTCGTTCTCCAACTTTTTGCGAAGCTGGCCAACAAAAACTCGCAGGTATTCAGATTGTTCGGAATGGTCTGAACCCCAGACGGCCGCGAGCAGCGCTCGATGCTGAACCACCTTGCCAGGGTGGCGCGAGAGATAGGCCAGCAGTTCAAATTCTTTGGGTGTCAGATGTATGTCGCGTCCGCGAACGCTTACACTGTGGCCGGCAAGATCGATCTTAAAATCGCCTACTTCGATTGTGCTGATATCTTCAGAAGCCGGAATACGTCGGAGGTTTGCGCGCACACGCGCGAGCAGCTCATTGAGGCTGAACGGCTTCGTGACGTAGTCGTCGGCGCCCAGATCGAGTGCCTTGATCTTCGTGCGCTCGTCTTCCCTAACAGATAAGACGATGATCGGCACTTGCGAGCGCGTCCGCAGCTCACGGCAGAGCGCCAGTCCGTCCATGTTCGGCATGGCCACATCGGTGATGACCAGATCCGGCGACCAATCTTTCACGATCTCCAGTGCAGTCTCTCCATCGTTCGCCACTCGCACGTCGTACGGCTGCGCGGAAAGAGTGGTGCGGAGCACGCGCGAGATCTGCAAATCGTCATCAACCACAAGAATCCGTGAGGGCGCCACTACTTCACCTCTAGTGTCACGACATGCACGTCCACGGCTGGCGCATCGCGAAGGAACGTGTGAATCGCGGAGAGGTAGAGATACTTCTGCAAGCCGCTCTGCGCCGATCGGCCAAAGATAACATTTTATTGTAAGCGTGCCATCCCATCACCAGGGGGTACAATTCCGGCGTGACCTCGGCATCCATGGTCCGCAGATACGTCGCTATCACTATCGCAGTCGTCGCTATTGTCTTTACCTACAAGCGGCTGCTGCCGGTCAATCCGACAACCGTTGCACTCACTCTCCTGGTAGCAGTTTTGCTCACTTCCACCTACTGGGGACTGCGGGTGGCGATCTTCCTGGCCGTCCTCGCAACAGCCGCGTTCAACTACTTTTTTCTGCCTCCCTTCGGAACGTTCACGATTGCCGGCGCCCAAAATTGGATCGCACTGATTGCCTTCCTGGTGACCGCCTTGACGGCGAGCAATCTCGCTGAACGTGCGCGCCGGGAAGCGGAAGATGCACGCAATCAGCGCAGGAGCCTGGAACACCTCTACATACTCAGTCAGCACCTTCTCACGGTTGAAAACGTTCCCGAGTTGATGAATGCCATTCCGAAGCTCGTGGCGGAGTCGTTCCGCACCAGGGGAGCCGCGCTCGTTACGATGACGAAGCCCACTATCTACAGGTCACACCCGGAGCTCGTATTTGACGCGGGCACGCTGAACGCGACGGTGGCTCGCGGCGAACTCAGCTCCAGTAATGGCGTGTCTTACATCCCACTTCGCCTGGGTGTTCGCACCGTCGGAGCACTTGCAATCAGCGGCGGATCGATCTCACGCGAGACGGCCGAAGCTATTGGGAGCCTGGTTGGGACAGCAATTGAACGAACACGCGCGGTCGATGAGCTTGCAACGACTCGAGCCGCGCAAGAGAATGAACGCCTGCGTTCTGCGTTGCTCGATTCCGTGACTCACGAATTCCGGACGCCGCTTACAAGCATCAAGGCCAGCATCACGGGACTGCTCGCCGCTTCCGGGCTGGATGAAGCTCAACGCACCGAACTGCTTACGATAGTGAATGAGGAAACCGATCGCCTGAATCGACTCGTCGGCGAAGCAGCCGAGATGGCGCAGTTGAACGCCCACACTGTCACCTTGGATCTTCACTCACAGTCCATGGCAGAGATTGTCGAGTCAGTATTGGAGGACGTCAGGCCTGCACTTAAGGAGCACCCCACTGAAATTGACATCCCTCCCGGCCTGCCGAACGTCGTGGCCGACTTTGAGCGCACTCGCGAAGTCGTGAGACACTTGGTGGAGAACGCCGCGAAGTACTCTCCCGCAGGAACGCACATTCGCATCACCGCCGAAAAGAAAGACGGCTATGTTATGACTAGCGTAGCCGACCACGGCCCCGGCATCGACTCCATGGAGCAGTCGCTCATCTTCGACAAGTTCTATAGGGGGCGACGGGAACGGTACGCCGCATATGGAACCGGAATGGGCTTAGCAATTGCCAAAGTCATCGTCGAAGCGCAAAAGGGGACGATCAGCGTTGTAAGCCAACTCGGACGCGGAGCCGTTTTTTCCTTCACGGTTCCCATTGCGCCTAGCGGCGACAACTGAGTTGGCCCCTATCTAATGTCTCCGGTTGTAAGTTATCGAATTTGAAAGTCAGGCGGACAACAGCCCCGAAAATCTACCAAATACAGGAACTCTCGTTTCGTCATCTACTGGAAAACATATTCGATAATCCCTTAATGCGAATATTCAGGAGCACTTTTGAGCCGCACTTGAGCAAGTGGAATTGTAAGTTCCTCATTCTACACACGCGGGTGTGACATTTCCACATACGAGCGATTTTAGGATCAATGCAGCTCTGGTTCGGCAACTTACGTGCGCCTAAGCGGTCACCGTTTCTCAAATTGAAGTTGCAGTGCTGAACTTGGAGGCAACATGTCCAACCACCCTAGACTGGGGTTTCTGTTCTTACTCGGACTGATTATTCTTACGATCACAGTTCCGGTATTCGGACAGACAAGCCGCGGCTCCGTTACTGGCGTCGTTACCGACTTCAGTAACGCAGTGGTGGCGCAATTCCGGCTGCCTCACTGGCAAATCTGCCTATCTCTGGGCAGAACTCGTTGAATCTAATGCTGAACCTGCCTGGTGTCGTCCGCTCGAATCAAGGCGGATCGCTCGATGGCGGCATTGGCGCCGTGAACGGTGCCCGTGCGCGTTCCAACAACTTCATGATCGACGGAACGCAGAATAACGACATTTCAATCGCGGGTCCTGCGCTCACGCTCACGAACAACGACGCGCTCCAGGAAGTTGCTGTCCAGACTTCCAATTTCACCGCAGAATTCGGTCGCTCAGGCGGCGCAATCGTTAACCAGGTGACTAAGTCTGGTACCAACAACCTTCATGGCACGGTTGCTACGGTTTATCGCAGTCAAGTATTGAATGCCACCACCCGTACCGGTCGTATCGCCTACAATAACTCAGTCGCAGCGAACGCTAATGATCCCCGCGTAAAGATCGTTGACGCGAAAAACAAGTTCAAAGAAAATATTCCAGCCTTCACCATCGGTGGCCCGGTAGTAATCCCCGGTTTGTACGATGGTCACAACAAGACGTTCTTTTTCGGTGCGGGCCAGTGGGATCGCTACTCTGCAAATGCCACGACCTCATTCACCCTGCCGACTGCAGCTGGCGTTGCCGTGTTGCAGCCGCTTGCGGCATCCTGCCCTAATGTTCAGAAATACCTGACCCAGCTTGGCTCGCTGCGTGGACTTCCGGGTCCTGGCGACGGGACGATCTCGATCGCGATTCCAACAACGCTTGGTGCAACCTCTTGTGGCGGCGGTCTCCGAACCGGCCAATCGGTTGGGTACGGTGTGTACGACCGCGTAGCTCCTCGCGTTTATCTCAACAACAATCACCTGATCCGCATCGACCACGTCGTGTCGGATAAGCAGAATGTGTCGTTCCGCTGGTTCATGGACAATACCTCGGATACGGACGGCAACATCGGCATTACACCGGAGTACGATATTCCTTTCAAGGGCCGCAGCATGAGCGGAGCCTTGAACCACGTTTACCTGCTCAAGAACAACCTGATCAACGAGTTCCGTTTCAGCTACTCCAGGAATAATCTTGGGTGGTTCTTCACGGATGCTGGTTCGCTAGGCGCCACACTCCCTGACATCAGCATCACCACGCTGAGTAACCTCGCTGTTTCGTCCGCCTACCCGCAAGGCCGGATTTCCAATAGCTGGCAGTACCAGGACGTAATGGGGTGGACGAAGGGCAAGCACGCGATCCGCTTCGGCGGCGAGGTTCTGCGCCAATTAGCAGCCCAAGTCGCTCCGTTCAACGGCCGCGGCACGGTGAACTATACGGCAACCAATTTTATCGATAAGAGCGTAACGCCGAACGTCACCTATGTTGCGAGCGGTCTGGCAAACTTCATCGATGATTACTCCGGCACCTCGACGAACCCTGCCTCAATCTTGTTCGGTAGCGGGAAGTATCGTCCGAACCTCTTCACGTATGCGATTTTCCTCCAGGATAGCTACAAACTTCGCTCGGACCTGACGATCAACGCCGGCCTGCGATATGAGAACTATGGGCAGCCCGCCAATCAGTTCAAGCACCCTGCCTTCGTCGGTTATTCCGATGCAGACATTCTCAGCACGGCAAAGGTCAATCCTGACAATAACAACTTTGCTCCTTCCGTGGGCTTCTCCTGGAACCCGCGTTGGACGAAAGGCATCGGTGGCTTCCTTTCGGGCGACGGCAAGACCGTTCTCCGCGGCGGTTACCAAATCAGCTACGACACTTGGTACAACAACCTGCTGTCGAACATGGCCGGCGCCTCGCCGAACGCGTTGGCGAGCGCGACCGTTACCGGTGGCACTCCTACTACGGCATCGCCGCGTGGACGCGCAAACCTCAGCGCGGTTCTGCCGACGTTGGCCCCGGTTGCTGTGAATGGGTACTCGGCTCAGCAGTCGGTTTTTGGTCAGAACATCCGCAACCCGTACTACCATCGCTTCTCGTTGGGCATCCAGCGCGAGCTGCCAGCCAGCATCGTAATGGATCTGTCGTATGTCGGCACGCTTGGGCGGCAGTTGCTCTACACGAACCCGCTGAATCCGGCGCTGCCGAATGCTGATGGCACCAAGGTCGACACTCAGGCGAATGGGCAGACTCTACGCGTTTACCCGAACCGCGGCACCATACAGATCCGCGATTCCGGGTTGACGTCCTCCTACAATGCAATGCAGCTCCTGGTCCGTCGCAAGTACATGCAGACCGCGATCGGCGGCATGGCGTTCTCGGGCGCTTACACGTGGTCGCGCAACATGGACGTGCTCTCCGAAACGTTCGCCAGCAACTCGTCCGGTCAGAACCCTTCGCGCTCGCCAGTGTTTGGCTCGATTAAGGCACTCGACTGGGGTCCGGCCGACAACGATCGCCGTCATGTAATGTCATCGCAAATGATTTGGGACATCCGCGGACCGAAGAGCGGCTTCCTGGGTCAAATTGCGGGTGGCTGGTCTATCGCTCCGATCCTGACGATCCAGAGTGGCACTCCATTCACGATCCTGAACGGTACCGATCGTGATATGGACGGCTCCTCGCTGGGAGATCGCCCGAACATCGGCAATACTGCAGCGCCGATCAACAGCCGTGCAAAGATGATAGCGGCAGGCACCTTGATCAACGGCTCGATCTGCGCTAGCAGGCTCCAGAACGTGGCGACGAATGCTTGCGTCACCAAGAACGACGTCTATTGGATTTTGGTGAACGTCACGAACCCTGGACCGGAGTTCGGTACGCCCGAAAGGCGCAACGCGAACTACACGAAGGGCTACATGATGCTTGACGCCAACATCAAGAAGGTCTTCAAGCTCAACGAGCAGTTCAAGCTCGAATACCGCGCGGAAATCTTCAACCTTCTGAACAAAGAAAACTTCGACACGCCTGTTTCGGCGACAAATCGTAACGTCACCGCTGGGGGAACTGCGAACTTCATGAATTACAGCATCCTTAGTGGAGGCAGCCGCACGATGCGGATGGGCCTCAAGGTGATGTTCTAAGCAGTTCGTACCAAACACTCGAGGGAGGGCTTCGGCCCTCCCTCCTTTTTTGCCTCGCCCGTAATCTCATGTCCCAGAACGAGACGGAGAGTCCACCGGTTGAGTCTTGTGGACGAATCAGAAAGCAGCTGCACCTGCTTCGGCCACCGCATGATCCTGATCGCCAGAGCCGCCGCTGACTCCTATGGCTCCCGTGACCTTCCCATCGCGCTTAAGGGGGATCCCGCCGGCGAAGATCATGACTCTGCCACCGTTCGATACATGAATTCCAAAGAACTGGCGATCGGGCTGGCTATGCCCCGCTAGCTCCTTCGTAGATATGTCGAAGGCGCGAGACGTGAACGCTTTGTTGATCGCAATATCGATGCTGCCGAGCCAGGCACCGTCCATACGCACGTGCGATACGAGATTGCCACCCTCATCGACAACCGCGATATTCATCGGTTGCTTGATCTCCAGCGCCTTCTTTTCCGCCGCCGCTATGACGCGTCGCGCGTCAGCCAGGTTAACCATGACGACCTCCCACGATAAATGGAACTGATCTTCTTGGACTAGCTTGCGTTTGATGTGGTTGCACGTAAGACACTGCTCAATCCGTCACGTGCCCAAGATAAGAGATGGCGACCACTACGTTGGGTCGATCTTGACCGGTTTCGCGTCCCTGCGTTACGCGCGGTGGCTCAAGGTTGTGGTCTCAGCAACAACTGGTCTGCTGGGCTGAATGCGTGCTGGCGGATCAGCGTTGTACTTATTAACGATGTGAGGCTTGACGCTGCGAAGATCATGGCGAGGACAACGAATTGATAGATTGCGGAGTAGAGCGGAGGTGCTCCCGACAAGATCATGCCAGCCATCAGGCCCGGAATCCAGACGATGCCAAGCGACCTAAGCGAGTCGATGGCGGGTATGAGACTGGCTCGGAAAGATGCTTCTACATACGGAATGACGGTCTGCTCCGCGCCTGCGCCAAGCGCCAGCGCAGACTCGATTTGGCCGACATGGGACTGCACATCGGCCTTAAACCGGTTCAATGCCAAACTATTCGTATTCATGGCGTTCGCTACCAGCATGCTGCCAACCGGTACGAGCGACGTGATCGCACTGTCGATTACGCGTGCGAGGGTCATCAGCGCAATCACGGAACCGGCCCCGGCAAAAATGGCGTACAGGGAGACTTGAAACGACCCCGGCAGTTTGGCCCTGCGCGAAGAGGTGCTCGCGGCTGCAAGCATCATCGCGGCCAGAACAAGGCCGCTCGTCCACCTGGGTCCGCGAAGTAATAGAACGAGAACCGAACCGACGGCAGTAATCTGCGCAATGCCACGTACGAGCGCGATGAGAAGATCGGATTCGACGTGGATGTTGCGACGACGCGCGAGAAGCACGACCATGATCGACGCGGCGGCAGCGATTCCGGCCTGCGCTAAACCCAGCAGCAACCGAGCGCTAAGTCCGTTCTGCACTGAGTACCTCTTCTGTGGGGCCGATGCGTTTGAGTTTGCCCATGTCCATGACGAGGACGCGATTTGCAACCCGGCTTGCCTGGACCATGTCGTGCGTAACAAGGATGCAGGTAAGTCCGTGCTGCTGGACAATGTCAACGATGAGACGCTCGATGCCGCGTTTAGCTTCGTCGTCGAGCGCGGAAGTCGGCTCATCGGCAAGCAGCAGCACCGGCTTGTTTGCCAATGCTCGCGCCAGCGAGACACGCTGTGCTTCCCCACCCGACAGGTTTGCGACCGAGCGCGATGCGTAGCCGGGAATCCCGACCTCGGACAGAAGATCCGCAACCCCAGCATCGGAGAGATTGTCTCCACGCTGCTGGGGTCCGAATCGCAGGTTGTCCGCAACAGAGCCTGGGAACAGATATGCCGACTGCATCACCATACCGACGCGACGGCGCAACTCGCGAGGAGCAAACTCACGATAGTCACGGCCCTCCACAAAGTACGTTCCGGACGTCGGCTCATCGAGACGATTGAGGAGCCGCAATAACGAGGATTTTCCTGCGCCACTGGGTCCAATGATTGCGAGAATGTCGCCCCGCCGAACTTCGAAACTGACGTGATCGACGATCAGTTTGCCGCCGACACTGCGCGTCAAAAGCTCGGCTCGGAGCACGATGGAAGCCGATGAGGCTTCGAGCTGTGGTTCAGCGCTCATAGTTCCATCTTGGCTGATTGACCCGAGGATGCGCAATGCACGCGAAGCCCACCGAGCCGCGACGGCGAAAAGACGCCATTGTCGAAAGTAGGCAGCTTGTTCCTATGTATCTCTAAATTGCGTGAGAGCTAGTTTCTGTCTCTAACGGCTGGCTTGCAACGATGCACGCCGCTTATCTGGGCAGACGAGTTCCAGGTAGCGCGGCTTGCACCCGCTACCGGAGTTACTACTGTCCTTGCGGTAGCTTGGACGGCACCTGCGCGAACTGCACATTCCTGGATCTCACGTCCTTGCGCAACGCGAGTTGTCCCTGACGACAGGTGTTGATCGCCTCCGCAAACGACTTCACCGCGTACTGATCCGCGTGGAAGCCCATCGAATTTTCGGACACGAGGAAGTCAATGTAGAAACCGCAATTGCGCTGTGCCTGCCAGGCATTCTTCAGCTCCTCGTCGGTTGCGCCAGCATCCCTGGCTGCCTTGATGTCTCTGATCAAGTCCATCAGCGAGTCCATGGCGATCTGCCGTGTGTCGTAGAAGCGGGTCTGTATCTGCTCGACTCGCGCTTTCATCTCCTGCTCCGGCCAGCGATGACAGCTCTGGCAGGCGCGATTGATGTTCAACAAGGGCGAACGGACATTGTGGTCGCTAATCTTCTGTCCACCCTGGCGCATGTAGGGCATGTGGCAATCTGCGCACGCAACGCCTGAGCGCGCATGGATTCCCTGACTCCAGGTCTCGAACTCAGGATGGCGCGCCTTCATCATCGGCGCGCCCGTATCCTTGTGCACCCATTCCTTCACGTTGTCTTTGTCCTCAAAGGCAACGATTTGCTGAAGTTGCAAACCATTGGGCCAAGGGAACGTCAGGCGTTTTTCCGGGCCGCGGAAGTAATACGTCACATGACACTGACCACACACATAGGAACGCATCTCCTGGCGCGTTGCGTCTTTGTTGACATCGAAATTCTGAATTCCCTGCGTTGCCTTGTAAGCGCGAATGCCCTCAATGAACGGTGGACGCGAGATGCGCAATTGCATCGTCTTCGGTTCGTGGCAGTCGATGCAGGCAATCGGATGCTTGACTAGCGCACGAGCCTCTGCGAATGGCATCTGATTCATGGCTTCAAAGCCCTTCGTGAGATCGCCATTCCCCAGCTTCATGTAGGTTGTGTACAGCGAAGCATGGCAGTTCAGGCATGCGCCAGGTTGTTTCGCAACCTGCTGACGCTGGGTAAACACCTGATCCTCTAGCATGTAGGCATGACCGCGTTTCTCGCGATAGTCCGCGGAGAAAGCGTACCCGGCCCACATTGTCTTCAGTCGAGGATCTTCTTCAAGCTTTGATCGAGAGACGATGGTGCGCGGATCGCCTTGGGTTGGCGAATGGGGCACACCTTCGCTGCCGCCATAGCGCGTACGCTGCATGTCCGTCGTTTGCTTGTAAAGGTCGTACTCCATCGGAAACTGCTTCCCCCAGACGGCAGGATCGTCTATCTGATCGTTCAACTCGACGACGCGCACGTACGGGTTCCGAGCTTCTTGCTTGTGCTCAAAGATGTTTATAAGGAGTGCGGCCACGGCAACTACGGCTATGGCCGCAAATGCGACTGCCCAGAAGAGCAGACGACGGCGGCGCGGAGAAGCGGACTCAGCGTTGTTCGCGGCCATTGTTATTTTCCTCGATAGATGGTTCTCCCGTTGGGCTCCCCATCGGGCTCAACGTGGGTGAAACAGATGTGAATGAAAATGGCGGTGCCGAATGTCCCACGTTGAAATGGCAAGTAATGCACGAAATATCTCTGCCATTGTGCACCCCGAGAATCGAGAAGGTCAGTTCGGCATGGCATCTCTTGCAAGTGCCCTCGGCTACGCGATGGTTATAGCCCTTGATCAGGATGTTGTCGGGATATCTGCCGGTTGTGAACGCGAGGGAATGGAAGAATCCATTCGTCGCTTTGATGGCGTACTTGCCCAGGAAATTATGTGGCGTATGGCAATCGTTACAGTTGGCCACAGACCGGTGACTGCTTTTGATCCAACCGGAGTAGTACTCCTCCATTACGTGGCAGTTGGCGCAGGCTTCCGGATCATTGGTGAGGTACGAGTATCCCTTTGCGTACACGAAGGTGTACAGCCCCAAGCCGATAACTACACCGACAAGGACGCCGAGAACAACGGCGCTTGTTCCGGATCGCACGACGCGTTTACCCTAGCGCGATTCGCTGTCGATGATCTGAACGAAGGTCAATCACTTCGCGCAGTAACTGGATGCAACCAGGGAAAATCCGATGCCCAACCAGTGGATTTAAGCCTTGGCCCTCGGCATCAAGCAGGCAGGTTGTAGGTAGGTGGGTAGATAAAAGAGAATTTGCTGGGAGCTTCATACCTGCTCGCCAGTCTAACGATTCTCCTTGACCCGGACACTTCGCAAGCAAACCGAATGCGTTGTGGATTCATCCATCGCAATATCACCAACCAATGTACGTCGCTGGTTGCTCAAACTTCCAACAAGCTCGAGAAATCGCCCATTCATGCTGGTCGCTACAAATCCAGGGCTCCTTAACGTGCACATGCACGACCCGGACCGCAAGTGCAATCTCCCATGCTTGATTCCGTCGATCTGGTTTGAGGCCAGCCCGAGTGCACAATCCGCGCCGTACGTATCGAGAAGGTGCGATGCTCGTAGCCGGGTTCGTCATTCGAACCGTACCGGCGCGAGCGGACACCATTCGCTCGTTTCTCAAGTCCTTACGCGCACGTCCGATTCGACGGCTCCCGAATAGACAGGTACAATGCGCGTGATTTATACGGTATGCCGGGGATCGCATACCACGCGCGCTCTCGGCTGAGTGGTTCTCACAATAGAGGTTATTTCAATGCTAACTGTCAGTCGCATTGCCGTCGCAATTGTTCTCGCAACCGCCATCCTGCATCCTTCCACTTCGGCACAGACACAGCCCGTTTCACACGCAGCAGACAGCCCTGCGCCGCAACCGAACAAAAAGCAAACCGCCACACCGGTGAAGCTGGGGCCATTCAACGTGAGTGGCTCGTGGCGCGTCCGAATGGAAGCGCCCGACTGGTTCGACGCGCCGGGGTTTAATGATGATTACGCCTACGTGCAATCAATCTTTCGTTTGAGTTTCGGCTTACAGCGGAAGACATGGGATTTCAATTTTGAACTGTCTCAGCCGAGCGTTCTCGGGTTGCCGGACGATGCGGTGGCTCCTGGCGCTCCCGGCCAGCTTGGGCTGGGTGCGAACTACTTCGCAGCGAATGACAACCAGCGGTACGCTGCCTGGGTCTATCCGAGCAAGCTTTATTTGCGATTCAAGAACTTCGGAGGCGACGCCCAGAACCAATTGACAATAGGACGATTTGAATTCGTGGAGGGCATGGAGCCTGGGACAACGGACAAGACACTTACCGCTCTCAAAGCGATGCGCATTGCACATCGCTTAATCGGACCCTTCACGTTCGCCGTTCATGGGCGCAGCCAGGATGGAGCAACCCTTTCCCTCATGGCTCCAGGCAACAGCAATCTCACTTTCGCGGCGGCTCGTCCAACTCGCGGAGTGTTCCAGATGGATGGGCTCGGTGAGCTCGACATCTCCTGGGAGTACGGCGCGTATACCAAGCCTTTCACTTTCAAGAATGGCGCCGCCGAATTCCGGCTGTTTGGACTTGGCTACCAGGATTACCGCGCTGTGGCGAAAACCGACAACCGCCCTGCCCTCGTACGCTCCGGGATTGACCGCTTCGAGAACATCAATATCGGTTCTTATGGAGCTGACTTCTTGCATGTGTTGAATACGAAGAGTGCGGGAAAATGGGATTTGCTTTTGTGGGGAGTCGCGCAGACCGGGGAATGGGGTGTGCAGGATCACCGCGCCGGTGCAGGCGCAGCGGAACTAGGGTGGCAGCCTCCTATTACGAGCTTGAAACCATGGTTGCGAGTTGGCTATTTCATTGGAAGCGGCGATGGCGACCCGAATGACAATGAGCACAATACATTCTTCCAGGTCCTTCCAACGCCACGATGGTACGCACGATACCCGTTCTACAATCTCCAGAACAGCCAGGATGCATCAGCTACACTGATACTCCGTCCCGGAACAAAGTGGAACATTCGCTCGGAGTATCACAACCTGAGCCTCGCTTCCCGCAACGATCTCTGGTACCAAGGCGGCGGCGCCTTCCAGCCACACACGTTTGGTTACATAGGTCGGCCCAGCAATGGGAACAAGGGCTTCGCAAACGTGTGGGACATTAGCGCCGACTATCAGCTGAATTCGAAACTCGTGATCGGGTTTTACTTCGCCAATGTCTGGGGTCACAGCGTAATCCGCTCGATCTATCCGACAGGTGACACCTCTCGTTTCGGATTCACGGAAGTCACATATAAGTTTTGACAGTTGTTGTTTGTTAGCATCGTCGCGCTATCAGTCCCGAACAGCGCGTGCTAGGCGACCCGGTCTTTCACATCCGCCGAAGTTGAGATTCGTGCACAGTGGGCACAGCAATAGAATCGACCGCCAACCTCTACGCCGTGTCCAATCACGCGGCACTGGCAATGTTCGCAAATTGGTGCGATTGCCTGAATTGCGCATTCGAAGCTGTCAAAGGTATGCTGCGCCCCGGCCGCGATTAGCTCAAAGGACTTGTCGTAATCGTTACCGCACACTTCGCACTTGGCCATCACTCCTCCTTCGTTACACATAAAGCACGAGCAGCGCCACAAAGCGCCAGCGCCGGTGCAACATGGCATAAGCGTAGATGTCAGGAGATTAAGTTCTGTTGTCGAGCGCGAATCAGAGCGCGCGCTTCGTGGTGTACGGAGTAGTGCCTGAGTTTGCGTCGGTTCGACGGAGAGCGATGCGGGCGATTGAGGGTTCAAACTCGCCGGGCGCCCCACGCCTGCGTCTGACATCTTACGTCTGCTGTTGATCACAATCTGTCCGGCCGGAAGCACTCTCTTTTCGGGCAGGCTACAATCCCATACGAGAACATGTTGGGTGACGCATGAACACCTCTGAGCGGAGATACTTCGATGATGATGCCGTCTCGCACCTCCGTGTGCTCGCAGACCATGCTTTCTCGCGAGCTGCTGGTGCGCCACTTATAGAAGGCAACCAGATTCTTTTGCTCAAGGATGCCCGGGAGAACTATGGGGCGTGGCTCGATGCGATTGGCAAAGCGATACACCACATTCACTTCGAGAGCTACATCATCCATGAAGACGATACCGGACGGGAGTTCGCAGACGCTCTGATTGCAAAGGCGCGCGAGGGCGTCCGTGTTCGGCTTATTTATGACTGGCTTGGAGGCTTCGGAAAAACGTCTCGCCGTTTCTGGAATCGTTTGCGGGCGGGCGGCGTAGAAGTACGTTGTTATAACCCGCCTCGCATGGACAGCCCGCTTGGCTGGCTCTCGCGGGACCATCGAAAGATGTTAGCCATCGACGGGGAGGTCGGTTTCGTTACAGGTTTGTGCGTAGGTCGCATGTGGGTTGGAGACGCTACCAGGCACATCGATCCGTGGCGTGATACCGGCGTTGAGGTACGAGGGAACGCGGTTGCTGACATCGAGTCTGCATTCGCGCGCATGTGGCGGATTCTGGGGACTCCCATTCCTGACGAACCCACAGGAAAGCCCACCGCCGCTGGCTCAATGAACGTTCGCATAGTGGCGAGTGAGCCTGCAACCGCCGGCATGATCCGCTTTGATTTGCTCGTTGCAGCGCTGGCTCGGAAGAAACTCTGGCTTACCGACGCCTATTACGCCGGGACTACCGCGTACGTTCAGGGGTTGAGAGCGGCAGCAAAAGATGGTGTTGACGTTCGCTTGCTGGTGCCAAACGGAACTGATATTCCGATACTCAGACCCTTGTCGAGAGCAGGCTATCGGCCGCTGCTCGAGGCGGGCGTGCGCATCTTCGAGTGGAATGGGACGATGCTGCACGCCAAGACAGCCGTCGCCGACGCACATTGGGCACGAGTTGGATCAACAAACCTCAATATTGCAAGTTGGTTCGGAAACTGCGAACTGGATGCCGTGATCGAAGACGACACGTTCGCACTAGAGATGGAAGAGATGTACCTGGAAGACCTGACGAACGCAACCGAAGTCGTTCTTAACCAGAAAAACAAGGTGCGTGCTCCGGGCGAACCTCGTCATCCACGTATGGTACTCACGAGTGGGGGTGGCTCCGCCGGGCGGGCCGCAGCAGGTGCCGTTCGTATCGGCAGCGCCGTAAGCGCCGCTATGACAAACAGGCGCGTCTTAGCCCCAATAGAAGCAAGGCTTACGACAATCACTGGCTTCCTTCTCTGTGCAGCGGCGATTTTCATTGCGCTCTTTCCAAGCGCATTGGCGTACCCCGTCATCGTGATATTCGGGTGGACAGGCGCCGCGCTTCTGTACAAAGCCTACTGTTTGTATCGCAAGCGAGAAAGCGACAAAGCGAGCGGCGCTGCTGCTAGGCACGCCGACTAGCACACTATTCGCTCTGGCAAGGTACTTATAACAACGTTGTTTCGCGCATTAGCATCCGACAGATTTATGGCACACATGTAAGCTCGGCTCCGCTCCGTTACTTGGCACCAGCCTTACGGTCGTGGCGGAGCACACCTTAGACAGCAAGCCCCGACAATCATTTCTTTTTCGAAGGCCCAAAGGGTCAACGTTGCCGTGATTGCCACCTCGGCGATTGCTTGCGTGATCCTGTCGCTGATGAGCTTTTTGACGAACCTAATAGCAGGAACTTGAAAAGGAGAGTGGAACATCTATGACGAACAAAGAGATTCTTACCCGTCAGCCTTCTGAGAAGATTAGCGCCCAGCCGCATCTCCACCAGAAAGCGCGCGAGGTCCAGGCGTACGGCACCGTGCTCCACATGCTGCCTCTGCTTTTGGAAGAGCCCGTGCGCTTGGAAATCAGCGAGCAGCTAAACCTGTTACTTGCCGACACCCTGACGCTCCGTGACTTGTACAAGAAGTCTCACTGGCAGGTCGCCGGTGCAACGTTCTACCAACTCCACCTTCTCTTCGATAAGCATTACAACGAGCAACTTGCGCTTGCCGACTTGATCGGGGAACGCATACAGATATTGGGTGGGATAAGTATCGCAATGGCGCACGACGTTGCAGAGACAACACGGATCGAGCGTCCTCCCCGTGGTCGTGAAGAACCGCCGGTGCAACTCTCGAGGCTGCTGGATGCTCACCAGATCGTCATTGGCGAGACTCGCAAGCTCGCGCGCCGTGCTTCTGAACTGGGCGATGACGGGAGCAACGATATTCTTGTTAGCAACGTTTTGCGCACGAGTGAAATGCAGGTGTGGTTTCTAGGCGAACACCTTGTGGAAGTGGGTCTCGTTAAAGCCGGAGAGCCGCCCGTAGCCACGGCCGCCTAGTTTCGAAATCGAGAACTACTCAAGAGTGAGTACAAGGAGGAATGATGATTAAGCAAATTGAGTGGCGCGAGGAATTGGAAACGGCACTGAAAGATGCTCAGCGCGAACACAAGCACGTTCTGCTCGATTTTCACAATCCGCTTTGAATCGGTTGCCAGCAGATGGATGCGGTTTCGTATCCGAATCCGAAAGTGATCGAATTCTTTACAAGATACCTCATTCCTGTCCGTGTCCAGATCGACTCGAAACCATTACCGCAGCAGTTCAAGGTGCAGTGGACACCGACGCTTGTACTGTTGGATCAGAAGGGAGAGGAACATCATCGCACTGTCGGCTACCTTGCGCCGGAGGAGCTACTGCCATCACTTATGCTTGGAGTTGCTAAGTCGTACTTCGACCGCGAGGAGTACCCAGACGCCGAGAAGGTCTTGCAAGAGCTCCTGGCTGAGTATCCGAAGAGTGACGCCGCTCCGGAAGCGACTTACTACCTCGGCGTTAGCCGCTACAAGCGCACACATGATGCGGAGAACCTCAAAAAGACGGTTCAAGCAATCCAGCGGGATTATCCTCACAGTGAGTGGGCTAAGCGCTCATCGGTCTACAGCCTGCTGTGACCTTCAGTGACAGGTCTGCACGCCCTCCCCACTGGCTGCGGAGCCGCTTGCGAAAGGAACATGGATGAAGATCGCGCTCCTGGGGGCCACAGGCTTTGTTGGTGCGGCACTTTTGAACGAAGCGCTCGATAGAGGACACACGGTAACGGCCGTCGTGCGCCATCCGGAGAAACTCACGCCACAGGATCGCCTCGTCGCCAAGGCAGGAGACGTTTATGATTCTGATGGCTTGGTCAAGCTGATTGACGGCTGTGACGCTGTGATTAGCGCTTTCAATCCAGGGTGGAAGGATCCACGCCTTTACGACGACCAGGTGAGAGGCACAAGCCACATCATAGCGGCTATCAAGAAGGCTGGTATTCGTCGCGTACTCTGGGTTGGCGGAGCTGGAGGGTTAGAGCTAAAGCCAGGGGTACGGGTGGTTGATGACCCAGATTTTCCAGACGCGGTGAAGCCTGGAGCTTTGGCAACACTGAATGCTCTGGATCAATTACGAAAGGAACCTGAACTCGACTGGTCGTATCTGGCGCCTTCCGCAGAACTGCAACCGGAATCACGGACTGGTAAGTTCCGATTGGGAACAGACGAACTCCTGAAGGACGCAAATGGTCATAGCAGGATTTCGGTTCAGGACTACGCAGTCGCTCTGATCGATGAATTAGAAAAGCCAGCCCACATACGCCAGCGATTCACAGTGGGATACTGATCGGCGACTCGCAATTCGCTATACAAGCACATAGCGATGAGTTTAGAAAGTAGATCGTCGGCGATATTCGAACATTTCACACCGAGTAGCCTTCGTCGTCATTCTCTTCTTCCTCGCCGTCCTTCTTGTCCTCGTCGTCTTCGTCATCTTCATCATCTTCATCTGGCTCTTCTCGAAGGAGGATAGCGGCATCAGTGATCGAGGGATCATCAGTGATCGAAGGATGAGAAGGGTCTGAGGCCAGGTACTCTAAAAGTAGTTTGCTCATGCCTAATGGTACGCCCTTGTGTATTCGCACAAACAAGCAGCAGCGTTGAACATTTCCATCAAAAGGGTCTAAGCTGTGCCCAACATCACGACAGGGGTAAGTTATGGCCAGCAACCGAAAAGTAATCGACTGCCGTTGGTTCCCAACCGAACAACCTTGCGACGTCGCTATCTCGGGAAACGAAGAAGAGGTGCTGAATATTGCCATTCAGCACGCCGTCCAATCCCACGGACAAACGAACTCGCCCGAACTTCGCGAACAGTTGCGCTCTATGCTACGTGACGAAGGCAAAACGCAGGCGGCGTAAAGATCTGTCTACTTTTCAGCACACGCTGGCCGATGTATGCCGTTGCCGCGTTTTCCCGCACGCAAGCATTTCAATCCGACATTTTGATAGCGGTATGCTCGGCTACGTGGCGGGTAGGTGGGTAGGAGAGTGGCGATCGCCAAGGGCTATCTAGCGACCAATAGCTCCTCTCGATGCCAGCCACTTCCCCGCGATGAATGGCGCAGTGGCAACAACGAACACGACTACACTCCAGAGCCGTCCTTCCCAAAGCCGATACGCCGCAAACAACTCGTTCCATGACCGTCCGGTGATGTAGTGGAAGAACAGGAATTCGAACGCGAGCGTGAGCACAACCCACTCAATTGACAGGTACATTGCTGCCATGCGCCGGTTCGCCGGCACAGCGGGACGCATCACCACGACTGCGACGAACACAATAGCTGTCGACAAAACGAACGCGCCGTAGAGTTCGGCAGCAAACAATCCAAATCGTGGACGAATGAAATGGTCACGCAAACCACCGCTGATGATTGCTACCGCGAGGATACCGAGCCAGCCGAGAATAGCGCGTATGAACACCATGCAATCCTACTCGTGAGCAAGATTGCGGTACTAACTATTTTCTGGAAAGAGCGTGACGCTTAGAAGGATCGCCGATCCATCTGTTACCGTGGTCCGCCGCCGTCCCGCCTTGCTTCCGCCCACTTGCAAAACCCACTAATACCAAAGCGCATCGATACCGTCCATGAGACCACCTTGCGATGAAGCCGTAATCCGATCAGCAGAGGTCGGAGTTCCGTGTAGGCCGGAAGCGAGACACTGGACACTGGCTGCAACCATTCTCGGGTCCAGCATGGCGTTCATCGATAGCACGGTCGTCAATGTCGCGTTGCCTGCGCTCCAAGACAGCTTCAATACAACGGTCGTAGGTGTGCAATGGGTGGTCGAATCTTATGGACTGTTCCTGGGCGCTTTGATTCTAGTCGGCGGCTCACTCGGCGATTTGTTTGGCCGGCGTCGTACGTTCGTGGTTGGGGTGGCGATCTTCGCCGTAGCTTCCCTGGCTTGCGGACTTGCCTCAAGCATTCATCAATTGATCATTGCGAGGAGCATTCAGGGTGTAGGGGCGGCGCTCCTCGTGCCTGGTAGCCTCGCCATTATCAGTACGTCGTTCGACGAGAAGCATCGAGGCCAGGCGATCGGCACGTGGTCTGGCTTCACATCGATCACCGCCGCTATAGGGCCACTTCTCGGCGGCTGGCTGATTCAGCATGCATCCTGGCGCTGGGCATTCTTCATCAATCTGCCGCTTGGGGTGGCGGTGATCGTCATTTCGTTTTGGAAAGTCACGGAAAGCCGCAGCCCACACGCTGGTCGCGTGGACTGGCTGGGAGCCCTTTTGGCGACGATCGGCCTTGGCGGTGTGGTAAATGGGTTCATCGAATCTCCCAATCTCGGTTGGAGAAATCCTGTAGTTTTCGTAAGCCTGATCGTCGGCTTTGGCTGCCTCATTGCGTTCGTGTTCGTTGAGCGGAACGTCGCTTCTCCGATGGTCCCGCTCACGCTCTTCGAATCGAGCAGCTTCAGTGCTGCGAACCTGCTCACGCTTTTTCTGTATGCCGCTATTGGTGTTTTCTTTTTCGTGTTCCCGTTGAACCTGATCCAGGTCCAGGGGTATTCCGCAACCGCGACCGGCGCTGCCATCCTTCCATTGATTCTGCTGATGTTTCTTTTGTCCCGCTGGTCTGGGGGACTCGTCGCGAACTACGGCCCAAGAGGTCCGCTGATCATCGGCCCGCTTGTTGCCGCGACGGGTTTCATTATGTTCGCTGTGCCCTCCGTCGACGACAGCTACTGGAGGTCCTTCTTCTTAGCGGTGGTTGTTCTGGGGTTTGGGATGGCAATCACTGTAGCTCCCCTTACCACGGTTGTTATGAATTCCGTAGAGCAAGACTGGGTCGGCACAGCTTCCGGAATCAACAATGCGGTCGCCCGCGTCGCTGGCGTACTTGCGATTGCAGTCCTAGGGATTGTGATGGTGAGCGCCTTCGGTTCTCGCCTAAATCGCAACCTGGCTCCGCTGTCTCTGCCGCCCGAGATACGTCGGCAGCTTCACTCGGAGGAGATCAAACTCGCCGGGTTGCAGGTTCCCGCAGGCCTCACCCCTGGCACAACAACCGCCATTCAACAAGCGGTTAGAGAAGCATTTCTGTTTGGGTTCCGAACGATTATGCTGATTTGCGCAAGTCTGTCTGTCGCAGCTGCCGCAGTCGCGTGGCTGATGATTCCGACGGCACCCCAAGCGTGTTAACTCGCCTCTGTCAGTGCAGTGCGAGCTTTTTCAAATGTCGGCATGCGGAAATGTTTGTGATTCACAATCGGCCGGCGGGGCGTCACGTCCTCTTGGGGAGGAGTTCTGCGTTTCTGAATTCCTCAGGCGTATTGACGTTCGCACATGCACGTTTGTGCTCTGGCGGGGGATCGATAATGAGAGTGCGCGGATGGTCGAGCAGGGCGGCAATGCGCGCGTTCTCGGGCTGTTCGATTACCCTGCGCTCCAGTGCTGCGAGTGCTTGCGGCTCATACAACGCCAGGATCGGGCATGGATGGCCATCCTCCTGTCGTGGAACCAAGGCCCAATTTCCCGGGCGTCGAAGCGAAATTAGCCATTCTATGTCCTCCATGCGCAGCCAAGGATGGTCACAGGCAGCGACGACCCACGCGGCTTCCGGTGCCCAGCGGTGTGCTGCGAGCAGCCCAGCGCAGGGTCCCTTGAACCCCGGAGCATCTGGCAGTCCGACCAGGTCATCCAGGGACGGCGGAACCGGCCCGGCTCCGAGCGTCAGAACGTCGCGCCTGCATCGGTCGGCTCCAAGCGCCGCGGCCACGATTTCTCCAAGTTGTCTGTCGCCGAACTTGAGCAACTGCTTCGCGGATCCCATGCGTGAACTCTTGCCGCCGATTAATAGTCCACGATAGAGCGGCCGAGCGCTCCATGCTTTGGGCAGCCATGCATCCACGTACTCAAGGAAACACGCGAGCCGCTGACTCTCCCGCTTCAGAGTTGCAATAACGTTAACGATATTCTCTGCGACCGCGGTGTGCACGGAATCTTCCAGCCAGAACTTCGGTAGCTGCGTATCCTTGTGCCCCTCCACAAGTACCAGATCATGGTCTCGCGCTAGATCCGCTAGCGTTGCGTCCAAGGTGAGTGAGGTCGTGAGTCCACGGCGCTGAAACTGCTGGTTCGCTCCACGTAGTGCAACAGTCGCGCCGGCTTGAAACAGGCGGTCGGAATCTTTCCCCGGCGTATCTACGATGACTCCGTGCGCATCGTGTTTCACCACTGCTACAGAGAGTCCGCGGGCGACCAACTGGGGTATCGCCGCCTCCAGCAGAGTGGTCTTTCCGGATCCTGAGAAACCACATATTGCGAGCACCGGGGTGCCGTATCGTTGGAAAGGATCGCGACGGAAGCTCACTCCGATTCTCCTACCCAGGCGACCATAAGTTCATTCCTGTCTTCGGCATTTTCAGCAAGTAGTGTAGTAGATTGCACAACGTGTGTGGCAAACTCACAGCGCAGCAACCCGCCGCTGCGCCAGCAGGTAGTACAGGGCAAGCATGATCAGCAGGAATCCGTTCACGCTCAGCACCACCGGCGCCGTAAACATGGGAACCAGCCATCCCGACAAGAGATTCCCCATTGGCATTCCGCCGCGAAAAGCAAAATTGTACAGGCTCATTACGCGCCCGCGCATTTCGTTCGTGGTGATCAACTGCACCAGCGAATTCACCATGGCGAAGACCGCCATCATGGAAGCGCCTACCAGAACCAGCATGGCCCCGCTCACGGGCAGAGATTTTGAAAACGCGAAGCCGGAAATCCCCACACCCAGGCAGATGAGCGCGCCGAGGGCGACTCGCCCCTTGCTGCTTACATTGCCCACGGCAGCGATTATGAGCGAGCCGCAGATTGAACCGAGTCCCATAAGCGCGAGCAGATTGCCATAGGTCTCGGGACCGCGATGAAAGATGTCCTTAACAAAAACGGGAATATAGGTGCGCATGGGCATGCTCAAGGCGGTCATGCAGAAGGCAAGCGCGATCAGCGCTTCCATTGAGCTCTGCTTGCGGGCAAACGTAATTCCCTGCTTCAGACTACCGAAGATCGACTCCGTAGTCTTCAGCGGCAAGAAGCGAGCACTGATGATCGACAGAGACACGATAGGCGCCAGGAAAGAAATCGCGTTCAGGCCGAAGCACCACGTCTCGCCAAGCTTCGCCAAGGCTTGCCCGGCCAGCGCCGGACCGATCATGACCGCAATGTTGAACTGAATGGAATTCAGCGCGATGGCATTGGGCATGTCTTCCTTATCGACGAGAGTGGGAATCAGCGCCTGATAGGCTGGCCCTCCGAAGGCCTGCGCTAAGCCGGAAACGAACGAAAGACAGAGGATATGCCAGACGTGTACCAGATCGGTTGCCACAAGAATGGTCAGCGCCGCTGCGCTGGCCATCTGCAGGTACTGGGAAGCGAGCAGGATTCGCCGCCGCTCGACACGATCGGCCACCACGCCTCCGATCAGAGAAAACAGGAAGATGGGAATGCCTGCGAGGAACTGGTCCAGCGCAAGCAAAAAAGCCGAGTGGCTGAGACGATAGATCAGCCAGCCCTGTGCCACCATTTGCATCCAGGTTCCGATGCTGGACGCACAGGCGCCAAACCACATCAGGCGGAAGTCGCGATACTTAAATGCTTTAAATACTCGGCCAATCAAATGAACACTTCCCCAGGGCTACACAGCAGCCCAACATACGGCTGCACCGGACAGCGGCCGTGGGGTAAGCCGCCAGACTGAATTCGCATCGTGTGGACGATCCATGAGGCGCAGCGCATTAAGTTTTCGTTGCGTCAAATGAATCTAGCAGCTCTCAGATATCTAGCATAGACACACTCGTGTGCGTGATTACCGACGCCGCGATTCGTCGCCCCTGTCTCCATCCCTTCCGTAGAAGATACCGGCCAAAGCCGCTATCAGCACATAGCGTCAGTTAGCCCAAAACGCCGGGTCTAATGGCACCAGGATATCGGCGCGATTACTCGTGTCACATTTCCCTCCTACTTGATCGTCAGGTTGAGGGTTGCAAAGTGCTGCAGGGCACCGCTCGTGCCGCTCAATTGCAGGTTGTAGGTCCGCGGCGCCGGGTTTCGGAAACCAAATCCTCCACCGCAGGCCGACGTGCTCACGATTCCAACCGCGAGCAGCATGCAAACCATGAAGGCAGCACGATTCGTACGCCCCGCGCCTAACCGGCGGAGGTGCACCATGCCGAGCATTGGCAGCAGACCCAGTGCCAGCACCGGCAAACCAGCACCCCGAGCGCTCAGGCCGGCAACAACTCTGGGAGTCTGCACCTGGACCGTTATAGTCTGCGAAGCAGTGCCGGCAGCTACGCTGCCAGGCGTAATAGTGTAGGTCGCACCCGCTGGCACGCCGCTCAGGTTCAGAGTAACGGCAGCAGGAAAGGTTGATCCGTTCGTTGGAGTGACTTGGAGTTGATAAGTCGCAATACCTCCCGGCAGCACGGTGGTGAAGAGACTCGTTCCCTCGCCTCCGGCGGTGGTCAGTTTGAAGTCCTGCACGGTTTGATTGACCCGGGTGGAGATAAATCCGTTGAAGTTGGAGTCGCCGCTGTAGTCAGCCGTCAGATTGTGTGTGCCTGCGGAAAGCGTGACAGTCAGCGTGGCCGTGCCGGTGCTATCCAGTGTGCCGCTGCCCAGTGCCGTGGTGCCATCCAAGAAATTTACGCTTCCGGTTGGTATTCCATTTGCGGAGGTCACCTTAGCCGTAAGAGTCAGACCACTCATAAGCATAACCGTGGGTGCGCTGGTCTGCAGTGTAGCCACGGTTCCCGCCTTCGTGATGGTGAACTCCGCCGTACCGTAGGCGACGTCGTAGTTGCTCAGCACTGCTGCCGGGCTGAAAGTCGAACTGATGATATAGGGCGAACCTGCCACCGTCTCGCCCGGTGTGCGCGCGTAGGTAGCAGCTACGTTATCTGAAGCGAGAAAACCGGACAACGTTCCGGTCAAAATGGGGTCAGCCGTACCGTAAGTCTTCGAGACAGCATTTGGCGTCACCCAGACCATTGCTTTTTCAATGGTAAACGCCGCCACATTGTAGGTGATGTTGTAGTTGCCGAGCACACCGGAAGGACTGAGCGTGGCGCTGATCGTGTATGGGCCGCCCGTGACTGTTTCGCCTGCGGCGCGCGTGTACGTGGCGGCTACATTGTCACTCGCCACAAAACCCGTTAGTGTTCCAGTCAAGGTGGGTTCGCTAGTGCCGTAGGGCTTCGAAACAGCATTGGGCGTCACCGAGGCTGGGGCCTTGTTGATGGTGAACGCCGCCGTTTTGTAGGTGATAGTGTAGTTGCCAAGCACTTCTGTCGGGCTCAGCGCGCCACTGATAGTGTACGGACCACCTGCGACTGTCTCGCCCGCGATGCGGCTGTAACTGGCAGTTATGTTGTCTGAAGCCTGGAAGCCAGACAGTGTGCCGCTCAACGCCGGATCAGCCGTTCCGTACGCCTTGGCACTCGCTGTCGGAGTCATCGAGGCAGCGGCCTTGTTGATCGTGAAGATTGCCGTATTGTAAGTGATGTTGTAATTGCCCAACGCTCCGGCCGGACTCAGCGTGGCGCTGATCGAGTACGGACCGTCCGTAACCGTCTCGCCCGATGTCCGGCTATAGCTGGCGGTTACATTGTCTGAAGAAAGAAAACCCGTCAGTGTCCCAATGAAGGCCGGATCGGCGTTGCCGTAGGTCTTGCTGGAAGCTGTCGGCGTCACCGTAGCAGAGGCCTTGTTGATCGTGAAGATCGCCGTGTTGTAAATGATGTTGTAATTGCCTAACGCTCCGGCCGGACTCAGCGTCGCGCTGATCGAGTACGGACCGTCCGTAACCGTCTCGCCCGGTGTCCGGCTATAGCCGGCGGTTACATTGTCCGAAGAAAGAAAACCCGTCAATGTTCCTATGAAGGCCGGATCGGCTGTACCGTAGGTCTTGCTGGAAGCTGTCGGCGTCACCGTAGCAGAGGCCTTGTTGATCGTGAAGATCGCCGTGTTGTAAGTGATGTTGTAATTGCCCAACGCTCCGGCCGGACTCAGCGTCGCGCTGATCGAGTACGGACCGTCCGTAACCGTCTCGCCCGGTGTCCGGCTATAGCCGGCGGTTACATTGTCTGAAAAGAGAAAGCCGGAGAGCATACCGCTCAATACCGGATCGGCCGTGCCATACGTCTTGCTGGCTGGCATGGGCGTCACCGAGGCCGTTGCCTTGTCCACTATCACGGTCACGGATGCCGTAGCTGTCGCGTAATTGGTAGTGTCGTTCGGGATGAATGTGACGTTCAGTGTGTGGCTACCCGCATTCAGCATCGTGCCCGACGCCGGGCTGTACGACCACGTGCCTTCGACCGTAGTGGTTGCGTTGAGATGAGTTCCGCTCAACCCCGCGCCGTAAATAATATTGGCCGGTGCCTTCCACGTGATGAGCGGAGTTGCAGGGACAATCGTTTCTATCATCGTCGCGCTGCTGCCGATGTAGCCAGCATCGCCCGAATAAATAGCCTTGATTGTATGCGTTCCGACTATCAGCGACGATATGGTTAATGTCCCCTGGCCCCCGCTCAGTGCCTGCTGCCCAATCTGCGTGCTGCCATCGTAGAAGGTCACCGTTCCGGTTGCAGCGACGGGCGCAACCACGGCAGTAAAAGTCACGCTGCCGCCATAAAACTGTGGATTCGAGTCGGCGCTAACGCTAGCGGAAGTGGCCGTGGGCGTCGCCGAGCCGGTCAGTGCGATGGTTTGCTTCGCGCTGTTTTGGTTTAGCGCGTTGTCGGTCAGCACCACGGTGCCGCTGTTGCTTCCCGCCAGGGTCGGTGCGAACTCGATACCAAGGGTGCAACTCGCGCCCACTATCAATGAGTGGCCGTTGCTGGCACAGGTCGTGTTCGGCCCCTGCAACGTGAAATTGGGGGCCGTCGAGATCCGAGTGATGCTTAAGGGTGCGTTGCCAATGTTACTTACTGCAACATCCTGCGCCGAACTGACCGCTCCAACGCTCAGGGAGGAAAAACTGAGCGAAGGCGGGTCAGCCACGTTCACTTTCACTATCCGGGTACTAAGTCCATCAGCGATATAGAGGTTGCCGTGCCCATCCACAGCCACACCCCGGGGACCCGACAGGCCGCTGGCCACCGTGCTCTGAGTGCCGCCGGTCGAAGGCACCTTCACTACTCGCTTGTTGCCGGTATCGGCGATGTAGACGTTGCCGCTCCCATCGACGGCCACGCCCCACGGCGCTGACAGTCCGCTGCCCACCGTACGCTGGGCGGCGTACATGCTGCCCGTCCACGGCACCATCACGACTCGGTTGAGATCGGTATCGGCGACATAGACGTTGCCGCTTACGTCCACCGCCACGCCACTGGGAGTCGACCACCCGCTGCCGACCGTGCTTGGAGTGCCATAGTCGCTGCCGGTCCACGGTAGCCTTACTACCTCGCTTCCTGTGGCGACGTACAGGCTCCCACTCCCGTCGACCGCCACCGCTCTGGCGGAGAGGACCGGGGCGAAGATACTGGAGGAGCCGACCGAAGTTTCTTCACCATAGCCGGTTCCCGTCCACGGCACCTTTAGAAGCCAGGGCGAAGAGAAATCGGCAATGTAGAGGTTGCCGCTTCCATCCACTGCGACGCCGGTGGGGGTGAATAGGGTGGTACCGATCGTGCTCTGGCTGCCGTAACCGCTGCCTGTCCACGGGACCTTTACCACTTGATCGTCGCTGGTATCGGCGGCGTAGACATTCCCATTACCGTCCACCGCAACCCCGGAAGCGGCCCTTAGAAAACCGCCGACCGTGCTCCGAGTGCCGGGAGCAAACACCACCTGCGGCGCCAAGCCAACCCCGCGAAGATTGGCTGTGGCAATCACATCCCCACTGGTACCCTTGAGCACCACTGCGCCCATGCGCTGCCCCGCGGACTGGGGCGTGAAAGTAGCGCTCACGGTGCAAGTGTCGCCGGCACTATAGACATGATTGGCGGCGCACGTTCCGCCTCCGGCATCGCCGAAATCTAACCCAATTGCTCCCTGAGTCAGCACCTGGTAGGGGGTCGTGTTGTTCAGACTTGCCGTGGTATGAAAGGTGAAGGGGACCGAAACGGCTGTGCTCGTTGTTCCCACCCTCACGGTGGCAAAATCCACTGCGGATAGGGATAGCTTGAGTACCTGGTCGTTGCCGTATTCGACGATGTAGAAATTGCCAAGGCCGTCAACCGTGATGCCATGAGGCGAACTCAAACCGCCAACAAGTGTGCTCCGGGGACCGTAACCGTCGCCGTCCCAAGGAAATTTCAGCACGCGGTCGGTATCAGTGTTGTAAAGGTCCGTGATGTAGACGTTGCCGCTCGCGTCCACTGCGACACCACCGGGGTAATAAGTGACGGAGAAATACCCTATCCCGCCGGTCCTAAATACCCGGGAGTCGCCGGGGCTGACGCCGTGGTCGGCGATGTACAGATTGCCACTTCCATCCACGGCCAGAGCGTTGGGATCCATTAAGCCGTTGAGCACGGTGCTCTGCGTGCCATAGTCGCTACCGGTCCAGGGCACCTTCACCACGCGCTTGTTACCGGAATCGGCTATGAATACGTTGCCGTTCCCGTCCACCGCCACGGCTGCGGGATAAGACAGGCCGCTGCCCACGGTACGCTGGGGGCCGTAGCCGCTGCCCGTCCATGGCACCTTCAATACTCGGTTGTTGCGGGTATCGGTGATGAATACGTTGCCGCTCCCGTCCACCGCCACGGCTGCGGGATAAGACAAGCCGCTACCCACCGTGATGCAGGCGGCAGGGCTTGCACAGGAGAGATCGTCAGCCGGGACCTTCACTACCTTGTTGTCCCTGGGGTACGTTATGTAGACGTTGCCGCTCCTGTCCACCGCCACGCCGTTGGGGCCATGCAACCACCCGCCGCCAACTCGGCCGCTGGCAATCGTGGTCCGTACTCCGCTGAAAACCGCCGTCTGTCCAAATAGAGGGCCTGTGATGAGCGTGACAAGCGAGACAAGGACAAGAGGTACGAGGAAAGTCTTTACAAATTTCGCCTGGAATGCAGACAAACTATGACCGTATAAGTCCCGATGCACGACATTCTCCTGCACTCGCAGCAAAGCGAGCTTGAAAACGAACAGCATGGCCCTGCATTAATGCTTCGTGTTGTACGCGAATTATGTGGATCGCCGCAGTACAGCTATCTCAGACGGAAAACTCGTCTTCTTCATACAGCCGTGTACTTGCGAGGCTGGCAAAAGCAGGTGCCGTAGTGCCTCGGGGGCAGGACGACGGAAGAGGAAGAGAGGCTAGCCCTGTTTCGCTCTAGGAGCGGCTTTCGAACCGAACCGCGCAGTTCATAAGGAAAGCACGACAATCCTAGATTTCAGAGTTGCTGATGTCAATGTCGCTGAGAAAAGCTGCGAAAGGAAACCTTCGTAACATTTTTATGTTCTACAAACTTTGCGAGACCACGACCGCACGGCGCAAGCCGGGTTCAAGTACTTCCTGGTTAGTCGGCGAATCAAGATGTCTCGGGGTCAAGATAGATGCTGGAAGCAAGAGGCGCCAATTCAAGATGAATAGGTCTGCATAAAGTTAAACTCAGGCGCAAGTAGTGCTTCCGGTCAGGAACTCAGTAGAGATGGATTCAGTTGAGATGGATAAGGAGGGTCTGCGCAATGACAACCCGGTGGCTTGTGGTACCGAGGTTATTACTGCCCTAGCGGAGTGGACCTGTCCTCGGAATACGTCCGGGAGTGTTCATGCAAAGGAAACTCTGTTTGCGCGACAATTCGCATGGTTTTGAATACTTCAGCCGTCGATCCCTGCTCAACGAGCACGTCACCGAGCAGCGCGCCCAACAAGCAGACGTCTCGCTGGAGCGGGATGTCCTTCCACGCATCGCCGCTGTCAGCGGTGAACTCCAGTAGGCGCTCCTGCTGACGATCGGCAGCCCACAAGGGTTTGGTTCGCATAGCGAATTGGATGCCGCACTGTGCTTCTGGTTTTGGAGAGAGACAACAGAGTGCCGCATTTCGCGGCAACCCGACCGCCAAGGGACGTCGACGCGATAGGCAGGTTGTAGCCCGAGTTGAAGATCTTCAGGAAGCGAGTTAACTTTGGGGACTACCCCGGTGTCCCGCTTCTCAAGTTGTTCGCCTCCAAATCGGCAATTACGCGAGTCAGCGGAGCGGCTACACCAGAAAATCTTCTCGTCTCGGTGAGAAGATATCGAGCACAATGGAGGTTTCGATGGCCACCAAACGGTGCTCAACTCCGCCATCTATGATGGCGCTGTCTCGAGTGGCGAGTTCATGGTCAGCGTTTCCTACTCTTAGCGACACCCGACCGTCCACCACGTAAATAATCTGATTGTGCGGATGGGAGTGCCACGAGCCCTCGAATCCTGCTTGCACCGTGTTCTCCACCAGCATTAGGCTTGTATTATGTGCACCGATGCGTCGCGCCAGGCCAGGCTCGGGCACCTGTACTCCGGTCTTCTCCCCGAGCGCGACGCTAAAACCAAACTGACTTTCGCGAGAATGCATCACGCGGTCACCCCGGCCACCTGCGCTGAGATCGCGCGCCGTGTCCGCACGATCTGGACAAACTGCTTAGCCAAATCCGTGATGACTGAGAATTTACGCGCACGGAGTGCCTCTGCGTTGATTAGTTCGCCGCCGACGCCGAGGGCCTCGGCTCCAGCATTAAGGAATTCTCCGGCGGTCTGAAGGTTGATGCCGCCGGTTGGCACCATCGGTATCTGCGGAAGCGGTCCCTTGAGCGCCTTGATGTACTTCGGGCCGCCTACGTTTCCACAAGGGAAGATCTTCACCACATCCGAACCCGCCTTCCATGCGGTGATCACTTCCGTCGGGGTGAGCGCTCCGGCCATCATCAGCACGCCTTTCGTTTTGGCGGCTTCTATGGTCGAGATGTCGAGTCCGGGACTTACTAGAAACTGGGCACCGGCGGCAATGCATTCTCGTGCTGCATCTGGGTCAAGCACGGTACCAGCGCCGATGAGAACCTGGTCTTTGAATTCGCTGCCCAGGCGTGCGATCACCTGTACTGCACCAGGCACCGTCATGGTGATTTCAACAATCGGGATACCGCCAGCGGCTACAGCTTCGCATGCAGCTCGCGCCTCGTCGGCGGATCTCGCCCTTACCACGGGGACAATTCCGATCTCGCGAATCCTATTCAGCACTTCGGCCTTAGTCATATGTTCGCCTGTCAGCGCGCAATTCGTGCGCCGACACCTTTCATCAGGTTCATCACTTCTTTGAGGGTCGCCATGGTCGTGTCGCCGGAAGTAGTCATTGCCAGTGCTCCGTGCGCCGCACCACATTCGACGGCCCATTGTGGAGTTTGGCCAGACAAGAATCCGTAGATCAGGCCAGATGCGAAGGAATCGCCGCCTCCCACGCGATCGTAGATCTCCAGATCCGGCCGATGTGTCGCCTCGTAGAAGTTGCCTTCGCAGTAGCAGATCGCGTCCCAGTCATTGCGAGTGGCGGTCTTGGCTTTGCGCAAGGTTGTCGCAACTACGGAGAATGGGAATTCTTTCACGACGTTTTCGATCATGCGCTTAAAGGCCGCTACTTCGAAATCAGTGATGTGTTCGTTCAATCCGGCAACGTCGCAGCCCAATGCGACGGAAAAGTCCTCTTCATTGCCGATCATCACATCTATATAAGGAGCAATGGCTCGGTTCACTTCCTGAGCCTTCTTCTTTCCGCCGATGGCCTTCCAGAGAGACTCCCGATAATTGAGGTCATAGGAGGTCACGACGCCGTGGTTCTTCGCGTGCTTCACGGCTTCGAGCGCAACAGCCGCCGTGGAATCCGAGAGTGCGCAGAAGATGCCGCCCGTATGAAACCAGCGCGCACCGTGATTTCCGAAGATGTACTCCCAATCGATGTCGCCAGGCTTCAGTTGCGAAACGGCGGTATGGCCACGATCCGAGCACCCCAGCGCTGGTCGAACTCCGAAACCGCGTTCGGTAAAGTTCAAACCGTTGCGCACTGTTCGCCCGACTCCGTCGTAGTCGACCCAGCGTACAAGCGTCTGGTCGAGACCACTTTGGTAAATCAGGTCTTGCAGCAATCGGCCAACAGGATTGTCGGCGATGGCGGTGACGATGGCGGTCTCAAGGCCGAAGCAGCGCTTCAGCCCTCGCGCAACGTTGTACTCGCCGCCACCTTCCGACACTTCGAAATGCCGGGTGGTCCAGATACGCCGATCGCCCGGATCGAAACGCAGCATCACTTCACCGAGCGATACCAGGTCCCACTTACAACGTTCTTTCGGCCGGATCGAGAGCTTCATCATTGAATCTCCTGGGTCTTTGCGCTCTCGGTGGGTCCTGATGGACGGATGACGGTTACGAAACCTGCTTGCGTGGCTGCAGCCTTCTGTTCGACGCGAAGCCTGTATCCGCGTTCCCGGAGTGGTCCTTTGTCTACTGATCCAGGAGGTCCGGGCGCGCGAACGGTGTTCGGCTCGATGCTCGCCAGAGCATCTTCAGGAGAAATGATCTGCACGCTGGCACCGGACAGATCAAACCTGCCCTCTGCGCTCTTTATCGCCTCGTCTGAGATGAGGAGTGAAGTAAACTTGCGCGGAGTTCCGGTCGCCAACTCGTCCCAAATTATGAATTCGCGACCGTTGTAAATCAGCGTCCGATAGAACTTCTGCACAGCGAGATCCTTCGCATAAGCGGCAGTCGCGTCTCCGCGAACGAAAGCTAACTGCGGCAGCAGTTCCAGTCCCGTGATCTTGATGTCATTCAGTTGCGAATAAGGCATGTCACTGAAGGCATCGTGGCCCTTGCCTTCGGCCGCCTGTCCCCTGCCGTCAACAAGTACGGTATTGTGCTGCTCGGTCATCGGGACGCCGGCGTATCCGGAGTCCCCGGTGAGCACCTTGCCGTTGGCATAGAGGATGAAGCTGTTCGCGTCAGGGTGTGCATGCCCGTTAGATAAATGCCAGTCCGTAAACTTCGTCACAAGCTCTGCAGTCTTGTGGCCTTCCGGCGGTCCGCACTTGAACGCAAACGCAACCGCTGACTTCGACCACGACGATCGCCAGTAAACGACCTCATGATCAGAAAAGTAGTGCGAAGGCGACAGCTGCTCAATCGGAACGGGCTTGATGTCGGGCTCAACCCAGGCCAGCGACCAGAAGTCTTCGGCATTCGAGTGCCCTAGCGATTCCATCCATTTCGCCACGCCTTGTATTTCGGGGTTCTTGTACCGTTGGGCGAGCCGGAACAGCAGGTTGAAGTTGGTGTGGAATCTTCCCTGCGGATGGCTTCGCCTGTAATCTTCCCCTTGCTTGGCACGGGTCAGCGGCCCTTCAAAGACGTCTCCGAAGTCGAATACATATTGACCGTCGGGCAGAAGGGAGTGTGCGAGGTACAGATGTGACTTTTTGAGCCCGGGCAAGTCGTACAAATCTTCGCCTGTGGAGTGTGAGTGAGCATCGAGGTAGTGGATGATCCACGGTGTTGAGAACACCCAGTACTCGAAGCCCTCATAGTAGTATCCATCTCCGGAATACGTGGCGAGCACACGGTCGTAAATTGCGCGGGACAGCTTTGCCCACTCTGGCGCATCGGGCACTTCGTCATATAGAGCGTAGGCAGCCACGCCCAAGCCAGCGACAGGAATGAAGACGTGATTCTGGCTGTATGAATACGACCGACCGGTTTTGGGCAAATAGTAAGTGTAGAGCTTTCGCGCCTGTAGTGTGATTTTCTCCCGGTACTTCTTTCGTTCTTCCGGTGTGAATTCGTTGTAGAGGAGGTCGTACGCAGTTCCCATTCCGTACAACAGATGTCCGGCTGCAAGATCGACGTCGGGCTTATTTGTCCGATATCCCCAGATGTCATAACTCACTGCAGCGTCCATGTAACGCTTCACGGCCGCCAACAGTTTGGGATCGCGATCGATCCTGTAAGCAAAGGCACCTTCTGCCATGGCAATGCCTACCGTGTTCTGCAACCGCCGTGCGTCGGCTGGGGGAGGAGGCGGATCATTCTTCAGCACAAGAAGGCGGGAGACCGTGACCTTCCACTGATCGCGATGCGTGGTTCTGGATCGCTCAATGAGCTTGGAAAAGTCATCTTCTGTAAAAAACACGCGGGGATGTTTTCCGGTTAGCTCGGGCCGCAGCTTCGCGTTCACCGAATTCATTACTGCCACAAGTGGATGCGGGCTCTTGTTTTTGGCCGGTTTATCAGCAGGTCCGAGCTGCTCACGCGAATCCTGCGCGAACCCAAAGGATACGAATAACAAAATTGCGAGTAGTGCAGATCTCTTCATTGCGCCGTGCCCCAATATATGAGTTCGGGGGAGGAGTTCCCTCCCCCGAATGGTTGCGTCTAGAACAACAGCTTCAATCCGAACTGGAATACGCGCGGCTCGTCAGTCTCAGTCACTTGTCCGAAGTTGCTGGAGCTGAAGTTAGTCTGCACGGTCCTGAAGGTGGCATGGTTGAAGAGGTTGAAACACTCAGCCCGGAACTGCAGCTTCACTCTTTCAGTGATATTGGTACGCTTCATCGTGGAGAGATTCCAGGTCTGTCCGGCTGGCATCTGGATAAGGTTTCGAGGCATGTTCGCGATGAAACCCGTCCGGCCGGTAAAAGCCGCGGGATTGATCCACTGATTACCGCTTCTGTTCGCTTCCCAGTCACCGATGAGGTCCACGTTGCCGCCGTAGCCGATGCTCGGTGCTGTGGTGGCGCGAGTGCCGCCGCTGATACTCACATGCCGGCCAGATTGCCAGTTCGTGATGCCAGAAATCTGCCAACCGCCAAGCACTTTTCCGACGAAGCCACCCTGGTTCTTTTTCCACGGGAACTCGTACACATAGCTCGTGACGAAAACGTGTCGGCGGTCGAAATCGGCATAAGAGTAGTCGGCAGCGGACTCGTAGGGCACCCGCAGATTCGAGGTTTCATTGTCGAACGTGTTGAGCGCTTTGGACCACGTGTATGCGAGACTGGCTGTAAATCCGTGCGTTATACGCTTCTGCCAGTTCACCTGCAGAGAGTTGTAGTTGGAAACACCATCATTCTGCTGCATGAGAACCGCCGCGTAGCCAAGAGCTTGCCGGACGGTATCGGTGTTCGGATTCAGGTACGTCCCGTCTGCTTTCTTCTGGAGTGCTTTATCGGGCACTACGTAGTTCGCGTCACGACGATGAGTGAGATGGCGACCCTGATTGCCCACGTAGCTCAGTTCAACAAACGATGCCCAAGGCAATTCGCGCTGTATTGCCAGGCTGTATGCGTAAATGGCACCGGGGGGCATGTCGGGAGAGAATACGGCAAGACTCTGCAACAGTGGCTGTCCAGGCCCAGAAGCACCTACGGTGTCGAGGGGATTACCAAAGGTTGGAACCAGAGTCGACGGAGTGGTGTATTGACGTCCGTTCGTGATGTTGGCCTGTGCAGTGAACGGTGTATTCGCGCCAGCGTCGCGAACCGGGTTCAAAAGCGTGCGGTCGTAGAAGATACCGCCGCCGCCGCGTATGGAGGTTTTACCATCGCCCCATGGATCCCATGCGAAGCCAAGACGCGGAGCCCAGCCATTCTTAACATTATTTGCGAGGCCTGAGGGACGGCAATCGAGCAGGCGATCAAAATTGGGATTATCAAAATTGTTCGTGCACCCCGGCAGCACGATTCCGTTGTAAGGATCGTAATAACCCTGAGCGCGTGTCAACGTTCCAGTTGGATCCGGCGTCAACTTAATCACGCCCGAACTGATGTCCGTTGAAAGCGGCGCCTTCGCAGCATCAAACCTGGATAGATCAAAGCCGACGATGCGGCCATCTTCTGTTTGCGGCCAAGGAATGAATTGGTACCGGAGCCCTAATGTAAGTGTGAAGCGCCTGGAAACCTTCCATTGATCGTTGGCGTAGAACTCCCATTGGTTATAGAAGGACGGAACATTTGTCGTGTTGGAAGTTTCTTGATATCGCGTGTAGGCGCCCAGAAGAAGATTCGCTACGGCATTGCCGCTATCCTGCTGCCGGATTGCGCTATCACCCGTGGAGAAGGAAACGGTTCCGCCGTCACGAACACGAGTGTTCTCCTGCTTAAACGCGCGCTGCCAGAGCATGCCGAATTTGAATGAGTGCGCGTCAAAGGTCTTGCTGACGTTGTCGCGAATCTCCCAAGCCTGCGCTTTGATGGCATAAGGTAAGCCGTTGCCGGTGATAGTGCTGTAGCCCTGAACGGATACTTCGGGAATCTTGTCCAGACGATTTACCGGGAAGATTTCCGTGAAATTGATGCCGTTTGCTGCGCGACTGATCGCCTCGGCATCCTGGTAGTTGATGTCCTGATCGTTGCGCTGCCACAAAACCGATAGGTCATTAAGCAATGTCGGACTGAGCACGTGCGTGTAGTTCACCATAACGGTGTTGCCGGTGCGCGTGTGATTATCCGGCGCGATGGGGAGGTTCTGGTTGTCAAACGTCGACCCGAGCGGATTGTCGGAGTTGAAGTTGTCGCGCGTCCAGCGGCCAAAGATGGTTGCATTCTTGCTGGCTACCCAGTCGAGCCGCAACAGGTCCTGCCTTACGTTACGCGAGGTCACGGGGGATGCGATGTACCCGGCCGCACCGGAATTCGGTTCCGGGAACAGATTGAGGATAGCTAGTCCATTTGGGGACATGCGAGACATGGGAATGATGTTGCCTGCAAAAGGTGTCCCGGTAGTGCTCGCCGACTTGTTACACAGAATGAACTTGCCAGCAGCTCTATCGGCCGCCGAGAGGGTTTGGGTACAGGAGGTGATTGCTCCCGAAGATGTCGGCAAGAAAGCGCTGAAATCGCCGTTGCGCATCGCAAGGGTGGGAACCTGCTCGTTCAAGCTGCGGCCGGTGCTTGGAAGCTTCCATTCCACGCCGCCGAAGAAGAACAGCTTGCTTTTGTATAGCGGGCCGCCGAGGAAGCCACCCACGTTATTGAAGCGAAGACGTGCTTTCTCGGGCTCTCGGTTTGTGACCCGTTTACTCTCCCATGAGTACGCATTCAACTTGTCATGGCGAAAGAACTCGAACAAGCTGCCGTGAAACTCCGTGGTGCCGCGCTTGGTAACCACGTTGATGGCCGGACCACCCTGCCCGCCATATTCAGCACTGTAGGGTGAGCTGACGAGTTTGAATTCCTCGATGGCGTCCACGCTGATGTTATTTACCATCGTCGCGACGGAACCATGATCAACGTTGCTAGTGCCATCCACCGTCGGCGCAAAGCGGCGACGGGTTCCATTGATGGCCGTGTCATCGATGCGCACGTTCGTTCCCTGCTGCGAATCAACATTGATTGCACTGGTGCCCGGAGCAAGGTTAATGAGTTGCGCCCAGTTTCGTCCGTTCAGCGATAGCTCACGGGTTTGCGTGCCGGAGATGAGGGTTTCAATGTTTGCCGTCTCTGTGTTCACCGTTTGATAGGCAGTGCTAGTAACTTCAACGGTTTCGGCTGTCTGTGAAATCTTCAGTGAGATGGTGCGGTCGAACACGCCACCGACGTCTAGCTTTATACTCTCCAGTACTGACGTGGCAAACCCCGCCATGCTTACGGACAAGCGGTAAGATCCCACTGGCAGGCTTGGAAAGCTGAACAGTCCTTCCCCGTTGGACTGCACGGTCCGCTCGATCCCCAACGCAGGATTGGCTACGGTGACAGTTGCTCCGGGAATGACTGCCTGTTGCGGATCGATCACGCGTCCGGAGATCGTTCCAGTGGATTGTGCAATGGCGCTGCCGGTCAGCGATCCAGCCAGACACGCAAGTATGAGAACGAGTATCAGCACTTCCAACAGCGACTTCGGGGCCCGACTAATTCGGTGTTTCATGTCGAATCTCCTTAAGGGCTGGGTGGCGGATGAACCGCCTTCCGCCAAGTGCTATGAAAATAAAACTCCACCGTTAATATCTACGTTCGCTCCATTGATGAACGAAGCTTCCTCAGAAGCGAGATAAGCGACCAGCTTTGCGACCTCGCACGCTTCTCCCTCGCGCCCGAGTGGCGTCATGGACGCAACGCGCTGGCGTACTTCCGGCTTCGTGAACGTGTTGTGGAATGTGGTGTTGATCATGCCGGGTGCAACAGCGTTGACCCGAATCCTTCTTGGGCCTAGTTCCCTCGCAAGCCCGCGCGTGAAGGTGACTATCCCACCCTTCGCGCTCGCGTACGCCAATGACCCGGGGCCCCCTCCGTCTCTTCCAGCCTGCGAGGAGAAGTTCACGATCGATCCGCCATCCCTAAGCATTGGAAGAAAGCACTTACTCATCAGGAAGGTGCTGGTGAGATTCAGTGCGACGATGGTGTTCCAGAAATTCAGGTCCATCTCCGCTACCGTCTTGCGGCCGCCGAGCCCGCCAACTACGTTGACCAGTACATCGATATTCTTAAAGGTTCCTTCTACCGTCGAAGCAAACGCGGCAATCTGGTCTGCTTCCATTACATCTACAGGCATCGCCACACACTTTTGCCCGAACTGCTCGACGTCCTTCTTTGTGCGCTCGGCTTCCTCCTCTGCTTCAAACGGGGGATAGCAGAATGTGACCGATGCTCCGCATTTCGCGACTTCGACGGAGACTGCGCGGCCAATGTCACGAGCACCGCCTGAGATCACGACTACCTTGTTTCTAAGATCAACCATGAATTCGTCCTTTCTTCTCTTTCAACACTCACTTCATCTGCACCCGCTCGATGCGGCCCGCGAGTAACAGCAAGACTGCGGTGCCGAGCGGAGCAAGCACCCCGGCGATCGTCAGGATCGGCGTGTAGGAAACGTGTTGCACGAACCAACCAGTTGTAAGAATGAAAACCATGCTTCCGATCGCGGCACCCGTTCCTCCCAGGCCGGCGACGGACGCAACAGTCTTGTCGCTGAAAAAATCGCTGGGAAGGGTCTGAACGTTACTGATCCAGATCTGGAATGCGAACAGTTCTACGCTGATGAATGCCAACGCCAGGTAGGGACTGGCCACTCGACTAACCATCACACCGATGGGCATGACACAAGCCGCGCCGACGATGATTGCTTTCCGGGAGCGATTGACACTCCACCCGCGTTTGATAAGTCTGCCGGCCAGCGCACCACCAGTAAGGCTGCCCAACCCGGCGAACAGATACGGCACCCAAGCGGAGAGTCCGATGGCTTTCATATCGAATCCGCGCGCATCGGCAAGATACTTCGGCAGCCAAATGACGAACAGCCACCACACTGGATCTACGCACAACCTTCCAAGCACTACGGCCCAGACCTGTCGACAGCGCAAAAGCCGTTTCACGCTGAGGGTTTCCTGTGGCGAACTCACGGATACCTGTTGGCCCGCGAGGATAAGGTCGCGCTCTTCTGTGGTTATCGACGGATGCTCGGCTGGAACCCGGTACAAACGCCACCAGAATAGGAGCCAAACGAAGCCGATTGCCCCGGTAATGACGAACGTCGCCCGCCAGCCCAGCACGAAGTTCAGCCACACCACCAGCGGTGGCGCAATCACCGCACCAAAGGCCGCACCGCTATTGAAGATCGCCATGGCCAGAGCTCGCTCACGCACGGGAAACCACTCGGCAGAGACCTTCGCTGCTCCCGGCCAGTTGCCCGCTTCGCCAAGTCCGAGCAGCGATTGCAGAGCCATTAAGCTTTTCAGCCCAATCGCCATTGCGTGTGCCACGGCAGATGCCGACCACAAAACGATGGAAGCGGCGAACCCCTTGCGGGTTCCCACCCTGTCGTACAGTCGCCCGGATACCGTCTGGCTGATTGCATATGACAACAGCAACGCCACCCCGATATAGCTGTACTCCTGGTTTGAAATGTTCAGCTCTCTGGTGATCTGAGGCGCAAGTAACGCAAGGCACTGCCGGTCGATGTAGTTGATTGCTGTCGCGGCAAACACCATTCCGATCATCCACCAGCGCAATCCTGGGATTCTGCGCACCTTGTCGGCTGGTTGTACTGCAGTAGCTTTTGTTGCGATCACGGACGACCTTTCTTCGCGATTCGTGCGGTTGATTTCCTTACTACCAACTGGCATTCCAGGGACACCATTCGCCCGCCGCCCTTGAACCGGCCTTCGATCCGATCAAGCAGAAAACGCGCCGCACGACTGCCTTGTTCTGAAATCGGCTGCGCCACCGTAGTGAGTGGCGGCGTCGTATGCGCCGAGATTGGCGTATTGTCGAAACTCACCATGGAGATCTCGGACGGCACCCGTATTCCTAGTTCTTGTGCGGCATGGAGCGCGCCCATGGCTGTGTAGTCGTTTCTGGCCAGGATTGCCGTTGGCCTCCTGGTGAGTGCGCCAATTTTCATCATCGCTGCATAGCCATCTTCCTCGGTCGCATACGCCGGACTGCTTTCCGGTCCCACGATCAACTCATTTCTAAGTTCAATCCCATGCTCTTCCAGGGCGTCCTTGTATCCCTGGAAGCGTCGCAAGTTTGACGCATGCTCCGGAGCGATTCCCATAAAGCCGATTCGCCGATGTCCTAACTTCAGGAGATGATTGACTGCCTCGTAAGCTCCCTTCCGGTGGTCGGCCGTAACACAATCCACCTTTGCGCCTTCCACAGGACGGCCAACCGTAACCACCGGCACGCCGGAGCGTACGATTTCCGCGATCGCGTCATCGCCCAACGCCGTCCCTCTGGTCGCGACGATAACGCCCGCAACCCGGTGATCGACAAATGCGTCGAGGGCCGCCGTCTCCAGTTCCACGCTGCGGTGCGCGGTAGCAAGAAAAGCCGAGTATCCATTGCCCGTGAGTTCCTTCTGGATGCCGGCTACCAGTTCGGCCGAGAATGGGTTTGCGATGTCCGGCAGCATGATCCCGATCGCTTTTAAAGTCTGGCCCTTGAGGCTGCGCGCCAACATATTTGGCCGATAATTCAATTCTGACGCGGCTTTCAGGACGCGCTCGCGGACGTCGTCACTTACGTAACCGGTATTGTTGATGGCACGCGAAGCGGTCATGGGCACAACGCCGGCGGCGCGTGCAACATCGGCCAAGGTCGTATGTCTAGTCGGGGCGGCGGCGCGTGATGAACGAGTGGACATTGAATGTATAATGTGTTAACGTTAACACGTTAACGCTAACAGACTATGCGCCGTTCTTTGGCTGCTTGTCAACAGAATTCATTCAGCATTTGCGGGCGACGAACGGGAATCCAATAACTGATGGCATTGGTACGCTGCACGTGTGACGGACTACTCGAAAACCACGGCCCTTGCTTTTACAGCAGCCTAGAATGACTTCGAATTGGCATCGCCCTCGCTGTCGCGGCTGTTGCATTGTCACGCACGACCCACGATTTGCAGCCCATGCCGAACGAACCGTTCACGTGTTTGATGGCCGGGTGGTAGAAGAAACGGTGGCAGTCGACATAGCAGTTGGTAACCGGATGGACGGAAAGGGATGCCGGGCAACCGCATGCTTCCCATTGTCGAGCAAGACAGTCGTGACGGGCACGCAGGCTGCGGCAAACACCCACTAGGCCCCGCGCCAGGCAGTGCCGACAGGGAGCACAAGAAGAACCATGAATGAGGCTGATCTCAGGCGCTACTATCTTTAGTTTCGAGATCACTTCGGTATTGTCCGTGATCCGTCATCCTTTGCGGAAGCTCAGCTACAAACGCGGAGAACAACGAGGAAGAGCCGGGATGCGCGGATCGCCAGTATGGGCCTCAGCTTAGGTCACGGAAGAAAGCGGTCAGATCCCCTGCGATCGCTGCCGGTTCCTCAGCTGGGGCGAAGTGCCCGCCGTGCGGAAAGACTGTCCAGCGCTGGATGTTGTAGAGGCGCTCCAGATACGCGCGCGGCGGCTCGCTCTCGGGAACGGTCTGGTGCGCGAAGACACCGAACGCCGTGGGCGTGCCGACGTAAGTGGGGTCGGCCGGGTACCGGCGATTGTCCCAATAGTCGCGCATCGACGAGGTGATGGTCTGCGTGACCCAGTACAGGGTGAGCGTGGCACAGAGGAAGTCGTCGGGCGGCGTGCCAGCCCCGCCGGGGAGTCGTTGAGTCCATAGCCGACGGTCTGCGGCTTGGTGGACTGGATCGCGCTGTAGCCCCGCTCCGTCGTGTCCCAGCCCCGGGTCATCGCGAGGTACGAACGCTCCATATCGGACAGCTCCGCGTCGTCCACCCTGGGGGTGAGGTCCGACTCCAGTGTGGTGAGATGGATCCCGATCACCGACTCGGGATGGTCCAGCGCCAGGAACGTCGACACCCCGGAGCCGAAGTCACCGCCGCCCGCACCATAGCGGGGATACCCGAGCTCGGTCATGAGCCGGTGCCAGCGCTCCGAGATGTACCGGTAGTTGATGCCGACCACGGGTGGACGCGGCGAGAAACCATACCCGGGCAGGGAGGGCACGACCACGTCAAAGTCCTCAAGCATTGGCAGTATGTCCACATAGTCGAGGAAACTGCTGGGCCAGCCGTGCGTGAGGATGAGCGGCACACCCTGGCCCGATGCGGCACGCTGGTGCACGAAGTGGATGCCCTCCCACGTGAAGTGGTTGAGAGCGTTGAGCTTCCGCTCCCAGGCACGCCAGTCGAACTCATGGGCCCAGTAGGACACGAGGCGCCGCAACCAGCCCAGCTCAGTGCCCTGTTCCCAGCCTATGCCGGGTATCTGGTCGGGCCATCGCGTATGGTGCAATCGTTCCCGCAGATCGTCGAGCACCTCATCCGCGACCTGAATCCGCAACGGTTCCACTACAACAACTCCCTCTTGTCCATGGCCAGTGGCCAGCCAAACGGTTCGTTCGCAAACGAATCGACGTGGCGATACGTAATGGACATGGTCGCCAAAGTATCACAGGGCAATAACCGCTACTGGGAGAATAGTCGGCAATCCGGAAGTAATTTGTGCCTGTGCATACTGTGGTGAAACGGGAATTTGTCATTCGAGTTAGCCTTTGGCATGCTTACTCCAATGCGCTGCGCTCAACACTGGTCTTCTGAGCTGATAGTTCTCACGTTATGCACTTTGCTTAGTGCAGTTTGTTGGGGAGGCGAAGCGACGGGCCGCGCCTCACTGAGCACGGAGTTACGCAGGGCTTTTGGTGATCAGAAGGGCGCAGCCGTTGTCATACGGGTACGCGACTCGCAGATCCTGGCGGCGCATAATATTCCCGTGTTAACCCGCCGAGTTGCGACTCCGGGTTCCAGCATGAAGCCGTTCACCCTCCAATTCCTGATCGATAACAAACTGTTGAAAGGAACAGACCGGATAGCGTGCCGCAGGTCGCTGACAATAAGCGGCATACGATTGAACTGTTCACATCCTGCGCCGCACGGCGCGTTCGACGCGCAAGAAGCCCTGGCGTTCTCATGCAACTCATACTTTGCGGAAGCCGCGAAGCGCCTGCCCCGGCTGAGATTCGAGCAATACTTGCGGGGACTCGGCTTCGATCGCACGACCGGCCTCTTACCTGGAGAAGCCGAAGGGCACGTTCCGGCCGCTCGAACCATACAGGAGCGACAGTTGCTCGCGATCGGTGCGGCGGGGATTGAAATTACGCCCCTCGAACTCGCGGCGGCATACATGCGGCTTGCCCGTCGGCAGAAAGCTCCCACCGAATCAGAGCGCGTGGTGTTGAATGGGCTTGCCGCGGCAACCGATTACGGGTTGGCGCAAGGCGCGCGACCAGGATCGCTCAAGATCGCCGGCAAGACTGGGACAGCGGCCGACCCCGGAGGTGCCGTAACGCACGCGTGGTTCGCAGGTTTTGCTCCTGCCGACAGCCCGCAAGTAGTAGTCGTGGTATTTGTTGAACGGGGGCGCGGCAGCGTGGAAGCAGCGAACGTCGCGCGCCGCATCCTCAAGGCTTGGGAAGGCACCGCGCAATGAGACAGCTCGTCATAACTTTCATCCTGCTTCTACCCATCGCAGGGTTCGCGCAACAACCTGATGTCAGGTTGGAGTTGATGTCGCTATACAGGATGAAAGACGCGACGGTCCACGCGTTGGAACACACAGTCATGCGGTCGTGCGAGAGATGCGATTGGGTGCCGTGGAAAGGTGCACTGCAACTTACTGCCAAAGCGGACGCGGTCACAATTGGCGCCGACACAAAACCTTTGAAGGTGCTGTCGCTTCGCGGTGGCCTCCGGATGGAAACAGGCGTTGCACCTGCGCGCACGATCGTCACCCCAGTAGAAGTTCGCTCCAGAGGCGGGCGGCTTGTGTTCGTCACCACTTTGCCGCTTGAGGAGTACGTGGCGGAGGTGGTGCAGGGTGAGACCTCCGGGACTTTACCGCAGGAAGCGCTTCGAGCAATAGCTGTAGCCGCGCGCAGCTACGCGACCCATTTTCGTGACCGCCACAAAGCGGGACAATTTGATTTCTGCGACACCACGCATTGTCAGTTCGTTCAGTCGAAATTGTCTCCGGCGGTAGCCGCGGCAGTCGAACAAACACGCGGCGAGATCCTTTGGGACCGCGGCCGGGCGTTCGCTGCGTACTATCACAAGGATTGTGGGGGCCGGACCGAGTCTGCCTCTGAAGTTTGGCCGGGTGCAACAGCGTCGCGGGCAAGGACGGTCACCGATCCCTATTGCGTGCGCACAACACAGCGATGGCGTTCGGACATTTCGCGGAACAAGATCAACGTCGCATTGACGAACGCCGGCATGAATCTTCCGAGAGACTGGGACCACATCACGGTCGCGCAGCGAACGTCATCCGGCCGTGCCAAGACATTATTGTTCGGCACAGGCAATTCGGAAAACGGGCGGCTGATCGCAGCGTCCAGCGTAAGGTTCGCACTTGGTCGCGCTTACGGATGGAGTTGGCTGAAGAGCGAGTGGTACGACGTCTCTGTGGCTGATGATCGCGTGATATTCACCGGTCGCGGCACCGGACACGGTGTTGGGTTGTGCCAGCTTGGCGCGGCGGAGATGGCTCGCGCCGGAAAGACCTACCGCGAGATTCTTGCGTTCTACTATCCGGGCATGACCATCGGAGTCGCAGCCAGCGGAATCGCGTGGCGGAAGTCGTCCTCGGCCGGCGTTGACGTTTTCACCGTTGATGCACAACCCCCAGCTCACGAGATGGAGATGTCCGCACGTGCTTTTGCCTGGGCTGAATTGCACACTGGGCTCCACTCGCCTAAACGGCCGAGCGTGTATACCTATCCGACTGTGGAAATGTTTCGTAACGCCACGGGCGAGCCCGGATGGGTTGCTGCCGCCACAAAGAGCAACAAGGTTCGCGTGCAGGCATTCAAGGTACTGGACCGTCGCTTCGAGAGCGTACTGCGGCATGAATTCACACACTTCCTGCTGGAGATGAACGCCGCACCGCAAACACCTCTCTGGTTTCGCGAAGGACTGGTGATGCTGATCACTGGCGAGCGGAAATCCGCCGTCGCCGAGCTTTCGCCGGCGCAGATGGAATCGATTCTCCGAAGCCGCAGCGACTACAAAGCTACCCAGGCGGCGTACGGCTCCGCACTTGCGATCATTGCTCGAATGGATCGGCAGTACGGACGGGGCAAACTGCTTTCTTGGCTAGCTGGCGGCATTCCCTCCAACATTCCCGCCGGCGGCGTCGCGCAGGAAGTTACCGACAAGCGCTGAGGCCATGATCCAGGTCATCACGGCCAGTACGTAGGCGATGAACAGGCGAGTCACAAAACTCACGGTTTCTTTCGTTAGCCCATGCATCGGTTTCCAATTCACTAGAATGCTCGGTAACCAGATACCAAGTGCGGCGGCGATCGCAATACCTACCCAGTACTTCCAGCGTATGTATGTTCGCAGCGCATTGCCGAAGGCGCTCCGTCGCAGTCCGAACGATGCCGCAGCCGAGAGTAACGGCAGGAAGAGTGCCGGCAACACGAACCACGTCAACGCGGCAAGCTTGAATTCTACCCAGCTATTGAACCGCGCGAAGCCGATCCAACTCTGCATGAATTTCGGCAGCAGCGTGAACCAGTAGCCGCTGTACCGCCAAGTATTGTCGGAGAGTTGCTGGGCATAATTCATCAACAACAGCAGCACTGCGAAGAGCACGAGGAAGAGCGGAATGTGGCGCAGTCCCCTACGAAAATCGTCCTTTATCGAATCGCGAATGGGTGTCACGCCGTGTGCCAGCGTGCCGCAGTGCAGCCAGGCGAAGACGAAGACGATCAGCAGTCCGGAGATCAACGCGAAGGCCAACTGCCATGCATGCGCCTCCGGAATGAGCAGCCAGAATGACGCGGCGGCCATCAGCAGCGCGTTGCCGACAAGGTGGATTGCGTCCAGACGCCAATTGGAAAGTGGAGCAACAGCAGATCGCAACAGTTCGCGCATCACTTCACCTCCACTACGGCCGGATCAGTGGTCGACAAGACGTCAGGTTGATACATTGGCTGAACCGAAGCCGGACTGATCTGGAACATGCCGGCATTGGTGACCTTCACCAGGTAGAAATACTCCCGTACGCCGTTCGTGAACCAGGTCTGGAACATCACCGCCCGGTCGTCGTGGAATTCGCGGCGGCTGTACCAGTTCCTCCACCACGACGGCTTCTGCCGCAGTTCGTAAAGCTCGTCACGCTCCACAAACTCCGTCCCCGCCGGGATCGGGTCCTCGACCATCAGGTACTTCCACTTGTCACCGGTGACCGTGATCTTGATCGCGAGCAGGTCACCAGTTTGAACCGGGCCGGAGAGCGGCGCGAGAGTGTAGACGATCTTCTCGCCGGACTTCTCGCTGGTCATCTTGAAGTACTCACGGACGATGCTGAGCTTCAGCCCGTTCTTGTTGTTGAGCGATTTGTCACGCGAATAGTACACGCCCCTCGCTGACCAATAGAGGCTCCCGCTACCGTTCTTGCGCACCTCTATCCTGTTGTTTTCTCCAACAGCTGCGGGGGAGACCAGCGCAGTCGCCGCCAAACCCGACGTCGCGTCCTGCTGCGTGAAGCGGCGGCCGAGCACTTGTTTTCCGTTTACGAGAATCTCGACGTTGAACGACGCGTCGAGTTCCTTGCTCACCTTCAGGTACTCGGTGATTCCGAACAGCACCATCGCGGTCTGCTTGGTGGAGTACCAGTGGCCCTCGTTGCGATGCCGCATCATCCACAAGACCGCCTTCGGCAACAGCATATCCTGCGGAGAAAGTTGGCTAAGCAGTTTTACGGCGTATGCAGTCGCTTCGGCGCTGTTGTCCACGTCGATCTCGAGAAGGTCGTCTTTCGACGAAGCCCAGTAGGCTCCTTCTCCTTCCGCTTTCACCATGCTTCGCAGCGTATTCGCTGCTTCATTCGCCCGGTCGTCGCCGTTCAAGTGCATGACGAGTCCGGCCATCGCGATGCCCTCGCTGCTCAATTTGGAGCGCTCATTCCATAACTTGTCCAGTGCTTCGTGGTCTCGCTCGCCCGCCAGCGCCAGCGAGTAGGCCACATAAGCCCGGAGGTCAGGAATCATGTTCGGATGCTCGGCAAGCGCTTTCTTCAGATAATTCTTTCCATTCAGGAAAGCGTCCGGCCGAACCGAATATCCAGCAGATTGCGCCTGTGCCATACCAGACACGACGTATGCGGTCATAAACAGCATGCTGTCGTCTTCCTTCCACCACCCCCAGCCGCCGTCCTCGTGCTGGAAGTCGTAGAGACGCTCGAAACCGGCATCTACCTGCCGAGCCAGCAGCGCGGGATCGACACGGCTCGGAACCTTCAACTCCTTTAGGGTGCTCGCCACTACCACATTGGGCAGGAAACTCGACATCGTCTGTTCCGTGCAGCCATATGGGAATGAAGTCAGGTACTCGAGGCTAGAGAAGATTGCGCCTGCCAAAGACGGAGAGGCCTCTAGCTGGATTGAGCGCGAGCCCGGATCGACTCCTGCGGGGAAGCTCAAGTTGGTTGAACTCGAGCCCGTCGCGTCGCTCTGAGTTCCGCCCGCGGCGACTCCCTGTTTGACTCCAAAAGGAATCACCGGCAGCGTGAGTTCCATCGCGTCCGATTCCTCGTTCGTGAGCGCTTTTGCCAGCAGTTTTGCCGATGTCTGGCCCGGCTTGGTTCTCAATCGCCAGTCCAACTTCACCTCTCCCCGCTGCGGAACTTCCACCTGCTGTGTTGTTCCAGCAACCATGTCCACGCCTGTCACATCGAGGGATATCCTGACGGTCTTCGCGGAGGCGAGATAGTTGTGCACGATGGTCGATACCGTGACCTCGTCTCCCTGCCGGAAGAAGCGCGGCGCGGCCAGTCGTACCATTAGGTTCTTGCGGACCAGAACCTTGTTAATCGCGGCACCGGCCTTCGTATCCATCGTGACCGCGCGGACAGTCGTACGCCAAGTTGTTAAAGAATCTGGAAACGCGAGTCGCGCAGTCGCACGGCCGTTATCATCGGTTCGAATCTCGGCCGCCCAGAATGCCGTGTCCGGAAATGCCTTTCGCACCTTCGGCTGGACAAGATCTTTTACCTGCGCCAGCGCTCCGCGCGCGAGTCCACCGGGCACCCCGCGCATCGCGATCGGGATCGGCTTCTTCCCTGCTTCGCCATGGAAGTAGAACGAGAACGACTGCTCTGTTTGCACGATGCCGTAGCGTTCCTCGTAAAAGGCATTGACGATGTTTCCGGAACTGTCCGGCCGCACGGCATAGATCGCGTCATCGACCACGCCTAAGCTCAGCTCGGCCTTCACAGGCGTGCCTGAATTGTCCGTGACGCGCACGTCGTAAGCTGCAGGTTCTCCCGGCTGGAACTGCTGTTTCGATGGCGTCACATCAATTTTGAGCGTGCGTTCAACGGGTGGAACCTTTATGTTCTTCGATCCCTTGTAGAACGTGTCGTCAGCCACCACGAAAGCACTCACGTAGAAATTAGGCTGCGATTGTTCCGTGATCGGAACTTCAAACGTCGCATTCTGCCCGTCCGCTTTCACGATACGCCGGGTCATCACAGTCCGGCCTTCGGTCGTTACGAACACGGTTGCGTTTTCGACGCCGCCCATTACGACAATGCGTGCGACATCGCCCACCTTGTATGAGCTCTTGTCCGTGAGAACCTGCAGTTGCTGCTCGTTGCCTTCTTCGCCATAAGTCGACTCGCCCTTTCCAACAATCCACATCCAGCTCTGAGCCTCAACCTCTCTCCCTTCCGGGGTCTTCGACGTGACGCGAAGAACCATGCTTCCGCTCTCCGAGGCCGGAACGTTGAACCGCGCGTATCCGTCAGCACCAGTTTTCTCCGTCCCGCTGTAGATCTGCACATCCTGTTCGCCGTACTTATGGCGAAGAAGGGCGATTTTCAGGTCTGCCTGTACGGCATGCTTTTCATAATCCTGCGCGTGAACGACAACGGGAACGCTTTCGCCGACCCTGTAGATGTAACTGCCGGTCGAACTGTTAAGCCGATAGCTTCCGTAAGTGGCGAGGACGCCGTTATGGCCCGCAACTTCGCGTCCGACTGCATCCGTCACCCGTGCCTCGACCCGATATTCAACGTCGACCTTTTGCTTCTCCTGTACGGATGTCGGGATCGTAACAACCAGCCTTCCGTTTCCGTCGAGTTTGCCTTCCTGTTCGAGTACCTGCTCTCCGTAGAAGTAGCGGTCTGCGTCTTCTGAACCGTCACTCGTGTCAGTCGAGTCGTCATCGTCGCTGAACCACGCACGCTGCGTGTGGACGACATACTTCACTTTCGCGTTAGTGACCGGCTCGCCGAAGTAGTACCGGGCCTCGATCGTCGCTTTAACGTTTTCCCCTTGCAGTACTCGGTTTCGCTCCGGCGTGACCTTCACGAAGTACTCGGGCTTCTTGTACTCCTGTATCTCGAAACTGCTGCCGATACGGCTCTCGCCCACTACGACCGAGATCGTGTAGTAGCCCAACGGAGCGCTCTGAGGAATTTCCAGCGAGCCATTCAGGCTGCCGAACGTGGATAGCGGGTACGTCTTCTTAAGCACCGTGTTATTTGCGGAGTCCTCGACCGTCACTTCGGCCTGGCGTTCCGTCGGCAGTAGCAATCTCTCACCGGTGCGCTTCCGCAGGATGGCCTTGAAGTGCACCGTGTGTCCGGGCCGATAGACCGGCCTGTCGGTGTACGCGTAACCTGCCCAGTCTTCACGCGGGTTGCTGCTCAGGTTTAGCGAGTACGGCGCCACAATAGCGACGTCCTCGCCATGCTGCGCCAACACCCAGTTCGAGCCATAACCACTCTCCGAATCCCCGAAATCTTCATCGCCGTTCGGTGCGTTCTTGAGCTCGATTGGAGCCTCTCCCATCCCATCAGTGCCGGTTGAAAAGGCCGCTAACTGCTGGTGTTTGTTCCAGACTGTGATTCTGACATTTCCTGCCGGCCTGCCTGTCTTTCGCTCCACAGTGAAGGCGACGATCTGCCCCGGCGCTGTCTTAGTAACCAGTGCCATCTCGGAAACTACAAGCACCGTGAATGCCCGGTATGTGCCGTCAGTTGCCTCCACTACATAAAGCCCGGGCTTGAGGTTCTCGATGGGAAGTTCGGAAGATTCACTGACGTACTTCGGCGGCAGTTCCATCTTCCACCTTGCCACCAGCTGTTGAGAGTTCAGCAGCGGAACGTCAGCAAATCCCACGGCTCCACGGGTGGCACTACGTTTCGCCTTGCCTGAGTGCCAGTCGCGGATCTTTGCCCGCGATTCCCCCGAGTATTGCCCGCGGAAGAAGTCGCGGATCCAGCGCCACCAACTTATCTTCCAGTCGTGGAACTTCTCCAGCCACGTGCGCTGGTCCACCTGCTCCCTGGGCGAGTAGTGCCGCACGCCAAATTCATGCAGGTCATCGAGCTTAGTGAAGAATGCCGCGGGGTCCTGCACCCTGTACACGCGGAACTCGAGGTAATCGACGTTATGCGCGTAGAGGTTCACCTTCGGCTTCTGGTCCGGCCTGTACGTACGATCACTGGAAAGGGAGAAATACACTTCCGTCGATTGCGCAACGGCAGCTAGTGAAGCAAACAGCACGAACAGTAGGACGCAAGAATACGTCGATTTGCGGATCATTTGGCCTCTCGCAGGATGTTCCAGCGGTAGACACCAAGGAACTTCGGGTTGCTGATCTCCGGGCGCCAGCGCGCATCGGGATGCGCAAGCAAAGCCTGCATGCGCACTCGGCGCATTTCTCCCTGCCGCTTGCCAATTGGCCCGGTGTGGTAGACGACCCAATCGCCGCCGTCTCCAAAATGGCTGCGACCGACGAAGATCATGGAGTGAAACGGTGAACTCTGTTCGAACTGCCGGAAGAAAAGAAGGTCTCCCGGTTGCGCCAGCCGAACGTCCCGCGTCAGGAAATGCGTATTCGAGGTGATAAGTGTCTTTGCGTCGGAAAACTCCGCAAACGTCCCGTCCGCGATGTCAGCGGGATTGAACTCGCCTTCCTTCGTCCGAAACAGCCGCGGTCCCAACGGCGTGTAAGGATACGTGTACTTCGCGATATCTGGACCCGCTGGCAACTGTCCCAGGTTTGAATCTGACGCCCAGGTCGAATCATGTCGTCGCATTGCCTCTCGATACGCATATCGCAACAACGCTGCACAATCATTGATCTCGGTCGGGATCGTGGCGTTGGAGATGGCCTGGCGCTCTGCTAGAACCGTGAACCAGTGCCGGAAAGCCGCACGATCCTGAGGCATGGAAAGCCGCAGGAAATCCGGCGTCCCGTCGCGGAAGTAGTCCCCGGTCGCAAGCACGCTATCAACGCGTACGCGCGACTCCCGTATGCTCTCGCCGCGCATATCGAGCGTCATCTGTCCCGGATTCACTCCGGCAATCACTTCGACCAGAAGCTGCTCCTGCGACTTCTCCAGCACAACTCTTTCAACGCGGCCGCGCCCGTCGGACTCCACCACACGTATAGAAATGTCCTTAGGGTTGAGTGAACGCCCATCCTGCGTTCTCAGCCGCAGCCACATGCGCGATTGCCCATCAGCGACGACCGGCTTTTGAGGAATTTCAAGTATTACCTGGGGTGGCCGCCGCTGGCCGCATGCAGAGAGACAGAGGACGAGAATGGACACTGCGAAGCCCGCACGCATCAGTGTTGCCAGTTATAACCATGAGGTAAGCAGCAGAATTATGCCTGCGAAGTTCTGCCATGTATAGATAAATGCTTCATTCCCGTATACATCAAGGTGGGTTGCGTGTCTTCGGTTGCCGTGTTCGGTCAGCCAACCGTTTTGATATTGGGGCCGTGCCATAGAGAATACGCCCTGCTGGTCTTCCGCCAACGGCCAGGATCAAGTGTTTACGCTCGCTTGCGCAGCGAAGAAAAGTCCTGCATGTGATCGAGGATGAACTTCTCGACATCCACGCCGAAATCGCAGCATCTGCCGTTCGTGGCGGCCAGTGCCTAACAGCACTGCGGGAATGCGCGGGCTTCTTCGCGTGGTGTGAGCCTGCACCCAATCGAGCGAAACGCCGAGCCACTCGGCGACTTCGCGGGAATTGAGCAGACGTTCGGGGTTGCGTGGAAACTGGAGGGTCGGTGCCGCCGGCCCAGGCTGACATACGCGTATTCCTCTCGCGAAGGTTCGACCCGCGCGATGCCTCGTAAGGCAGGCGAGCCTAAACGGTCTACTGGACTCGACCCCGGCCTCGCACGAGAAGCTGATTCAGGGCACATCAGGATTTCGTCAAACGGCCTTGCGTGTGGCGGTACAACGAAGGCCAGGCAAAACTACTTTCGCCGCGGGCGTGAGATGCTGGCTCGCAAAGTCGAGGCTGCGATATTGCCTGGGATTGGCGCGACGATTCAGTCAGGAGCCAGACACTGTAAGTCCGTGGTGGTTCGTCCCGACTGGGGCGCGCAGAAATCTCTGGGGTTTTGCTGAATATTGCTGGACATTCAATTTCGGATAAGGCTGGTAACTTATACAAAGAATGGCTCTCCGCACTCACCTCATATAGAACTCTTTGCATTTCGCCATCTCCAGAACTTCTAAATGTTTTCAACAGCTTACGACTTATGTCATCCCCAGCGGTGCAGCTATGACCACAGCTTGGGACGATTCTTCACCCATCTTCGTTGGTATTTACGCCCGCTTCTCGAACGAGGAATTGCAGCGAGACGCATCCATCGATGACCAAGTGCGGACATGTACCGATGCCGCTCACGAAAAGGGCTGGATCGTAGATCCGGCCCTCGTTTTTAAGGATGCAGGTGTCTCAGGCGCACTAATGTCTACAAGAGAAGGCATCATCGCGCTGAAAGCCCGTGTTGAAAGAGACAGGGTGAAGACGTACCGCGGATTTGTGTTCGATGACTCCTCCCGCCTCGGGCGGAATCTAGCTGAAGTTCTCACCTTTTGTAAGATCTGCGAGTTTCACCAGATATTTCTCTATTTCGTCAATCAAGAACTCGACTCGCGAGATCCTAACTTCACCGAACTAATTATTCAGTATGCCCGAACCGACGAGCAGTTCTTGAAGAAACTCAGGAAGGGCGTCATCAAGGGACAAAAAGGACGAATCATCGAAGGGATGATTCACGGAGGAAGATACTACGGCTATAAGGGAGTTGCCGTACCGGACCCGACCAAACGAAGCACCGCTTCTAAGATCGCGATCAAGGGAGTAAAACTCTACATCGAGGACGTGGAAGGTGCGGCGGTCCGGGCAATCTTCGGCTGGGCAACGGAGGGGCGAAGCCTGATGCAGATTGCTCGTGATTGCATCGAGGCGAAGCTCCCGCGCCCCTACAGAAAAGGCTCTGCGAAGAGCCGTTGGACGCCGGACAACGTAGCGCACATCCTCCACAACCGGCTCTATTGCGGGTACCTGAGCTATGGAAAGACAACCAATGTACCCCATCCCGTTTCGGGGAAGATTGAAAACAGACCCGTCGAAGAATCCAAATGGCTGGTACGACACTTCCCCGATCTGGCTATCGTCTCAATCGAGCAGTGGGAGGGAGTTCAAGCGGTTATCAACGGCCACAAGAACTTCGGGCTAAAGAAGCTAGGCGGAATGGGCCGGCGCTCCTCTGATGCTCAGGTCCCATTATTTTCTGGAATGTTGATCTGCAAGTCGTGCGAGGGTTCTTTCGTCGTTACTGGTAAGGCCGGTAATGGTGATCGAATCCTTCAATGCAAGAAGTTCCGATACTACAAGAGTTGTGAAAACGGGGTCAGCGTTCTCGAGTCTGTGTTGGAACGAAGCCTCGTAGATCACCTCGCAACCAAGTTGCTCCAACCTGAATTAATCGACTATGCAGTCGAGCAGTTCCATAAGAATCTAGCCGCCCAGTTTGCTCGCATCAAGGAGCAGTACAAGAACGATCGAAGAACAACGGCACCACTGCTGCGCGAAAAGAAGCGACTCGAAACAGAAAGGAGGAACATCATCGACTCGCTTCGCGCAATCGGGCCTTCGGAGAGTCTTAAGGAGGAATATGCCGGAATCGAAGCGCGGTTGACGATCCTGAGCCAGGAATTGTTTTCTTTGAACCCACCAGCACTCCCTGAGATCTCACTGCAACAAGGCCGGGATTTTGTGCGTTCGCAAACGAGTCGGCTGTCCGAGTTCCTGTTATCCGATCGCAGATCCACGCAGCAAGCTCTTCGACGATTTGTTGGACCCCTCAAGTTATCCGCTGGCTCGGGTGGTCGTAACCCCCAATGCCGTATCGAAGGAGGTTTCCGTCCATGTCAGCAAGAGTAAAGAAAGATGTAATGCTGTCGGATACCGGGTCGGACTACAGACAGCATTACAAGGAGTTTTGCATGGAAATAGATTTGGTCGTTCCAGCACGTACAAGGTGCCGAGACTACGTCAATACTTCCACGTATAAAGCTGAAGAGATCCGTCGACTCATTGAGCTTGGATACACAATGGCGGGAATTTCGCGAGAGTTGAACATGTCAAAGTACATAGTCAAACAGGTACTTCAGACCCTAGGTCTCCGGCCACAACCGAAGCCACTGAATTATTTGCAGCACCCAAAAGTCTCACCTGCTGACGTTCGAGCTCTGCGCCAACAAAATAAAACGTTCCCTGAAATTGCGCACGAACTCGGTGTTCAGAGACAGGTGATAAGAAAAGTAGTCAAGGCTATTGAGGCATCTACTGGGGAGCGACTGGACAAAATCCCTCCGCGCGCACGAATGCATTTCCCTTCACGAGTGAACTACTTGAAGCACCCTCATGTGCAATCGGAGATTGTTGCGAAGCTCCTGGGCGAGGGAAAAAGCCTCAAGTACATCGCGGATTCGGTTTCTCTCTCGCAAGGAACAATTCGGAAGGTCGTCAATGCTCTCGGCTCGGGCAGGCGGCGACGTTACGTCGACTTCCTAAATCATCCTCGTTGCCCGGTCGTTGAAGTCAGCCGACTGCAGAGATTGGGACTAACCCAAAAAGAGATTGCACGACAACTTCGAATTTCTGTGGGAACACTACAGCACGTACTTCTGGCCATGAAGTACCGGAAGAACGAGTGATGGGCGAAAGTACCGTCGCTAGGAATCAGATAGATCATGATCCGGGTGAGTTCCGGACCTCACGCCGCTCATGCCCGTTTCTAGGGTACCGAGCTATCCCCTTCCAGACCGTTCCGACTGCTTTCTGATTGCAATCGACTTGGGCGTCCCTCTCATTCAGCGGGACGCCCTTGGCACATCAGCATCCATCGGTGGTGATACTGGATGCCTAACGCCGCCGGATCTTAGGTCCTATGCGCCTCTGAGGCGGAAGTCTTAAATTCTGCGTGCCCCATCTCAGCCATCCAAGCCGGATCTTAGTTTGCGTCCGCGCTCAGTGAACTATTTTTGCGAATTCGTTCAATGCATGGAGGAACAATTGTGCACACAACATGAACACCAAAACGCTCCCGACTCAACTCTGTTAGACGACGCCCCAACTCTACAAGCAAATGGTCCAGCTTCCGAGGCCCCTTCCGAGACTGATGATGCTTTGAGGAGATTAGTTACTGATTGGGTAGTTCCACGACTGATTGCGGTTTTTGTCCAGGAGCAGGATCGAGACTCGGGGGTATCTGCAGAAGCACACCGCGTACGAAGCACGTCTGATTCAGGAGGTGCATATATCTAGTAAACGAAGATTGAGAAGAAAAGAATGTCTCAGCAAGAAGCCATTCCGAACACAAGCAGAAGCGGTCGCCCAGGTCATTGGACTAATCCGCCAAGGAGCACAAAACCTCCACAGCTACAAGTGCAGGTTCGGCGATCACTGGCATGTCGGGCACGTTCCAGGTAGGCACCACAAGACAATGAAAGGAGGCGACAACTGTGACTAGTGCAAAACATCGAGCCCGCGACCCTTTTGACAATCCACACGACCAAAAGGAGGACCGGTTCAAGTATGAATCAACGGATGGTCTACCGGATTCGTCTGATGACGAAAGATCACTCACCGGACGACATACGTCTCAATTAATCTCGAAGCACTACTCCTACGATTACGACTTCTATTTCGAATCCTAAACCGGCCCAACGTACATGTTTGAATCTCCAATCGCTCGGCACCCGCCTGCGCGGGTGCCATTTTTTTGCCAACCCCTATGGCTTAACACAACTCCCCACGTATCTCATTCATCTCCATTCGACAGGTACTCGTCAAACCCTATATGTCTCGAGAGTGCAGGTATCGTTCACGCAATTCGGAGAATCGCCTGAATCCATCTGGTCGAGGTCTGCCGGAGCGGTCAATCGCGTTCTCCAGGAATTCCTTCATAAACGTTGCGATTTCCAAATGAAGCGTTATCGTTGAATCTCTTGATAGTGCTTCTCTAAAGTAGAAGTAGGCGCGAGAGTAGTACTCCTTTTCGAACATTAGGATGGCGTAGTCTCGATAATCGTAAGCACTAATTACTTGATCCAGTTCCGCATCTTCGAATTCATCTACGGAATCTTCAAGGTTCCCTTCTTCTGCGAGTTTGAAGGCTTTTGCAACCTGCCGACTTCGAAGCGCGGCAAAAACATCCAATGATTTTCGATTTCTTCCGCCGAATGAGTTTGCCAGCGCTCGTTCGGCTATGTTCTGCACGGTTCTGTCGGCGCTTGTGTCTCTTTCTACAGCATCGTGGGAGGCAGATTCGCAATCCTGGAGTGCGGGCCGAAGTGCACCGACACAGCACTGCATTTTCGCGGAGGTCTCTTTGAAGTGGGTGGAATCAGTTCCTTCACTGGACTCAAATACATTCAGGGCCTCTTTGTACAACGTGACAGCGAGTTCCCCGTTTCCGCGGTTGAAATGTTGGTCGGCGAGCCCACACTTCGCTGTGGCTACCCTCACCGAATTCGGTCCAAGCCCCTTAATCGCCTTCTCGATCGCTTCTTCAAAGGCAATTTGGGCTAGATCGAACTCGCCTTTCATGTGATAAAGAGTTGCGCGGTGCATCTGAAGGGTCACGAGCGCATCGCAATTGGAGCTACTCTTTAACTCGAGAATCTCTTTAGCAGCGTCAAAAAGTGACTCCGCTTTTTCATGGTGGGCCTGCTGCATTTCCAAGACACCATAATTGTTAAGGATACTCGCAAATTCAGGTGTGCTTTCCTGATGAAGTCGCTTGTAGAGTTCAACTGCTACTTCGAAGCACTTGGCGGCGTCTTCCAGTTTGCCAACGGCTCGATACGCTACTCCCATACTCGATTGCAGATCGCCGTAAAATATCGATTCTGTGACGTGCGCCCTCTTGAGCAAGGCGATGCTCTCCCGATATGAATCTAGTGCGTCCCAATATCGCCCGATACGACGGTACAGAACTCCCTGATGCATGAATATTCTTGGGAGAATTTCCTCGCAATCAGTCCTCGCCCGAGCGCAACAATCCAATGCACACTTGAAGGCAAGTTCCGCAAGCGAAAGCTGGTACAAACTCGAATAGTTCATTCCAAGCAGATCAAAGCGGCGGGCATCAAGACTTGGATCGATTTGTGAATTACCTGCCCGATAACTGAATACTTTCAGAGTCGTTAATGAATCGGAGTACCTTCCGGCAGAAAACTGAACAAGTGCGTGCAAAAAGAGCCGATCCAGACTTTCGGGTTGTTCTAGTTCCTCGACAGCTTTTGCATTCTGCTCCGCCAACCTGAAGAGGGTATCGTAGTCGCTTGTCTTCAGGTAATACTGGGACAATAGTTCCAATACCGGACGCAAATGGGCACCCTTGCCCAAACGTTCGGTAGCCAATTGGAGTGCGATTTTGAACTTCCCTTCCGCCTCAGGTTTGTCCTGGGCGAGGTACACTTTCCCAAGTTCAAGGTATGCTTCTTCTCTTATCGCTCCTTCGCTTTCTTCATGATTGATTGTCCGCAGAAGGAGAGTTTCCGCGGCCTCATAGTCACTCTCACTGGCTACGCATTTCGCTTGCGAAAGCAACTCAGAGGGGCCCGTTGAGGCCTTTAGGGGTAGGGACTCTGGCTGCCGTACCGATTCAGTTATGGGAGGAGCCGAAACAGAGACACGGCCCTTCTTCGCTTTACGATTCTCGGCGTGAAGACTCGCAGCTAATACAACTCCGTCCCAAGTCACTTCCCCAGCAGCATTCAAGACATCAGAGCGTCGTTGCTGCTGCAGAATTGCTGCGACCATTTCAGCTGTGCAGCCATGCCCTATCGCTTTCGCAGCCCAGGCTGGCGCAAAGGAAGTCCTCAGCGGCATATACGGTGTTTTGCAGCGCAGTTTCTTAGCAATATCTCGCTCATGTCGCGGGTTGAAAGGAGAGAACAAAGTATCACTCGTAATTGGGTCTGGACTCGGGTTCGGCCGCAGATAGACTCGGAGGGCGGGGTCTAGTTTTCTTGGTTCTACGTCCGAAAACACGTAGCTTGGGAGCATTTCACGAACAACGAGTTCGTGATCCCTCACAATTCGATGAACAGCCTTTGCTATGCTGTGCTCGAAATCGTCCGGGGTGCCATAAACAATCTTTAGGACGCTCACGCCGAATCGGAAGCACTCGAGAATCCGTCTCCTGACGACCAGCTTCGCCTCTGCGATTTCGGTCTCGTGAAGATTTAAGTTGAACTCTCCAATGTCAGCTCGAAAACTTTGAAATGCCATTATCGAGATCCCTTAAGAGACTTTTGCCAGCTCTCTGGCAATGGAAACGTGGGGTCGATCTTAAGAACCTGAAGCGCCGCGACTCTCCACTCCCGCTTTTTCTGCTGAGCACGCGCGCTGGCCAGATTGAACCACGCCATCGTATCGACGGGGTGCAGCTCTGTTGCACGCTTAAACTTCTCCTCCGCCGTAGGCCAGTCCCTTTTATCCAAATTCAATACACCCCAATAGAAGGCAGTAAGAAAGTCGTTCGGATTGGTAGCGGCTGCTTGCTTGAAACAGGCCTCTGCCTGCTGCACCTTGCCGCTCTCCATGTAGCAAGTGCCGAGTCGTTCCCATAAGCGTGCGTACTCCGGGAACAGCACAAGTGCCTTTTCAAAAAGAGCTGCCGCGCTGTTATACGCCTTGTTTCCGATCAACCGGTTGGCATCGTTCAGCAATTGTTCGACTTCAGCACTAACCGCGATCTCGTTTTCCGCCATTGTCGCTCCGCACGTTCAACCTTCTTCACCTTGGGTCGCCAGTTGCTGTTGAAATCGAGCACAGTGAAGACAGATGCTCCAAATCACGCTCTGAACAAGGCTTTTGGGGGAGTCAATCGTAGCAAAGGGTACAACCGACGAACTGTGAGGTCTGTCACGGCTCCTCGTATCAGTAGAAAAGCACGACGCTGTTGCGCATATGACGTGCAACGCTCGCCCTCTCCACTCACCGAGCGATTCTCCTGGAACCTCGATGTGCGCCCGACACTCCGAATCAAACATCGTTCGATATACTTCAGATTGGAAATTGAAATGATTATTCCTTATGCATCTTGGATTGACGAAGTTCGTTTGGCGCTCAGCGCCATAAATATGCCGCTTGATGAATGGCAAAGGTGTTGGCGCTTCGACTTTGAAAGAGAATATTCGGCCGGCGTCGAACCGTCGGCCGCCGCGGAAAAGGCTAATCGCTACTGGTGGCGCAGACAAAACGAGGCGATCAACCAGTCGTGTCCAAAACAGGCGAACTGCTGGCTACCCCGAGGCCACTCCGGTGTATGTGTACCAGAGTAGTGGCTTAGACCTAAGGCTCTCTAAACCTGTGGTCCCGCTATTCCGACCGCCGAGTTCAAGTTCGGTGTGCAGTTTTTGCCGCCCGAGACTTAAGCCAATGATTGCCGGGTCTCTTTGGGCCCGAGTCCTTCACGCGCTGTAGGAGCAGCAAGGAAACCTTCCACGGAACGGAGATTCGCTCGCCGTGACAGAGGCCCTGAAACAGAAAATGCGGCCTGGCTGCAACAGGCCGCATTCAAAACAGTACGGAAGGTGAAACTGGTGGGTCGCAACCACCAGATGCGGAAACCCGCGATCATTCTGCCCCAACCCTTGCAAGGAAGCAATCCGAAAACCAATAAGATTCAACAACCGAGATTCCGGCTAACGTTGGGTGCCGGATGGGTAATGAGATCCGGCACTCCGTCGTTAGTACGGTCCTATCTGTCACTTGTCGTTTATCGGTAGTAGTGCCGGTGAACTTCAACGCCAAGATGAAACGATCTGCCTGAAGAATCGAGATCGCCATCAATCACTCAAACCGCTCATCCTTTGCCCGCGAACGCGATAGTTCCCATTCTTTATCGAATTCAATCTCGCGAAGGAGCCGCTCTCTTTGCATGAGAATGAAATCATGAACTGAACCCTCAAAGTTGGACTTCAAATCGTCCAAGAGTCGGAGATTCGTTTCAATGATGGCCCACCGTGATCCGCTCCAGCTCATAGGAACGAACTTAGCGACGTATTCTCTCAATACTTGAACTTTGTCCGGAGCATGATCCAAGAGAGACATGGCCAACGCTGTCCATGACCTCTTGCCAAGTTCATCGGCCCCTCGAAACGGTGTGATTGCCGCCGCCAATAACGGGAACCGTGTGCCTGGGTCAACGTTGCACCATGCCAAGAGGGTGGCTTGAGGAGCATTCTCAAGAATGGTGCCATTCGACTCATCAAAGCGGTTACGGATCAGACGCGACGCAGTGACCTTCTTTGTTAGCAGGAGTCCGTCGAGCGTAGCGAGCGGTTGAATTGCGAGCAAAGTGCTAAACAGGCGCTCATGGTTATAAGTGCCTGCCTGATGTTTCCGCGATGCCGCGTTGAAGCTCGCGCATATTTTGCGCGCCAATGTTGCGCCTTCATCACCGTCCAAACACACCTCTGACAGATCAGCAAGGTGGTAGTCGAACATGTGATCGCTCGAGTTCCAGTCGACTTGATTGAGTAAGTCTCGGCAAGCTTCAATTGCCTCGTTCGGGATTGTCGTCTTGTCCTGTTTTGCTCGTGCAACAAGCATCCAGATAGTCTGCAGAGCTACACCAAACCCCTCTTTTCTCTTGCGTATAGCCGCCGCGATGCTTCGAACGTCCCGAGGGGCGATCGAAATCGGGCTGGTGCTCAAAGCCAGATACCGGCCAATGGGGGCGGTACCGGCTCTCAAAGACTTCTTGATTCTGGCAAGACCTTTGCTGTCCAGGCCACTCCTCGATTGCAAAACAGGAAACCATTCCGCGAGTACGGAATCGTCAACCGCGGCATCGAGAACCTTGCTTGCAAATCGCTTGTCGCGTCCCCGTATGTGTAGAAGCAGATTTCCTAGAAGCTCCACCTGTCTCTGTTCAGCAGGTGTTTGATTGAATGCCGACAAAAAGATATCCCAGATGTTCTGCGGATCTTCGCTGGCCTCAATGATTCCCCTGGTCAGGCTAAAGAACACCATTTGCGACGGAGTAGAAACGAGAATCCGTGCCACATCGGGCAGTAAATTCTTATCGGCGGCAATCTCTTTACCAAGTCCATATGCCGCAGCCTCCGTCTTTTGGATCTGAGCGTTGTAGTCGGTCTCATCGTCTATTTCATCTATGAAGTTCCAGTATCCGCTTCCGGCATTTCGCTTGAGAAATGCTTCAGTACGATCGAACAAAGAAACGGGACGAAGAGAGGCTTCTAGACGTGCGATCTTCTGATTCTCTTGATCGGTATACTCCTTTTTCTGCCAACGTCGAATTGAGCAAACTGCGAGCCAGCCTTCAGGCCAAAACTTGCGGCTTGCAATACGGAGACAGGCGTCAGATATCTCATCTGAAAGGTCCGTGCTGTTCCATAAGCTCGGTAGCTTCTCCGCAAGCGTCTTGCGGAGGTTAGGGACAACCGCTGAATGAGTGCTCTCAATCCGAACACACAGCTGCAACACGGATTTGTACCAATCGAGTACTTCTGCGTTGGTTTTCGGAAAGTAGCCAAAATCGCGCGAGCGAGCTCCGAACTCAAAATTGTGGGAGGAAATGAAGTGTCCCGTCTGAAGCAACGCGTCCAGTGCGGCTATGCCAATGTCCCTTCTGTGGACGTCCGAATGAACCAAAAGCTTCTCAACGACATTGATTCGCTGCGCAAGCGTTGCATGTGTTCCAGACAAGTAGATCGGAAAGAGGCCAGAGATTGCATCCTCGCGGTTACGATAACTCAGGTTTCTTCGACTGCTAAGAGTCATACGAACAAGAACTTCGACACATCGTTCAAAGTACTTCGATTCGTATGCTAGCGACCACAGAAGCTCCTTGAAGGGTGTGCAGATTTCAGCGATACGATCATCTGTGATCGCTCCAATCGAACGCTCTATTGCCGATAGCACAAGCTCAGGCGCGACCGGTGCGACATTCTTGAACATTGATACCTGGTCGGGGCCAAACGTACTCAGATTGTTTAGAAGTCCCCCATCAGCTAACCATGTTCTTACCCGTTCCTTAACTTGTTCGCTGTCGTGCAGGTATCCAAGCCGTCTCGACAACGAGACCAGCATGCGTGGGGGTGCGACGTTCACGAATCTGTCTATCTTGTACGGCGGAATTTCTTCGAGTGCGGACTTTGCGAGCCGGTTGGCAATGGCATGCGGAAGAATGGCTCTCCATATACTCCGCTTTTGTACGAGATCGCGTTTTCGCAGCAACTCAACGTCACGGTATAGAAGATCGAAGCTCCGCTCGACGATTTGCCCAAGCACGCGAAGTTCCGCTGCTTCGCCGTTGAATTCGTCTTCCACGTTGAACGAGTACACGAGCGAACACACATGGGCGCTCAGAAGCAAACTGTCATCCGCACCCTTCCTCTGCTCGAACAGGCGCCGGAACAATACGTCATCATTCAACTCCGCAATTGAATCCTTCTTCTCTGCTGTCCCCGCGATCGCAATGGCAACCCGAGCATTGCCTCCCGAGAACTCCGCCGCACGTTGAGCATCGACCTTGGATAATTGTGGATATCTTTTTTGCAGCAATGTTTGAATCAATTCTTGGGAAGAGGGCTGAATTTCAAAGATTTCCGTTCCCTCGGGCTGATCGTCGCGAATGTCGTATTCAATTGTAAGAAGGCTCACCGAACTTGAAGGTCTGCGACATATGTCAGAAAGGCTGGCGTGGAGGTCGGCAGGGCAATTATCGACTACGAGAATCGCGCGCTGACCGAGGGCAACGAGTTCGGTTGCCATTGCAATTGGAGTTGGATCAGGTGCATCTCCAAGATTTGTATACACAGCCGTTGATTGATCGAGCACATCTCCGGCAATGTCGCTCTCGAAGAGAGCCTGCGCCAGACGTGTTTTCCCCACGCCTGATAGCCCAACGAACCGGACCACTCCTCGTGCTTGTGACAGCGTTGCGCGAATCTTGGCAAACCCGTCAGACACGGTTAGTAGCGACTCGCCGCTCGAGTCCGGTGTTTTAAAACGCAACGCTTCGTCAATCAGAAACTTGTCAACCGTATCAGGGGTCAGCGTCCATGACTCGTAGGGATGCCAGCCTCTAATCGGTTCACCGATTTTCGCCCGAACCCAGATCACCATCCCAGCGTGATCCCGAACCCATGTCGCTAAGCGCGTACGGTCAAAGAAGTCGAGATGCAATGAGGATGCGTTTGGAAGGTCAGCAACGGCTTCGCGCATCGCCTTCAAACGGTTTCCTAAAGAAAGGTCCGTTGCTGAGTCTTTTGAACTCGCGATGATGTATGCACCCGCGCTTAACGCGAGTTTACGAATGACATCGCGGAGTACCCCCTTTGGCCTCATCTCGGCGAGAATTCGAGATCGGGACATGGTTTCAGCTTTGACTTGGTATCCTGTTGAAGATCGTGGAATCGGCGGAAACAAAGTAGAAGAAGCGTCCAACATCACTCGAACGTCGATCCCACCATCAGCTGCATCTTGATCGCCTCCGTACGTCACCGACGTAACGGGCAGGTTTCTTCGACGCAGTTCCGCCTGACAGAGCAGCGCAACCAAGTTACGGAGGTCTCCGTCTGTTAGTTTGGCAACATGATGTCCGGTGACTTCAAACATTAGTTCCTCCCCCATAACAAGTGCCCTTGGAAATGCGGCGACGTTTATTGCTATCATCCCCAAATACTGTATGAACAGATGGACTGGAAGATGGCCTCTTCGCGTTCCAGGGAAGAAACTCACAAAGAATTTGCTTGAATGGCAAGCGCCGGAACTTGAAACGACCGACAGACATCACATTCGCCAGATTAGGTCCTCGGTGGAAGGCCGCGGCGACGAAGAAGACTCGCGATATCCTCCGAACTGCGGGTCTCACATTCCCAGACAACCATTACTTTCCACCCTTTTGAGATCAGTGCAGCTTCATTCCGCTTGTCGCGAGCTACGTTCCCGCCTCTTTTTAGGCGCCAGAAATTGGCACGAGTAGCAGGTTTGACGGTACCGTATCGGCAATTGTGGCAGTGCCAGAAACAGCCGTGCACGAATACAACGGTCTGGTACTTGGGCAGAACGATGTCCGGTTTACCCGGAAGATCTCTTCTATGAAGAGAAAACCGGTATCCCATCGAGTGGAGTATCGAACGGACGCGCACTTCGGGCTTAGTATTCTTTGCACGAATCGCAGCCATGTTCCGACTGCGCTGTGCGCGCGAATGTACATCAGTCATTGTTTTACCGATTGATTGCAGTAAGGGTGCGTCAGTTGACAGTTGCCGCCCGTTCCCACACCACCTTCCCGAACCGGGGTCTTGTGGTCGTAAGAGACTGATTTGTTCGGGTCAAGATAGCCTCCGCAAATAGGACAACGCAAAGCATTTGCTAAAGCCTCGCGAAGAAATACCGCGCTCTTCGTTTCTTCTGAAAACTTAGCGGTCTTTCCTTCTTCGATACCAACAATCACCTTGCCAGTGACACCAGCTTGCTCAATGAGGTCCTGCTCGCTGGGGTTGATTCCGTTTGCGTAAGACTCGATGAGGTATTTGAACAAATTTGCGACTGTGTCGTACCTTTTGGCGCTTCGAGTCTGCTGAATGATTGCTGCAATCAGTTGCTTGTGTTCCACAAGACCATCTTCAAGCTTCTTCCTGCAATTGGTAAATTTCGGAAAGAATTTTGGATCATTGTCAGTTAGCTTCCGGGCGATTAGTGTCGCCATGCCCATGAACAGCGGAGCCGTGTGCCGCCCGGAGGGGCCATAGAAATAGACCGCTGGATGGAGCCCAAGGCTTCCCTTGTCATTTCCGGTAATTCGCTGGGCTAAATACAGAGACTTTTCCAGCACATGAACTGTCTCGTCTCCAGTCAGATCGTCCGGTTGATCTCCTACGGACACAGGCTGGCCCTGCTGATTTCGACTCGCCAGAAGAACGAAGTCAATGAGCAGTGCGAGTGCCGCACGAACACCGACACCGCCCCCCAATGGCAAATCCAGTGTCTTTATGGGTGTGTTTACCTCTGGCTCGAACAAAATTCGGAAAAGTTCCCTCGATTTTTGCTCGATCTTGATCCGTGCATCTCCAGGGAAACTGGACCAGTATTTATGTCCCATTCCTGCACGGATTATGGAACGAGCAGCAATGGCACAGGGCTTCTTCCTGTTGCTGATTAGGAGAGTCTCAACATCGTCAAGGGGTGTCCCCTGCTTGTTGATTTTGAAAAAAGACGACTCTGCCTTGTCTGCGTCGCCCCAGACCCACTGAACCTGAAGCGCTCTGGTGCTCAGGTCCTTGACCCTCTTACGTTCTTCCTCCGGGAGGCCCGGCTGTTGGTTTTTGGCAGACCAATGCTGCCAAGAACCGATCTCCTTTTCAGCCAAGCGACGAGTCTCCGCCGCCGCCTTTTTCTGGTCTTCTGTGATCTGATACCCAAAGAACTGCTGCGAGAGAGGTCCATCGCCAAAGTCATTTAGAATCCATGCCCGCAACGCGCTAAGCCGGTGTCCGCCATCAATGACGAACACAGAAGATGTCGAAGACCAAAGAATTACAGACGGAATGAGATCACCTTCAAAGAAACTTCTGATTAAGGAAACAACCTGAACTGGTGTCCAGTGGTTTGTCTCTCTCTGAAAGTCTGGCTTGCGTAGATTAGGCAGAAGAGGCGAATCTGGCTGAAAATCCCTCAACGAGAGCGTCTGAATCTGCGCTGTCGAATGAAGATCTGTGGATTCAATGAGAGCGAAGTCTGCTCTGGGGATCATCGCATCGAGATTTACAAATTTCTTTTTACCTGACATGTTTTTATGCCCGAGTTCCTGCTTGGCGGTCCTTCACGATTCTGGTAAATGCAGCGACATCGAGTATGACTGCAGCCTGCTGTGGGGAATAGGTAGCATGCAGAATCCGTGGGACAACTATTTGAAGATTGTTTGCGATCATCTCATCGGTCTGAAAATGGCTGATTGCTGCTTCCAGAGTGAGGAGGTGTTTTCGGTCAATCCTCCGCGCTTCCGACAATACCTGTCTCCACCGGTCTTTGCAGGTAGTCTTAACGCCGAGCATCGTCAGGTGGACTGAGCTAAACGAGTCGTCGTGGTACTGCGCAGCCCCAGGAAAAAGGAAATCAGGCCGCGACTTTCCCTCGGTAACTGCAGAGCGGTCATACCGGATACCATTCACCGAGAAAACGACCTCGAGATGATTTTCCAGTGCACGCCCAACTCTGCTCTTCCGTCTATTCTGGACGGAAAGTGAGAACTCAAGAAATCCGTCCACGTCGTTTACAAATCCTTTTGAGAGTCGGTCGGCAAGGAGGTGTTTCTCCAAGGTTCGGAAAAGTATCTCCTCGCGCTCCATCCACGCCATCAGTGCACCATCGGGATCCTCGACCGCATTGATGTCCTTCAGTGTTGAGCGCGCGTAGGCAGAAAAGTCCCTCGTAATCGGAAATGCACGGCCAAACTTCTGCAGCATTGTGTCGAGGTAGTTCTCTTCCGTCGTCTCGACAACAATTCCAATCTGTTCAAGGATAAAAGTTGAGGCGAACTGTACCCGGTCCTGCTCGGTTTCTAACTCCTCGCGGACAGAGAAGCCATGATGTTGAGCAGGCGTGACGCTGAACAGCCACTGAACCTGGTTCGCAATAGTGGAGCCGCCTTGGGCAATGATGACAAGTACAGAATCGTCCTGCCGTCTGCCGATTACAAGCAGGTCGCCTTCTGCAGCGCATAGCGACACCCGAGTGGTGGGAAAGTAAAGGCGATGTTCGGAACGGGTGGGATGCTTTTCGCGCGCATCATACCAGGTCAGAGTTGCGTCGTCGACTACTGGCTCATCGTCCCCATCATTTAGGTAGATGAAACGAGTTTTGTAAATCTGCTTCGTCTCCGCGCGTCCAAACAACCGAATTAGGTCCGCAACACCGTTAAACTCGTGTTGATTGCTTCGCGCCGTGTCAGCTTCAACGGCACTCAGAGACTTGATGGCAACACCGGAGAAAAATTCCGACAGATAACCTTGTTTCATCCTGTTGACCGCCTACGCGAACAAGGGCATTTCCAGTACCCCGGTTTCCTCCTGCCGCTTAAGCGAAAGGATGTGAGGCTCCATTATGCGAGCCACCTCTCGAATCACGGGCACTACCACGCTGTTGCCGAATTGGCGGTACGCCTGAGTATCGGAAACCGGAATTCGGAAACTGTCTGGGAATCCCATCAGTCGGGCGCACTCGCGAGGGGTGAGTCTGCGGGGGTTCTTTCCCTTCCCTCTGCTGACTAGGATCTCAGACCCGTCCTTGTAGTAGCGGGCCGAGAGGGTCCGGGCGACCGAGTTCCGATCCACCAATCCAAAACCAAAGCCGTTGCCGGCCTTTCGATGCTTCTCTGCATAAGCCTGGAGGTATTTCCAAAGATTATCGGTCAGCACGTACTTAGAATGAACTTTCGCGCTTGGTCCGGTTGTGTAAGGTTCTTCTGCTTCCTCAGTGCCATCCTCTGGATGCAATATGCTGCCGAGCACGGGAGCCTTCGCAGGAAGGCGCAAATCGTCGAAGGTGAAGAGGGTCTTCTCCCGGAATCCGACAATCAAGATTCGCTCGCGGTGCTGCGGCACAAGATGACTCGCATCGACTACTTTCGCGAAGACCTGATATTGGAGTTCATCGCGGAGCGTCTCCATAATGACCCGGAATGTGTTTCCGTGATCATGGCTGAGCAGGTTCTTAACATTCTCGAGCAAAAAAGCCTTTGGCCGCTTGGCAGCTATCACTCGCGCGACGTCAAAGAAAAGAGTGCCTTGAGTTGCGCACTCAAACCCATGAGGCCGCCCCAGAGCATTCATCTTGCTCACGCCCGCAATTGAGAACGGCTGACATGGAAACCCGGCTAAAAGCACGTCGTGATCAGGTATCTCCTCTGCTGCATACGGAACGATATCGCCTATATACGGTTCTTCAGCTCCGAAATTTTCGATATAGGTCTTCTTGGCCCAAGGATTCCACTCACTTACAAAAACAGATTTGCCACCAATGGACTCGAAACCCGACCGAATGCCGCCAATGCCTGCGAAGAGATCTATGAAAGTAAATTTGGGTGACTCTGCAGAGGTTCTGGCTCCAGATCTCAAGATATCCCGAAGCGCCGGTTCAACGAAAAGGGGGCACTCTGTCTCACGCCGTTCCCATCGAGCAATGGTCTTTGCGGAAACGTTGAGTCGAGAGGCGAGATCGGCCTGAGTGAATCGCTCGCGCGCTTGAATAAGAAGATTGACCGGTTCGCTACTCATGAAGGGTTAGTTGCCTCGCTGGGAACATCTGAGGACATATTGTCCTAAAATTGTCCCTATGTCCAGCCCTCTTCCGTCAGCCCTTTAAATTCTACCGCAAAAGGCGAACAAATAGCGAATACTTCGAGTGTCAAATTCCCGGGGAACTGCCATGGTGGGACTTGAAAAACTGATTGCTAAACGGACTTAGTGATGGTGGACTTCGCCTTCAAGGCGGTCAGAATTTCGGGCCTTCCCACGATGCACAGTAGAGACCTTGCCCTGGTTAGCCCCACATACAAGAGTTCCTTCTCAGGCAACGTGCCTTCCGGAATGACCAACACGACAACAGCATTATCCAACCCCTTGAAACGTCGAACGCCACTGCAAGTCACCGAGCTCTGAGGGGCTTTATCGACTTGCTGAAGCTTCAACCTCTTCAGGTCTTCACAGACCCGAAAATTCTCAGAATCCAGCTCCATCGTACTCAGAATCGTAATCTGCGATTGGGCGATGTGCTCTGAATCGAGCAGCTTTCCGACAAGGTCACTCAGCTGCTTGGTAATTGACTGTTTGTTGTCCAATTCCGTCCACAGCACGGGTGGACCGTCAGGGCCTAATGGACGTGCGGCAGCCGATCCAAACCAAGGCGCCGCGACGCGGAAGATTTGTTTACTATTCCTAAGATTGTTTGTGAGTGGAAAGGGTGCTTGTGGAATGAGACGAGCAAATGCAGCAGGCATCTCGTAAAGCTGCTGCTGATTATCATAGAAGACATACAAGAGCGAATCGGGCTCGAGGCAGGTCTCCAGTGCTTCCCACCATTCTGCACAGAAATCCTGACCTTCATCGATGATGAGAGCCTCAATTTTCAAATCCGAAACCTTGGCAGTCTCCATCAGCAAGAGCGCCCATTCGTCCCTCGTAACTCCCTCGATCTCGCGCGGAACTTCCAATCCGGCGCTTTGAGCGGACTTGAGAACGAACTCGTGGAACGTTAGGACGGACAGGTGTTCTCGACTCCCTATTCTCGCTTTCAAATGGTTAGCGAGCGGCCGATTGAAGCAGAGGAGAATGGTCTCAAGGCAATATTCTGCGCACCGCACCGCCTTCTCAATTGCAAGTACCGTCTTACCAGTTCCAGCAGGCCCTGAGACCGCGCAACGCGGATGATTAGACAGGAAGTCAAGAATCCAGAATTGCTCGGTCGAAAGATAATCTATCTCTTTTTCTTCACGCCGAATCTCGACGACCGCCGGGACCCTCAATTGAAAGCTTCGAGCAAGCGAGTTGACAAAAGCTTTGACCCCAAGGGCTGTCAGTGGCTGTTCCGGTGCACCGAGCGGTGTTCCAATCCCCATCCTCTGCGCAACCCAAGCTCCGACTTTGGCGAACTGATCAGTGAAGCAAAAAATGGTTAACGGCCGATCGGGGCCCAGATCGTCTGCAGGCTTTTCTGAATGAGGAAATATCACGCCGTGCCGGGCTCTGATATGAGGAAGGCTGAAGGATTTTGAGGCCCGCATCTTTTCCAGCAGTCGATGCTTACAGGTTCGAGCCTGATACACCGGATCCTTTATTACGCTTGTAAAGCCGTAGCGATTCGTTGTGCGCCATCGATCGTTTTCAGCATTGTATTCAATCTCGCCGCCTTTCACTTCAAGGCAAAGCATGCCGAGTCTTTCATGGACGATAACAAAATCGGCCTCGCCATCGATTTCCTCGCCTCGAGGTGACAATCCAAGCCACGGACGTGAATAAAAGACGAAAAATTCTTCGCCTAGCTGGCTTTCCAATGCCTCGAACACCTGTATCTCTGCTGACCTGAATGGGTCAGCGGAAACGTGAGGCGGCACGGCCTTCGGAAACATCGTTGCCATCAGAGTGCAGCTCCCAACGAAGAAAAGAAGCCAACCTTAGGGTCATCAGGCATTCCGACTAGTAGAGCTCGGTCAAGAAAGCCATTAAATTCCTCACAGGACGTTTCCGGGGCCAGAACACAGGAATGACAAGCGGCGCCGTTAGTTGCTTCCGAGAGTGAGGCAATACCTTCAATGCACAATGGGTCAGACGAGCACCAGCGCAATGACGATATCGCCGACCTGATAGTCGCTTGTAACAGCGTTGAATCACCTTGTCGGGAAAGGCCACCTAAAGTTCCGTCGGAATCTGCCGTTGCTGTAAAGATCAAAACCCCACTCATTGCTGGGTCATCGTCCACGTAAAGGCGCTCTCGCAGGGAGGCACTTGAGTACCCACACTCAAGACTTAGTTGGCGCATCAGTGCGTGCGCAAATGTATGGATTAGCAGCAGTTTCGGTGTAACAGAGCGCTTAGGCTTCTTCCCGTATCGCTCTTCAAAGAGTTTGGCAAATCTCTCATTTATCTGCGAGGCACGCTTCCCAATAATCGCGCTCTGGCTCTGCCACATTTCGATTGCGTCTCGGTTTAGCTCAACAAAAATCCCTTCACCTCTGACATCTATGGCGGGGAGCCACTTCAAATCAGCGATGGGGGTGGCCGCGATTGGCGCAACATACTTCTTGCTATCGGTATCTTCAGAAGACAGTGGATTGATGCGCGTGAATCCAGTTAGCGCTCGTACTTCGCGCAATCGGACTACCCTACGAATTTTGCTCACCCAAGGGCTCAGCGTTCCCGGGAACTCCGCACGTAACTCGAATTCTCCTGAATTGCTAAAAGCATCGGGCTCTGCGGAAAACCGCAAGTATTCGTCCACTCGAAGGTCTTCAGAGCTGCTCTCCAGTTGTTGAATTCGGAGTTCCAGCGCATTCGCAATCTCAGCGGATGACATCGGGATATCTGACAGCGGTCCGGTTTGTTTTAGCCACTCAATCTGATTGGCGCGCTGTGCAGGTTCGGTAGCTACCAGAGGTCCCCAAAATGTTCCGAGCATTTCTTGCAAAGTATCGGACCACGGGGGAATGCTGAGCGCGGACTGTGTAAGTGGGAAATACAGATTCGAGGCGCCGCGTTGCATGGCTACGAGTCGGCCGCCATTGCAATCCTCTGGACTGGACAACCACGGCCGTCTCCCTCGGCATGGAAAGATAAATTCCGATTTCCGGAAAATACCATCCATGCTCTTACTGGCTTTACAGCTCGGACAACGAAGAGTCAGGCCTGCCAATCCAGCAGCTTCGGACTTCAAAATCAGATTCTTGCGATTTTGGCATCCTTCCTTATGCGCCACCCATGCGTCCCAGGGGAACTCCTCAAGATGCCCATATTCGCACGCAGCCACGAAGCGAACGGGGATTACGAAAATTCGTTTCTCTCCTCCAAGCTCGTTGCTGCAGTCAGGGCAAAAACGAAATGCTTTGCCCATTACTTTGCCCCATCTTAAGCTAGGGCGGATCCTATGACACCCAGGACAATGCAACCAGTCCGGAAATCGTACTCCCACTAGTGTTGAGGGATCGTCGTCCGAGAGTGCCACTGGTGGAAGTCGGAAACCGAGAACCTTCAGCTTTCTTTGCAGTCTCGGCTCTGTGATTACCTGCTTATTTTTAAGTCCAGCTGGTTTGGCGCGTTCGTCCCACGCCTCGAGCCCTGCGGCAACACCTGATACCGGAGCGCCGTCTGCTCTGAAATCGACAATTGCGCCCGGACCAAAAGTTGATACGACAGAGCTTCTCCGAAGCTTTCCAAGTTGGTTATTTGCCACTTTTTGCCCCCTTCGCATAGCTTGGAAGTTCTTCCTCAGGCGCCAAGCGCTCCGTCAACATGAACGGCGTCCCAGGCTCTACATTTCGCAAGCTGTTTGGCGTCGGCCAGCATTCGCCGGGTGCTCGTCCGCAAGCTCTCAGTTCCGCAGCACGTTCGGCACTAATTAGGAGGCTCTCCTTCAGTTTGTAGTCGTTCCAATAACGTTTGAGCCCAATGCGTTCAGCCCAACGGGTGAGGATTTTTTTGAGATCGGCTGCAGTTCCACTCGTTTCCTCTCCTTGGCTCGCCAAGTCTGACCGGTCAACAACCAGTTGCACAAAACTGTCGATGGCTTCTTCGTAATTTTTGCGAAGTTGCGGATTGTCGCGCATCTCTGCAACGAAGTGTCGTATTAGCGCAACCAGAGGAGCATGAAGAGCTCGGTCTCGCGCTCGTGAAGCGAAAGGTGTGACGCTTGTCGCATCAACCTCTCGGTACAACGTTCGGTGCCAAGTGCGTAATGTCTCGTAATGCGACCTATCACGGGCTTTACCGGCGTTGTAGACCGCGACAATTAATCCCGCCACTGAACCCCTGCCCACTCTGGAAGTCGACTGAATGTACTCTGAAATGCCCTTTGGCTGACCATTCACGACCATCAGTCCCAAACGCGGAATGTCCACTCCAACGCTGATCATGTTGCTGGCAAGCAGCACATCCACGCATCCCGCCTCGCCGGTTTTGTTTTTTAGCGTATCGAGCAGTTCACGGACCTCGGTCTGCGTAACACGACTGGTCAACTCTCGTACTTCTCGCGCTGCCTTAGGTTGTTCATCCCGATACTTTGCATATTGGTCAATGCTCATTCCGACGTCATCTTGCATCAAAACGACAGCACCTCCCAATTCTCGCAACGAGTTGAAATACGTGACCAAAGTGGAGTATGGGTCCCTGACTTCTGGGGATGGGATTTGCTGCGCTGATTGGAGTAATGAAGCACAAGTTGCCTGCAACGCGAACTTTGCCGATCGGCCCGCTGTAGTTACGCCGAGGTATAGTCGCCCCGAGGAATTTGGGTCGATAACACAAAAACATGAATCGGAGGCATCGATTCCCGGGGGCGGAAACTGCAACGTCTTACGGCCAAAGAGAGCTCTGACCTGCGGTTCAGCGCGTCGAATCGTCGCCGTTGAACCAATTATCTTTGGCTTTGAGCTCGAGACTTTTCCGTCGATGACCCGGCGTGAACAGAGTTTGTCGATTGCAACTTCGTAAAGGCCCGCCATCGTTCCGAGCGGCCCCGAGATCAGGTGCAGCTCATCTTGAATAATGAGGTCAGGAGATGAAACTGCGCCTCTGCCAAACAGAACTCCGCAGTCGGGATTTCTGACAATCTGAGCGAATTTGTCGACGGTACCGACGAGTAATGAAGGCAGTTGCCGGTATACGGCATCATCCACAGTCCACACTGGCAAGTTCGACAGTTGCCCCAACGCGCATTCTGCATTCGTGCAGCGCACTACGAACAAAGATTGCGCATCATCTGGAGTCCAAGTCAGTTTCTTCCTGCAGGATGGACAGGTAGTCAGCTGAACGGCTGACGCCTTGCTGGGATCACCGGAAAAGTAATTGGCTTTAGCTGTCTCATAATCGTTTGGCACGGAGTCGCTTCCGACCCACATTCCGATCCCAAACCGAGCCTTTGCCCCAAGCAACTGGGGTTTGTCGAGGCGAATGAGCTCGCATGCCAGAATCAAAGCGGCCGCTCGCTCGTACTGCTGAGTCGTGAGCAGTCGCAGCGTATATCGCATAATGCACGCTACCCCAGCGCCCTCATCGGGCAACTTCCGACGCATTCTCCTGAAAAACAGCAAGAAAGCGAGAATTCCCAAGTATGCTTCGGTTTTTCCACCGCCTGTTGGGAACCAAAGGAGATCCATGATTTCTCGCTCGGGGTGATCGTCTTTGCATAGAGACGGGATGTTCAAGAGTATGAAAGCGAGCTGAAAAGGACGCCACTGCAAGGGCTTCTTCTCTTCATCCGTCCAAATCCGTTGCGTGTTCATTGCCCGGTTTGCCAGCTTGAACGCGACACGCGCAGTTTGGTCTTTCATTAGAAGATCGATTCCCGCTTCGATTCGGAAGGCAGTCTTCTCACAATCGGAAATGTGTCGCTTTGCCTGCTGTAACATTTCGCCATCCAAGCCCTCTGTCGAGAGACTTGAAATCCAGGCACGGTAGCACTTGGGAAGGAGTGGAAGTGCTTTCTGCAGCTCTGCGTCTGACGCATTGGAGAGCCAATCAGCCGAAAGCGGTGAGACAGTTGAAGTGTTCTTAAGAACCTCAAAACACTTATGCCCATCCATGCTTACTGAAGGAACGAGCTGCTGTGGAATCCAGGATGTGGAAACCCACTCAGCGGACCCGTCTGGCAATTCTCGCCAATCAGCTGAACACGTGTGTCCGGTCGCATACTCCCGTGCATTTCGATACAGAAGTCTTGCCGTCTTCGCATCGTCGTCCTCACCGGAAATATTCGACGGGCGCGCAATAAGTTTTTGTGCTTTCCCGGCCTTTATTGTCAGCTTTACCTGATAAAGGCATTTAGCAGTGGTATCGTCTTTTGAATCACCCTTCTTTGATTTGTTGGCGTTGATTACCGCCATCGTGACAAGAGTTCCATCCTTCCACTCTGCCTTGTTGTAGTAGAGCTCTAAATTTGGAATTCCTGTTTTGGAGGACGGGATACTCGCGCTCCGGGAATTGAGGAGAACAGGAATAGTTGTTCGATGTTGATGGCGCTTCCAGCCATACCGCTCTTTCCCATCCACAACGGCCTCAAGGACTCGCTCGTAAGTTGCGCATTCGAGCGTCGCCGAGATTGGGAGGGCGTCCGTCGCAATCGCGAACGAAATTCCAGCAGATGCCGGTCTAGTTGTACGGTCTAGCGGTGCTGCATCTGAAGCGGTCGAGTTTTCGTCATCACCATTACCAGACTGGAGGCTTTCATTCTCCTCATCTGAAACCGTCGTCGCTTGGGGAAACAGTATACCGGTGAGATAAACATCGTTTGGTCGGTCCGCCAGTATCTCGCTGTCGCTGTGCGGGCCGACAAGATCAGCTTCAAGCCGCTGAACTAAAGACTTTCGAGGGGTTGCGCTCACTTTCGCTTGCCTCCATAGGAATAAAATCGAACTGTCGGGAATGCGCAGGGCACGGGCGCAAGCATAATGCCACTCTCGTTGAAGGGCGGCAGCAACGACTGTAAGCCGGTATTTTCGGGTGCAAGCACAATAGACCTGACTCCAACTGACCACACGTCGTAGATGTTGGGGCTTGGGCGCAACTTGGTCTTGCTGTTCACTTTTCTTCCTACGAAGAAGAGTTCCTTATTCACAACGTCGCTAAGATGCCCGACCACCGTCTCGTTGTAAATGAGCCGGTATCGAAAGTCTTTTTCCCTGTCAGTTTGCGCGCTGAGCTTGAACACTGATCCGGACAATTGGGAAAGAACAGTTTGGCTCGCTATCGCTTCTTCGGCATTCTTGTAAAGCGACTGAGAAGCTTGTCCCAGCGGATCGACGTCTCCATTCATGCCAATCTCGACAGATGCCGGATGCGACTTCGCATAATCGACGTGAAATGCCCTGCCAGACGGTTTAAGTGTCCGCATCCATTTAAAACCGTTTCCTATCTTGAGCGACTTGCGCGCTCGCGTAGCCCCTACGAAAAGAACGCTCGCCTCTTCGTCTAGGCTAGAACATTCTCGATCATCATCATCGTTAAAGTGCAGATGTACGTCATCCGCTTCACGGCCCTTCGAGGCGTGAATCGTCCCAATGATCGGTCCTGTGCTGCCGACGTCCGGACTCGTGAAATCGATTGGTGGTCTCGGCCTCGAAAGCACTCTTCGCAACTGATGAATATTTACGAGATCTTTACTCTCCTGGGCCACTCTCTTGAGTAATGCCCAGATAACTTCTGAGTGACCGCTGGCAAGCGCCGAAGACATTCGCTTGCGGACGAGACCTTCGAAGGTAGATCTCGTTATCTGTCGCTCGCAATAGTCCCAAAACAGTAGTGCCACCCATGGGTGCACACACGAAGGGTATCCTGAAATTCGCACCCGGTGTTTGGTCTCTGCACCTGAAAGCAGCGAAGATGCTTTAAGAACTTCACCCCGGCTTCTGAACAGTACGAGCAGATCTTCACTAGCCTCCACTCCCTGCAGAAATTCCTTTCCGAGTTCTGAGTCCGCAAACGTCTTGATGTCTTCTTTCACCTTCGAAAATTTGCTTTCCCCCGGCAGTTTGGCGCTCAAAACAGTCACGCGCGTTTGTTCAAATATCGAAAGCAGTTTGGCAGAGCTCGTACGGTGGACCTTTGTTAAACGCGATTCAGTAAACTTTAGTGTCTTACTGTTTCGAAGCACTTCGGGGAGGGTGAAACGCTGTTGGGGAGGTTCGCTAAACTGATAAATTGCTTGAGCAGGATCGAAGAATATCGAAACTCCACAAGACTTTCCAAGAAGATTCACGACATTCAACAGCAACTCTGCCCGTCTCCCAACTACGTCCTGGGCTTCATCGACAATTACGTGCTCAAGAAAACCAATGGCCTCTCTGACTTCAGGTCGTGCGTTTACGAGAAGCTCGATCGCCTTCTCAATCGTAAGTTCATAACTTTCAAAAATTCTTTGTTCTTTCGAAGATTGAAAGCCCTGCACAATCTGGAAAGCTTGTTGATCTAGAGTCGCAATCTTAATCGAGTAGGCGGCACCCCCCACATAATCGAAAATCCTCTTTCGAATCTCGGCGACGGCTGGGCGAGTAAAGCTGATTAGCCACAGATTGGTCGGTTCAACCCCACAATTCTGGATGAGGTGCGCGACGCGTGCACATGCTACTGCGGTCTTGCCGGTTCCTGCAGCCGCATCGACCAACAGCCTTGATTCGGCGGATGCTTTGATGACCTTATCCTGCTCTGGGGTTGGAGTAAACGGAATGCAGCAGTCATGTTCAGAAGGTTCTGACAAACTCTTGCTCCTAATTCTCACTTTTTTGGGGGAGGAGCTGTAGCACACTGTAGCTCGAAACGTGCCCGAGTGGCGTCACCGTGGATGGCTGAGAAGGTGACTCTGTAGTTCATGTGCTGCGGACACATCCTACAACACATTCTTGGAGCGAAGGAAGCGGCAAGTGCGAGGCGAGAATCTCCCCGTCTAGTCGAAGAGTTCATTCGCACTTCCCCGGGCCTGCGTATTAGGATGAAGTCTTTTCGATACCTTTCAGGAAAGCCAAGGAGTCGAGTTGATGTCCACGGGAGATCCAGCAGTCGCAAAATCGAAATTCTCTGTTGGACAGCAGATTCGAAGACGAAGTTCACCAGACCAACTCGGGTACGTAGTAAAGCCCCCACAACGGTTGGGCGGGGAGTGGTGGTATCCGGTATTCTTCGGGTCTCAACGCGCCGTAAACGTTCCGGAATCCGACATCGAGGAGTTTTCAGCTCGCCGGACCGTAGAAGATCTCTTCAACGAAGCGGTGTACGGGTCGAAAGAGAGCTTCTCGAAGCTTATGACGTTTACAAAGCTTCAGTTTCCGCTTCGGAACAACCTCTACTCCTTCCGTTCCACCAGAACCGAGTTCAAGTCGTACCAGTTCAAGCCGCTTCTCAAATTCCTGGACTCACAAAAACAACGCCTACTCATCGCTGACGAGGTTGGTCTCGGAAAAACGATTGAATCAGGTCTGATCATTTCTGAACTTCGGGCCCGGCATCCAGATTCTCTGGATCGCATCCTGATCGTCTGCCCATCTGCCCTTTGTCTGAAATGGCAGATGGAAATGCGCAATAGGTTCGATGAAAAATTCGACATTCTGGACTCCAGGGGGTTGCGAAGATTTCTGCAGCTTTTCCAAACAGAGGGGGATTCCGTCAAGCTCAGGGGGATATGTTCGCTTCAGTCAGTTCGATCAAAGGATGTAATTGAAGAATGGGAGGCTGCTGCTCCACCCTTGGACCTCTTGGTGATCGACGAAGCACACCACCTCCGTAACCCTGAAACCCTTTCACATAGAATTGGACGCTTGCTGGGCGACAATTCCGATGGAATGCTGTTACTCACTGCAACGCCGATCCATCTCGGAAATTTAAACCTCTTCTATTTGCTTCGATTGCTTGACCCGGAAGTATTTGGAACGGATCCGACTTTGTTACGCGACAAACTCGGCGAAACGCTCTTCGACCAGATGATTCGTGCGAATGAACCGGTCGTTGATGCATTGAGAGAGCTCCGAGCTAAATACCCTCCAGATTTGGGGCAATGCGCGGCAATCTTGAGACGCGTCGAATCTGGGCCGAGATCTTCTCTCTTCACCGCCAACCCGGAATATGGTGAAACCGTCAAGCGCCTTGCAAACACTACGCAGATAAGTCGAACAGATGTCATTGCGTTACAACGGCGCGTGACCAATCTCAACCAGCTTAGCCAGGTATTCACGCGCACGCGCAAGCGCGACGTTGAATCTCGGTCGTTACGACAGGCGCGCACCGTGACTGTCAACTGGACGGCGCAGGAACAGGCGATATATGACGCTGTAACGGAGCGGATCACGCATCTTCATCAGTCCGACAAAGTGTTCGCCATGTTCCTGGCTATGACGCCTCAGCGGCAGATGGCAAGCTGCATACCGGCAGCGGCTAGCAGGTATGAGACACCTGGCTCGGCACTCGTTGGGACTCTGGATGAGGAGGAGACAGACCTCCAGGCTGAAGACTGGCCACAAGAACAATCGCCAACTTCAGAAACGACTCTCGACATATCTCAGGCAATCCACGCGTGGAGAGGAGCAGGCTCGCCTGATACTAAATTTGAAGCATTATTGGAAATATTCCGCCTCGTTGATGCGGTTGAGCCGAATGGGAAGGTTCTTGTATTCGCATATTTCAAAGGGACTCTGGAGCATCTCAAAACGAAACTTCGCCAGCGGGGACTTGGTGTTGAGGTAATCAGCGGAGATTACGATCGAGAAACCCGGCAAGAGCGGATGGACCGGTTTAAAACAGATCCTAAACTTCGAATCTTGCTTTCCTCCGAAGTAGGTAGCGAAGGATTGGACTTCCAGTTTTGTCACATTCTCGTGAATTACGATCTGCCCTGGAATCCAATGGTCGTGGAGCAACGCATCGGCAGACTCGACCGCATCGGCCAGATGTCCGACAAGGTTAGCATCTTCAATCTTTCAATACCGGGTACGGTGGAAGATCGAATCCTGAGTCGGCTCTACACGAGAATTCAGATCTTCGAGAAATCAATCGGAGACCTGGAACCGATAATAGGAGAAGAAATTCAAAGGCTTACTTCTGACCTTTTTCGTTCACAATTGACAACCGCCGAACAAGAGGCGCGCATTCGGCAGGCCGCCGACGCCCTTGAAAATCGCCGGCAAGAGATGGAGGACCTTGAAAAAGCCAGCAGTAAATTCATTGCAGCAGATGAATTCTTCGAAGATGAAATCGGGCGTGTTCAACAAAAAAAGCGATACATCTCTGGCGTCGAACTTGAGACATTCCTGGAAGAGTTTTTGAAAGATAGATTCCCCGAGTGTGCTCTGGAGAATGACGGCAATGGATACTTTCAACTGCACCTCACCTCAAAGCTTGAGTATTTCGTTAAGGTGAGAACGCGAACGGAAGACCCCGCATGGTTTGAATTCATTCGTAAATCCAGTGGGGGGATCCTGCGATTCACTTTCGACTCAGAGATTGCGCTACGAAACCGTGAGATTGATTTCCTTACAGTTCAGCATCCATTGATTCGGGCGATAAAGCAGTATTACGAAGAAAACGCTGAGCAACTCCATCCGGTGGCAAAACTCAGCGTCCGTACTTCACTGGTTGAGCCCGGAGACTATTTCTACTTCATCTATCGCTTGGAGTTCTCCGGAGCTCGCAAAGAACATGTTCTTGTTCCGATTTTCGTATCGGCCGATGCTGATTCAATCCTCAGCGCGGAACTCTCAGAAGAACTTCTAACGCATTTGATTACTGAGAGCCAAACCTTGGACCTGCTACCGACATATGAGTGCAATCAAAGTTATCTGGCAACGGCGACCTCATACTTCTCGGAATATTTGCAGCAACAAAGACAGGATCTTGCAAAGTTTAATGAAGCTTTGGTGCAAAGCAGGCTTGCCAGCCTCAGACAATCTTATGACGCAAGAATCGCCAGAAAACAGCAACTTCTCAAAGAAGGTCAAAGCAGAAATAGTCCTACGAAGTATTTAAGAATGCTCGAAGGAACGCTTCGCCGTCTTAATTCGGAGTTCCATGAACGCCTTGAACAGGCCGAAAAAGAAGCCAAGCTCGAAATCACATACGACCATATCGCTGCGGGAATCATCAACGTTCATCGCGAAGCAGGCCTGTCATGAGTTGGCTGACACGAATACTTAAGAAGTTTGGCAAATCTTCTGCACCCGTACCGGCCCCTCGGCAGCCGGAGCCTCCTAAGACAAGCACGCAAAAGGTCCCTTCTGCGCGCCAGGTTTCTAAGCAAGTTGTAATCGGTCTTGATTTCGGAACAAGCGGTACGAAGGTTGTTGTGCGCGACTTGGGTCCTAACATAGCCAGACCATTTCTTTTCGAGCAGAAACTTACCGATGGTCCTGCATACATCCTTCCGTCCGTGGTATTTGTCCGGAATGAGCGGCTTTATTTTGGCCATATCCCGGCAGGAGGAGGTAGTCCTTCTTCCACCTTCCGCTCTTTCAAAATCTGTTTGGTTTGTGAAGCTGGCAAAATAAGTTGTCGAGGTTGTGAAAACGGAAACGGGATACTCACGCGAGGCATATTCAGGCTTCCGAGCGAGGGAGCCGAGGTGGAGGTGACCGCTACACAACTTGTCGCCGGATTCCTCGCACACGCGATTGGTGTAGTGAAGAGATCTCTTCAAGAACAGTTTGGACCAAATACGAGAATCGATAGCTGGATTAACATGGGAGCACCGGTCGATCACGAGGAAGACTCCAGCCTGCGGGACGAGTTTATTCGGGCCCTTTACATTGGGGAGAGGATCCGTTCATCGATACATCAGGGTATCGGTCTCCGAGAATTCCTCGCAATCTATCAGTCAGCAGCGCAGGAAACCGTTCCTCCTCCTGAGGAGCGCACAGTTTTCGTCCACCCCGAAACGGCAGTCGGCTTGATGTCATTCATTCGATCTCCGCAAGCACGGGACGGCCTTTACGCTTTGGTGGATGTCGGTGCTGGAACGACCGACATTTCGTTTTGTCGGATCACTCGACCTGTAGTTACCGATGCAGGGTCCTGGAATTCGGATATTAGCGATGTCATGGCTTTTTATGGCGCGAGCACGACAACAATTGGTTCCGATGAGATTGATCGCACGATAGCTGCTCTTTTGAGTGAAAAGACTAAGACAGCATCCAGCTCCGCATTGATACTGAAAGCCAAACAGCTAAAAGAAACTGCAACGCCCAGCGCAACCATAACGTGCTCTTGTGCTGGGAAACAAATCACGATTCAACCTGCGGAACTACGAAAACAAGTTCGCGAACCGATCGATACAATGCTGTCCACGTACAAGAAGACCAATTACAAGGCTTTTTTGAAAGAACCTATCCAGTCCAGATGGAGGTCGTATTCCATCTTCCTTCTTGGAGGAGGATCGCGCTTCAATCCCGTACACGAGGCGTTCGCCAAGTCGCGTCCTTCCCATGTCAACGAAAGCATTGGGGTAGAAAGACTGTCCTGCCCGGCTGACCTGGATTGTGCCAAAGAAGTAAAAGCTCAGTTCGATATCATCGCTATCGCCTATGGACTGTCGTTCCCTCCGCTGGATTTTCCGCGGATTTTCAGACCTCGGGAAGTCGAGCCTCTGCGGTTTCAAAATCAAAGAGAACAGCGTCCGGATAGGGACGAGCTGTATCCGATGTAGCCGGATCATCAGAGTGATGACATCATGCAGGAAGCGTGTTTACTGTCGATGGCTCTCATTAGGCTTTTCGACGCCGAGATGCTCGCACAGCCCTGAACCCGCGACCGAATAGCGGCGCGTTCTGTTGCAGCGCTCAAGGACGAGAATGAATCCGAAGAGTCATCAAGATATTCCGGGTAGAGTCAGCCTCGAAGAATTAGACAATCGCCGCTCCAAGGGCGCGCTTCTTGACCGCGGACGGCGATTGAGCCCTGAGCAACTAATGAGAGAATTAAAACGCTTTGGGCGCGTTGTTAAGTGTGACTACCGCAGTTTCAGGTCACTCGAACAGGAAGCTGTAGTCTATCGCGCACTAGAAGGCGAGGACGTTCTTGCGATTATGCCTACTGGCTCGGGCAAGTCGCTCGCGTACCAGTTCACTGCCTTCCTTAAACCTAAAGAATTGACCTTGGTGATTAGCCCTCTCAAAGCGTTAATTGCACAACAAGACAAGTTCCTCCCCTTCGGAATCGGACTGACCAGCGACACATTCGACAGGAGTGCGGTGTGGGATTCGCTTTTGGCCGGTGAGAACTACGTCCTGTTTATTTCTCCAGAGATGCTCTCGAATGCAAGTTTCCACATCCGATTAGCACGGTACCTGAAACGTGGCCACTTAAAACTAGGACGGTTCGTTGTCGATGAAGTTCATTGTCTCTCCGACTGGGGCCATGACTTCCGCGCGCAATACTGGTGGACTGCCCACTATCTCCGGCTTCTGGAATCTCAGATACCGGCGTCCACAAAGACGAGGGACCACGTTCCGCTCCTGCTTCTTACCGCCACAGCTGACGAGCAGGTCCTTGGAGACATCCGACAGCATTTTCCAAAAATCGAGGACCATGAGATCGTGCGTGCGCCGGCGAATCGACCTGAACTGGTGCTCTCTGCTTGCCGTGTAGATTCCGCGCGTAAACGCATTGATACTCTGGCCCGGCTCCTCCGGAGGCAATCAAAACGCCCGCTACCCCAAGGGACCCCTCGCCGAGGAATCGTTTTCACGTTGGAAGCTGTCTCCCGCGATGGTGGTGACGATATCAGCAATCGGTTCAAGGCAGATAGGTTGAAGGCAGACGACGTCGTCACAATGCTTAGAAAGCGCGGCTTGCGACATGTTTACAGCTACAGCGCGAAAGGCATGGACAAAATTGGTCGCGATGCGTCACGCGAAGCCTTCGAAAATGCTCTTCCAAGGCGAGGACACGTTACCGCAATAATTGCGACGAATGCCTTTGGAATGGGGATGGACTATCCCTCAGTACCATTTGTTTGTCACTTATATCCGCGCCCCAATGTTTCAGAATATTGGCAGCAAGTAGGTCGCGCCGGACGCGGTATGAACGGGAATGGCGACGAGGGTTGGGCCGAGGCCTTGTCATTATATTCGCGGAAAGACGCCCGATACTCAGTTCGCTTTGCAAAAGCCCCCGCGGTGGATGGGCTGCTGAACGCGTTCACGATACCCCTGCATGGGTGGATGTATGTTTTGGCGCCGGGTGCTGGGCACATGTCGTTGTACGGTCGCGGCGGAGGACGTACGCGTTTCGCCAAGCTGCTACAACGACTCCAGGAGATGGAAATCATAGGGCGTTCCGAGCATCACGTGCTCGTGCCGAAAGGTGCCGTTCGTTATCGCGTAAACCTTCGTTTGTTGCGACGCCGCTCAGTCTTGGCCCGTCTAGACGAGTTACAGGACGATGAATTTCCCAGTAAAAGGCTGAGGAAGGTGTTTCGGTATCTCCGAATAGCTTCACGGTCCAAGAAGCAGCAATACATTGCTCTCGATCGCTGGCTATATGACCACGATCGTCAGGGCTCAGTGCTTCAGCGCCTTAACCGGTGGGTCGATGCCGGGTATCTTGAACTAACAAGTAAGATGAAGAAGGACTTTGAAATCCGCCTAATCGCGACGAAGCGCTCGCTTACGTCAGCAATGGTGAGAAAGATAGTTGAACGCAACGATCTCTGGGCGGAACACAAAAAAGAGTGCATGCAAGAGATGTTTTGGGTCTTGCGCGCAAGCTCTCCGCAGGTCAGGCAGAGGCGTGTCCTTCAATACTTTGGAGAAACGACTTCAATGCAGTTCAAATATGATCGGCATGTCATAGCAGGGCTGCCGAAATGGCTGGCAAAGACGTAGCCCTTCAGATTCAATCACCGCTGTCATCGGATGCGGCCTGGCCTGCTTCATTTAATTTGAAAACTATAACTTCACCGCCGTTGCGCGCCTGAACAGGGCATATCGAATCACGTCTTCGGCATCGTTGTCACTGAGATCACGTATGGCGTTAAGGATTGCGGCGGAACGCGAGTCAATCTCAGATTGTGGCAAAAAGTATGAAATAGGCATCTTGAAGAACTTCGAAAGTTTTTCTAAATCGTCAAGCGTGGGTTTGTAGATAGCGGTTTCCCAACGTGAAATGGTGTTGGGATTAGTTCCAATTCCTTCAGCCAGCGCCTCTTGACTGATTCCGATGCCATTCAATCCTGTTCTCAAAGTCCGAATTTTCCTTCCGATCTCTTCGTACGTGCTCGACATGTTTACGCCCGTCCTCGCGACAAATCGGGTAATTCCTGAAAGTGCAATATACAACATAGTGCAATGCTGTATCAGCACATTAGATGCACTATTGCACGTGTTTGGGGAACTGAATCTAAAATCAAACATGTTGAATAGACTGGTCACACCGACGCGGCCGTCCAAGTGGAGTTGCCTGCCGAAACAGCATTTTGAGATTATTTTCACGTCTTAATCGGACAACTCCCGCCTCATTGGTAACCGTCATAGCTCGTGATTGTGACTTCCTCCCAACAGTTCGGGAGTAGTGCAAGCGAAAGGTACAGCATGGAAAACCAGTACGAGGAACTCCACACCAGCTTAGTGGCCCATCTTTTGGACCTGCTTCGAGAGAATTTTGGAGAGCTACTTGTCAGCGTTTCGCTGGGGCGGGATCGAAAGCGCGACGTAATACTGAAGGTGGGGAAAAGCGAGAAGTTCACGATCCCCGAAAAGGACATCCCCTAGACCCGTTCTTACCTGTCGCTAGTGTGGACTCTTGGGACTAGAGCCACTTTCTTATCCACCTCTGCCGCCAATGCTACCTGTGGGATTCAGGAGCCGGCGTTCCGGGCATCGCGCCCGTCGAACCTCGGAGTCCGCATGGCGCCCAGTGGTGATCTCATCTTCAGAACGCAAGCCCTCTTCGCACATGTAACCAACCAAGATCTCTCGCAAGAAGAAGCCCGTGAATGCACCGCCAACCTTGGCAGCTTTTTCAAGTTGCTTAACGACTGGCAGCGGAACGCACAGGACGGCCGAAACTCGAAGATCCCTCCAACTACTCCGGTATCCCCATCGCCATCACAAAGCGAAATCAGAACTGAGAACTTAACAATCGAAGAGGAAGCTGCGCCTCTCTACGAAGTCTTCGCAGCAAAGGAGCGCAAGTGAAAGGTGCCATATATGCAAGGTCCGCGATCGTAAATCACGATTCCATCTCGGCGCAAGTTGAGGAGTGCCGATGCAAAGCTGCAGGGATTGAGGCTGAAATTCCTGACGATCTCGTATTTGTCGACAATGGGACTCATGTGGAGGTGCTCGAGCCACCAATTAGCACGTTTTCAGACAAGGAGGGTGAATGAACCCCAAAAGAAAGACCAGTGCTGTCGGAAACCACCTCGTGAGATCGGCGGTGTCGTACGCCCGTGGGCGCTCTATTGATGAGCGGGAAGGACACTCAGTCAGCGACCAGCAAGGATCGATTCGTGAATATGCAACTCGTCACGACATCGAAGTCGTTCGAGAATTTGCCGATTTCAACGATCAACGTAACGTAACTGGAAGGCCTGCTTTCCTTGAGATGGTCTCTTTTCTCGCGAAACATCCTGAAGTAACCATCATCCTCTCACTGTCGTGTGACCGCCTGTCTCGAAACCTTCAGGATTTCGGCCTCATCGAGGATCTTGATCGCGACCTACATCTGATTAGAGAGGGCGTGATCCTCTCCAGGGCCTCTTCAAGTTCGGGGAAACTTCTCCATGCCATGCAGGTAATGATTGCCAACGTTTACTTGGACAATCTGTCTGCAGAAGTGAAAAAGGGACAGCGCTCAAAAGCACTGGCAGGACTGTGGCCGTCGTTTGCTCCGATCGGATACAAAAATGTTGACCTCGGATCAGGGCAACGCGGAATTGCACCTGATCCTGCTCGGGCTCCACTACTCGCGCGCTGTTTCAGAATGTTTGCCACCGGCCAGCACTCAATCCGCAGTGTGGCAGCTTGGGCAAACTCGGCAGGTCTTCGGTTTAGGAACAGTAGCCGATCAATTAGCGCTCGGGCACTTCGAGCGATTCTGCAGAACAGCATCTACTCAGGAGCTTTTCAATGGGAAGGGACACTGTATACGGGCAAACATCAGCCGATCATCTCGCGCGAGGTTTGGAACCAGGTGCAGAGCCTTCTCAAGGTTTCTCACCGTCATCGCCATCGCGGAGTTCGGAATCAGAAACAGCTTAAGGCAAAGGGACTGATGGACGGCAAGTGCAACACGCGCATCAATGATGCTCGGGAAGGAGGCGATGAATGAAAAGAAGATTAGTGATGAAGGTCGCTGCAGAGCAGTCCAAAAGAGTGGCGGTCTCGTACGCACGGTTTCCGACAGAAGCGGAGGAATACGAGAGGTTCTCGATCGATGACCAAATCAAGCTGATAAGGGAAAACCGTGGAAGAACGGCTTCAACGTCCTCCAATAATTCGCAGAGCCTGAAAGAAGGAGCAATGAATGAAACGAAAACTAGTTAAGAAAGTGGTTTCGGAGCCGACCGAAAAGTTAGGGGTTTCCTATGTCCGGGTATCGTCTAAGGAACAAGAGAAGGAAGGTTTCTCTATCCCTGCGCAGCAGAAACTAATCCGTGAATACGCGGCGGAGAAAGGTATTGAGATTGTAAGAGAATTTGTTGACGTCGAAACCGCAAAAACGAGTGGCAGGGAGGAGTTCGGAGAGATGGTGAGTTTCCTCGTTGAGCATCCGGAAATCTACGCCATTCTCACCGAAAAAACGGATCGGCTGCATCGAAACATGAAGGACTATTGCACGATGGAGGAACTGCAACGCGAACTCCACTTCATCAAGGAGGGATCCGTCATCTCCAAGGATTCGCGGTCTGCCGAGAAGTTCATCTATGGAATAAAGTCTCTGATGGCCAAGAATTACATCGACAACCTGAAAGAAGAAGTACGGAAGGGTCAGATCGAGAAGGCTTCGCAAGGGATCTGGCCTTCATTTGCCCCTATCGGTTACGAGAATGTCTTACTGCCTTCAAACAAGCGCGGCATTGCTCCAGACCCGAATAGAGGAGAACTGGTTCGCGCATGTTTCGAGCACTACGCAACCGGCAACTTTTCTCTCAAGGAGCTGGCGAAATGGGCTAAGTCCGCGGGGTTAACATTTCGCGGCAGTGGTCGTCCGGTCAACAAAGCAACCTTGCAAGTAATAGTTCACAACCGCATTTATATGGGTGAGTTTGACTGGGACGGCGTTCGTTATGTTGGCATTCACACACCACTCATCTCAGCTGAATTGTGGGACAAAGTCCAAGGCGTTTTGGATCGGCGTTATTCACAGCGTTATCGGGTGGTCAAGAACGATCTGGCTTTCTCCGGCCTGATCAGGTGCGGCCACTGCGGCTGCGCATTAGTGGGGGAGATTAAGAAAGGCCGTTATGTCTACTACCATTGCACTCGTAACCGTGGTGAATGTTCCCAGAAGTATGTGAAGGAAGAGATGCTCGAAGCCGCTTATGTGGAGGCGATCGGTCGAATCACTCTGCCAAGCGAATTCGTGGATTGGGCGCTCTCCGTGATTCGGGAAAACGCGGAGGAGGACCGACGCTTTCATCTCGAAGCCGCTGCTCGCCTCGACAAGGAACTTGTCCAAATCCAAAAACGTCTGAACACAATGTACCAGGACCGGCTGAGTAATCGGATCTCCCCCGAAATGTACGACGAACTCGCCGCATCGGTGAATCGGGAGGAGGCCCGGCTGCAGCGCGAGATAAAGGAGCATCGATCAGACTCACCGGCTTCGTACGTAGCAGAAAGCGCGCAAGTGCTCGAACTCGCTGCAAAGGCCCGAAAACTGTTCGAAATGCAGACACCGCGTAACAAACGGCAACTGCTAAACGTAGTCCTATCGAACTCGACCTGGAAAGACGGAAAGCTCAGCGTCGATTACCGCCAACCCTTTGAATTATTTAGCACTTGGAGTGAAACAATGAAGAACGCAACAGAACACGAAGGCGGAGAAAAGGGCCAAAATGAAAATTGGCTCCTCAGGTAGGACTCGAACCTACAACCCTCCGGTTAACAGCCGGATGCTCTGCCATTGAGCTACTGAGGAGTGCGACTGACGCGCCCTGGCGAGCGCATCAACTGTGTACGAAAACGATTGTATCAGTCGAACGGATTTCGTCAAAGCCTTGTCGAACGATCATCTCTCGAAGGAAAGCATGCGCGCCGACAGTGCGCACGCCCGCGACCGAGCACAACGTCGTTCTGCTAGGATTCCTTCGCTCCGGTGTACTCCCGAGCATCCGCGGCAGCATGGAGAAACAAGAACGCCACCCGGTGTGGATGGCGTTCTTTTGTCCTGCAATTTCTATCCAACAATCGCTCTCTAGTGCGTTGCTGCTCCGAGTTGGCGTTCGTCGCTGCGACGTGCTGCGCCAATGCTCATGCCATAGAACGACCGCCAGACGAAGAACACCGAAATCGCGAAAAAGCCGAACGAGAGAATGTTTGTTACCATCGCGCCGGCGTCCGTGGTCAGTTGCACTGCCAGTTCCACGGCGAGCAATCCGAACAGCGTTGTGAACTTGATGACCGGGTTCATCGCTACGGAAGACGTGTCCTTGAAGGGATCGCCTACGGTGTCGCCTACGACAGTGGCATCATGCAGCGGAGTTCCTTTCTGCTTCAACTCGACTTCGACAATCTTCTTCGCGTTGTCCCAGGCACCTCCAGCGTTGGCCATGAAGATCGCCTGGTACAAGCCGGAGATCGCAATCGACATAAGGTAGCCGATGAAGAAGAACGGCTCGACGAATGCGAACGCCAGGGTCCCGAAGAACACAGCGAGGAAAATGTTGAACATGCCGCGCTGCGCGTATTGCGTACAAATGGCGACGACCTTCTTGCTATCTTCCACCGAGGCCTTCTCGACGCCTTCCAGCCTGATGTTCGCCTTGATGAACTCCACGGCGCGATACGCCCCCGTGGTCACGGCCTGCGTCGAAGCGCCGGTGAACCAGTAAATCATGGCTCCACCGGTGATCAAGCCCAGTACGAAGGGTGCATGCAGCAGTGAAAGCTTATCGACGTTATGTGTCATGCCGCCCGTAAGGGCCATGATGATCGAGAAGATCATTGTCGTCGCGCCCACAACGGCCGTGCCGATCAGCACCGGTTTCGCCGTAGCTTTGAACGTGTTACCCGCACCGTCATTCTCTTCCAGCAGGTGCTTCGCGCGCTCGAAATTCACGTTCACGTTGAAATCGCGCTTCAGTTCGGACGCGATATTCGGGACGTGCTCGACCAGCGACAGTTCGAACACCGACTGAGCGTTGTCCGTCACCGGGCCGTAGGAATCGACAGCAATGGTAACCGGCCCCATACCCAGGAAGCCGAAGGCCACAAGTCCGAAGGCGAACACGGGGGCGGCAACCATCAGCGCGCCCACTCCCATGGTCGAAAAGTAGTAGGCGATTGACATCAGCGCGACCATCGAAAGGCCCAGCCAATAACAGGAGAAATTGCCGGCCACAAAGCCGGACAGTATGTTCAGCGACGCGCCGCCCTCTTCCGAAGACGTCACCACTTCTCTTACGTGGCGCGATTCTGTCGAGGTGAACACCTTCACCAACTCCGGAATGATTGCGCCCGCCAGCGTTCCACAGGAGATGATCGACGCGAGTTTCCACCACAGACTCGAATCTCCAGCAAGCGTTGGAACCATCAGGTAGGAAACCAGATAGGTCAGTGCGACCGAGATCAGCGAAGTCATCCACACTAGAGTTGTCAGCGGCGCTTCAAAATTCATCTTCTCGGCATGACCGTACCTCGCCTTGGCGAATGCGCCGTTGACGAAATACGCCAGCGCGCTGGCAATCACCATCATGATGCGCATCGAGAAGATCCAGACCAGCAGTTGTACCTGGATCGCCGGATCCTTCACTGCCAGCAGGATGAAGGTGATCAGCGCGACGCCCGTCACGCCGTAGGTTTCGAATCCGTCAGCACTCGGTCCAACCGAGTCGCCTGCGTTGTCGCCCGTGCAGTCGGCGATCACGCCAGGGTTGCGCGCATCGTCTTCTTTGATCTTGAAGACGATTTTCATCAGGTCGCTACCGATGTCGGCGATCTTCGTGAAGATGCCGCCCGCGATACGCAGCGCCGCCGCGCCCAGCGATTCACCGATTGCGAATCCGATGAAGCACGGTCCAGCGTAATCGCCCGGGATGAAAAGCAGGATGCAAAGCATGATCAGCAGTTCCACGCTGATCAGCAACATGCCGATGCTCATGCCTGCCTGGAGCGGAATAGCGTAGATCGGATAGGGCTTGCCGCCGAGTCCGGCGAAGGCCGTGCGCGAGTTCGCGAACGTATTCACGCGAATGCCGAACCACGCAACGCCGTAACTGCCTGCGATACCCACAAGGCTGAACAACAGGATGATGATCACTCGCATCGCTTCAAACTTCAGCAACACGCCGAAGTACAGAACGATGACGACGGCGATGAACGCCTCGAGGATCAGGATGAACTTGCCCTGGGTAATCAGATACGTTTTGCAGGTTTCGTAGATCAGCTCCGAGATCTCCCGCATCGAACGGTGAACCGGCAGATTCTTCAGGTGCATATAGATCGCAAGGCCGAAGACCATGCCGAGGACGCAGACCGCTAATCCAATCAGCAGCAGCGTGTGACCATCGATGCCGAAGAAGGAAACGGTGTGAAGATCGGGAAGCTGAAGGGATGCCTCACCACCGGCGTGCTCCCTGCCGCCAGTCGGTTGGGCAAACATGAGGTTGAACAGGCTCGACGCGAGCCAGCTATGCATACCATTCCTCCGAGTCGTGAACTTGTGGACCGGTACCGGCAGCGCGTTCTGTCGTATCCATGCACCGGGTCTGCTCGCGCCTGACCATCTGGCACGAAGGTCGTTTTTTGGGATTACCGCAACTATCTAAACCGGCGTGGCCGCATCAACGAATGTTCCTCATGCGAGCGGCAGTTGTGCCGACTAGCCATTCGTTCAGTCACGCTGGAACCCCGGAAACGCGCTTCCACATCAAGACGGAATGTTGAGGTTTGGCCGCGTTGGGACGGTGTCGCACCCACGATGTTGACGGTGGGCCTCGAAAAGTGAGTATTTATAACATGTTGCAAATAGATGGTCAATCAGCTTCGAAGCCGCCAAATGCAGGCTTGCTATCCAGCGCTCCTGCTGAACCCCACCCCCAAGGCCCCGAGCAAAACACCTGAGCAGTCGGATGCGGTCAGGCGCAAACTGATTGCCTGCGATGCTAAGACACTGATAGGAACGACGTTCGTCAGCTCAGCAGCCGCATACAATCGCGGAGCCGAAGGACCACTTCGATCGGCAGTGAGCTGGCAAGAGGAATCCTTCGACTCGGGCTTACGCCCTCCCTCAGGAGGACGACGTTTCTTAGAGCTTATGCGAACGGGCGACTCCGGCCACGCGTCTGCGACCCCTCAGGAGACGACTTTTTCAGCTGAGTAGCTTAGCGGCTGAGCGGTTCAGTAGCTCACGAGATTCATTGGCAGCCCACCTACTCTCCTCGCATCTTGTTCTTCACGCTTTTTGAGAGCTTCTCGATTTCGTCTGCCTTCTGAATCACTTCGAGGGACAAGATACTGTCGTTCGCCTTATCTACGTATTGCTTTAACTCGGTCGCCAACTTCAGTAATTTATCGGCGTCGACCTTCAACTGCTTGAACCGCTGCTCCTTGCGGGCCTTGGCCAGCTTTTTTTCGAGAGCCAACTCGTCGGGCGATTTAGGTTGTTCAAACTGCGCATCCTCGTTGTGGGCTGGCATGGGCAGCACGGCCGCGTTTGCGCCCGCAGTTACTAGGGTCAAAGTAAGGAAGAGTGCGACAGAATCCCAGCGAGCCATCAGAAGCCCCTTTGTCGATGATGAAAAAGTTACGGCGATTATACCCGCGCAGGTAATTTTCTCAGCGACATCCGGATCATCTCAGTGGCCGCTTCCCTGCCGTGCTTTATAATCCCGCGCTGGTGAAGAATGTGATTGGCCCCATCATCTCTGATACCTCGCAAAAGACGCTGCTTCGAGTGCTGCAGGGCTGGCACGAGGACTTGATTGATTTCCTACGCCACGACGCCCCCAAGATTCTTGGTGCACTCCTTGTTGCTTTCATTCTCAGCCGTCTGCTGAAGGTGATCAGTAAACGCCTGGTCTCGTACAGCAACAGCCAGGAGCTGCCTTCCGGCATCCGTGCGCAACAGCTCAGAACCCTCGCAAGCATCATCTATAGCGTAGGGCTTTTCATCATCATCTTCTTCGCGGTATTGACTGTCCTGGGATATTTGGGCATTAACATGGGCCCGCTGCTTGCTTCGGCTGGCATTGCAGGATTGGCCGTCGGCTTTGGCGCCCAGACACTCGTCAAAGATGTTATCAACGGCTTCTTCATCCTGATTGAGAACCAGTACGATATTGGAGACGTCGTTAAGATCACAAATGTCCAGGGCGCTGTGGAGGCGCTCACGTTACGGCGCACCGTCCTGCGTGACGCCGATGGCACATTGCACATCATTCCCAATAGCGAGATCAAGATCGTTTCCAATCTCACGCGCGACTGGACGCAGCTCGCGCTCCACGTAACAGTGGACTACAAGGAAGACAGCGACAAGGTCGTCAGGCTGCTCAGGGAAGTCGGGGCAGAGCTGCGTAATGACGAGCGTTTCTCCGCGTCCATCGTCGCCGATCCCGATGTCCCCGGAATTGAGAAGGTCAGCGCGTCCGAGGTGGACTACCTCATGCTGGTGAAGACGAAGCCCGGCCAGCAGTACGCGATCAGCCGAGAACTCCGCCGCAAAATCAAGGAATGTTTTCAGAAGCACGGCATCCAACCAGGCGGACAGAACAGGTTCTACGTCGTCAGCGATACTGCAACAAAAATCGTTCCATAGTTGCGGTAGCAGATTAACGATTCACCGAAAGCACTTCTATGAACACAGGACTCAAAGATCGTCTCGCCATCGTCGCCGCCTCTAGCCAGGGCATCGGGAAAGCCACGGCTTTCGGCCTTGCCGCTGAAGGGTGCAAACTCGCGCTCTGCGCCCGAAACGAGCAGAACCTCGCGGTTGTCGCCGAGGAGATACGAAGTAGACACAACGTCGAAGTTTTCACCCAGGCTGTGGACGTCACCGTTCCTGACGATATCGCCGGCTTCGTCGGTACGGTCGCCCAGAAGTTCGGGCGCGTAGACATCTGCATAACGAACGCAGGCGGCCCCCCCGCTAATACGTTTCTTAAGTTCTCAATCGAAGACTGGCGCAAGGCTTTCGAACTGAACTTGCTCAGCACCATCGCTTTTGCGCGCGAAGTCATTCCTCACATGCAGAAGAACCAGTGGGGGAGGCTCATAGCCATCACTTCCGTAGCAGTGAAGCAGCCGATCGGGGATCTCATATTGTCCAATACAGTCCGCACGGGCGTAGTTGGTCTCGTTCGCTCGTTGGCCAATGAGTTCGGGAAAGACGGCATTCTGGTCAACAACGTCGGGCCGGGATATACGGCGACAGACAGACTCAAGAACCTTGCAGCGGTCCGCTCCAAGTCTCTCGGCGTTGAGGAAGCAGAGATGTTCAGGCGTTGGGCCGCCGACACTGCCACGGGCAAGGTGGCGCAGCCAGAAGACGTTGCTGATGCTATCGTCTTCCTCGCTTCGGAACGTGCGGCTTCGATCACCGGGCAGACGATTCTGGTCGATAACGGCAGCTACAAGGGACTCTAGCGGCAATTGATCTTTGGCCAGTGTGAAAGCGTCTCGTTCTCACAAATTTTTCTTTTCGGCGGATGGTATCCCTCCGGGTTGACATCCGCCGTTCGCATTTGTTGCATCTACACCGATGGATGTGGCGGTCAATCGCTATTGACGTCTCGGTCGGAGCCGTTGTCGTTGGGCTCTGGTACTGCATGTTCCTCGTACTGAACCGCCGCCGGTGCGCGCGAGTGCTCCAGTGGATCGAGTCCGCGTTTGCGGGACACGGCCACGTCGCCGGCGTCGAGTGGCTCAGCGGATCACGCTTCTCGGTCAAGCTGCGTTTGGTGACCGGCGGATTCCGGCATCCGTCCATCCTCGTCCAACTTGCTCCGCGTGAGATGCCGATTCAATGGCTACTGAATCGCTTCAACAAGCGCCAGGAAACCCTCACCTTCGAGGCAAATCTGCACTCCGCTCCGAGTTTCAATCTTGACGTTCAAAACCATCGCTGGTGCGGACGGACTCGCCGCAAGCTTCCCGCGAACCGTCGCTTGCACATGGAGCGACTTGGACCTTTCGTTATCAGCAGCCGAAACGACTGGAAACGTGATGTTACTAACATTGTCGGCGCTGTTAGCGCATCGCGGGAATGCGAGTTTCTGAACGTATCGTATCGGCGAACATCGCCGCATTTCTCCGCCACCGTTCCGCTGAAAGCGCTTCAGCCTGAAGTCCAGTCTGGAATCAGTATTTTCGAAACGCTGCGCGAACTCGCCGCTGGCTCATCCACCTCACGCCTGTAAATCCTGAACAAGTGGATTCTGTAAACGAAACGCCGGTCAGGCGTGTCGTAGCCGCTTCGCTCACAAATGTTCATCCTGGCGCAGGTCTTCCGCCAGGGCCGATCCGCCGGAAATCTTGCCCCAAGCGCTTGTCTGCCAGTTGTCAGGACGATCTTCCCTGCGCCAGGCGGGCATTGGCATCTGCAACAGTTCTGAGAGTGCCGTGACGTAGGGCTCGTACATCTCACGCAGTTCGCGGACGCGTTGCTCAACCTCGGTTCCCTTCTTAACTGCTATCGACATGCTGCATAGCGTGTTTGAAAGGCGTTTGAACTCTGGCGTCGGCAGCCGATCCTCCGCCAGAGAACGCGGAGGCGTCGAGAACGTCTGCGCAAGATCGACGACGGCGTGTCTCGCCATGGCAAATGTCAGCTCCGCCTGCCTGCGCGCCCTGCCTTCCATGGACCCGATGACGAACGCGCACGAATCGAGAATCGCCGTGAGTGCGGACAGCCATGACTCGTTATCATGCTGCGAACGGAAGTAGCAAAGCACTGGATATGACAGATGGCTCTCCATCAGTTCAGCGGCCCATCGCTCCCACTCGCGCAGAACGTCGGAAATCTCGGTGCCATCCTGATCCATGTTGCGCCGCAGCAGCTCCGTCGCAGTGGGCGGCGAACCGGCGCGCGCGTCCAGCAACGTAATCTGCGCTTCGCGTCGTGAGAACGCCTGGTAGACGACCGGGAAGTAGCCGATCACGAGTGCCAGGAAACCGAAGCCCATCCCGGCCTCCAGCACTACCAGTGCGCGCCCACTCGCCTCCGTTGGAACCACATCGCCCAGTCCAAGGGTGAACAACGTTGTGCCGCTCAGGTACAGGTAGGTTGAGAATCCAGGATTGTAGGCTGTGGAGACACGATCGTGCAGGCCGAAGTGCAGCAGAGCATATGCGAACATGATCGCCGTGGCCCACGTGGCAAGCAACGCAATCAGCGAAAGTGGGCCGTAAAAGCTGAGCCATCGCTCGCGCCGCTTGGCCGAGAGACGTCGAGCAACCCACGACCAAGGCATCCAGGTCGCCTTGAAGAAAGCGCGCGCAAACCGGTACCGTCGCATGACCCGTCTGGGCAGCACAATCGTTTCAAATGCGTCCCACAGTACGGCGACGATCACCGCGATTGCGGCAATCGCCGCTAACGTCCTGAGTGTCAGTATTTCCATCGACTACTTGGATGTGCTCCGATCCGATACGACTCCAGCCTTTTTGCGGCGCATTCACGAAAATGAGCACAGCCCCACAGCCCAAAACGAATCTCCTGGCGATCTCACGACCACTCCGTCGTGTGCCAAACATAAAAAAAGAGCGTTTGATTCGATGGACCCATGAGCAAGATGTCAGGCGTTAGCGGCGACAGCAAGTAACTTGTCGATCTGTTGCTGCACTTGTCGACGGAACTCTAGAGGGTGGGAGATTTTTGAGAATGGCTCAGGCGTGCCTCCGGTGCCGCGAACAACAATAGAACCGTAGTTCATCAGGCGAGCCAGCAGGCCCTGATCGACTCCGACGCTCTCGATCTTCTGAAGAGTGATTTCTGTGGTCCTGCGACTTATCATGCCAACCTTAATCATGACTCGCTTGTTAGTCACGGCCATTTCAGTCGAGGAACGATGCCACGTCGCAAGTCCAGCGATAGCAGCCGCGATCAGGATGAGTACCAAAGAAACTGTCGCAAGCCCTCCTGCAGTCCCGTTTTTGTCGCCCAAGGTGGCTAGCGAAGCAAAGAGCGCCATCAACCCGCCGAACCCAATAACCGCAGCAATCGTCATCGGCGCCACAAGGACGATCCAATGCAGTGTTGTGCGGTACAGCACCACCTCTCCTTCAATCAGGTTCTCGTCCACGTAGCTCAATCTATTCCCCTCCCGAATTCACGAACGTCCGATATTCGCGCAGCAAGGCTGTTTTAGCAACGGAATAGGAAGCTCCCAGTAGCTGATGCAATTAGTTGAGCGTTTTTCGTGACCAGATACTCTCATGTACAATCTTTGTCATTGACGAACTGCCGGAGGGACGGCGGAGCAGGGGTGTCTTGTAGATGCTGCGCTATATGCGTGTGAGCCAGCAGCCTCCGTTCTCCGACTTCGCTAACTGAAGTCACTCAGCGTTATCCCATTTTTCTAAAGAATCTGTTCGCATCCCGCGCCTTGCGCGCTGGAAATCTGTGGAGGAACTTTGAAAGACCGTTCTCCCGCTTTTCTGGTACCAGCCCTGGTTGCCTTCTCGCTCTTGATCACCGCCTGTGGAGGCAGTGGGGGGGGCTCGTCGAACCCGCAGCCCTCGCCCATATCCATCTCCATCTCACCGCAGAATGCGAGTGCGCTGGTCGCATCTCCGCTCACCTTCAGCGCCACCGTTTCAGGCGCAGCGAATGCCGCCGCTACCTTCATCGTCGTTGAAGGAACGACGGGCGGGCAGATTACCTCCACAGGAAGCTATATCGCTCCCGCAACCCCCGGCACCTACCACGTTCGCGCAATCAGTGCGGCAGACTCCACCAGAACGGCCGATGCGGTTGTTACGGTTCGCGACTATGCCAGGACCATCCAACGCACGCCCGATCCCTCTGACGGATACGACTATCACACCGCCACCTTGCTCCAGGACGGATCTGTCCTAGTAGTTGGCGGCAAGGGCATTGCTTACACTTCCGTACACCGCAACGCTGAGCGCTACATCTCATCTGAGAATCGCTTCGTGGCCGCAGCCGCGCTCAATACCGCACGCATGGAGCACGCCGCGGCGCTGCTTCCCAATGGGAAGGTGCTCGTTTCCGGTGGCAAGAATTTTTCGCCGCTCGCCACCGATTTCGACTTTGCGTTTATCAGTTCCGAACTCTATAACCCTGCGGCTGCACAATTCGTCGCTGGTCCCAGCATGAAAGTTCCGCGCCGCCGTCATGTATTCACGCTGTTGAAGGATGGCCGTGTGCTCGTCACAGGCGGAATTCAACTGTGGGGCAGCGGATTTGGCGCGAGTCCGAGTGTCGAAATTTACGATTCCACAAATAATCAGTTCGTCTCCGCAAATCCCATGAGCACCGGACGCTGGCGTCACACCGCTACCCTGTTGCCCGACGGCCGGGTTCTGATTGTCGGTGGACGCGACAACAATTGCGAACTGAATTGCCCAGTCTACTCTCTCAAATCCGCAGAGTTATTCGACCCCGTAACTGGACAATTCACCGCCACAGGTTCACTGCAGATCAGCAGGTTTGATCACACGGCAACACTCTTGCCGGATGGACGAGTGCTCATCCTCGGCGGCGAGACTACGGAAAACATCGGGCAGACGGACCAAATCAATACAGGCGAGGTTTGGGACCCGGCCACGGGGCAGTTCACTACCTTCGGCAGTATGACCCACGGGCGAAGCCTGCACACCATCACTCTGCTCAACAACGGCAAGTACCTGGTCGCAGGAGGGAACAACTGGAATGGAGCGCCGAGCGTCACCACGGAAATCTTCGACGCTACTAACGGCACCTCTATCGCCGGACCGGACATGAACGATTACCGCATTCGCCACACCGCCACCCGTCTCGTGTCGGGAGAAGTACTGATCGTAGGCGGCTTCAATTCTGGCCAGGCCGTTCTCCCCGTGGACCTGTTCCGTTAGGGTCGCGACGAGAAGACTACGCCAAACCTCCGAATCACGCTCTCGGGGGAATGCTACTGTCGCTGTGTGCAGTCGCGCTCGCGACTGCACACAGGTTCAGACGAGTTGCCGTTTCACTTCATCGTAGGCAGGTAGCAATTGGTCCTGGCTAACTCCAGACTAGCCTTTCATGCCCGACCATTGTTCTAGCAGCGCGAGCGTGGCGGCATAGTCTAGGTTGTCGTAACCAGCTTTGCTGGACGCCTCATAAACTTCGTCCACCTTCTCAAGGCCGGGCAGCTTGACGCCAACCTCTTTTGCGGCGTCCATCATGAGGTGCATGTCCTTGTGCATCAGGCGAAGCGGGAAGTTAGGCGTGTAGTCGCGCTTGAGCACGAATGGAGCTTTGTAATCCACCACGCCCGAACGGATCATCGACGCCTGTATCAACTCGACCAGTTTCTCCGGCGCGACACCCAACTTGCTCGTGAGCGTCAGCGCCTCCGCGAAACCTTCGTAGATCAGCGCGATCATCAGGTTCATGCCAATCTTTGCCGCTTCGCCCTGCCCTGTGTCGCCGACCCGGATATTCTGCTTTCCCATGGCCTGAAACAAAGGCTGCAAGCGCGCGATCGTCTCAACTTTTCCACCAACGATGAAGATCAACTGCCCGGCTTCCGCTCCGATCTTGGAGCCGGTGACAGGAGCATCTACGTAATCAGCGCCCTTGGCGCGCACGCGCTCGGCGAACCTGAGCGTAGTGGTTGGCGAAATGGTGCTTGAGTCGGCGACGACCATTCCGGGCTTCAGCACGCTCTCCACACCATTCGCGCCGAAAAGAACCTGCTCAACGGCCTTAGTATCGGAAACGCACATCCAGACGACCTCCGCGCCACTAGCGGTTTCGGCCGGAGTAGATGCTGTGCGCGCGCCTTCTACGGTTTTGCCCGGCGTGCGATTCCAAACTGTTACGTCGTGTCCCGCTTTGACTAGGTTGGCCGCCATCGGCCGCCCCATGATCCCCAACCCAAGGAATGCAACCTTCATTTCGAAATCCTCACTTGCGATGCGCGATGCGTATGGAAACAACACACGATTAGAACTGACGAAGCAGGCGCTTGCAAGTGCGCTGCATCGTATGTCGCTCCGTTCGCGTCTAATTCTTAATTCATGCTTAACATCACCATTCGACGTAAGGCTCGGCAGTTCAGCACGCTCGTCAAGCATTCGGCGCTTACCCGCCGGACGGGCGTGACTCGCAAAGCCGTGCTGGCGTCACCCGGCCAACTCGGCCTCACGTTCATAGGACATTCCGGCTTCTTCGTACAGATTGGCGGGACAAACGTTATTGTTGATCCGAACTTCGCGCGCTGGCTCTTCGTGCTGAAGCGCCTGCGGAGACCGGGGCTGCGGATCGCAGATTTGCCGCAGATTGATGCCGTGCTGGTGACGCACGCGCATTTCGATCATCTGCACAGGCCGTCGCTGCGAGCCATCGCCCGCGCCAGCGCGCGTCGCGGACGACGTCCCATCATTATCGTTCCGCAGCACGTGCGCGACCTGGTCTTCGATCTCGGATTCGAGGAAGTTGTTGAACTACCCTGGTGGCAGACATTCAACCTGAATGGGATGGAAGTGACAGCCACGCCCGCAAACCACTGGGGCGCTCGAGTAATTCGCGACATCCATCGCGGCTTTGGTGGATTCGTGCTGAGCGCCGGAAAGCACTCCATCTACCACTCGGGAGACACTGCGTACTTCAACGGCTTCCATGAGATTGGCAGGCGCTTGCATCCCCAGGTCGCGTTGCTGCCGATAGGCGCGTACGATCCGCCGTCGTTCCGTGCCGTGCACACCAGCCCAGAAGATGCCGTGCAGGCATTCCGCGATCTGGGTGCGCGCTGGATGGTTCCGATGCACTACGGCACGTTCAAGCTCTCGCACGAACCCATGCATGAACCCGTCGAACGTCTGCGCGCAGACGCAAAGCTACACGGCGTCGCAGAGCGAGTCTGTGTGCTGGAAGAGGGAGTGACGAAGTTTTTTTGAAGCAACACGGCAGACGGCGGACGGCAGACCTCAGACGGCAGAGCTCAGACCTCAGACTTCAGACGCTGGACGGCAGGCGTGGGACAGAATTGCGCTTGTGGCTGAACAGACTGCTGAAACATTTCCTGTGCAGCGAGATCGAGCCTCAGCGGCTAAAGCCGCTCGATTCGGTGCGAATTACGGCACGCCTGAAGGCGTGCCCCTTCAAAGAAACAATCTTCCGCAGCTCTGAGGTTGAAGTCTGCCGTCTGGCTTCTTCATCTGCCGTCCGCGGTCTGCCGTCTGGCGTCCGCCGTCAGTCACCAGGCTAGGAGTACGCGGATGTCGCGTACGTTGTTGCCTGTGGGCCCGGTGATGATGGCGTCGCCCAAGGACTCGAGCACAGGGAAGGCGTCAAAGCGTTTTAGCGCGGCACGGCAGTCGAGCCCGAGTTCTTTTGCGCGTTGCATGGTGCTGCCGTCAACGACCCCTCCCGCAGCCGGGCTGTTGCCATCGATGCCGTCCGTGCCTGCGCTCAACACGGCGATGTTCTCCCCTGCAATCTTGGTTGCGCAGTAGAGCGCAAATTGCTCGTTGCGTCCGCCCACGCCGGCCTCTCCATTGATCGTGACCGTGACCTCGCCGCCGGAGATGAGGCAGGCGCGCGACACGCCTTTACGCAATTCGCGCACGCGGGTGAGCAGGTGGTCGGCGGCCTTCGCATAGTCCCAGTCATCGCAGGAATTATCGACCTCAATCGCAAAGCCCGACATGGCTGCTCTTGCAACCGCAGCTTTCTGGGCCGAGGAGTTCGACAGAATGTTTGCCCACCGCGAGCGTTCGAACGCGACGTTGCCGGCCTTCGGTGTTTCCTCCAACGAGCGGCCGTCGAATAGCTCGCGGACGCTTGAGGGAAAGTCCTTCAACATCTTGTACTTCTGCACCACCGAGTAACACTGCTCTGCCGTGCTGGTGTCAGGCATGGTGGGTCCGCTGGCGAGTGAATCCAGTGCGTGTTCGGGCACGTCGGAAACGAGAATCGACATCTGGTGCGCGGGTGAGGCGACGAGTGCCATGCGTCCTCCCTTGACGGCGGAAAGGTGTTTACGCACGGCATTGATTTCGGCGATGGGAGCGCCCGAGTGCACCAGGGTTTTGTAGGTTGCCATCAGGTCTGCGAGGGAAATCTCCGCGTCGATCGGCTTCTCGACAATCGAAGAACCTCCGCCTGAAATCATGTAGATGACGAGAGCGCGCGCGGAGAGAGAATTCAGGCTTCGCAGAATGGCTTCTGCAGATCGAACCGACTCCACGTTGGGGGTTGGATGTCCGCCTTTGAAGTAACGAAATCCGAAGACCTGCGCCGAGGGATCAGTGGGACCGCAAACAATTCCTGTAACACCTGCGCCTGCGCCGAGTTTGCTCATGAGCGCCTCGGTCATCGTATGTGCGGCTTTGCCGATGGAAACGACGAAGACCCGTGAAAAGGAACTGATGTCGAAAAGGTCTTCGCTGACGCGCAACACGCGACGATCGTAATCGATATGCCGGTCGAAAGCCTTGGCCACGCTCGATTCGGCAAGCGCGTAGAGGAACACCTCTCGCGCGGTGCCTCGCATTTCACGCGCAGTCGCGTGATTGAAGTCAACAGGCACGCCGGTCATGGGCTCGCTTTGCATGTTCAGCGATTATAAAGTAACGGCCTCGCGGGGCTTGATAACATCGCGAATCCACTGCTCGATGGCCGCTCGCATTTCGAGCAGGTGGCCGGCGAAGAAGTGATCGCCGCCTTCGATGAGCACCAGTTGCCTGGGTTCGGCGACATCGCTCATCAGTTTCTCAAGGCGTTCCTTTGGAGCGTGCTCATCGTGGTCGCTGCTGAGGAAGAGCTTTGGCTTGGCGCACGTTCGCAGATAGTCATACCTGTAAGCGCGGCCTTCGGCGAGGACAGGCGTTCCGAGGGAGATCAGCGCCTGAACCGCGTCGTCTGGACAGGCAGCGCGCAAGCCGATGGCGGCTCCGAAAGAAAATCCGGCGAAGATGATAGGGAGGCCAAACTCCTGCTTGAGCCAATCCAACGCGGTGCGCACATCATCCGATTCCCCGCGTCCCTGGTCATGTTCGCCAACGCTGGTTCCGACGCCTCGGAAGTTAAATCGCAGCACTGGAAAACCGAAGCCATTCAGGGCCTTCATGGCGTGGAATACAACCTTGTTGTGCATGGTGCCGCCGAAGAGCGGATGCGGGTGGCAGACCACGGCGGCGTATTCGGGTTGGGCGCTACCTGTATTCAGGAGCGCCTCCAACCGGCCTACGGCGCCATCGAGGCGCAATGAACGAATTTTCGCGTCTTGCGACATGCGCCTAGCATAGCAATGCAAACCGCGCTATGTCTCTTGGCCCCACGTGGGCAGGCGGAGCGTTATGGACGAGGCTTTCGCTGCTTTAGGCCAGCGGTGCGTCCATAGAGGAACGTGACGACGATCACGATGTAGAACAGGACGCAAACCCAAATCAGGCCGCGCGATTCGAGAAAAGGACAGATGAAAACCGTAAATACGGCTGCCGAGATGACGAGCAGCACCAGGTAAACCACGTTATGCCGCATTTGCTATGCGATGCTCGAAGGCAGGTACCCTTTGGCTTGTCAGGCGGGAGGATTCGCAAGCACGCCCGAGTTGAAGATGCACGGCTTGCCGGCTTGGACCAACTTGTCTTGCTGAGCGAGAGTCCGAACCCGAGTCGAAGTATCCCTACTGTTACGCCACATGCCGCACGAGAAACGAAATATCAGCGCAGCCAATCCGCCGCAGCTTCGGGTCCGTTACCACCCTTGGCATAAAGGTGGCATCGAAGTTGATACGCCACTTGAAATGCTCACTTCGTAGCACATTCCAGGGAGGAAATATGCGCAAAGAAATTGCAATCGCTGCGTTGGCATTGGTGTTCGGCGCTACAAGTACGCTTGCGCTGCCAGTTCCTGTTCCTGCCCAGCCGCAAGCGGCGCAGGGGCAGAACGCAGTCCAGATCGTAAATCAACCTCAAGCGCAGGTTACGAGCAGCAACTCGGCGAAGGTGGTCTGGACCACGAACGTGAACTCTGGCGGCATCGTGAAGTATGGCACCGATCCCAACAACCTGAACCAGACGGCAAATGCGCCCTGGGGCGGCACCACCCACGAGGTCACGCTGACGAACTTGCAGCCTAATACGACCTACTATTATCAGGCTGTAAGCCAGCACGGTCAGGGTACCGGAACCGGTGCACTAAGCCCCGTCCAGCAGTTCTCGACGCAAGGCCAGTCGGCCAGCGGCTCTGCCGGGAATCCGAGCACAACAGGACAGGCAAAGGCCGGCGATAACGTTGTGATCCTCGCCGGACCTGTGGTGCAGGATCTGCAGGGAAACACGGCTAAGCTATGGTGGCAGACCGACGATATGGCGGCAACCGACGTGCGCTACGGGTTATCTCCCAACAGCATGGACCAACGCGCATATGAGCGTGGAGGAAATCGCGACCACTCGGTTCAGCTCACGAACCTGCAACCCGGTAGAGCCTATTACTATGCGATTCTGAAGCGCGACGGCAGCGTCCGCACGACAGGGCAGTTCCAGACGCCTCAGAACATGGGTAGCCCAGTAAATGCGAACGCGATGATCACCAACGGTCCGGTAATCGAGTACCTCGGAGATAATCGCGCCGTGATCTCATGGACTACCGCGGCTCCCGCAAGCAGCGTTGTGCAATACGGCACTGACCAGAACGCGATGACGCAGATGGCGCAGGCGCAGTGGGGCACCAACCACCGCGTTGAACTCAACAACCTTCAACCGAATACACGTTACTACTTCCAAGTGCAGTCGGCACAATCGCAGGGAACCAACCAGATGGCCCAAGGCAACACGGGGCAGTTCCAAACGGTGGGACAGGGGCAGCAGGCTCTGACGACCTCGCCTCAGCGACGTTAAAGGGCAACAACACGCGTGAAGGTTGGCTAGTTCTTCGAAGGGTCGTCTAAAAGACGACCCTTTGCTTTTGGCTAAAGTTCTTGACGCATGATTCATACTTACTTCAGGACTTAAGAGTGGGAAACGCGGGAGCGAGCACAATGAAGATTGGCATCCTGACTGGCGGCGGCGATTGTCCCGGGTTGAATGCGGTAATTCGCGCCGTGGTTCGCAAGGGCATCTTCCATTTTGACGACGAGTTTATCGGCTTCCTTGAAGGCTGGCGCGGCGTGGTCGAGAACAAGACGATGCAGTTGGACCTTCAGGCGGTCGCGGGCATTCTGCCCCGCGGCGGAACAATTCTGCGCACATCCCGCACGAACCCTGCAAGCCGTGAGGGCGGGCTTGAACTCTGCATCAAGAACCTCGAAGCCAATGGTGTCCAAGCCCTCATCGCAATCGGCGGAGACGACACGATGAGTGTTGCGGAACAGCTAAATAGGAATGGCGTAAAGATCGTTGGCGTGCCAAAGACAATCGACAACGACCTCAGCGGCACAGATTTCTGCTTCGGGTTCGATACTGCTGTGGGCGTGGCCACCGATGCTATCGATCGCTTGCACTCTACGGCCGAAGCCCATAACCGCATCATTGTTGTAGAAGTGATGGGGCGCGACTCGGGATGGATCGCCATGTACTCGGGAATTGCGGGCGGCGCGGATGTGATCCTGATCCCTGAAAAGCCGTTCGACATCGATGAAGTTTCCGAAATACTGAAAAGACGCCACGCACGCGGACGCTACTTCAGTATCGTGGTGGTTGCCGAAGGAGCGAAGTTTGCCAGCGACGTCGATCCCCAGCATGGCGCACCGATCTTGCAGGACCTCGCACGCGACGAATTCGGACACGTTCGACTGGGCGGCATTGGTACGGTTCTGGCGCGAGAGATAGAAAAGCGGGTGGGTTTCGAAACGCGTTCCGTGGTGCTCGGCCACTTGCAGCGTGGCGGGTCGCCGACGCCCTTCGACCGCGTACTCGCTACACGTTACGGTATTGGCGCAATCGACATGGTGCACTCCGGCCAGTTCGGTCTGATGGCGGCGCTACGCGGTACTGAGATCGTGGCGATTCCTATAGCCGAGGCGGTGAATAAGACGCGACTGATCGATCCGAAGCTGATAGAGGTTGCCGACGGACTGCACGACAGCATGTTGGAGCCTGCGACCCATGTGGCCGTCAAGCGAGACTGAAGATCGGAACGTCGGGCGCAGGCTTGAGAGGTTGACGCGGGACGGCAGACTTGCCCGTCTGAGGTCAGGCGGCGAGATTCGCTTCGGCAGAGGTAGTGCGAAGCACTTCCGCCGATTTTCTAATCCCCTGGGCTTCCGCGTCACTCAGGTGCAGTTTGAGCACGCGCTCGATTCCGTTGCGACCGACGATCGTCGGTAGACTCAAGCAGACATCGTGGATTCCGTAGTACTCGTCGACCAAACTGGAGACGGAAAGCACGGTGCGCTGATCGCGCACGATGGCTTCGACAATGCGCAGCAGACCGGCGGCGACCGCGTAGTATGTAGCACCCTTGCGCTCGATGATGTGATAAGCGGCGTCGCGGGTCTCGCGGAAGATAGCGTCCATGGTGCCGGCGTCGTGCGCAATGCCGTTCAGGTCGGCGTAATCGGGCAGGCGCAGTCCTGCGATGTTCGCAAGCGACCACACGGGAACCTCACTGTCTCCGTGCTCGCCGATGATGTAAGCGTGCACGCTGCGCGCATCCACCTGAAAATATCTACTGAGCAGGTGGCGGAAACGCGCAGTGTCGAGAATGGTGCCCGAGCCGAGTACGCGCCGCGACGGCATCCCGGAGAGCTTGACCGAGATGTAGGTGAGCGCGTCAACCGGATTCGTCGCGACCAGGATGATGCCTTGCGGATTGCGGCGCGCTATCTCTGGAATGATTTGGCTGAAGATTGCTGCGTTCTTGCGAACAAGGTCCAGGCGCGTCTCACCGAGACGTTGTCCTGCGCCGGCGGCTACAACGGTAACAGTGGCTCCGGCGCAATCGTCATAGCTGCCAGCCCATACGCGTGTAGGACGGGTGAACGGCTCGGTGTGGTTGAGGTCCATGGCCTCGCCTTCAACGCGGGCCTGGTCAGTGTCAATAAGGACGATCTCGGCTGCGACGCCGCTGAACATGAGAGCGTAGGCGAAAGTGGCGCCAACGTGTCCAGCTCCAACAATGGCAACGCGAACGGGATTAGCTTGGGAACCGGACATAGAAACTCCGTAGATGGCTATCCCGAAGTGAGATGAGGCAGTGGAAATCGCGGATTGCTATTGGGGTGAAATAAGAAGCTCTACTCGGAACATCCTGTCCCGGCCCTGCGTACCATCCCAAAGATCAACATATTCGCCGGACTCGGCAGCCGCGTTGATTTGGTGTTCGAGTTGGCGTACACTTCGCCGCACATCTGGCAGCAGCCTCTCGCAGGTAAGTTCGCAACACACAGGAGATTGAGTATGCGCCGTGCGCATCATCTGCTTCTTCTATTGATCGTGGCCGTCTCCGTAGCCTCATCGTCTCAGGCAGCTACGCAGCCTGCGAGGAAAGTGCAACCAGCCCCGTCGCAAACAACGCTCTCACAGCGCGTAGTGGCCTACCAGATCGAGGGCAAGTACGACGCCAAGACGCACACATTCGACGGCGTGGAGACCTTGACCTACAAGAACCTGACTGGACAGCCGCTCGACAAGTTTCCGTTCCACCTGTATCTGAATGCCTTCCAGCCGAATTCTTCGATGATGAAGGAGATTCGCTGGAGCGGCGGTTCGCGCGACTCTAAGGGTAAGTGGGACGAAAAGCTTGCGGCCTCGAACGAGATCAAGTCACTGGAAGTCGTTGGCATGGGCGATCTCACGAAGCAGATGAAATTCATCTCGCCTGATGACGGAAACCCGGATGACCGCACGGTCTTCGAAGTGCAACTGCCAAGACCAGTGCCGCCTGGCGCCGACGTTCAATTCAAAATCGCGTTCAAGGCGAAGTTCGGCGAGCCGCTGGAGCGCGCAGGTTACAAGCGAGAATACATCCTGGCCGGGCAGTGGTTCCCAAAGGTGGGCGTGTGGTGGAAGTCGAGCCTGTCGAGTCCGAAGGGTGATCCGAATGAAACGAAACCCGGCTGGAACTGCCACCAGTATCACAGCGCAACAGAGTTCTTTGCGGATTTCGGAACGTTCGATGTGAAGCTTACGTTGCCGCAAAACTTCGTCTTCGGATCTACCGGCGTGGTCACCTCCGACAAGAACAATGGAGACGGCACGAAGACGATGACCATTCATGCCGAGGACGTGCATGACTTCGCGTGGACGGCCGCACCGGACTTCCAGGTGGTTGAAGACTCCGTGCAACTGAGCACCGGCACTGTGAAGATTCGCGCGCTGATGGCGCCTGGGCACATGGGTTCGGCGCAGCGGTACATTACCGCGGCGCAGGGCACGATGAAAAAGTTCGACGAGTGGTACGGACCCTATCCGTATCCCCAACTAACGATTGTTGACCCGCCGAGCGGAGCGGGTGCGACCGGCGGCATGGAGTATCCGATGTTCATCACGGCGGATACGTCGTGGCTGATGCCGAAATCCTTGCTCCTCCCCGAGATAGTGACGGAGCACGAATTCGGTCACCAATACTGGTACGGCATGGTGGGCAGCAATGAATTCGAAGACGCATGGCTGGATGAGGGCATCAACAGCTATGCGGAAGTGAAGGCGCTGGACGCGCTATACGGGAGGGCGACAAGCATTCTGAACTCGCGCCTGGGCGTCGCAGGCGACCGCGAGATGCAGCGAGTCTCCTACGACACCGCCGCCGATATCGACCCGCTCTCGCGGAACGCGTGGCAGTACGGCAGCTTTGGGTCGTATGGCAGCGTGACCTACGGTAAAACGGCAACGATTCTGCTTACGCTCGAGCACATCATTGGCGAAGATATGCTGCGGAAAGCCCTGCACACCTATTTTATGAAGTATCGCTTCCAGCATCCGACGGAGCAGGACTTCATGAATACCGTCAACGAAGTCGCGGGGCAGGACCTGACGTGGTATTGGCAACAGGCGGTATACGGAACGCAGACTCTGGACGACCGAATCCTTTCGACCACCTCCGATCGCATGGATTGGGCTGTCAAGAATCCTTCCAAAGAGAAGAAGGGAGAAACGATGTACCACTCACAGGTGGTGGTCCATCGCCGCGGAACGTTCCAGTTCCCTGTCTTGCTGGAAGTGAAGTTCGATAACGGAGAGACTCTCCGCGAGCAGTGGGATGGCAACGACCGTTGGCATAAGTTCTCGTGGGAGAAGAAGGCGAAGATCGTTTCCGCCGAGATCGACCCCGATCACCAGGTGCTGTTGGATAAGGACGAGTTCAACAACAGCTACGTGGTGAAGGCCGACCGGGCGGCAACACAGAAACTTACGGCGTACTGGCAGGTATTCGCTCAATGGTTCGGCCAGATGCTGGCATGGCTCACCTGATAGGCGGCGCAACGCGCGTACGAGCGGACCGTCAACTCTGCACAGCAGTTCGCAGAAATCGGACAACAGCAGCTTATGACCGAAGATCAGGAGATGAGCAAATGAGCGGAAATGAGAAAAATCTGGTGACAACGGGTGCGGGCCTCGTGTGGCGACATCAGCGCATCCTGTGGTGGGTGTTCGGCGTGAACTTCGTCCTTGGGCTGATGGGAACCATGGGCGCGCGCGCCGCCTTCAGCCGCGTTCTCGACCATAGCCTGGCAGCGCAAAAGATTTCCGGACAGGTGCGCATCATCTCCCTGATCGACTTGCTCGCCAAACCTGATGTGCAGATGCCCGCGTTGGCCGCTCCCTCCATTGCATTCCAGGTGGTGTTCTTCGTTTTCATGCTGTTCGTGGCGGGCGGCATCCTAAGCGTGTATCGAGAAGACCGGCGCCTTGCTGTGCCGGAATTCTTCGAGGCGTGCGGGCTGTATTTCTGGCGGTTTTTCCGGCTCATGCTGATCTCGCTGATTCCGTTTGCAATCGCGACTGCGCTCTATCTCGGCGTTGGCAAGATTTCGGAAAAAGTTGGCGAGGCCAGTCCTTACGAGAGCCATGCGTTCTGGGTGCGTGCCATCGGCGGGCTCATCGTGATTCTGCTGTGGCTGTTTGTGCGACTGTGGTTCGACGTCGCGCAGGTGCGTGCCGTTGCGCAGAACGAGCGCGGAATGTGGCGTAACACCTTCCGCGCACTCAGAATCAGTTCGAGAGCGGTGGGTATGTTGTTGTGGTTGTACTTCCGAATCAGCCTTGTGGCGTGGGTGGTTCTGATCGCAGGAATCTGGTTGTGGCTGCGTATCCCAGGTACCGCCTTTTCCGCCTCATGGCTGCTGCTTGAGGTAGTGCTGCTCATACAGATCGCAGTGCGCTTGTGGCAAAGGGCTAGCTGCATTGCCTGGTACAAGCTCTACGCGGAAGAGCACCCGGCGGCAGCCGTCGAGTTCACCACACCAAAGCCGGCGGAGATTGTAGACTCGGCTCCGGCATCAACAGCAGCTCCGGCAGAATCGTAAATGGACAAACAGAACATCCCCATTTAAGCCTTTTCTTTGGGCTTGAACGGAGGTGTCATTGCAACTGGGAAAGCTCTCCCAACGCTATCCCATGCAAGCAAAGGAAGCTTGCATGGGGCATCCGCATCTCCTTCAGGCACCTGCAAAGCTCAGGCACCCGCTCCCGCATGGGCACCTTGACGCCTCCCATTGAGCGACTACTCTTCACTCTGTTTCAGTCGGGCGATCACGGTAAGATCTTCCAGTGTCGTCGTGTCACCCTTGACGTCGCCACCGGCGGCGAGTTCTCGCAACAAACGCCGCATGATTTTGCCGGAGCGAGTCTTGGGAAGCTGGTCGGTGAAGCGAATGTCATCGGGCTTTGCCATCGACCCGATTTCCTTCGCCACCCACGCGCGCAACTCTTCTTTCAGTTCGTTCGATGGGGTTCGCCCGGATTCCAGCGTGATGAAGGCGCACACGGCTTGTCCCTTGATCTCATCCGGACGCCCTACGACGGCGGCCTCGGCGACCTTGTCATGCGCCACAATGGCCGACTCGATTTCCATGGTCGAAAGGCGGTGTCCGCTGACGTTGAGCACGTCATCGACGCGGCCCATGATCCAGAAATATCCGTCCTTGTCTTCACGCGCGCCGTCTCCGGTAAAGTACACGCCCGGAATGTCCGACCAGTACTGCCTCACGTAACGATCGGGGTCTCCGAAAATCGTGCGCAGCATCGCAGGCCAGGGCTTCCTAATAACAAGGTAACCTCCAGAGCCGAGCGGAACACGCTCGCCGGTGCGGGTAACGACTTCAGCGACGATGCCCGGAAACGGTCGTGTCGCGGAACCGGGCTTGGTGGGAATGGCACCCGGGAGCGGCGTGATCATGATCATGCCGGTTTCCGTCTGCCACCAGGTATCGACGATCGGGCATTTGCCCTTGCCGATAGTCTCGCGATACCACATCCACGCTTCTGGATTGATAGGCTCACCGACGGTGCCGAGCAGGCGCAGGCTGCTGAGGTCGCACCGATTCGGCCACTGCTCGCCCCACTTAATGAATGTCCGGATCGCAGTCGGTGCGGTGTAGAACACGTTGACCTTGTATTTCTCGATGATGCGCCAAAAGCGATCAAGTTCGGGAAAGTTCGGCGCGCCTTCATACATGAGCGACGTGGCTCCATTCTGCAATGGACCATAGACGATGTAGCTGTGTCCCGTGACCCACCCGATGTCGGCGGTGCACCAGTAGATATCTTCGTCCTTGAGGTCAAACACCCACTTAGACGTGATGTAGGTGCCGACAGCGTAGCCGGCTGTCGTGTGTACGATGCCCTTCGGCTTTCCGGTAGTGCCGGAGGTGTAAAGAATGTAAAGCGGATGCTCGGAATCTAGCGGTTCTGCGGGACAGTCGTCGCTGGTGCCGGCCATGAGGTCGTGCCACCAGTGGTCGCGTCCCGGTTCCATAGCAACCTGTGAACCTGTGCGGCGATAGACGACAACGTGCTTCACGCTGGGACAGCGATGCAGAGCTTCGTCCACGGTCTCTTTCAGCTTCACTTCTGTGCCGCGGCGGTAGCCTCCATCCTGCGTGACGACAGCAACCGCGTGCTGGTCAGTGATGCGATCGACGAGAGCGTTTGCCGAGAAGCCGCCAAAGATGACCGAATGCACCGCGCCGATTCTTGCGCAGGCCAACATGGCAACGGGCAGTTCCGGAACCATTCCCATGTAGATGGCTACACGATCGCCCTTCTGGATGCCAAGCTTCTTTAGGACGTTTGAGAACCTCTGGACTTCTGTGAGCAACTGCTGGTATGTCAGCGTGCGGCTGTCACCGGGTTCACCTTCCCAGATGATCGCGGCTTTATTGCGCCGCCATGACTGGACGTGACGATCCAGACAGTTGTAGCTGAGGTTGAACTCTCCGCCGACAAACCATTTAGCGAAAGGCGTATTCCACTCGAGAACTTTGTCCCAGGGCTTGAACCAGTGCAGATCCCCGGCGATATTGCCCCAGAATCCTTCGGGATCCTCTGCGGCTTCCTTATAGATGCGCTCAAACTCCGCCGCACTCTTAATGTGGGCGTTCTTGCTGAAATCAGCAGGTGGCTCGAATAATCGGCTTTCTTGCAGCGTGGAATCGATATGCACGTGAGACGCAGTCGTGTCCGCCATTGAGAAGGCTCTCCTCGGGAATCTAGTTGCCAGAACCTGACTTTCGAAACATGGTTCAAAACCGCACGGCCTGGAACAGGGATGACGTGCGCGGCGCAAGGACTACTGGTTCAACTCGAGCGCCGCCAGAAAGCTACTGGTCCGTCGCACCCCGCGACGCACGCAGCGCGGACCGCCGCCGTACGGCGGAGCCAAAATCATCTATGTCTCCAGCGTGGACAAATCGCCGATCTCGGCACCCGTTGCTTGCGCTTTCAGCAGACGGCGCATGATCTTGCCGGAACGCGTTTTCGGTAAAGCAGCCACAAACTCGATCGCGCCCGGCGAAGCAATGGGACCCAGCTCGCGGCGAACGTGGTCGATAAGCGCGGCGGCAAGCGTCTCGGACGCGGCGTGTCCTGAACGCACCTGTACGTAGGCTTTAATGCTTTCGCCCTTCATTGCGTCTGGAATGCCTATGGCGGCAGCTTCGGCAACGGCGGGGTGTGAAACGAGAGCGCTTTCAACTTCGGCGGTGCCGATGCGATGTCCGGCAACGTTGAGCACATCGTCGGCGCGGCCGAGCACCGTGATATAGCCGTCGGCGTCCTTGATGGCGACGTCGCCAGTCACGTAAGCGCGATCGATCTCCAGCCAATCACGAACGTAACGTGCATCGTCCTTCCAGATGGTGCGCATCATGTGAGGGAATGGACGTTTCAGGATAAGGCGTCCACCCAGGCCCGGATGCACAGGCTTGCCCTCGGCATCCACCACGTCGGCTTCCACGCCGGGCAGTGGCACGCCCGCTTTACCCGGACGCACGCCCATAGTCACGGGCGTTCCCAACGTGGGCCCACCCAGTTCCGTTTGCCACCAGTTGTCGATCACGTAGCCCCACTTGCCGTCACCTGCGAGATAGGTCTGCGCCCAGCGCCAGGCTTCCGGATTGAGTGGCTCACCGGCACATGCGATGACGCGCAAGCTGGTGAGATCGCAATTGGATGGATACTTTTCGCCATGGCGCATGAACATACGGAGCGCGGTGGGCGCTGTAAACATCTTGGTAACGCCATACCGTTCTACGATCTCCCACGCGACACCGGGATTCGGGTAATCGATTGCACCCTCGCGCACGAGCGTCGTGACACCGGCGCAGAGCGGTCCGTAAACGATGTAGCTGTGGCCAACGATCCAGCCGATATCTGACGTACACCAGAAGATGTCGCGCTCACCGACGTCGAAAAAGGACGCGAGGTGATACGTGGTGCCGACCATGAATCCGCCGTGCACGTGCACTACGCCCTTCGGCTTGCCCGTGGTGCCGGAGGTGTAGAGGATGAACAGCGGATCTTCGGAATCCATATCTTCCGCGGGACACTCGGAGGAGTGCTTCATCAGTTCGCGGAAGTCCATTTCCAGCGGAGCGGTCAGGTCGAGTTTGCCATCTCCACGTGGTGCGACGATGACCTTCTCCACGAAGCTGAGGCCATCGATTGCTTCATCCACAATTGTCTTCAGCGGAACGTCTTTGCCGCGCCGGTATCCTTTTTCAGCGCAGATGATGATCTTCGCTTCGGCGTCCGTAATACGATCGCGCAGGGCCGTATGGCCGAGCCCTGCGTAGACGACGGAGTGAATGGCACCGATGCGGGCACAGGCCAGCATGGCAACAATGCCCTCAATGGTGAGCGGCATATAAATAATGACGCGGTCGCCCTTACGAACGTCTAGCGATTTGAGGCCGTTGGCGAATCGGCACACCATACGATAGAGCTGTCCGTAGGTGATGACCCGCTCGGTGCCGTCTTCTCCCAGCCAGATATAGGCGACACGGTTGAAACGCTCGGATTTCGCGTGACGGTCAAGCGCGTTAATCGTGATATTTGTCCGCGCGCCGAGAAACCACTTGTGGTGGATCCCGTCCCATTCCCACACTTTATTCCAGCGCTTGCTCCAGGTGAATTTCTTGGCGAATTCGCCCCAGAAGTAGTCGGGGTCGGCGACCGAGCGGTGGTATTCCGCGCGCCAGTGCTTGAGAATCGCGTTATTCGCAACAATGGATGGAGGTGCGTACTCTTCTTCGCTGCTGGAATAACTGCCGATATTCTGGGCCGGGATCTTGATTGGGCTACTCATACCGTAAGACTCCTAATTAGGCAGTTCCGGTGGCCAGTGGCCAGTCTGTTGTACGTCGATCCGAACAAGCAGATCATCAAGACTGAGCGCGAGATGAACGCAGTCGTGCCTGGTCGAACCGAGCAATATTCCTGATGAAAACCCCAGCACGTCCCCGGTGTAATCGGGCGTGCGATTGCAGGAATAATACTCCCGCTAAGTTCGACAGAGCTAAGAATCTGAACAGCCCCCTCAACCTTCAGGCATTTCGCCACTCCAGGTAACACACTCCATCTGATTATGCGGAAAAGTAGCAGGTTACTCAGGATGCGGCTGCGGGCCACATACGCAGAATCAGGCACTTAGGAGCGTTTAAGCACATCAGAGGAGGAGACTTGTCACTGCCTTCAGTGATATATTCAATATATTAAGGGAGGCGTGCGTGGGTTCGCCATATGGCCTTGAGCTCGTCGAGAATTGCCTAATCTGTAAGCTGCGGTCCGACAGTTTTTTCTGCGGACTGCCGAAGGCTTCACTGGAAGCCTTCGAGAGAATTAAGTTCACAGCCGCCTATCCGGCGGGCGCGGTGCTGTTTGTCGAGGGGCAGTCGCCCCGTGGTATTTACATGCTGTGTAAAGGCCGCGTGAAGATGTCGACCACATCGAGGGATGGGAAGACGCTGATCCTCAAGATCGCGCAACCCGGTGAAGTGCTTGGCCTACACGCTACTGTTTCTGGAACGCCTTACGAGATCACTGCCGAAACCGGACAGCCCTGCCAGTTGAACTTCATCAAAAGAGACGATTTCCTGCGGTTCCTTCAGGAGCATGGCGACGCCTGCCTGAAAGCTGCCCAGCATCTCAGCCGGGATTGCCAGTCCGCCTACCAGCAGATTCGCTCCCTTGGTCTCTCGCACTCGGCTCCCGAGCGCCTGGCGCGTCTGCTAATCGAGTGGTCCCACAGTGAAGACCACACATCTGACGGCACACGCATCAAGGTTGCGCTGACGCACGAGGAGATAGCTCAGATCATCGGTACATCGCGCGAAACTGTCACACGTACTCTTGCCGACTTCCGTAAGAAACAGATTGCGATTCTGAAAGGGTCTACACTCACCATCAAGAACAAGCCGATGTTAGAAAGATTGGTTGGCGCTTAGAAGCTGATCCTTCAGCTTTGGGACTTAACGGCCTGTGGAGAACCCTCCGCAGGCCTTTCTTTTGGTTCAAGCAACACTTAATCACTGACCGCACCTCATGACAGGACACGGCTGGGCACACCCAGGAGGTCGGCCTTCCTCGCTCGCAGAAATCAGCAATGCGCTCTCGTCGCAAGATGAGTCGTTCTGCAACACATTGGCGACCACCACGACTTCCTAGCGTTGCGAAGTTAGGCAAATCGAAACTCTCGAAGCGTAGACTGCCGATGCGCTTCGCAACGTACCCGGCCTACCACGGGGCCAGAACTGTTGCGAGTCACCTCAGAACGTGACTGGCGTCACGGACAGCGCTGGTGAAAAACTCCACACTTCAGATGGAAATGGGTTGTAAGCCACACAATCCATTCCCGCTGTGGTTATTGAGGTCTGGTGTGGGCGAGGCAGCTTACACTGCCCCGCCCGTCTAAGTGGACAGTTCATATTTTTGCGGAGAACTCATGAAATCGTACAAGCCAGTCTGGGTGGCAGTATTCGTTTTGGCGGTAGCGATGTTCCTGGTGCTGCCTAGCATCTCGTGGGCAGCAGATGACGCTGCCGTACTCTATAAGACCAAGTGTGCTGCTTGCCATGGCGCAGAAGGAATGGCAAACACGCCCATGGCGAAGAAGCAGAACATCACTTCTTTTGCCGCCGATAAAGTGCAAAAGGCGAAAATCGCTGATATTGAAGACTGCATCCTGAACGGAGGCAAAGAGAAGAAGGCCTCGCACGTGTTTGCAGCCAAGGGCGTGAGTAAAGAAGACGCCGGAAAGCTTGCTACATACGTCAAGAGTTTAGGAAAGAAGTAGAGAGTCAATTCCCGCACGAGATGCTGGCCGGCAACACGGCCATGTCTTTGGGGTGCGATATGGAAATTGCAGCCGCAATTCGGCTGGTATCGGGGACGATCCGGAGCGAGAGATGTTCGCCTTTGGCGAGCGGCTATTATTCGCGTTCTCACCAACGCATGAATCACGGATTGTTTGCCTTCAGTGGTTCAGAGCGTTGGCGTATCTGTCTCCTAACGACACATCTCTTCCCTGCTATCCCGGTTTCAAGAAAGCCTAATAGTGAAGCGGCCGATACCGCCATCCGCCAGACGCAACCAGTCGCTGCATGGTCGTGCCGTGCAACGGGGAGTGTGTCAGGCGAATGGCCATCGCGTACGCAGTTAAAGTGGAGAGTTTATGAGTAAGGCACTTTTGTACGACGCCACTTTATGCGTCGGTTGCAAGGCATGTGAGGGGGCTTGTGCGGAACAGAACAAGCTGCCTTATGACGAGACGATCGCCGCCGAACAGGTCCAATCGGACCACAAGTTCACGGTGGTATTGAATAAAAACGAAAAGTATATGCGCCGTTTGTGCATGCACTGCCAGGACCCTGCATGCGCTTCGGTCTGCCCCGTAGGTGCGCTGCATAAGACCGCTGCGGGGCCGGTTGTCTACGAAGAAGACCGCTGCATGGGATGTCGCTATTGCATGGCGGCTTGCCCGTTTGGTGTTCCCAAGTACGAGTGGTCGAAGGTTCTTCCCAAGGTTCAGAAGTGCGTTATGTGTCCGGACCGCGTGGCGGCCGGTAGGCCGACCGCATGCACTGAAGCGTGCCCGACGGGCGCGACCAAATTCGGCGAACGCGAAGAGTTGATACAGGAAGCTCGTGACCGAATCCGTCAGAATCCCTCGAACTATGTTCCGCACGTCTTCGGAATTGAAGAGGTTGGCGGCACATCCGTATTGATTCTCTCCGGCGTAGCTTTCGAAGAATTCGGACTGAAGCCGAATGAACTGCCTAAAGATCCGCTTCCTTTATATACGTACCGCGTCCTTTCTCGCATTCCCGACTTCGTTCCGCTGGGCGGAATGGTGCTCGGCGGCGTGTGGTGGATCACCCATCGTCGCGAAGAAGTAGCTGCTGCCGAAGCAGCGGAGAAGAAGGAAGACCGGGGAGGTTCGCGATGAAGTTCAAGCTCACATTCTGGAAATTCGTCTTCGCCGTAATCATGGCGCTTGGGACCTATGCGCTGTTCGTGCGTTTCACGCAGGGGCTAGGGGCGTCCACAAACCTGACCGACCAGTTCCCCTGGGGCATCTGGATTGGCTTCGACGTGCTCTGCGGAGTAATGCTGGCGGCTGGCGGATTCACCCTCACGGCCGCCGTGCACATCTTCAACATCAAGCGGCTGCACGCCATCGTGCGGCCCACGGTGCTGACGGCGTTCCTGGGCTACGCGCTGGTCTCGATCGCGCTCGTGATCGACCTCGGCCGCCCGTATCGCATTTGGCATCCGCTGGTCATGCGAAACCCACATTCGGTGATGTTTGAAGTTGCGTACTGCGTGATGCTGTACTTGGCAGTATTATCGCTGGAATTCTCTCCAGTGGTGCTGGAGCGCTTCAAACTCGAAAAGCCGCTGAAATACATCAAGGCGGCGCTCATTCCGCTGGTCATCCTGGGCGTCATCCTTTCGACGCTGCACCAGTCTTCGCTCGGCACGCTTTACCTGATCATGCCTACGAAGCTGCATCCCTTCTGGTACAGCCCGCTGCTGCCGGTCTACTTCTTCATCTCGGCCATTGCTGTCGGACTCGCAATGACGATCTTCGAGTCTTCGATCAGCTCGAAAGTTTTTGGCCGGGCGCTGGAGTTGCCGATCCTGAGGGAACTGGGTCGCGTCATGATGGTGGTGCTGGGGGTTTACGGCATCCTGCGATTTGAGGATTTGTTCCATCGCGGCGTGTTGAAGCTTACACTGGTGCCGTCGTATGAAATGTATCTGTTCTGGCTTGAGATCGCACTAGCGCTGGTGCTACCGCTAGTGCTGCTTTGCATCCGAAAGGTGCGGATGTCGGCTGGTGGACTCTACCTGTCGGCCGTATTGGTGGTGCTTGGGTTCATCACGAATCGTCTGAACGTGAGCATTACCGGCATGGAAACCTCAGCCGGACAGCACTACATTCCAAAGTGGACCGAGTACTCGATTACTGCGGCGATCGTTGCCGTGGGATTTGCGCTCTTCGGACTGGCAGTGAAGTATCTGCCGATCTTCGAAGACACTGAACACGCGCCGGAGGAGGCGAACGCAAAAGCGATCGCAGCCGCCGCAACAGCGATGAGCCATGCCGGAAAATGAACCAATGTCGAACGCGTCCTCGCCTTCCGAGACGAGCGACGCAGCCTGCCGCGTCGGGAAAGACGCAGCGGCCTCGTTTCGCCACGGGAAATTCCACGATATCTGGAGTTTCCCTTGGCGAAGTGTGAGCGGCAAACTGATTGCCCTTCTCATGGTGACGATGTTGGTCACCTTCGGCGTACTCGGATGGTTGAATATTCGCCTGCATCGCAAGCACCTGGAAGCGACAACGCTTGCAGCCGCCGACCAAATGGGCGATGTGATCAAGCGCAGCACGTCGTACTACATGATGCGCAATGATCGTTATGCGCTCTATGAAATGATGAGTACCATGGCTGACGAACCAGGCGTGGAGCGCCTGCGCATCATCAACCAGGAGGGACGTATCAGTTTCTCCACCGACCCGGTGGAAGTAAGCACGCAGGTCGATAAGAGCGCAGAGGCCTGTTATGCCTGCCACACTCAAGCGCAGCCACTCACTCGCTTAGACCGTCCCGACCGCTTCCGTATATACCGCGGAAACAACGAACGCGTCATGGCAATCATTACGCCGATCGAGAATGAACCAGCTTGCTCGAACGCTGCCTGCCATGCGCATCCCGCGAGCCAGCGCATTCTTGGCGTCTTGGATACGCATCACTCCCTCGCAAAGGCCGATGCCGGTGTTGCTGAGGGAAGCCGAATGATGCTGCTCTACACCGCAGTCGCCATGTGCCTGATAGCGGGACTGAGCTGGTTATTCGTGTTGAAGGTCGTCCATGAGCCACTCGGACAACTGCGTCGCGGCACCGAAAGACTCGCTAAGGGAGAGCTTGGACATCAGATTGAGGTAGGCTCTAAAGATGAGGTCGGAATACTCGCGTCCTCGTTCAACGACATGAGCAAGCAACTGCTTGATTCCCGCCAGGAAGTAACTGCCTGGGCGCGTACCCTGGAAGATCGCGTTGAACAAAAAACCAGCGAACTGCGGCGCGCTCACGACCAGATGTTGCAGGTCGAGAAAATGGTTGCGATAGGAAAGATGGCGGCCGTGGTCGCACACGAGATCAACAATCCACTGTCTGGGATCCTGACCTACGCCAAGCTCATGAAGAAGTGGATCACGCGTGGCGTGACAACCGCAGAGAAGAAGAAGGAAGTCAATGACTGCCTCGACCTGGTGGCAAGCGAAAGCCGTCGTTGCGGTGATCTTGTAAGAAACCTGCTCACTTTCTCGCGGACATCTCCCATGAACCTGGGGAAATCGGATCTGAGCCTTATCGTCGACCGCGTAGTGCGACTGGTGCAACACAAGGTCGAGATGACGGCGATTCAATTTGAAGTGACCGTCGCCGAGAAATTGCCGCTCGTCTACTGCGACGCTGCGCAGATCGAACAGGTACTGCTGGCGCTGGTGATGAACGCGATTGATGCCATGCCGCACGGCGGAAATTTGTGGCTAGCGGCCCGGCTTCTGCCGAGCAATGAAGTTCAGCTCGAAGTGCGCGATGATGGCATGGGTATCCCGCCGGAGTTGCTCTCCAAATTGTTCGAGCCCTTCAATACCACCAAGGATGTTGGCAAAGGCGTGGGTCTTGGGCTCGCGATTAGCAAGGGCATCGTCGATCGTCACGGCGGGCGTATCGACGTCGAATCCGTGCTGGGACACGGAACAACCTTCCGCATAGTGCTGCCGATCGAGCCCGCCAGTGCACCTATTGCCAAGCACGCGGACATGGCCCTGAAGAATTGAACGTGATGTGAAACCGGCTGACAAATGTGCCGGGGGTGAATTGTGAGCGAATCAAAGGGAAATCTACTCATAGTCGATGACGAGCTGAGCGTACGCGATTCGCTTGGTAAGTGGTTCCAGGAAGAAGGCTACAACGTGGGCACGGCGGAAAACGCCAGCGATGCCCTGCTTCGCCTGGCGGAACGCAGGTGGGACCTCGCACTGCTCGACATCAAGATGCGCGGCACCGATGGCATTGAATTGCAACGCCGAATCCACGAACTTGATCCCGAGCTGGTCGTCATCATGATGACCGGATACGCCTCGGTGGAAACGGCTGTGGCGGCTCTGAAGAATGGCGCGTACGACTACGTCACCAAGCCGCTCGATCCGGACGAGCTCGCGCACTTGATCAACAAAGCTCTCTCGCACCGCCAGACGCAACAGGAAAACGTTCGCTTGCGTGAGCAGGTGGCCGAGACGCAGCGCCCGTCGGAAATAATTGGTCAGAGTGCGGCCATGCAGCGCGTGTTCGAAGCCATCGAAACCGTCGGACCGACGGATGCTACGGTACTCATCACGGGCGAGAGCGGCACCGGCAAGGAACTTGTCGCTCGCGCCGTACACTACGCAAGCATTCGACGCTTCCACCCGCTGGTCGTCATCCACTGTGGCGCACTCACGGAGACGCTACTGGAAAGCGAGCTCTTCGGACACGAGAAGGGCGCGTTTACCGGCGCGCAATATCGCAAGAAGGGAAAGTTCGAGATCGCCGAGGGCGGCACCGTATTCCTCGATGAAATCGGCGACATCAGCCTGAAGACCCAGACAGACCTGCTGCGCGTTCTGCAAGAGCGTGAAATCGTGCGCGTCGGCGGTAATCAGCAGATCAAGGTTGACTTCCGATGCGTCGCGGCGACAAACAAGAACCTCGAAGAACTGATCGAACGCGGCTCCTTCCGTCCAGATCTGTTCTATCGCCTGAACGTCTTCCACATCGAGTTACCGCCGTTGCGCGAGCGCAAGGAGGACATCCCTTTGCTAGTTAATCATTTCGTGCAGAAGTTCTCCAAGGAGATGAACAAGAAGATCACGCGTGTTGCGCCCACGGCTATGTACCAACTGCAGCAGCACCCGTGGCCGGGAAACGTCCGGGAACTCGAAAACGCGGTAGAGCGCGCAATGGTGGTTGCGCAGGAACCGGAGCTGCGTGAACAGGACTTCACGTTGAAGGCGAAGGCCTCCGCCGCGATACCCGAAGGCAAGACGCTGGAAGATGTCGAGCGCGCCCACATTTTGCGTGTGCTGGAGGAGTGTGGCGGCAATCAGACGCGGGCCGCCGAAGTGCTGAGTATCGATCGCGTCACACTGCATCACAAGCTGAAAAAGTACGGTTGGAGCAAGCAGGCAGTCGAGACGCGATGACGCAGGAATTACACCTTCTTCCAATCGGGAAGTCGGATCCCGACATGATGGGATGGCTGCGCCAGGAGTTGATCGAGTTGTTCCGAGTTCCCTGCCGGATACTGGAGCCCGGCCTCGATCCGCAGTTCTCGTATCACCCGGAGCGCGACCAGTACCACTCCAGCGAGATACTTGCACGTATGCAGGAGTACGTCACAGCCCGAAGCTGGCGCGTGCTCGGCATCACCCCGGTGGACCTGTACATTCCTATTCTGACTTTCGTTTTCGGAGAGGCGCAGATGGGCGGACCATGTTCCGTTGTGTCTTCGTACAGGTTGAGACAGGAGTTTTACGGGCTACCATCAGACCGCGACCTGCTGGGCCGAAGGCTGCTGACGGAGGCCGTGCATGAGTTGGGCCACACTCTGCAACTAACGCATTGCGACGACTACAACTGCGTCATGGCCGCTTCACACGCGGTCGAATGGATCGACCTGAAGGACTTCCTCTTCTGCTCGCAATGCGCCAGGTGCGCGCGTGCCCACGCGCAGTTCTAATAGACAAATGCGATTTCTTCGAATTATTTTATGGCACCTTCGAGGTATTCGGCCTGCGCCGCGCAGCCTACTGACTACAACGCCGCCAAAGAACTCGACCATTTTTGAGAGGGCCCCAAAAACTTTTTGCAATTGGCTTTAGCCGCTGAGGTACTGGTTCGAAATACGTGGAGCAGGTCGGAAGACTTGCTGCATCGGAGCAATGCAAAGGGCTGCCAGGTGGCAGCCCTCTTTCGGTTTGTGGCAGGTTCGCACTCCAAACCCGGACCGAGCTGGTTGGCTTCGGCCTCGTGAACTTATCTGTTCTCGATCACTTTCTTGATCCGCTCAAAAGCCCAGTCGATCTCCTCTCGCGTGATGGTCAACGGCGGGGCTATGCGAATAACGTGGTCGTGTGTCTCCTTGCACAAGATCCCGAGTTCTTTGAGCTTCTCGCAATACGGACGAGCGGCACTGTTCAGTTCCAAACCGATCCAGAGACCGACTCCACGAACTTCTTTCAAGTCGGAACTGCGGAGCGTCTTCAGCTTCTCCAGGAAGTACGCGCCGTTCTCAGCCGAACGCTCCACCATCTTCTCTTCGACAAGGACATGCAATGCTGTGCGCGCCACGGCGCAGCCGAGCGGGTTGCCGCCGAAGGTACTGCCGTGATCGCCAGGATTGTAAACGCCGAGAATTTCCTTCGATGAGAGCACAGCCGATACTGGATAGAAACCTCCTGCGAGTGCCTTGCCTACGATCAGAACGTCCGGCTTGATGCCTTCGTGCATGTAGGCGAAGAGCTTGCCGGTGCGGCCGAGGCCCGATTGAATCTCATCGGTCATGAGCAGCACGCGGTTTTCGCGGCATATCTCAGCAGCTTCCTTCAGGAACCCGGCTGGCGGGATGATGATGCCGGCTTCGCCCTGAATCGGTTCGACGAGGAAAGCGCAGGTGTTCGGCGTGATGGCGGCGCGCAGCGCCTTGGCATCGCCGAACGGGATGATCTTGAAACCCGGCGTGAACGGACCGAAACCGTCCTTGTATTGCTCGTCCGTGGAGAAGCTGACGACAGTAACGGTGCGTCCGTGGAAGTTGTTGGCGCAGACGATGATCTCGGCCTTGCCATCTGGAATGCCTTTAACCTTGTAGCCCCACTTGCGCGCAGTCTTCACGGCGGTCTCGACGGCTTCAGCGCCGGAGTTCATCGGGAGCGCCATGTCCATGCTTGTCATGTCGTGCAGTTGCTTGTAGAGCAGCGGAAGCTGTTCGTTGCGGAAAGCGCGCGAGGTGAGCGTAACCTTGTGGGCCTGGTCGACCAAGGTTTGCAAGATCCTGGGATGGCAGTGGCCCTGGTTCACGGCCGAGTACGACGCGAGGCAATCGAGGTACTTCTTGCCTTCTACGTCGTACACCCAAACGCCTTCGGCCCTGTCGATCACGACATCAAGCGGATGGTAGTTGTGAGCTCCGTAGTTTTCCTCAAGAGCTATAAAGTCCTGCGTGCGCATACGTTCTTCGACGGGTTGGGTGCTCATAGAATTCCTTGATTTCCTCAGTTTGTGAAACGTTCGCCGGCAACAAGCCGGAACTACAGGCCGCTATTCCTTGTCCAACAGCATCGTCAGCAGCGCCATACGAACGTAAAGGCCGTTGATCGCCTGCCGGAAATAGAGAGCCCTGGGGTCATCGTCCACCGTCTTATCGAGTTCGACGGTGCGCGGAAGTGGATGCAGAATCATCGCGTCGGCCCTCATGCGTTGAAGAATCGCGGAGTCGATCGCGTACCGCTTGCGGCTCTGCAGGTCGGCGCCGCGCTCAGGACGGATGCGCGTCTGGTACACGACATCCACTTCGCCGATGACCTTGTCGATGTTGGATTCGAGTTCGTAGCGCACTCCGTGCCGGTCGAGATATTGCAGGATGTCCTGCTTCATCTGCATCTCGGGCGGACTGACGAAGAAAATTTTTACACGATCGAATTTCGCCAGAAGATACGCCAGTGATCGGGCAGTGCGGCCCTTGTCCAGTTCGCCGATGAAGGCTACGCTGAGCCCATGCAGGGGGCGTTCGCGGTAGATGGTGTAGAGATCGAGCAATGCCTGCGTGGGGTGCTGGCCGCCATCGCCGTCTCCCGCATTGATGATCGGCACGGGTGAAACCTGCGCTGCCCGCTTTGCGCCACCGGCCTCGTGATGCCGGATGACGATTACGTCAGAGTAGCTGCCGATGATGCGAATCGAATCTTCGACCTGCTCGACTTCAATCTCGGAAGAGAACGTACGAGCGTGCTCCGTGGAGAGCACACGGCCTCCAAGTCGTTGCATGGCGGCTTCGAACGAAAAGCGCGTCCGCGTGGATGGCTCATAAAACAAAGTTGCCATCAGCTTGTTCTGGTAATCGAGGGTGCCGCCACGGGCGACGATGCGCTCCATGGAACGCGTTCGGTCGAACAATTCCATCAGCAATGGGACGGTGAACTGCTGTGACTCGACGACGTGCTTCAATCTCATGCAGTTACGCTCCCGTTGCTCTGCTGCTCGAACTGCGTGCTCGTTACTGGTGATCGCATCCATGGTCACGCACGACCTCCGGTCTTGGCAAATTCGGGTGCTTGGGACGATGCGCGAGCATCTACCTGGTCGGCAACGATGTGCGTGCCCGCCTTTCCAGCAGCGGCGTCGCGGAGATACTCGTAAGAAGTAATGATGACTTCTTTTCCCCCGTCATGCAGGAAGCGTAATGCCGACTGAATCTTAGGGCCCATGTTGCCGGGAGGAAATTGTCCGGCCCGGTAGTGCTGCTCCATCTCGGAAGCAGCGGTATGCGTAAGCCGTTTCTGCGTGGATTTCTTGTAATCGAGATAAACGTAGTCGGTGTCCGTGGAGATGGCGAAGAGATCGACGCCGAGTTCCACGGCCAACAGCGCCGAGGCGCGATCCTTATCGATAACCGCCTCAACACCGACGAGCGTGCCGTTCTGGCGCATCACGGGAATTCCGCCACCGCCGCACGCCACGACGAGCGCGCCGGAATCAATTAGCGTGCGAATCACGCCAAGTTCGACGACTTCAATGGGCTCCGGCGAAGGCACCACGCGCCGATAACCGCGCGCGGCATCTTCGACAATCTGCCATCCCAGAGTGCGCTTGCGCTCTTCGGCATCAGCGCGGGAATAGAACGGGCCGATAGGCTTGGTCGGATTCTTCATTGCCGGATCATCGCCAGAGACGATGGTCTGGGTAACGATGCTGACCACAGGCGCATTCAACCCGGCGGCTGCGAGTTCATCCTTCAACGACTGCGCCAGCAGGTACCCGATTTCGCCCTGCGTTGATGCCCCGCAGACATCCAGCGTCTGGCCGGGCACCTGGTCGGAAGCACGCTCCGAGCGCAGCAGTTGCGCCCCGACCTGCGGGCCGTTTCCGTGAGTAATGACGAGGTGATAGCCGTCGCGGATGAGACCGATGATCGCCGCTGCCGTGCGGCGGGCGTTCGCCAACTGCTCGGCGATCGTTCCCTTTTCGCCTGCGCGGATCAGGGAATTTCCGCCGACTGCGATGAGCGCCGTTCTCGACATAGAAATCCTTGTGCCGGTAAGGACAGAGATCGGGCGATACAACGCCCAACCTCTGTCCTTCCGTATCCGTTGCTTACTTCACCAGCGCGGGCTCGCGGAACTCGACCGACGGACGTGCCTTGATCTCAACGTCCTTCATCAGTTCCACAAGGATTGCCTTCTGTGCGTGCAACCGGTTTTCCGCCTCCTGAAAGACGACCGAACGCGGCGAGTCGATAACCTCGTCGGTGACTTCGTCCCCACGGTGGGCGGGTAGGCAATGCATGAAAATCGCATTGTCCTTGGCACGGGCGAATAGCTTGCCGTTTACCTGGTAGGGCAGGAATATCTGGCGGCGCTTCTCGGCCTCAGCTTCCTGGCCCATGCTGGCCCACACGTCTGTATAGATGACGTCTGCGCCGGCTGCGGCCTCGGCAGGATCATTGGTGATGGTGCAAGTGCCACCTGACTCGGAGCCACGCTCGCGCGCCCACTTAGTGGCCGCGATATCGGGTTCGTAACCGTCCGGAGTTGCGATCCAGACATGAGCACCAAGCTGCGCGCCCGCAAACATCAAGGAGTGCGCAACATTGTTGCCGTCGCCAACGTAGGCGACCTTCAGTCCGGAGATCTTGCCCTTCACCTCCAGAATGGTCAGGTAATCGGCCATCGCCTGGCAGGGATGGCTGTAATCCGTGAGTGCGTTGAAAATCGGCACACTCGCGTACTCCGCCATTCGCTCGACGATGTTGTGCGCGAAGGTTCGAATCATGATGCCCTGCACCATGCGTTCCAAATTTTTCGCCACGTCATAAACCGACTCGCGCTTGCCCAGGTTGATTTCGGCAGGCGACAGGTAGATAGAGAATCCGCCGAGTTGCTGAATGCCAACGTCAAACGTGACGCGGGTACGCAGCGAAGGCTTCTCGAAAATCATCGCCAGCGTTTTGCCTTTTAGTGCCGAAGTATAGGCCGCTGGGTTGGCCTTAATACGGGACGCCACGTCGAGGAAATGCTGTATCTCCTGCGGCGTGAAGTCCCTTATCGAAAGGAAATCCGTCGATGTCATTTCGATGCCGCCTCTACCGGCGACGGCTTGTTCTTCTTCGTGAACTCGGCAAGGATCTCTGTGATGTCGGGATGAGTCAGCTCTTCCGCCTCATAACGAACACGCAGGCTCGGCTTCTCGATTTTGATCGTGCGAGCGAGATCGATCGGTGTGGCGACGAGAACCAGGTCGCAAGGTACGCGCTTGATGGTCTCTTCCAGTTCGTGCTTCTGCTGTTCACCGTAGCCCATGGCCGGAAGCAGCGAACCGAGGTGCGGGAATTTCTCGAACGTGGCGCGAATCGACCCGACAGCATACGGACGCGGGTCAACCATTTCGGCGGCGCCGAACTGGCGGGAGGCAACAACACCGGCACCATAAGGCATTTCGCCGTGCGTGAGTGTCGGGCCATCCTCAACGACGAGCACGCGCTTTCCGCGAACCTGGTTGGGATCGACGACGCTAACGCGGCACGCGGTTTCAACCAGCGTGGCGTTCGGGTTGTAGAGCTTTACGTTGTCGCGGACCTTCTGAACGTCTTCCGGCTTCGCGGTATCAACCTTGTTGATAATCAGCACCTTGGCGCTGCGGAAGTTCACCTCGCCGGGGTAGTAGCGAAGCTCGTGCCCTGCGCGATGCGGATCAAGCACCACGATCTCTAGATTGGAGCGATAGAAGGGGGTGTCGTTGTTGCCGCCATCCCAAAGGACTACGTCGCCTTCCTGCTCTGCCTGGCGAATAATCTCTTCATAATCCACGCCGGCGTACACCGTAGTGCCTTCAGCAATGTGCGGCTCGTACTCTTCACGCTCTTCGATCGTGCAATCGTGAAGATCGAGGTCCTCAAGCTTGGCGAAACGTTGCGCGTGCTGCGCGGCCAGATTGCCGTACGGCATTGGGTGACGGATCACCACCGGATGCCAGCCAAGGCGGCGCAGTGCATCGGCTACGCGACGCGAAACAGGGCTCTTGCCGCAACCCGTGCGCACCGCACAGATGGACACGACCGGAACCTTCGACGGAATCTGCGTCTTTTGCGCGCCCAGCAATTCGAAATCAGCGCCAGCGGCGACGGCCCTGGAGGCCAGGTGCATCAGCGTGTCATACGACACATCCGAGTAAGAGAAGATGCAAACATCCACTTTGTGCTTGCGGATTATGTCTTCCATCTCTTTCTCTTCCAGGATCGGAATGCCGCCCGGATAAAGAGGACCTGCCAACTCAGGCGGATACTTCCGGCCGGCAATGTCGGGAATCTGGGTAGCGGTAAATGCCACGACCTGGAATTCTGGGTTGTGACGGAAGACTACGTTGAAATTATGGAAGTCTCTGCCTGCTGCTCCAAGAATCAATACTCTCTTCATAGATTGTCGAAGGCCCTCTACCCTCAAAAGAGGGGCGCCTTTCTCCTGCCAAAATGGTAGCAGGAATGGTGCATATACGGACGGTGAGGTTCGTCACAGACTAAAGTGAGCCAAAATAATCTCAAACATCATACAACCTAACGTCAAGAAAATTAGCTACTTACAACTTTTACGATGTGGCAAACAGGCAACAAAATGCATATACATACACGACATTGCATAGCGCAATGATTGGCGTGGTTTCTGAAAACGCATATACATTCCACCGCCGTATACGCCGATGACCGATGCTGCCGAAATTGGTTTAAGTTGGAGTTCAAACAGCTAGGAAATCTGCAGACCGCCTTGTTCTTCCATTCCTCATTCGCCGCAAAAAAGGATGAGTGACAGTCTCACGATGAGTCGGAGGTGACGTGATCTTCAATTTTTTGTCGTTCTGTGCGCAGCGACGCAATGGCGAGTTCGAAGGCCTTCTACGATCAAACCGCTATCTCCCAAAACGTCGAACCGAGTGCGAAGAGGCCACGGCCCGGTCTAGATGCCGAACGGCTTGTTCACCTCTCACCCTTTGGTGTGACTCCCATCACTTCGTGCTTGGAACATTCGAATGAGAATCGGGTAAGAGGCCGATAGGCGGGTTTTGCCGTTCCTGCCTGCGGCACTTCAGCCAAAGCGCTGGCAACTACTACAACCTGCGGTCGCAAGCTTCTGTAGTTACGTCCCTTGCGCGCCCCGGATGGTGGTTGCCGGTAGCCAGGAAAGAGGTAGCGATGGCACGAGGTTCCGTGTCAATTGTCGTGGAGCGGTGTAAGGCCTGCGGTTTCTGCGTTGAGTTTTGTCCGACCAAGGTCCTGTCGCTGTCGTCCGCATTCAACTCCAAGGGATACCATCCACCACACGTTGTTGCGCCCGAGAAATGCAGCGGCTGCGATCTGTGCGGAATGTATTGTCCGGATTTCGCAATTCATGGATTCAGAACAGACAAGAAGAAAGAAGAAGTAGCACCAGCGAAGGAGACGACCGATGAACGCTGATCCTCGCGGAGTCCTTACCGGCTCGCATTTTCTGGACGGCGATCACGCCGCCTGCGAAGGTGCACTCGCCGCGGGCGCACGCTTCGCAGCGGGATATCCGATCACGCCCTCGACCGAGGTGGTTGAGCGCTATGCCATGCGCGCTCCCAAAGTCGGTGGCACATTCATTCAGATGGAAGACGAGTTGGCGGCGTCCATCGCGATACAGGGCGCAGTGTGGGGCGGAGCCAAGGCTTTCACCGTAACGTCAGGCCCCGGTTTCTCGCTGATGATGGAACACATCGGCTACGCCGCGATGACCGAGACGCCATGCGTCTTTGTCGATGTGCAACGTGGCGGGCCCTCCACAGGCTTGCCGACTTTACCGGCGCAGGCGGACATGATGCAGGTTCGCTGGGGATCGCATGGCGATTACGAAATCATCGCGCTCTGCCCGAACTCGCCGCAGGAGTGCTTCGATCTGATGATCACGGCATTCAACATGTCGGAGAAGTATCGCGTGCCTACGTTCCTCATGATGGATGAAGTCGTTGGGCACATGACCGAAAAGGTTGTCATCCCTTCCGCTGATCAGATCTACGTGGAACCGCGTAATTTTACGGCGAAAGAACCGGCGGCATTCAAGGCGTACGAGGCTTGCGGAGAAGAGTGCGTTCCCGAGATGGTGATGGCTGGCGAGGGTTACAACATCCACGTCACAGGCCTCACGCACGACGAGCGCGGATATCCCAACATGACGCCTCCCGTGCAGGACACGCTGCTGAAACGGCTCGTCGGCAAGATTCGCGACAATGCCGACAAGATATGCCTGTACGAAGAGGCGGATACTGAAGGTGCGGATATCGTGGTGGTCTCCTACGGCATCACGTCGCGTGTTGCGCAGCGGGCGATCGACCTGGCACACGAGCAAGGCATCAAGGTAGGCAAGTTCCGACTCATCACCGCATGGCCCTTCCCTGAAAAGAAGATCGCCGAAATAGCAGGAAAGGTGAAAGCCCTTGTGGTTCCGGAACTGAACATGGGACAGATGGTACGTGAAGTAGAGCGTTGCGCTGGCGGCAAGGCAAAGGTGCTAGCTGTGCCGCACGCCGGCGGAAGCGTGCATCGTCCGGAAGACATTCTGAAAGCAATCGTGGAGGTGGCACGATGACGACGGTGCAGATTGAGAACGAAAACCCGGTTCAACCGTTTCTGCGCATGGACCGTATGCCGCATATCTGGTGTCCGGGATGCGGGATCGGAACGACCGTCAACTGTTTCACGCGTGCGCTGATCGAGTCGAAGGCCGACCTGTCGAAGGTCGCCGTCGTTTCGGGCATCGGCTGCACGGGCCGCGTCGCTGGGTACGTGAACCTCGATTCGTTCCACACCACGCACGGACGCGCGATTCCCTTCGCCACCGGCTTGAAACTGGCGAACCCCAAGTTGAACGTCGTAGTGTATTCCGGCGATGGCGACCTGTTCGCAATCGGCGGCAATCACCTCATCCACGCTGCCCGTCGCAACGTCGATCTAAAGGTCATCTGCGTGAACAACCTGATCTACGCGATGACCGGCGGACAGACTGCGCCGACGACTCCAGGGGCGGTCATCACTTCGACGTCGCCTTACGGCACGTACGATCCTTCATTCAACATTCCGCACCTGGTCGAAGCCGCGGGCGCGGTGTACGTCGCGCGCTGGACGACCTTCCATGTGCGTCAACTCGCGAAGTCCATGAACGAGATGTTCCAGAAGAAAGGCTTCGGCTTCATCGAAGTGCTTTCACCATGCCCCACGCTCTACCAGCGCCGCAACAAGATGGGCGATGGCCTGGACGCGATGAAGTTCTATAAGGAGCACAGCAAGGTGAAGCACGGGTGCCCGACCAGTGAAGTGAGTCTGACGAAGGCGGGCGAGATCATCGTCGGCAAGTTCGTCGATCGGGAGCGTCCGGAGTACAGTGACCTGATGCATGCGCACCTTCGCGAGCAACTGGGCGAAGCATACGTAGAGGCTGAGCAGGTGGAGATGGAGCACACGTTATGCAGCTAACTGAAATCCGTATCGCTGGATTCGGCGGACAGGGCGTCATTCTGGCCGCGATTGTGGTCGGAAAGGCCGCTTCCATCGTGGACGGCAAGTTCGCCACCATGACGCAGAACTTCGGCCCGGAAGCGCGCGGCGGAGCTTGCAGTGCGCAGCTTATTCTTTCGAGCACGCCGGTTCTCTATCCCTACGTCACCCGGCCTGATGTGATGGTCGTCATGTCGCAAGAGGCTTACGTGAAGTTCGCTCCGGAACTAAAGCCGGGCGGGCTGATGCTGATCGAGCAGGAACTTGTGCGTGTCTCGGATTTGTCGGAGGACACTCGCGTTTTCGGCATCCCGTCGACGCGCCTGGCAGAAGGTATTGGTAAGCGCATGGTTTCCAACATTGTGATGGTCGGCTTCTTCGGAGCCGCCACCGGCCTGCTTTCACAGGAGTCGCTGCGTAAAGCCGTGGAACAATCCGTGCCCTCGGCCTTCCGCGAACTCAACCTGAAGGCCTTCGATATCGGGTGGAACTATGGCGTGGAGCACGTACAGAACGGCACCACGTCGGGTCACGAAATGGAAGAGCTCGAAATGCGCGAGTAGCAGGTATCAAAAGACAGGGCACGCCATTGAGCACGCCCCTGATAAGAAGTGCTGTTTGTCCTACCCTGGCTCGAGAGTACGCCATGCTCTCGAGCCGTTTTTTTTGCGCGGATTCGTGACCCAGTCTGCCGCGCCCCCAAGGAATGCCGGTTCTACTGGCTGCGGAATAGTCCCTCTCTCGAAAACATTGCCGCTCAGTGCTGAAGCCGCTTTTCATTCACTTCGACTTACGGCGCGCCGGAAGGCATGCCCCTTCAGGTAATGCAGTTTTCAGCCGCCAGTTTAGCCTCTGAGGATTTGCAAAGCTCTTCACCATCTGCCAGGTTGCAAAGAAGACGGCACGAAGCCTCGGGCTTCGTGCCGGTACTGTTGTCAGAACTATCTAACTCGACTATGTGGAATAGTCCGCGTTGATGTGGACGTACTCCGCTGTGAGATCGCAGGTCAAAAACTCGACCTTGGCTCTTCCACGACCGAGCGAGATGCGAATGTCGTATTCCGGTTGCGACAGGTACTCATGCGCGGCGCGCTTGTCGAACTCCACTGCCATACCCCGGCGGCACACCAGCTGGTCTCCGAAGTAGATGCTGACCTTGGCTGGGTCAAGTTCGACGCCGGACGTGCCGGCAGCCGACAGTATCCTTCCCCAGTTCGGATCGCAACCTGCCCACGCAGTTTTTACCAGGGCTGAATTCGCAACCGCACGGGCGATTTGCCGTGCTTCCGCAAATGTGCGCGCTTGTTCGACGTGCAATCGCACCAGGTGCTTCGCGCCTTCTCCGTCGCGAACAACCTGTTCCGCCAGCGACGCGCAGACTTCCTGGAGCGCCAGCGCAAACTTCTTTCGCACTCCGGAATCGCGCAGTCTGCAACCGCTCATTCCACTCGCCAGCAGCAAAACCGTATCGTTGGTCGAGGTATCGCCGTCCACAGAAATACTGTTGAACGTAGTATCCGTGCTCGTTCGCAGCATGGCCGTCAACTCACGAGGAGTGGCATCCGCGTCCGTGAGGATGTAAGCCAGCATGGTCGCCATGTTCGGGTGAATCATGCCCGAGCCCTTCGCGACACCGGCAACTCGTACCTCTTTTCGTCCGATCTTAAGAACACGGCTTGCGGTTTTCGGACGCATATCGGTTGTCAGAATCGCTTCGGAGAAGGCTTTTAGTGCGGCTTCTCCTTCGCTTCGGGCGGCGAGCAAACTCGGCAGTGCGGTGACGATCTTTTCTGTTGGGAGCGGAACGCCGATGATGCCCGTCGAGGACGGGACAATGAATTGCGGCGCCGCTTCCACCAGCCTTCCGAGTTCAGCGCAAACTGCCTGGGCGGCGTTGAGACCCGGTTTGCCTGTCGCACAGTTTGCGTTTCCGGCATTCACGAGTACGGCCCGTACACGTCCCTGTGTCTCCGCCAGGTGGGCACGTCCGACTTGCACCGGCGCAGCCACAACGCGGTTGCGGGTGAAGACGGCTGCCGCGCTTGCTCCCATCGGCGCCTCAATCAGCGCGAGGTCGGGACGTCCGCTGGCCTTGATTCCCGCTTTTACGGCCGCGAACTGGAAGCCACGAGGTACAAGCAGTTCCTGCTGAGTCGAAATCATGCGTGCAGTTTCACCAGTCCGATCATGGGTTCCTCAAGAATCGCGAAGCCCGGAATTTCTCCACGAACCATCGCGATCTCATCGCAGTCGTGCAGTCTGGGACACTTCCGGCAGTCCTTCAATATCTTGTCGGGCAGGTCTTCCCGCCGCGCCTGCGAGAATCCCATACGTGCGAAGAACTCTGGGATGCGCGTAAAGAGGCACACGCAGGTAACGTGGTGCGACTCGGCCTCGGCTAACAGCGCATCGATCAATTTGCCCCCGGCTCCCCTTCCCTGCGCCTCCGTGTTTACGGCAATTGACCGCACCTCTGCCAGGTGTACGCCGTACAAATGCAGAGCGCCACAGCCGACAATCTCACCATGCTCCTCGACGACCACGAAGTCGCGCACGTTTTCGCAGATTTCAGCCAGACTACGTGGAAGGAGCAGAGTGCTGTTTTGCGAGAACGCGAGGATCAGCTCGTGGATTGCCTCGGCATCGGGAAGGATCGCCTTACGCGCTCGCATGTGCCACTCCCTTAAGCGCCGAAATTCGGCGGCGCACTTGCTCCAACGCGCGCTGAACCTGCGCGGGAGCGGTTCCACCCGCAACGTCGTGACAATTGAGCACGGATTGCAACGTGAGGTGCGAGTAGAAATCGTCCTCGAACTTCGGGCTTATTCCCTTCAGTTCGAGCAGCGATAGGTCTTGCAGTTCACACGCCCTCGCGAGACATACGCGTACTGCGCTGGCCACGAACTCATGCGCGTGACGGAAGGGCACTCCTTTTAAAACGAGGTACGTGGCCGCCGCCATCGCATTCATGAAGCTCGACTGCGCCGCGGCCTGCATCCTCTCAAGGTCGAATTCAACTTCGCGCATGAAGCCGAGCGCAACGCGTAGCATTCCGAGAGCAGTATCAGCCGCATCGAAGACGGGCTCCTGCGTCTCCTGCATGTCTTTGTTATAAGCGAGCGGCAATCCCTTCATGGCCGTCAGCAGCGTTGTTGCAGCGCCGATCAAGCGCGCCGACTTGCCACGCACCAATTCCAGCGAATCCGGATTCTGCTTCTGAGGCATCGCGCTGCTGCCGGTGGAGTAACGCTCCGGCAGGCGCACGAAGCCGTACTCCTGGGTGGCGAACAGAGTGAACTCCTCCGCCCAGCGGCTCAGGTGGACGCCGAAGATTGAGAGCACCTGTACGAACTCCAGCAGGAAGTCGCGATCGCTTGTTGCATCGATACTGTTTGCGGTCGGCGCAGCGAACCCAAGTTCATGCGCTACTGCCTCACGGTCCAGCGGCAGCGTGGCGCCGGCAATCGCGCCGGAACCCAACGGACACGCATCCAGCCGTTCCATGCAGGACGACAAGCGCGATGCATCGCGCAAAAACATTTCCGCATACGCAAGCAACCAGTGCGCAACCAACACGGGTTCGGCACGTTGCAGATGCGTGTAGGCCGGCATGGCCGCTTCGTCCGCCCTCCCTGCACGATTTGTGAATACCTCTGCAAGTTCGAGGGTCAGCCCGCGGATTGTTGAAGCCGTGGAGCGCACGTACAGGCGAAGGTCGGTTGCGATCTGTTCGTTGCGGCTGCGCCCAGAGTGCAGCTTGTACCCCGTGTCTCCGATAAACGCGACCAGGTGTTTCTCAACGAAGTGATGGATGTCCTCCGCCTCTTCATCGTGCATCAGGTCAGCTGGATTGCGTGCGATCTTCTCAAGACCTACTAGTACGGAGGCGTACTCTGTCGCGGAGAGTACGCCCAGTTTCTGCAGCGCCAACGCATGAGCGCGGCTCGCGGCCAGTTCCTCTCCGAGCAACCGCTTGTCAAAGGGAAACGAGCGCTGCCACTTCTCGAACTCCCCATCAAGAGGTTGCCGTATCCGGCCCGACCACATTTTCATTTCGCCACCTCGGCGCGCGCCAGCGCACGCGAGCGTGCCGGCAGTCCGAGGATGCGGATGAAACCGGCCGCGTCTTTCTGATCGTAGCTGGAGCCCATTGTGAACGACGACAAGTCAGTGCGATACAGGGAATAGTCCGACTCGCGGCTCAGTACCATGGCGTTGCCCTTGTACAGCCCAAGCTTCGCAGTTCCCGTCACTTCCTTCTGCGTCTCGGTGATGAAGGCGTCCAGGGCGTCGCGCAGGGGCGTGAACCATAGACCGAAGTACACCATCTCCGCGTACTTCAGCGCGATGTGCTGTTTGAAGTGCATAACCTCGCGATCGAGGCAGAGTGCTTCCAGTTCGCGATGTGCCGCCAGCAGCAGCGTTCCACCCGGCGTCTCATAGCAACCGCGCGACTTCATACCGACAAAGCGGTTCTCCACCAGGTCGATGCGACCTACGGCATTGCGTCCCGCAATCTCGTTCAGCAACTCCAGGAGTTGCACCGCCGGCAGCTCCATGCCGTTTACCGACACAGGCGTTCCCTGCTTGAAACCGATTTCTACTTCCTCAATGCGGTCGGGCGCGGTCTGCGGAGAGTTCGAAAGCTGCCACGTTGAGTCCAGCGGCGCGTTCGCCGGATCTTCCAGCTCTCCGCCCTCGTGGCTCACGTGCCAGAGATTGTGGTCGCGAGAGTGGATTTTCTCTCGGCTTACGGTAATCGGAATACCACGCTGCTCGGCGTAGTCGATGCAGTCCTCGCGCGACTTCAATTCCCACTCGCGCCACGGAGCGATGATTTCGAGCTCCGGCGCAAGCGCCTGGAAGGCGTGCTCGAAACGAACCTGGTCGTTGCCCTTACCAGTACACCCATGCGCGACGGCGTCTGCGCCCTCCGCAAGTGCGACTTCGACCTGTGCCTTCGCAATGACGGGGCGCGCAAGCGACGTACCCAGCATGTACTTGTGCTCGTAAACGGCTCCCGCCCGCAGAGCAGGCCACACGCAGGACGTCAGGAACTCCTCGCGCAGGTCGCGGATGACGACCTTCGATGCGCCGGTCGCGATGGCCTTCTGCGCAACAGCTTCCATGTCATCGCCCTGGCCTACATCACCGACCACGGCAATGACCTCGCACGCGTAGTTCTCTTTCAGCCATGGAATGATGATGGAGGTGTCCAGCCCTCCCGAATATGCAAGTGCGACTTTCTTAGGCATGTGCGCTCCTTTGTCCGGCACTGAATTCCCGCGACTCTATCGGCGGGAAGCGGCGCATGCCGCCACCCAGAAGAACAAGCAGAATGGCCTTTTGGATATGCAGGCGGTTCTCCGCCTGGTCGAACACAACAGAACTGGGTGAATCGATAACGGCGTCGGTGACTTCATCGCCGCGATGCGCCGGCAGGCAGTGCATGAAGATCGCGTTCGGCGAAGTCAGCGAGAACAGCTCCGCATTGACCTGAAATGGTGCAAAAATCTTGCTGCGCTCGGCGCTTTCCTCTTCCTGGCCCATGCTCGCCCAAACGTCCGTGTAGACCGCATCGGCCCCCGTGGCCGCATGCCTCGCGTCATTTGTTACCTCGATGGTCGCGCCCGTTAGCGCGGCAATCTCACGCGCCTGCTTCGTGACCACCTGGGCAGGCTCGTAACCCGCCGGTGTCGCCACAGCGATGTGGCTGCCAAGGCTCGCAGCTGCGAGCATCAGCGAGTGCGCGACGTTGTTCCCATCTCCGACGTAGGCAAGCTTGACCGTCCGCAGGTCGACAAATTTCTCCTGCAAGGTGAAGAAATCCGCTAGAGCCTGGCAGGGGTGTTCGTAGTCGCTGAGTGCGTTTACCACGGGAACGGAAGCATATTTTGCGATGCCGCTCACCGTCTCGTGATCGAACGTGCGCAGCACAATTCCGTGAATCCAACGTTCGAGATTGTGCGCAATATCGCTGAGCGGCTCCCGTGCAGCAAGGCGCGAGCGTGTCTGATCCACAAAGAACGACGTGCCCCCCATAGAGGCGATTCCCGCCTCGAAGGTGATACGCGTTCGCAGCGATGGCTTTTCAAAGAACATAGCGATCTGCTTGCCTGACAGCACACCGCGGAAGTCTTCAGGACGCGCCTTCATCAGCGCTGTCAGGTCCAGTACGGCCTTCACTTCCGCAGGAGAGAAGTCGGAAATCGAGATCAGGTCGCGCGAGACAAACGGAACCTGCGCTCCAGCCGGGGCACACATTGGGCTCTCGCCCACACTGCTTTTGCTCATTACTTTGCCTTTCCCATAGTTTTGCGCTTGGTTTTGCGCGCCAACGACTTTTTGCCTGTGCAGGAGGTCAATACGGAGTCGAGCGCCTTTACTACTTGATCTACATGCTTGGAGGTGATGATGAACGGCGGCAGGAACCGCAGCGTGGTGTCATGCGTGCGATTGATGATGATGCCGAGTTCCAGCATCTTCGCTACGACGCTCTTTGCCAGGTCGGCATCGGAAACCTCGACGCCCAGCATAAGCCCGACTCCACGTATGTCCTGAATCACCGCGTGACGCTGGTCGAGTTCCTGCAACCGCTCGCGGAAGTACTCGCCTGTTTTCGTAACGTGCGCCAGCAGCTTCTCGGATTTGAGCGTGTCAAGGTAAGCGATGGCCACTGCACATGCGAGCGGACCGCCCCCAAAGGTCGTCCCGTGCATCCCCGGATGGAACGCCTTCGACACTACCTCCGTGGTCAGAATCGCTCCGAGCGGCAATCCCGCGGCAAGCGGCTTGGCGACCGTGACGATGTCAGGCCGCACGCCGTAATGCTGGTAGGCGAACATCCTTCCAGTGCGGCCAAGCCCGCATTGAATCTCATCGAGAATGAGCACCGCGCCAGATTTGTTGCAGAGCGCACGCGCCGCATTCAGGAATTCCGCACTGACTGGACGGATTCCGCCTTCGCCCTGAATCGTCTCCAGCGTGATGGCACAAACCGTTGAGTCGAACTTTGCTTGCAGATCTGCAACGTCGTTGAGGCGGACGAAGCGAACACCGGGCACGCCAGGAGCAAACGGCTTGCGATACTTCGGTTGCCCCGTAGTCGCCAGCGAACCGAACGTGCGCCCGTGGAACGAGTTCTCCATGGCGAGCACGCGCCACTTCGGCTTGCTGCCTCGCTTGCTCACGTGCCCGGCGTATGCGCGCGCCAGTTTCAGCGCGCCTTCCCATGCCTCAGTGCCACTGTTGCAGAAGAATACGCGATCGAGTCCGGAGGCCTTCGTCAGGCGCTCGGCCAGCGCGGACTGGTAATCATGGAAGAACAGGTTTGAAACATGCACCAGCTTGCCGGCCTGTTGAACAAGCGCCTTGCGAATTGCTGGATGGTTATAGCCGAGCGCATTCACGCCAATGCCGCTCAGGAAGTCGAGATAGCGCTTCCCTTCCGAGTTGTAGAGGTAAACGCCTTGTCCCCTCTTCAACAGCAAGGGGTGGCGATCGTAGGTAGGCAGAAGCAACGCTGCTTCAGCCTTCTGAACCGAGGCAACGCTCACTGAACCATGACCTCCGTACCGAATTCGATCTTCTCGTAATAGAAATCCGGCAGCGCTGCAACCTCGGCCGCCGGGAGTATGCGCACACGATGCACGCCCAAACGCAAAGCATCCTGGCACGCCTGCAACTTCGGCAGCATGCCTCCGCGAATGACCGAGTCGCGCACGAGCCCGGGAATCTGCTGCACGGCAAGCCAGCGGATCACGGTGCCATCCGCACCCTTCACACCCGGGACATCGGTCAGGAACACCAGCGTGTCTGCCATGCAGCCAGACGCGCACGCCGACGCCATCTGGTCGGCATTCACGTTGTAGTACTCGCCGTCTGAGCCCAGCGCGATGCTGGAAATCACGGGTATGCCGCCGTTCGACCAGATCGCGTCAATCCACCGAGGATCGACGGCCGAGATCTCGCCGACGTAGCCCAGGTCGCAACCTTCCGTCTTCTTTTTGCGAGCCGAGAACACCAGTCCATCGCCACCGCAGATGCCCATTGCCGCCTGCCCCTCGGCAGCAATCGCCGCAACGAGCAGCTTGTTCACGCGTCCGCCCAGCACCATCAGGGCTACGTCGCGTGTCTCGCTGTCCGTGACTCGGAGTCCGTTGATGAACTCGCTTTGTTTGCCAAGTTGCGCAAGCGTGCGCGTAAGCGCCGCACCACCACCGTGAACAACAGCAACCTTGTGTCCCTCTTCCGCCAACTCGGCGATGGCCTTGGCGCACTTCTTCAGCAGAACCTTGTCATCCAGCGCCGCGCCGCCAATCTTTACGACGATCTTCATTGCAATCCCTCTCGCTCACTCCAGCCATACATCACGTTCATGTTTTGCACGGCCTGTCCGGCTGCGCCTTTTACGAGATTGTCGAGGCATGACACCAGGACCAATCGTCGTCGGTCTGGCGCGAGTGAGAAGCCGACATCGCAATAATTAGTACGCAAGGAAAACTGGATCTGCGGCAGCTTGCCTGCGCCGAAAACGCGCACCCACGGGCTGCCCTTGTAGAACTCGTTAAAACAGCTTTCGATTCCGGTCTCTTCCGCCGGTCGGGTCAGCCGAAGATAGATGGTGGAAAGAATGCCGCGCGGGATAGGAAGCAGGTGCGGCGTGAAGATCAGGTCAGCCGGACACAGCCCAAGCTGCTCCAGGATTTCTCCGGTGTGCCGGTGTCCGAAGACGGAGTAGGCAGAAAGGTTTTGCGCCACTTCGACAAAATGGGTTTTAGGCGTCGGCTTCTTGCCCGCGCCGGAGACGCCCGACTTGGAATCGCACACTACGCCATGTTCCCGATCCACAAGCTCCGCACGCACCAACGGCGCGAGCGCAACAATAATCGACGTCGCATAACATCCAGGATTCGCGACGAGTTGCGCTTCGGCAATGCGCTCGCGATTCAGCTCCGGCAAGCCGTACACGGCGGCGTCCGTCAGGCTCGCGGCCGCGCCTGGGTCGGCATCTTCAAATCCGTACACCGCGCGATTGGCTTCATCTCTCAGTCGCCACGCGCCGCTTAAATCGACAACACGCAGACCGCGACGCACCGCCTCCGGAATCAGCTCGCGCGATACCTCATGCGGAGTGGCCGTGAACAACAGGTCAACCCCGGCGTCGTGGAGCTTTGTCCACGAGAACGGTAAAACTGCATACGATCCATTGCCCGACAACTGAGGATAGATATCTTCGAGTGCGAGGTCGCCACCCTCGCCGGTCTCGCGCCGAAGCAGCAGGGGGGGCGCGAGCCGAGGGTGTTTCAGGAGAAAACGCGTGAGTTCGAATCCGGCATAGCCCGTGGGGCCGAGAACTGCTGCCTTAATTTGTGCGCTCATCAGGCAAGCATGCCCCGTATACGAAGGGCGAGCTTGTGCGCGCTTTTCTTCGCCTGTGAAATGACAAGGATCGTGTCATCGCCGGCAACCGTTCCCACGACCTCAGGCCACGATTCCGCATCAAGCGCGACCGCCACGGGCTGCGCCGAACCGGGCACGGTCTTCACGACCAGCAGGTTCTGGGCTTCCCGGATTTCAAGTACAAACTCCCGCACCAGCCGCATTGCCGAAGGCATTGTCGGCTCGGACTCCTGATCACCTTGAGAAACGGAGTATCCTTCCGATGTCTTGACCAGGTCCAGTTCGTGAATGTCACGCGAGAGTGTCGCCTGGGTAACGTCAAAGCCGTGCTTGAGCAGGCGGCGGCGAAGCTCTTCCTGGTTGGAAAGCGGTTCGTGCTGCACGAGTTCGAGGATCAGGTTCTGACGCGATAGTTTGGACATGTCGTATATTCAGAATATTTATGCACTTGACTGTATAAATATGCATTTGCTATCTTGCCTTGTCAAGTATTTTTTTGAAAAGCAGCGGACAGGCGACAGACCTCAGACGGCAGACTTTGGATGTCAGACGTTAGACCTCAGACATCGGACCCCAACATCAGAACTTCGCAGAGCGAAAGCTGGACGGCGCATAGACGTGCGACTCGGCAGTGCATTGATAGCCGGGGGAGGCTCGCGCTCAGTCCGAAATGGTAGCAGCCATCAGCCCAACCTATGGCTGCGGTCCGAAGTCTTTCGCCTGAAGCCTGACGTTTGCCGTCCGAGGTCTGTCGTCTGTCTCACCCATTGGTGACAAACATCACCGCGTTACTCTCGACCCGGTGTAACCTTATTGACGTATGCCCATGGCACGTACCGTCACTACTCGTTTGAGTGGATACATCCTGCTGCTTCTTGCGCTTTTTTCGACGATCTTCACGCCTAGTAGCGTTGCTGAGCGCACGACGCTGGATAACTTCTCGAAGTGCCTGGCCGAGAAGAACGCCGTCATGTACGGCGCCTTCTGGTGCGAACACTGCAAGGAACAGAAGGATTTGTTCGGCTCATCATTCCGGTATGTGCGTTATACCGAGTGCGCGGTGAAGGGAGCGCCCAGGCAGCAGACGGACATTTGCAGAAATCTCGCAATCGTACGTTACCCCACTTGGATTTTTGCGGATAACGAGCGGCGTGAGGGACCAGTTTCTTTAAAGGCATTGGCCGACAAAACGGGGTGCAAACTGCCATGAACCGTTTGCGCGCGCTTTCGTGGACAATCTTTTTCTTCGCGGTGGCTGGGATCATTCTTTCTGCGATTTCGCTTGTCAGCCACTACAGTCATTCAACGACTGAATTCTGCAGTATTGACGAGACGTTCAACTGCGACCTCGTGAACCGCAGCATCTATTCCAGCTTCCTGGGCGTGCCAGTGGCCCTGATTGGATTGCTGGGCTACGGATTCATCCTGACACTGGCACGCATCGCTCCGTGGAACAAAGGCATTTCGATCGCGCTATTCGCCAGCGCGCTGGCAGGGCTTGGATTCTCGCTCTACCTGACGTACGTGGAAGCCTACATCTTGGGTGTGTGGTGCATTCTTTGTCTCGGGTCGCTAGGAGTCATCGTCGTCATCACGGTTCTTTCCGGAGCAGCGTTGGCGCGCCTATTATTCGGGCGCACCTCGGACGAGGTCGCAGCCTCCCAGGCGCGGCACTCCGTTCGAAGCTGAGCGAAGGACAGTTCTAAATAGGCCGCGGCCGAAAAGACCGCCCGCCAAGCAATCAGGAGAAAGCCTATGTCAACTCCCTGGTCTCATCGGTTCGCGCAGCGGACGAAAGTCATCAAGAGTTCCGCGATTCGCGAGCTACTCAAGTTCACACAACGTCCCGAGGTCATTTCCTTCGCCGGAGGATTGCCGGCGCCTGAACTGTTCCCTATCGAGGAGTTCAAGCAAGCCTGCAACAAGGTTCTTGCGGACAATGGTCCCGCGGCACTGCAATACGGAGCCACAGAGGGCTACTTGCCTCTGCGCGAAACCATCTCCAGCAACCTTCGTCGTTACGGAATACTGGCGTCGCCAGAAAACGTCCTCATTACTTCCGGCTCACAACAGGCGCTTGACCTCATCGCCAAGCTGCTGATCAATCGCGGCGACCGCTTGCTGGTGGAAGCGCCGACGTACCTCGGCGCGTTGCAGGCATTCAATGTGTTCGGCCCGGATTACGTCACAGTTCCGATCGATCACGACGGCATCCGTACCGAGTGTTTGGAAGAGGCGCTTCGCTCGGGGCCGAAGTTCATGTACCTGCTGCCAAATTTCCAGAACCCCGGCGGCGTCACAATGTCCGTCGAACGCCGGCAGGAACTTGTGTTTCTTTCCAATAAGTACGGCATCCCAATCATTGAAGACGATCCCTACGGCCAATTGCGGTTTGAAGGCGAGCACCTGCCTTCTCTCGTGCTACTGGATCGAGAGAACGTGCGCCGCGACAACGGCTACAATCTCGGCAACGTCATCTACCTCAGCACCTTCTCCAAGACGCTTGCCCCCGGATTGCGGCTCGGGTGGATCGTTGCGCCAGTAGAAGTAATTCAGAAGCTGGTACAGCTGAAGCAAGGCGCGGATCTGCATACCAGTACGTTTATCCAGATCGTCGCCCACGAAGTCGCCAAGGAACGATTCCTGGACGAGCACGTACGCAATATCCGGCAGGTATACCGGGACCGCCGCGACGTTATGCTACAAGCGCTCGAACAGTATTTCCCCAGCGAGGTCACGTGGACGCATCCGCAGGGCGGCCTCTTTTTGTGGATCACTCTGCCGGAGGGAATGGATTGCCAGAAGCTCTTCGAGGCCGCCGTCCGCGAGAATGTCGCGTTCGTACCAGGTGATGCATTCTTCACCGGTGAGGGTGAAGGGCTGCGCAACCTCCGCCTGAACTTCTCCAACGCCCAGCCCGAGCAGATCCGTGAGGGAATTCGACGCCTCTCCGTTGCCGTGAAGAGCCAGATGGATTCGCTGAACCTGGTGCCGGCGCTCGTTTAACGACACTCGTTTAACAATACAACGCTACAAACTGACGGCCACGCTTCAAACCGTGGCCGTCAGTCTGTAAAGCTGCTCCTGCCTGGTCAGTTGGATAGTCGGCATCTCCGCCAACAAAACGAGCGCGCCTGGGAACAGGCGCGCTCGCGGATGAATGCGTTTTGAAGCGCACGCGCTCGCAATTTCTTGGGCGCGCAAAGTGCTTAAACACCCCTCTTATTTGCCGTAAAAAGCTGCGTTCTTCTGAACGAATTCAGCCTTGTCTTCCGGCAGTTCTTCGGCTGCGTAGATGGAGTTCGTAGGGCAGGTGGTAACGCACGCGCCGCAGTCCATGCACTCTTCCGGATTGATGTACATCTGCGTTGCCGCTTCGAATTCCGGCTCGCTCTGCTGCGGGTGGATGCTATCGCTCGGGCACGAATCCACGCAAAGCAGGTCCTTCACGCAAGTGTCGGTAATCACATAAGCCATTTCTCAAATTCTCCGATCCTGAATTTCGTCGCCTACTCTGCGACCCCGGATCCCGTCGGCTCGGCGCCGCGTTCTCTCGCTTAAGAGTAGGGTCTCAGGTGCTCCCGGGCGGTGACCGACATCACTGGCCTGTTGTGACGTAGAACACACGAACGGCGTACATCAGTCCAGGCGGGAAAAAGATGCTCTAATGTTCCTGCGTCGTGCCGCGCTCGCGCAGATTGCAGAGGCTGAGTGCGTCATTCCGTTTCGCCAGGCGAATCCCTTGCCCGTCACACACGAGCGGACAGTGGAAGTAATCGACGGCCGGAAGTCCGAGTGCTCGCGCGAGCAGGATTTGCCTTGCGGTGGAGCGCAACAGATCCGCGCCTCGAACCACTTCCGTGATCTGCATCCCCGCGTCGTCAACCACAACGGCAAGTTGATAGGCGGGAACATCATCGCGTCGCCAGACAAGAAAATCGCCGAAGTCGCGTCCGGCGACCGCCTCCTGCGGCCCCATCGCGAGATCGGTGAAGCGCACCGCTTCGCCATCCGGCACACGGAAGCGCCAGTTCAGGCCGATGGGATCGAGAGCGTCTGATGTTCGATGGCGGCAGGTGCCGGGGTAAACGGGTTCGTCGTCCGCATCTTGCGCGGCCAAAGTACCCTGCCCCTCGTGCGGAGCCTGCGCAGCCTGCGCCAGGTCTTTGCGGGAACAACTACAGGGATAGATGAAACCTCGCTCGCGCAATTCCCGCCATGCGCTCAGGTAGAAGGCGCGCCGCTCGCTCTGCGAGTATGGGGCGAACGGACCACCAACGTCGGGCCCCTCCTGCCACTCGATGCCGAGCCAGCGCAGGTCTTCGAACATTGCTCGCGCGAATTCTGGTCGCGAGCGATAAGGGTCCAGATCCTCGTTGCGAAAAACCAGCACGCCGCGATGAGCACGCGCCCGTTCATGCGCCGTCAAGAAGGTGCGCGCATGGCCAACGTGCAGCAGTCCCGTGGGGGAAGGAGCAAGCCGTCCACGGTACTTCACAGCGTTGATGGATGCTAAGTCACGCAAGCCCTGATTCTACTGAATCGGATGGTCCTAGTGCGTGCTTGTTGCCGCGTAATTCGTTCCGCCGGTTTAGAAGACGTGCTTGATATCTTCGCCCTTGAAAGTGAGCGCAACCAGCTCTTGCTCGCCACCCGCAATGGGCTTCACAAACTGTTCGCTCGCGAGCGCCTTTTCAGGCATCCGCTGCATGTTGCATTCAACACGATACTTGTCCCACTTGCCCACGCGAGTGAAGACCATGATGTGCTTTTGTGCTTCCATCTCGTGCTTGATGCGGTACTCGCCTACCGGCATGACCACGCTACCGGCTCGGACGGCGGAAGCGAACTTCACCTCGCGAGACCACTTCGGATCGTGCATCGGGTCCTGCGCCAGGGCGGAGACACACACCAGCGCTACGAATACCAGCACCGCTGTTAGGAAGGCTTTCCTGCTCATAATCTCATCCTGGACTGACGAGACTGGTCAGCCAAGCAAGAGGGCATACGGAGATGCGGTCGAAGGCATGGGCGGCCAACGACTCCGTATCTGTTGTTGCATCCGGAATCCCACGGCCGCGATGGCGGGTACAGCCGGCAGGAGTTCCGGGAGCGTACGGACTGTCTTGCGCTCTTACTCCCGTGTACGCCTATGCTGTGGCTTGTTGCCGTGAGGTCCGTCACTCGCGCCAGTGATTCGCGTGTGTGGTGGTGGCTGGCTTGAAATCGAACATAAGCTGGTCGGCAGGCTTCCTGGTCAGCAACCGAACATGAATGACGAATACCTCGTCGGCTCATCAACTCAGCTCATCAATGACGTGAGCGCAAACTAGAGAGCGACGGGTTTTACAATTCTGCCCAGTTCCGGCGTTCCAGGAACGTTGGTGGCTCGTAAGTCTGGCCTGCCGCCAATCGCCGGTCTTCCCGTCGTGAAGCCCACAACAACACTGGGCCGAGCAGCATCCGCTTCCAACGCGCAGGTGCCCCAAACTCATGTTCTACCTGCTTCCGAAGTGTCCGGATGCCGTCGCTCACCGTGCGGTTCACATTCCGCAACCGCCGCTCCATCGCCCAGAGCGAAGCATTGTAAGTACCTTTCAGTTGCTCCATCTCCCATGCAAACCGCTGCCGTACCCGCGGGTCGGGATCGTTCTTGTGGCGCTTCCAGCCATTCAGCATGGTCTCGCATATGCGGTACACGCTCGGCCCATTCTTCTCGAAGTCGCGTAGAAAGGCCGAGTCGAGGAAGCGTTTCGACTGCTCACGTGAGATCGCCGAATGCTGGAAGTTGAATTGGAATTGCCCGTGAATGTCTGCCAGGTCCACTCCCTCCAGCATACGGCCCTTCTCTGTCATTTCCGCGTACAGCGGCGTTCCCGGAACGGGCGTATACAGCATGAACTGGTGGAAGTCCGTGCGATGCTCGATCGCGAACTCAATCTCTTCGGCGATGTTTTCCGGCGTGTGATGTTCCAGCCCCACGATGGTTGAGCCGAGCAGCTTGATGCCATTCTCGCGCAACTCGCGCGTCAGCTTCAGCGTGTCCGCGTTCTGCAATTTGGCGTAGCTCGACCGCGGCGACTCCAGCCCCAGCCATATCCAGGAAATACCGAGTTCCACCAGCTCCTGCATCGTGTATTTGCGGATCGCATTCACCGATGAAAACACGTAGAGAGCCCAGCTCTTGCCCGCCTCTTTCATCAGTTCCAGTAGACGCATCGCGCGCGGACGGTTGAGCAGAAAGTTCTCGTCCATCACGAAGAACGATCGCACGTGCTGCGTCCGCTCCATTTCGCTCATGACGTGGAACAACTCATCACCGGTTTCGAAGAAGTGAACCGCCTTGCCCTTGCCGCCGAAGAAAGACGACGTGGTACAAAAATTGCACCCCAGCGGACAGCCGACCGACGGAATGATCGTTGCTGCCGTCGTCTTCGGATCCTCCGGTACGCGAATCCCCATTACGCGCATGTGAAACGCCGAGATCAACGCCGGATGCTCGATCGGCGCGCTCTCGTCGTCGCCGAGATAGCGCCGCATCCATCCAATGCCTTCGCCGCGCACGATGTGATCGGCGTCGATGATGTGCTCCAGTCCGGGGACGGCGGCAACGTGTCCGCCAATGACGATCACGGACTTCGGCGACAGCCTGCGCACGCGACGGCACATTTCCCGAACCTTACCTACGTTCGCGATAATCGACGAGATACCGACAACGTCGTACTCGTGTGCCTTCAGTTCCGCCTCGAAGCGCTCCAGCGTGGGGAAATCCAGCACCGCGCAAGGCGCCGAGATATTTCGCTGAATCATCATGATGCCCCACGACCGATGAAACATGCGCAGCGAGAAGCTGCCTTGCGCTCGCGTCACCTGGTTGTGGTACAGCTCCATCGGATTGATAGAGCGGCTGCCGAATTCGTCGTCCTGAGCGTAGGGACCAAAGACCGAAGTGAGCAGGACTCTGGCACGAATCCCTTTGGGATGAGGAGCTACAGAAGATAATTCAGATCGTGGCAGCATAACGGCCAATGCTAGTCACTGTGTACGCGCACATTCGGTGACATGACAAAAGTATTACATTGCCGATTCACGTTTCCGATCCCCGCGACATTTCCGATTCCTACACCTGTAGCCCGATGGATCGCATCAACTCCAGCCCATTGCTCTTCGCCACAACGCCGTCGCGCAGCCTGTAATCGAAGTGCATCTTGCCATTCTCGAGGTAATCCTGGAAATGAACGTTGACCATGTGCCTGTCGATGTCTTCCGGCACTTCCGTCAGCGCCAGGTCATGCGTGGTTACGAGACCAATCGCGCCGAAACGCACGAGCTCCCGAATGAGCGCCTCTCCCCCGATGCGCCGGTCTCGGGAGTTCGTCCCCTGCAGGAGCTCATCAACGAGAAACAGCAAGGGCAGACCACCGGCGGCTGCGTCCACGATTTGGCGAAGGCGGGTAATTTCGGCATAGAAACGTGAACTGTGTTCCTGCAAAGAATCGTTGACGCGAATGCTCGCCCCAACTTGCAGCGCCGTAAGTTTCAGTTTGCAGGCACGAACCGGGGCGCCCGCCATCGCGAGCACAGTGTTCACTCCCACGGAGCGAAGCAGCGTGCTTTTCCCAGACATGTTGGAACCGCTGACCAGCAATACCTTTGTCTCAGCACACAGCCGCACGGTGTTGGCGACGCAATTTTTCGCCGGGATTAGAGGATGTCCCAGGTCCTCACCATCGAAGCACGCCGCGCCGTCGAGAAACTCCGGAAATGTGTCCGCAGGATGCTCGTAGCTATAGGCAGCCAGCGACAGCAACGCTTCCATCTCGCCCACGGCGCTCACCCACCGCCGCACTGCGCCGCCGTGCCTGCTGCGCCAGGTCTCCACCGCGTACGCCACCTGTACGGTGTACATGAGCGGAAGGTCGATAAGACGTATGAACAGGTTGTGTCGCGACTCCACGCGATCGACCAACGTCCTCAGCCGCGCAATCGCAGTAGATGCTTGCTTGCCCTCGGACAGCAACTCGCCTGCAAGCGTGCGGAGGTGCGGTGAATCGAAGTTCTCCCGCTCCAGACGAGCCAGCACATCGGCAAGCAGCGACAGGTCTTCGAAAGCGTGCTCTGCCCGGTGCGTGACGCTCTCCATAGACTTTCGCAGACGGAATACCAGTACGCCCTCAATCAGCAGCACCAGCACGAATGGGGTCACCAGTCCGTAAATCGCCCACACGGCTACGGCCGCCACCGCAAATATAGCCAGCATCTTCGCAACAGCGCGCGGCCACACCGCCGTGAGCACTCGCGGCCCTTCCGCCCACTCGATTAGCGCTTCCGGATGCACGCCGACAGCGACGTTCTCACCCAGCACCGCCAGATCTTCGCGCAGATCCAATTTATCCCGCAACTCGGAGATGGCCGCTTCTCGCGCACGCACAATGCTGAGGGGAGCCGGGCTCAGCAACCAGTTCGCTAGCGTGCCTTCGCCCATGCGCGTACGCGCCATGGACAGCAACTCAAACAGACTGCCCTTCCCGAACACGTCCAGATCAGCAGCATAGATATGATGAGGATCGTTGAAGCGTTCGCCGGTCTGCCCGGTGCCCGCCCATCGATCTTCGATTCTCGCCAGGCCGCGGTCATAAACCGCCACCGCGCTTAGAGCGAACTGGTGCGCCCGCAAGACTCTTGAATGGATATAGGCGAGTGCGACAAAGAGGAAGAATGGCAACAGCACCCACCAGAGCGAGACCCGGTGCGAGCCGAATGCCTGCCAGATCACGGCAACTCCCGCTATGGCCAGCAGCAGGCGAACATTGCCGATTCCGATGTGCAGGCGTTCGTGGTATTCAGCACGTTTCGATCGCGCCTTCCGGCGCTGCTCGTACTCTTGCGATGGCGACACGGCTTACGAATGTACCAGAGCGCAGCATCCTTTGCAGCCGCGCAAAGCTCGCTGGGCTACTTCACGAAACGAGGCTCTTGTCCGTGGTCCCACGGCCTGTACTCGAGAGAGAAGCGCACGCGACTTGCCACCGTTGGATGATCGTAAACCAGAACACGAGCAGCGGATTGGGATTCGGAATCGTCAGGCCGTTCTCGCCCATTTTCTGAAACGCTTGCGCAGAGGCTTGCGACGAATCCGGCACAAGGCCGTGCGTCACTTCGAGCCCATAGATATCCGCCTGGTGCTCCAAATGCCGTGAGAAGGCGCTGGCAGCTGGCTGCCCCAACAACGACAAAATGGTGAATACCAGGATGAACACAGGTAACGAAGCCCAGTCTCCCACGTCACGAATCTGCCACTGTCTCCCCCAGCGCGTCAGCACCCAGTTCACCAGCCAATAGCTCATCCACAACCCGATCAACGTAGCCATGGCCGCGAACGCCAGCCCTTGCCAGATGTGATGCATGACGTAGTGGCCCGTCTCGTGTCCGAACACAGACAGTGTCTGCGGAACCGTGAGGTCGCGCGCGGTTGTGTCCCATACGACAACACGCTTGCTCACGCCCACTCCGCTAACGTACGCGTTATACGTTGTCACCTTTTCACTCGCCTTCATCTCGAAAATCCGCTCAGGGGGAATCGTGAGCCCACCGCGCCGCACAACCTTTTCTATTTCGGCCACCAACTGCGGCTGTCGCACCGACAGAGGTTCGAAGCGGTCGAACATCGGCTCAATCACGAGCGGGGACAAGAAAACCAACACCACCATCACCGGCAGCGATGCCATCCATGTGTAGAGCCACCAGCGCCGAGGACTCCGCCGGATAAGCACGTATCCACCCCACGCCGTCAGCGTCAGGACAAAGATCATGAGCAGTTCACCCTTTGTCCAGTCCCACAGCCACGAACCCCAGTTTTGGACAGAGAGTCCGTAGGCAACCGAGAGATAGTGCCTGTGCGCAGCAAGCGGCAGCATGAGAACGTCAAAGGTGAGCAACAGGAGCGGACAGAAGACAAGCGCCTGCAGGATTCGGCGATGACTGATTGCTTCCGCCCACGCCCGGCAGCGCGCGCCGACCCGCAACTGAATGAGTGCCGCCAGCACGATTATCGTAAAGATGATGCCGCCCACCAGGTGAGCCACTCTGATGCGGTACAGCGCTTTCGCCTTTTGCAGTTGATCAGGAGCGAGGCGGTATTCGGTCATCTGCTGATTGTCGGTGTCAGGTGGCGTTTGCGGCTGCGCAAGCGCAGTTGCGGACAGAAGCGAGAATGAGAATAGAAATACGGCTACACGACTCAGCCAATATCTTCGCAACCACGATTGCTTCATTCCAGTTCTCACCACAAGAACTCGCCGATTCCGGCGATTCGCAAGTACTGTACGCCACCTGTGCCGCTCTTGTTTCGCAAACTCATCGTGTACAGACGACGCTTTCGAGCAACGCTGTGTGATATGCGTCACAGCCAGTGCAGAGCCTCAATGCGAAAGTGGATGGCGTCGAACGCGGGCTTTTTTACAAGGTTTATATGCGGAGTTCGCTCTCGGCGTTTCATTCTTTTTTAGGGGACAAGCTTTCATGGCTGTATTTGAGTGGCAAGACCTTCAGATGGAAGTGGACGAAGATGGCTTCATACAGCAACCGAAGCTTTGGGACGAGCGCGTAGCGTTGGCGCTTGCCAGCACCGATGGACTCGTCACACTGACCGACTCGCACTGGAAGGTCATCAATTACATTCGCACCTACTACGCAGAGTTCGATATTGCGCCAATGATCCGCAAGATGTGCAAGGAAACCGGTTTCTCGCTACGGGAGATCTACGACCTGTTTCCGTCCGGCCCTGCAAAAGGCGCATGCAAAGTCGCGGGACTGCCTAAACCAACCGGTTGCGTGTAATAACGGTTGCGAATAAGAACGTTGCGTATAAACACAATGTCACTCGTCATTTTCGTCTACGCCACATTTGCGCTCTTTTTCGCCGGGAATGCGTTGCGGATCATCAGGATGCTGCGCATGCCCACACACCTGCGATGGGAACTCTATCCCATCCCTCACGGCTCGCGCAGACAGCAAAGCTATGGCGGGTCGTATTTCGAGGAGAGCGACTGGTGGACTAAGCCCGCGGAAAGCAGCCACGGCAGTGAACTCCTTTACATGCTCGAGGAAGCTCTGCTGCTGAAGGGCGTCTGGAAGCATCATCGAGTTCTATGGCCATGCTCGTGGCTTTTGCATGTGGGACTTTATTCGCTGCTCTTATCCGTAGGTCTCGCCGCCACCGCTGCCGTCGCCATCCGCACAATGTCTAACTACGCCACTCTTGTCCAGCTTGTTCATGCACTTTCGTGGCTTGCGTTCTCGGCGGGACTGGCGGGCGCGCTCGGGCTGATCGCCCTTCGTTTTTTCAGTTCCCGCCTGCGGCCGTATACTTCACGCGGAACTTTCCTGAACCTTGCAGTTATCGCCGCAATCTTCGGCACGGGGCTGGCGTCCATCATTCTTGACCCAGCGTCGCTGAACAGCATGATCGCGCTCGCAGGAGCCTGTCTCTTCCTCAACCCGGCTCCTCAGATTGCCGCAATTTCGGTTGTGCACGTGGTGTGCGTCGCCGCGTTCCTGGCCTACTTCCCGTTCACGCATATGACGCACATGTATATGAAGTATTTCACCTATCACGATGTGCGCTGGGACGATGCGCCATCCGCCTCGAACCCGCGAATTGCCGAGAGCATGGCGCGCAACTTGGCCCAGCCCGTATCCTGGTCCGCGCCCCACATTGCAGGCAACAAGACCAGCGGCAGTAGCAGAAGCAGGAACTGGATGGACGTGGCTTCCGCGCAAGGGGGCGATTCTGACCGCAACGCTTAAACCCGAACTACTTCGCCCGGAAGATATCTCTCGGCCTTCAGCAGCGCTCTCGCCGCTGCAGCGTGCTGAACTTCTTCCCTTGCCCGCGCCATACGACCGCGATGACGCGCAGCCTGCTTACAAAAAGCTCGACGCACTCACGCAGATCGATACCTCGCTCGATGGCTTTGCCGCAGTGGGCGTTCAGCGCCCGAGCACCCCGGATGAAGAACACGAATTCACGAGGCGCTTCATCGCAGGCCTTCGTAAACTGTTGAGCAAAGCGGATAACTGGGGTTTCCTCGAACAACTTACGCTATCGCTTGAGCATTGCACTCGATGTCAAAGCTGCGTGGAAGCCTGTCCTGTGTACACCGCCAGTGGCCGCAACGACCTGTACCGCCCCACCTACCGAAGTGAAATCCTCCGTCGCCTCATCAATCGTTATGTCCGTCCGGGCGGTAAATGGATCAGCTCGCTGAAGGGCGAAGACATCGAGTTGAACGCCACGACGATGTGCCGCCTTGTGGAGCTTTCCTACCGCTGCACGCTTTGCCGTCGCTGTGCGCAGGCATGTCCGATCGGCGTTGACAACGCGCTCATGACACGCGAGATACGCAAGCTCTTCAGCATGGAACTAGGCATCGCGCCCAAGGAAATCCACGACAAGGGGTCCATGTTGCAGTTGCGAACAGGGTCTTCAACGGGCATGAATCCTTCCGCCGTAAAGGATAACGTCGAATTTCTCGACGACGAAATATACGATCTGACCGGAAAAAAGATTCAGACACCGTGGGACAAGCAGGGCGCAGACGTTCTCCTGATACACAATGCTGGCGAGATTCTCGCCTGGCCAGAGAATGTGATGGCCTTTGCCGTGATACTCGAAGCCGCCGGAATCAGTTGGACGCTTTCCAGCGATCTTGGGGGATACGACAACGTTAATTACGGCCTTTGGTACGACGATGCACAATTCGCCCGCGTTGCGCTGCGTCAAGCGGAAGCAGCCAGGAAGCTCGGAGTCAAGAAGATCGTCTTAGGCGAATGTGGCCACGGCCACAAAGCCTCCATGGTCATAGCAGATCGAATTCTCACGGGCGACCTCAACATCCCTCGCGAAAGCTCGCTCGTACTGCTGCGCGACATCGTGCAGAGCGGCCGCCTGAAACTTGACCCTTCGCGCAACAATTTCCCCGTAACGCTTCACGACCCCTGCAACATGGTTCGCATGATGGGCATTGTGCAACCGCAGCGCGATATCCTGAAAGCCATCTGCCCGCAGTTCCGCGAAATGACTCCGCATGGCGTGGAGAACTACTGTTGCGGCGGCGGATCCGGCTTTGCCATCATGTCTCCCCATAACTTCCAGGACTGGCGCCTTTCCGTTGGCGGAAGAATGAAGCTCAAGCAGGTGCTCGACGCCTTTGCCGACCAACCCGGTCCAGAGGTAAAGAAATACGTCTGCGCACCGTGCTCGAACTGCAAAGGTCAGTTCCGCGATCTTTTCGGGTACTACGGGGTGTGGGAGAAATCTTCGATCCTGTACGGCGGCATTGTTGAGCTGATCGCCAATGCCATGACAGATTTGAAGCAGCCGTTTATTCAATGGGAGTTTCACTAGATGTAGGAGTTCGCCTCTCTCTTTGTTGCGGGGCGCGCTGTATCGAAGAGCAGTTTTTTTCTGGGAGCGGAACATGGAAAACGGACTTATTTACTTTGATAATGCAGCAACCGCCTGGCCCAAGCCGGAGAATGTTTACGATTTCATGATCGACTTCTACCGCAAGACCGGCGTCAACCCCGGCCGCAGCGGGTTCGATCTCGCCATAGAAGCCGGCTCACTTCTCGATCGCCTGCGTAAACGCATGACCAAGTTCTTTGGCGGCGATGAGGATGAACCCGAACGCTTCTGCTTTGGCTACAATGCCACGGACGCTCTGAACCTCGTCATCCCCGGCCTGCTCTCCGAGGGCGACCACGTCATCACGACCAACCTCGAGCACAACTCCGTGTTGCGCCCCATCAACGAACTTGTCCGCGACCATCATGTTGAGGCCACTTTCATCCCGTTCGACAGCGCCGGTTTTGTCAATCCCGACGATATCGCGCGAGCCATCCGACCCAACACGAAGCTCGTCATCGTGAACCACGGCTCGAACGTCATCGGCACCGTGCAACCAGTCGCCGAGATTGGCCGCATCTGCCACGAGCGTGGAGTGACGTTCGCAATCGACTCCGCGCAAACGGCAGGCGCCGTTCCGATCAACATGAAGGAGATGAACATCGATGTGCTCACCTTCACCGGGCACAAGGCGCTCATGGGCTGCACCGGGATTGGCGGCCTGTGTGTACGCAAACACGTAGAGTTGCGCCGCGTGCGTAGCGGCGGCACTGGCGTGCGCTCTGCGTATCCGTACCATCTCGACGAGTATCCATGGCGTATGGAATATGGCACGCCCAACATGGTCGGCGTCGCAGCACTGTGGGCCGGACAGGATTGGATCGACCAGCACGGAGTAGAAAACGTCCATGCCCGCCAGATGAAGCTCGCCCAGAAACTTGTAGACGGACTACGCCAGGTTGACCGTGTGCGCCTCTACTGCTGCGACAGTCTTCAGAACCATCTCTCCACCATCTCCATGAACATCGAAGGCGTGGAGGCTGGCGATGTCGGCGTCATGCTCGATGTCGATCACAACATCGCAACCCGCACCGGCCTACACTGCGCTCCACTCGTGCACCAGCAACTGGGAACCATCGACTTGCACGGATCGGTTCGCTTTTCCATAGGCGCGTTCAATACCGAGAGTGAGGTCGATAAAGCGATCCAAGCGGTCGGCGCAATTTCGCGCTGGAGCTCTGAGCGCAAAATCAGCAAGACTGTGACTCCGGTTAGCCATTAAACCTTCCAAATGAAAAAGGGCCGAGCGACGCTCTCAACGTCGTCGGCCTTTTTTTAACCAGAATATTTGCTATTCAGGAATGGTCTGTGTTCCCTGCACACCCCCGCCCGACACTAGCCGAATAGGCACCGACATTTTTATCGGCAGAAACTCTTCTATGGCAGCCGTCCCCCTTGCCGCCGCATCCGAAACGACACAGTTCTAAGGTATGCACCGGCTGACCCCACTGGTTCGCCGGCCTTTGTACCCGTCAGCACACGACGGGTTCCCAAATATGCGGAGAGCCACATGCGTGGTTATTCCCGAAGAGGAGAACCTGTGAAAACAAAGTATTTACTCCTTGCGACATTTCTCATACTGGCCATCACAATCATGATGGCCCAGACAAGCGGGTCCAGCGGCGGATACGGACAGACCGGCTCCAGCAGCGGACAGACCGGCTCCAGCACCGGCAGCGACCAAACGGGTTCCAGCACCGGTTCCACGGGCTCGATGAGCGGCCAAACTGGCTCCGGCACTACCGGGGGGACTTCAGGTACCACGGGCGGCAGCACCTCGGGGCAGACGGGTAGTTCCGGCAGCATGGGCACCGGAAGTTCCGGCACATCGGGAAGCTCTGGAAGCATCGGCAGCGGCAACACCGGCAGCTCAGGCACAACGGGCAGTAGCACCGATACAACTGGAGCGGGCAGCACGAGTGGAAGTTCCACCTCCGGCAACACCTCGGGGAGTGCTGATACGTCAGGTAGCACCAGCAGCGGCGGCACCTCCGGCGGTGGCGGCACCTCGGGCGGCGGAACCAGCAAGGGCGGCGGAGCCATAGCTGTCGTCACTCTCGCTGCGATGGGCGCGGCTTCCGGCCTCATTCGCCGGTACCGCCGGTAAGCAACTCCGTGTCCGCAACACCTATCTCGATTACGACTCAGCCGGCGGGAGCCTCCCGCCGGCTAATGTCGCGTCAACTAAAGGTTCGTCTCTGCCTCACGGCCTTGGCTGTTGCTGTCTGTTACTTATTTGATTGGCGGCAGCTCCGCTTCATTACATCGGAGTTGAACCTGCGCCTTGACTTGCTTGCAGGCATTCACCTTCAGCGGAGCACCTACGACACCGTGCTCTGGCGCGGCGAGATCTACAGGTATGGCGTCGCGTGTACCTTTGCCGATGTCTGGTGCGGAGCCGTTCCCCTCCTGTGGAGTCTCCGGCGCAGCATCATTCGAAACCTTCTCTACATCCTCGTGTTCGGGCTAGCACTGCTCTTCTTCAATGTCGCGCGCCTGTCATTCTCCGACCTGCTGTTCGCCTTCGGAATCCCATGGGACTTGGCGCACAACGTCGTCTCCGGAGTTTGCTACTTCGTTATCTGGACCTGGATCTGGCGCCATCGCGACTGGACGTGACCGCGGAATTACGCAGAGAAGACGGCGGGACTAGAAAGAGAGAAAGTCATCCTAAAGGAAGTGAAGGATCTGCTTCGGTGCCGCTGCCGAAAACAAAGAAGACCCTTCGAACTGCACCACGTCTCAGGCGCGGTGCCCGGCGACTTTCAGCGCCTCACCGAAGCGCTGCAGAAACGATTGGACATGCGCTTCCGTCGCCAGTGGTCCCATCACGCCCACGCGAAACACTTTTCCCGCGAGCGGACCGAAGCCGCCAGCGATCTCGATGCCGTGCTCGCGCATGAGCGTTGCGCGAACGTTCACATCATCCACGCCAGCCGGCACACGAGGAGTGTTCAGGTTCCATATGCGATGCCCTTCCGGTGCGTGCATCTTTAGGCCCAACTTTTCAACGCCCGTCACGAACTCATTGTGGCACCGGTGATGCCGCTCGCAGCGGTTCTCCACACCCTCTTCTTCAATCAGCGACAATGCCTCGTGCAGGGCATAAAACATGGAAATCGGGGCCGTGTGGTGATAACGATGCGACGTGATCAAGTAATCCGTAATGAGTTTGAGATCGAAGTACCAGCTCTGATTTGCCGTTTTGCGCAAATTCAGTCTTTCCGCCGCGAGCGTAGATATCGTGATCGGAGACAGTCCTGGAGGGCAGCTTAGGCCTTTTTGCGAGCAGCTATACGCGACATCGATTCCGGTTTCGTCAACCTGCACAGGCATCGCACCCAGCGACGTCACGCAATCGGCAATGACCAGCGCGTTCACCTCGTGTGCCGCAGCGCAGATTGCCTTGCCTTGCTGGAGTGCGCCGGTCGAAGTCTCTGCGTGTACGTACATCACGACCTGCGGACGCTCGCGGCGGATGAACTCTGCCGCTTCTTCATCGCCAAAGACCTCGCCCCAGGGCTTCTCGAAACGCACGACCTCGCCGCCATGGCGCTTTGCCATTTCTGTCATGCGATCGCAAAAGAATCCGTTTGCGAATACGCCGACTTTTGTTCCGCGCTCCACAAAGTTCGAGATCGCGGCCTCCATGCCGCCGCTGCCAGTCGCGGAAATGACGAATGTCAGTTCATTTTTGGTTCCGAACACTGTTTTCAGCATTCGTTGAATTTCTGCGCTCACCTCAAAGAAATATGGATCGAGGTGTCCAACGATCGGCTTCGCCATGGCTTCATAGACACGAGAGTGTACCTGCGTCGGGCCCGGCCCAAAGAGCAATCGTTGCGGTGGGTGGATGGAAAGCACATCTGCACCTGACGTTCTGTTTCCAACAGTGCTCATCGAGGTCTCCAATCGCTGCTGTTCTGACATCACGAGTATAGACAGCCTTGCCTCAACGTGCACGGGGACAGATTCCTTCACCAATGGGTGTAAACTGTCGCAATTCGCAGAGCAGTGCATCAATGCCTGTCACGATAGCGGAGTGAACTGCGCTTGCCTCCGGAGAAAGCAACCATGTCGGTTTCACAAACCCTGCCCACCAGCAATCTTCAGCGCCACATCGAATGGATTCGCGAACAGTTTCCTGCTCTGTTGCTCGAAGTTGGCGGTCGTTCCGCCACTTATTTTGACGGTCCGGGCGGCACCCAGGTTCCACGCCGGGTCATAGACGCCATCGCCGACTATCTCACTCGCTCGAACTGCAACGTACACGGCGGGTTCGAGACGAGTCGTCGCACCGACTTCACCATAGCCAGCGCGCGTTCCGCCATGGCAGACATGCTGGGTTGCGAAGCGGAAGAGATCGTCTTCGGCCCGAACATGACAACTCTCACCTTCGCCATCAGCCGCGCTATCGGGCGAGAACTCGGTCCTGGAGATGAGATCGTTGTCACCACGCTCGACCACGACGCGAACGTAGCCCCATGGCGCGCTCTCGCAGAGCGCGGATGCGTTATCCGCCAGGCCACGGTCAATGTCGCAGATTGCACTCTGGACCTGGACGATCTCCGCTCGAAAATCACTCCGAAGACGAAGTTGCTCGCCATCGGCTATGCGTCAAATGCCGTTGGCACGATCAATCCTGTCTCCGAGATTGTCAGGATGGCGCACCAGGCCGGCGCGGTAGTTTATGTCGATGCCGTACATTACGCTCCTCACGGCGTCATCGACGTCAAAGCACTCGACTGCGACTTTCTTGCCTGCTCGGTTTACAAATTCTACGGACCACACGCCGGGGTGCTCTACGGAAAGCGGGCGCACTTCGAGCATTTTTCGCCATACAAGGTGCGCCCGTCGTCGAATCACTCTCCCGAGCGTTGGGAGACCGGCACTCTTAACCACGAAGCTCTCGCCGGAGTGAGCGCCGCCATCGCGTACCTTGCAGAGCTTGGCGGCCGCATCGATATATCCGCACAAACCCGCCGCGATGCGCTTATAGCGGCAATGACCGCCATTCGCGAACACGAGCGCTGCCTCGCCGAGCGCATGCTTCGCGGCTTGCTTCAAGTCCCTGGGCTTACGGTCTATGGCATCCAGGACTTCGCCCGCTTCGACCACCGCACCCCGACGTTTGCAGTGCGCGTCAACGGCCACCCTCCAAAGGAGCTGTCGGAAAAACTCGGCGAGCGCGGAATTTTCACCTGGGAAGGTAACTACTACGCCGTCAATTTGACTGAGCGCCTGGAACTAGAAGACAAAGGTGGGATGCTGCGCATCGGACTCGCGCATTACAACACAGAGCAGGAAGTTGACCGCTTCCTCTCCGAACTCAACCGAATCGTGGAATAGAGCCTTGCGCTCCACAACAACACAGGCGGCCGTCTCCGGCCGCCTGTTCCATTTGTCTGATACCCAGCGAGCTAATCCGCCATTGCCGCCGCAGCTGCGCGTGGCGTTTGCTTTGCTGCATCCTGCGCTTCCACCACGGCGACGGCGGAAATGTTGACGATCTCTTCAACTTCCGCGTCGAGTTGCAGGACGTGCACAGGCTTGCTCATGCCCATCAACAGCGGACCAATGGTTTCCGCTCCACCCAGGCGCGCCAGCAGCTTGTACGCAATGTTCCCAGACTGCAAATCGGGGAAAATAAGTACGTTTGCGCCGCCGCGTAGGGTTGAGAACGGATACGTCTGCTCGATGACTTCGGGCATCACCGCCGTGTCGGCCATCAGTTCGCCATCGATCATCAGCGTCGGATCGGCTTTTCGCACCAAACTCACCGCTCTCCGGACTTTGTCGCACAACGGATGCTTCGTGCTTCCAAAGTTCGAGAAGGCGAGCATTGCAACACGCGGTTCCACGTTGAAGCGCCGCGCCTGCTGCGCAGTGCACAGCGCAATCTCGGCCAGATCCTCGGCCGTGGGGTCGATGTTCACCGCAACATCGGCTAGGAAGAACATGTCTCCCCGGCGAGTGACCATCGCATACGTCGCAGATACCCTGTGGATACCTTCGCGCACACCGATCACATGAAGTGCCGGACGAATCGTGTCGGGATAGTGTTGCGTCACCCCGGAAACCAGGGCGTCTGCCCTTCCCTGTCGAACCATCATGGAGCCCCATACGTTGCGGTTCCCCATCATTTCCGTAGCCTCGGAAAGCGTTGTGCCCCGGCGTTGGCGTAGCGCATAGTATTCCTGTACGTAAGCCTCCCGGTCTTCAGACGCCAACGGGTCGATGATCTCGATTCCGTCCAACGTTACGCCGGCCCGTTCGGCCTTGCGCTGGATCTTCTTCTCGTTGCCAAGCAGGATCGGATGCGCGATTGCTTCCTCAACCAGGATTCGGCTTGCCCGCAGGATTTTCTCGTTCTCACCTTCTGGGAACACGACGCGCTTCACGTCGGTCTTCGCCTTGTTCACCATCATGCGCATCAACTCATGCGCTTTGCCAAGGCGATTCTCCAGCGTTTCCCGGTATTGAACCAGGTCAACAGGCTCTTGCGCGACGCCGGTCGCCATCGCAGCTTCGGCCACGGCTTGCGCAACATACACCAGCACCCTGGAATCGAACGGCTTCGGGATCAGGTAATCGGTGCCGAAGCGCAGGCGTTCGATTCCATACGCACGGCATACCGAGTCCGGTACATCTTCTCTTGCGAGCGCCGCCAATGCGCGAGTCGCCGCCAACTTCATCTCCTCGTTGATCGCCGTCGCACGAACGTCCAGCGCGCCCCGGAAGATGAACGGGAAACCCAGTACGTTGTTCACTTGGTTCGGATAATCGGAGCGTCCGGTCGCCATCACCACGTCGGGACGCGCGGCCTTCGCTTCTTCGAACGTGATTTCCGGATCGGGATTCGCCAGAGCAAAGATGATAGGCGTCTTGGCCATGGAGCGAACCATGTCCTGGTTAACCGCTCCCTTGACCGAGAGCCCAACGAAAACGTCGGCTCCGCACATCGCCTCTGCTAAAGTACGCAGCGGCGTGTCATTCGCCAGGCGCGTCTTGTAAACATTCATGTTCTCTGTGCGGCCCTTGAACACCACTCCCTTGGTGTCGCACATGATGATGTTTTCGCGTTTCGCGCCCAGCCGGATGTAGTGCTCCGCGCATGAGACACCCGCGGCTCCGGCACCGTTCAGCACGATACGCACCTTGTCCATCTGCTTGCCAACCAGTTCCACAGCATTCAGCAACGCTGCGCCGGAGATGATTGCCGTGCCGTGCTGATCATCGTGGAACACCGGAATATTCATCGTGGCTTTGAGCTTCTCTTCGATGTAGAAGCACTCGGGCGCCTTGATGTCTTCCAGGTTAATGCCGCCAAATGTCGGCTCCACCATCTGGCAGAACCGCACGATTTCCTCGGGATCGCTGGATTGCACTTCCAGATCGAATACGTCGATATCGGCGAAGCGCTTGAACAGAACGCCCTTGCCTTCCATAACTGGCTTGCCCGCCAGTGCACCAATGTTGCCGAGTCCGAGTACGGCCGAGCCATTGCTGACCACGGCAACCAGGTTGCCGCGTGCGGTGTACTTGTACGCGTCTTTAGGATTCTTCTCGATTTCCAGGCACGGAACCGCGACGCCAGGCGTATAGGCCAAGCTCAAGTCACGCTGCGTGCGGCAAGCTTTTGTTGGTGATACTTCGATCTTTCCCGGGCGATTCCCCATATGATAGTCGAGGGCGTCCTGCTTTTTTGTACTCATGATGGCTCCTCTAGCAATTTGAGTTCTTGGGTCCCGATAACCGCCTGGTCCGATGCCGGTAGCCACGCAACGGCATACCCATCCTGCTCTTTCCTATTTATATCTGAATGATAGGCGTCAATTTGTAGCCTACCGCACATTGAGGTGTGACAAGATGAAGGTGCTGCCGGCGATGTTGGCGAATGCCCGTGCGGCAAACAGCCCAAGCTCGAGCAGCACTTTCGCTCTGGGAATGTGAGCAGGTACGCTTTGCGCTGCAAGTACAACTGTATGTGAAATCGTTGGACACGCCGACTACGCGCAACCAGATCTCGTCTCCCGCGACGTTGACGGCGTGAGATTAACACTTGGATCCCGTGAGATTAACACTTTGACCCAAAGTGGAAGCATATAGCCAAGATCGTCACCATCTTCCCGGATCGCATGGAGCGATACTTCACAACGGAACTCTTCGAGCACTGCCGTGCAACTGACTGAAGTGAAGCTGTGTCGCACTAATTCAACGGTGCGTAACCGAAGCCTCGAAGCAAGTCGGCCATCAGTTTGTGCCCTGCATCGCTCGCGTGGAAACCATCAATCGAAATGAGCCCCTTCGATACCGGGTCATCGAGGCCCTGGGCACCGTTGAAAGCCAGGTAAACCTTCGCGCACCGAATCCCATTCTGTTGTGCAGAGCTTTCAATATGTACATTGACTGCATCCAGGTACGGCTTCGTTTGTCCTAGATTGCCTAGTACCATCTGTTCCGCGACGAATGGATTGTAGATATCCATGGTCCGCAGAATCGTTTTACCCGGTCGTGAAAGCGCGAGTAACTCGCTGATGATCCCGTTCCAGTTGATCCTGAAGTTTGCCACCGCACTCCGGAAACAATCCTGATTGTCCGAGCCCCCGCAGTTTCCTCTCAGGTAGAGCTTGTAGGAACTCAGAAGATCGTTCCCGCCGATGTCCCATGTAACGATATCGGCCGAAAATACTGCGGCGCGAAAGTCAGCGTCATTGCGCAAGGCATTCAGCAGATCGCCACTCTGCCAACCCGGTACACCCATGTTGCGAACTGTGACCGAAGCTCCTGTGTCGGCCTGCACGTATTGCGAATACCTTTGCACGTAGCCCTGCGACGCCGTAAATCCCGCAGCCAAAGAGTCCCCGAGCGCCACGTATTTCCATGCCGCGCCAGTGCTGCCGTCCCCGCCATCTCCGCAGCCAGCCAGATACAGCAACAGCATGAATGTCAGAACGCTTTTGAACCTGCGACAAAATGAAGCGCGCATGCTCCCCTTCAATGTTGCTGCGAAACCTATCTCGATCTCAGATGCTTAACGCCAGCGGAACGGAGCGACTGCCCATGATCACCGCATGCAGGCAGCTCTGGAGTCCAACCCACTCTCCTCCTTGGGCATCAGTTTCGTTGTAAAGGGTGTGATCACGCCTGGGGCCACTCTGATCACGGGCCGTTGCCCGAACAATCTCGCCGAGGTGGACAGAATGTTGAAGGGATTCAGGAAATTCATACTTCGAGGAAACGTGGTCGACCTCGCTGTCGCAGTAGTTCTTGAGCTGCGTTCGGCGCGGTAGTGGCTGCGTTGGTTAAGGATCTGCTAACGCCCCTGATCGCGGCGATCTTCGGCAAGCCAGATTTCTCGAACCTCTTCCTCGATCTCAATGGAAGCCGCATCATGTACGGCGACTTCCTCAACGCGGTGATTTCGTTCCTTCTCGTCGGAGCGGCGATCTATTTCTTTGTCGTGGTTCCAATGAACGCGTATCTGGAACGAGTGAGACGGGGCGAGGCTCCCGTCGATCCCACGACAACGAAATGCCCGGAATGTCTGAGCGAGATACCGCTCAAAGCGAGAAAATGCGCATTCTGTACTAGCTCAGTCGCACCCTAGGCACCGTACTCAGCTTCTCGTTGGCTGCGCAGAGATGTTCCGGTTCTGTAGCTCTCATGCCCTTACTTCGCCCGAAGCCTGCCATCGCGCACTAGCCCCGGCGCTTGTTATCAGCGTAGCCGTAATATGCGCCATCTTTCCCACTGCCCGTTTCATCAGAAGTGGATTCAGGTGGCGCAGGCTCACGCGCCACTGAAACGAGGGCAGCACAGTGAATGAACTGATTGAACAACTCAAATCGCGTGTAGGTATTGACAACGACAAGGCACAATCCGCGGTTCAAACAGTAATGGAGTTCCTGAAGCAAAGGCTTCCGGCGCCCATTGCCAGCCAATTGGATAGCGCTCTCTCCGGTGGCGGAGCGGAAGGAATCAAGGACAAGGTCGGAGGAATGCTGGGACGAAAGAGCGCATAACAAAAAACAAGGGCGAAAACTACTTTCGACTCCAAGGCCGTTTTCTGAAGCTTCAGTGAGAAGGCGAAGATTGGCTTGCAAAGGAAGGAACTCTCCACGCCAAAGCAAACGGGAGATGGAGATCGAAGAACCAGCAAATGAAAGATACACTGAACCAGCGGATGGGAAAGCGAAGGGACAAGTTACTGAAAAATGGTGGCCAGGGACGGACTTGAACCGCCGACGCCGGCCTTTTCAGGGCCGCGCTCTACCAACTGAGCTACCTGGCCACACTATGTTGCACCTTCGGAACGCGATGCAGGACGCATCATCGCGAGATCAGTGCCGTGCGGAACAACTGAATTATAGCAAGCGTTCGCGAATCTCTCAAAGCCGAACCTCGAACAATCTGCTTAAACGTACTTGCAGCTGTAACGCGCCCTGCCAGTGTTCCCGGCAGGAGCGTAAGGGAATGAATGACACGGACGCCTGTTCGCGATTGTGGTCGTAGTTCTGGGCGTCGTCGAGGCAACGCCCAGAAATGAATGGCTCGGGACCTACCTGCTAGCTCGCGCGCTCTGTTGTAGCCAGTTCGCCAGCTTCGGAGTCTGGCGATCCCTCATATCGATGCAGTAATTGATCTGCTCCTGCGATTGACGGAAGCCGCGCTCAGTACCGGGAATCGGGTGGTCGTCGTAGAACTTCTTAACGTCGTCGCGGATCGAGGCATCGCAGAAGTTCCCTGTGGAGCCGAACGTCTGGCCCGCTGCTCCAATGCTGCCGCTCGCCTTTTTCATTAAGCCGTCCCAGTTCTGCTTCACCCACTCCCATGCCATCGGACCGCCCCAGCGGCTGCCAACAATAGCTCCGACAATGCGTAGATCCTGGTTCCGCACCTCCGACGTCAGCGCAAACTCCAGCGTGCGCTTCAGCAGTGCCGGATCGCGGAAGCTCGAGAGTGCGTAGAAGAACGTGTAGTACACGTCGGGGGTGGAGGCGTTCTTGAGTTGCGCCCTGAGCTGCTCGTACAGAGTCGCATCGCCATGTGCCGCCGCGACGGAAACGAAGGCATCTGCGGTTGAAGGATCCACCGACGCCGGATCCTTGATGTATTGCTGCGTCAGCTCCCGCGATTTTGCGATGACCTCGGGATCTTCCCCAACGTTGCCCAACAACTCCAACGCTGTCGAACGAAGTTCCTTGGCCGAAACCGGTTCGCCTGATTTCGGCGTATAGCTCAGTTCCGCCAGGATCGGGCGCACATAAGAGCGCAACCACGCCTGGAACGCCGGCCTCGACTCGTCCGTAACCAGGTTGCGATTGATGTAGTTGATGCGTTGCGAAATCTCGTCCAGCACAGGCTTCAGGCGAACGTCCTTCATCGCGTCCACCAGGTTCATGTAGTCGCCAACGTCGTGCTGGCCGCTGCGTACCAGCGCCCACTCGTCGCCTACCAATGAAACCTGTTCTGCAGGCGCGAGCGCCTTTTCGATCCCGACTTCCAGATCCTTCAATGCCGACGGATCATACGAATATCGGTAGTAGCCCATGCCGCCAGAGTTCGGGAACACCATCGCGGCGCAGCCGTCCATGGTGAACGTCTGCGTCTTTTCCGCCAGCAGTTCGCACTTACTACCCAGCGTGTTGCCGTCCTGCCCAAGCGATTTCATGCACACCGGAATCTGCCAGAGTTGCTCACCGCCTTTTGCAAACAGCGCTGGGTCCACAAAAAAGCGTTTCTGCGACGCGGTCACTTGCGTCTTGTTTCCGTCGCATTTCGCCTTCAGTTCAACAAACGGCACGCCGGCTTGCACGACAAAGCTCGCCATGGCTTTGTCGATTGGTTTCTTGGAGGCCTGCGCCAGCGAGGTCCAGAAGTCCTCCGCCGTCGCGTTGCCATAGGCGTGCGCCTTCAGATAATTGTTGACGCCCGCCCGGAATGTCTCTTCGCCAAGGTAGCTCTCGAGCATCCGCAGCACCGCTGCCGTCTTTCCGTAGGCGATGCCGTCGAACAGCGCGTTGATTTCCCCGCGCGAGTCGGCATTCTTCCGTATCGGACGCGTGTTCACGACCGAGTCGCCCGTCATGGACGTGTTCGAGCCCTGCACCTCTTCCAGTTCGATGTGCCACTCAGGCTTCCAAGCCTTCAGCGGCTTCCGCGTCATCCAGGTGGCGAACCCCTCATTCAGCCAGATGTCGTTCCACCATTCCATCGTTACCAGATCGCCGAACCACTGATGCGCCACTTCGTGCGCGATGACGCTCGCCACACGCTGTTTGGTCGATTCCGAACTTGTCTTCTCGTCCACCAGCAACGCAGTCTCGCGATAGGTGATCGCTGCCGTGTTCTCCATCGCTCCGGCCTCGAAATCCGGCAGCGCAATCTGGTCCAGCTTTCCGAACGGGTACTTGATTCCGTAGTACTTGTTGAAATAGCTGACGACGGCCTTCGTCGCGTCCAGCGCGTACTTGCCCATCTGCTCTTTGCCGGGCACCGCACAGACGCGCAGAGGAATGCCGTCCACCTCATCCCCAAGGCACTTCCAATCGCCAACCAGCAGCGCCACGAGATACGTGGACATCTTTGGAGTTGTCGCGAACTTTATGGTGTGCTTGTTCGCCGCAGGCCCAGGCGTATCCGCCACGATCTTCCCATTCGAAATCGCCGTATCATCTTTATCCACGACCACAGAGATGTCGAAAGTCGCCTTCTGTGCCGGTTCGTCGAAGCTCGGGAACGCCCGTCGGGCATCGGTCGCCTCAAACTGGGTCACCGCATACTTCCGCTTTGCCGTCTGGCTCAGATAAAAACCGCGCAGCTTGTCGTTCAACTGCCCCGTGTACCGGATATTGATCTTCGCGTCGCCCGCTGTCAGCGGCTTGTCCACCGTGAGCGTCGCCATCTCGATCTTTTCGTCCAGCGACACCTTTGCCTGTTGCACCTGCTGGCCCTGCGAGACGCTCACATCGTCAAACGCGATCTCCGCCGCGTTCAGCGTGATGGCGTTAGTCGGTTTCAACACGCGGACTTCGATCGTCTCTTCCCCCTTGAATGTGTTGTCGCTGAAGTTTGGCGTGAAGGTCAGTTGGTAATGGCTCGGACTTGCCGTCTCTGGCAATCTCTGCGCAAAGCCCATGCAGGCCAGCGCGAAAGTCAGCGTCAGTAGTAGAAACGTCGCTCTCTTCATAGCAATAGCACCCTTGGATTCACGTAACAGAGATTTGGAGTCATCTAGCAGACACGAGGCTTCGGACATCAGCAGGTCAAGTTGCCGCTAACGCCCGGACCGTATTCGGATGCCCAACTGCGGAACGATGGATCAACAACTCGGCAACAATTCTTCCAGAAGCACACACCCACACTTTCCCCAATAGACGCACCGCACTGTCATACGTCATCCAAGGTTCGCAAGTTCCCGTGGTTTTTCTCATGCGCCTCTACAAGCGCACCCGGCCAACCCGCGGTGCCTCCTGTTGAAGCAGAGTAGCCGGAAGGACTTCCTAGCCCACCTTATAGATAGTTCCTGGCCCATCTTTAGATAAAGATGAATAAAGGCAAGATAAAGATAGATAAAGGCAGCCCGAGTGGCTGCCTTGTACCGTTCAAAGAAAGTTGTTTTTGGAATCACCAGCTACAAGTCCCACTCATCACCGTTCCCACGCAGTGGTTCGCACCAAACCAGTAGGCAATCTCGCGATAATCATCCAACTGGAAAATCGCGAGGTCCGCATCCTTTCCGGGTTCGATGGTTCCCTTCCGCTCGCCAAGTCCCAGCGCGTACGCGCCATTGATCGTTGCAGCCGACAGGGCCTCCGCCGGAGACATCTTCATCTGCGTACATGCGATGGACATCACCATCGGGATGCTCGCCGTCGGCGCGCTGCCCGGGTTGTAATCCGTCGCCAGCGCCACCGCAACGCCTGCTTCGATCAACTTCCGCGCCGGAGGATACGCCTTCGTTGCCAGAAAGTAATTCGCTCCCGGCACCAGTGTCGCAATTGAATCCGTTTTCGCCAGCGCTTTCATGTCTTCATCGCTCACAAAGTCCATGTGGTCCAGCGACGCCGGATTGAACCGCAGAAAGGGCTGGAGATTCGAATGCGTTAGTTGGCAAACGTGCGCCCGCACCTCCAGCCCATGCTCTCGCGCTGCTTCAAAGATGCGCTCCGACTGCGCGGCCGTGAACGCTCCGTTTTCGCAAAACACATCCACATACTTGGCGAGTTTCCGCCGCGCAATCTCCGGAATCATTTCCCGGCAGATCACGTCCACATACTTGTCGGGGTTTGCCTTGTACTCCGGCGGCGGAACATGTGCGCCCAGCAGCGTTGGAACCACCGTGCCCGGCCAATACCGCGCCGCGTCGCGTATCGCCACAAGCGACTTCAACTCCGACTCTGCGCTCAGCCCATAGCCCGACTTCGCCTCCACCGCGGTCGTCCCCATGGCCGACATCTCTTCAAAAACCGCCAGAGTGATCTCGGCCAACTCCTTCTGCGAAGCCTCCCTCACGCCACGGATGCTCGACCGAATTCCGCCTCCGGCCTCTGCGATCTCGGCGTAAGTTGCACCCGTGATCCGCTTCTCGAAATCCACCAGCCTCGGAGCCGCAAACACCGGATGCGTATGCGAATCCACAAATCCCGGCGTGACCACCTTGCCTCGACAATCCAGTTCCGCGACGCGCTTACGATTCTTCTTCAGCCACGGATCCCGCAGCAGTTCCTTAGAAGTCCCCACTGCGACGATCTCGCCACCGCTGATCAGCACCGCTCCATCTTCAACGACACCGATCTCGGCCAAGGCCTTGCCGCGACGCGGCCCGAAATACGCCGACAACTGCATCGTCACCAACTGCCCTATGCTGTGCAAAAGCAAAGGCGCAGCCACCGACTGCGCCTCAGAAGATTTCGTCACGGACCTTCCCCCAGTGTTCTTCAGTACAACAACCTACCCTGCGTCAAACTCGGACCGTCTCGTCCCACTCACAGCATCGGAATCTTCACGCCCTTTTCGCGTGCGAAGCTCTTCGCCTCGTCGTAGCCCGCGTCCACATGCCTCGCGACGCCGATTCCCGGATCGTTTGTCAGCACACGCTCGATACGCTTTGCCATCATGTCGGTGCCATCGGCCACCGTTACCTGGCCCGAATGTTGCGAGTATCCGATGCCCACTCCGCCGCCGTTGTGGATCGACACCCAGGTCGCGCCGCTCGCAGTGTTCAGCACCGCATTCAGCAGCGCCCAGTCGGCGACCGCATCCGAGCCGTCCTTCATGGCTTCCGTTTCGCGGAAGGGCGAAGCCACCGACCCGCAATCCAGATGGTCGCGCCCGATCACCACCGGCGCCTTGATCTTACCCTTCTTCACCAGGTCGTTAATCGCCAGTCCGAACTCCGCGCGCTCGCCATAGCCCAGCCAGCAGATGCGCGACGGCAGTCCCTGGAACTTGATCCTCTTCGCCGCCAGGTCAATCCAGCGCGTCAGCAGCGTGTTCTGCGGATACATCTGCTTGATCAGTTCATCCGTCGCGTGAATGTCGCTGGGCTCGCCACTCAATGCCGCCCAGCGAAATGGTCCGCGACCTTCACAGAACAACGGACGTATGTACGCCGGCACGAACCCTGGAAAGTCGTACGCGTTCTTCACTCCCTGCTGGAACGCAAACGTCCGAATATTGTTGCCGTAGTCAAACGTCACCGCGCCCATCTTCTGCAGACGCAGCATCCCTTCGACGTGCTTCGCCATCGCCGCCAGTGACTTCTCCTGATACTGCCTCGGATCGGTCTTCCGCAACTCAAGCGCCGCTTCAAGCGACATCCCGTTCGGCACATACCCATTGAGCGGATCGTGCGCCGACGTCTGGTCGGTAAGAATATCCGGCACGACGCCGCGATCCGCGAGTTCCGGAATCACGTCGGCACAATTGCCAACGAGCCCGACGGAAACATTCTCTTTCTTCCGCAGCGCGTTCTTCAGAATCCTCAACGCCTCGTCCACGGACGTCACCATGAAGTCGCAGTAGCCGGTCCTCAGACGCTTCTTGATACGCTCCGGGTCCACGTCGATGCCGAGAAACGCAGCGCCAGTCATCGTTGCTGCCAGCGGCTGGGCTCCACCCATGCCGCCCATGCCGCCGCTCACGATCAGCTTACCAGCTAGGTCGCCGCCAAAGTGCTTCGCTCCGGCCGCCGCAAACGTCTCAAATGTTCCCTGAATGATTCCCTGCGACCCTATGTAAATCCACGAGCCGGCCGTCATCTGCCCGTACATCATCAGGCCTGCGCGTTCCAGCTCGTTGAACTTCTCCCAGTTCGACCAATGTCCCACCAGGTTGGAGTTCGCGATCAGCACGCGCGGCGCATACTCATGCGTCTTGAAAACCGCCACCGGCTTGCCGGACTGCACCAGCAGTGTCTCGTCGTTATCCAAGCCCTTCAGCGACCGCACGATCGCGTCGTAACAGTCCCAGCTACGCGCTGCCCGCCCTGTTCCGCCATAAACGACCAGGTCCCGAGGACGCTCGGCCACCTCTTCGTCCAGATTGTTCATCAACATGCGCATGGCGGCTTCCTGCCCCCATCCTTTGCAGGAAAGCTCACTCCCTCGCGGGGCCTTTATTGGCTTATAAGTGCGTGCAGAAACATCAGCTTCAACCGGCATCGCAGCCTCACTCTAAATAGAAAAGATAAGAACCCAGAATCTTAGTGCCTCAAATGAAGTAGTGCAAACTTCGTAGCAGGTCCGGGAACTGCATGCTGGAACTTGGTTTGTCATCCCGAGGCAGCGGCAGAGCGCGCCGTCCGCTCTCTGCGCCCGCGCCAAACAAGAAGCCCGGCATCGCCGGGCTGGGCTCGCTGATAACTGCTCTATAGGACTCACCAACTGCTGTATGCCGTCCCATCCATCGACGTCTGCGTCGCGCCGCTGTGAACATCCGTGATCCCGGGCTGCTGCTGATCCACGGCCATCATCGTGTCTTCCATCACAATCTGCCAGGAGTCCGTCGCGTTGGTGAAGGGGTCCTTCGGTATCTCTTTCAGATATCCGCCCTGTACCAGATCTTCCAGCGCCTGGGGCGCCTTCTGCTTATCGAGCGTGTACTGATCGATGGAGCTGCGCAGCGTATAGAGATCCTGCCGCAATACCGCTTCGCGCGCCCTCGTGATCGACTGCTGGTACATAGGGATCGAGATCGACATCAGGATCAGAATGATCGAGATCACAATCATCAACTCGACCAACGTGAACCCGAACGCCGACTTCCTGCGCCTCGAATTATCTAAAGCTCTAGTCACCCAATCCCCTCGACTACAAACGCTCCACGAGGCTACACAAAAAACCCATCCACTGCCCGTTTATCTACCAGTCCGCGTACTTCGTCCCGTCCAGCGCAGTGCCTTGCGACTTTGTGAATACGTCGAAGACGTTTTGTCCGCCCCAGGACTGTGAATTCGGATCGTCCGCCATCGCTCGCAAACCCCAGTCCGTTCCACCCGTCATCGGATCAACCGGAATACGCCGCAAGAACCGGACCTTCTTTCCACCCACATCCACGCCGTTCACCAACGTATCCAGATCCGGGGGATAGCCTTCACTCCCCAGCTTCACCTGAAATGCGCCTCTGTCCGCCGCATCTTTATATCGGTCGATGGCGTCGCGCATTTCCCACAGCGCATTCCTGAGTTCGCGCTCTTTCTGACGCTTGATGGTCGTGCGTGCAAGCGGGACCGCCGCCCCTGTCAGGATCACCATGATGGTGATTGCCACGATCAACTCGATCAGGGTCACGCCCCGCTGACCACGAACTCTATTCGGATTCATCACGACTTTTCAATACCAGGTGCTCGCGTTGCAGCTCCGTCTAACGGATCGTGACCACAGCCTGCGACCCTGTCGCCGGCAGCGTCTGCATGGCAGAATCCCTCAACATCGCGCGATTGATGCTAAGTGTCGACTGTCCCGGCGCCTTTGCCTGGAAGGTCAGCGTGAATACCTGGCCATCGCCAGAGATGCCTCCGCTGCCCGGGGGGCGGGTCGCGGTTACCTGCACTGATCCCGCCGCCGCATCGTCGCGATGCACCAGGGCGACCGCTTGCCCATCACGTCCAAGGAAGCTGCCGTTCGATATGTTCAACAATTGCAGCGTCTTCGGGTCATATGCGATCTGCAACGGCACCGAGTGGACGTTCTGCGCGCCGCTCACGACTACACTCACCGCGAACGTCTGCCCCGCCGCCTGGTTCACCGTTGGCGGATCGAAGCTCACAAGCGCTCCTTGAGTTCCTGCGCTCGCAGCTGGCGACACCATCTGTGCTCGAGACTGGGCCATCGCAGCGCCTGCTCCTGCCCCCTCGGTGCCTTGCGCGCCTTGCTGCGGCTGCGCGCTTGCTGCGGTACTCCGCGGCTGCACAGGTTGGCTCATGGGTGCCGGCGGCTGTTGCATCGACTGTGGTACCGGCGCTGGGACAGCCGGAGCGGGCGGTCTGCGAGTTTCGCGTCGCATGTCGATAGCATTCGCCGTACCTACATCCAGCGTGCGCGTGTTCAGATCCGTAACATCCTGCGAACGCACGATGTGCGGCACCAGCACGAATACGATCTCGTTGTCGGCCTTTTCAACCTGCTCACGGCCAAACAGATACTTCAGCACAGGAATCTGGGACAGCCACGGCATACCGCTCATTGCCTTGACGTCGCTCGATTCCATGATGCCGCCCAGCAGGTTCACTTCGCCTTCCTTCAGGCGAATGTCGTGCTCGATCCTTCTCTGCCCGATAACGGGTTGGTCGATGCCGCCTATATTCGCCGTTCGCGTTACGGCAGAAATCTCCAGCATCACCTTCAGGCTCACTTCACGTCCGGCATGGACGCGAGGTGTCACGTCGATGTTCACGCCCACGTCGATGTACTGGAATTGCGTATTGACCAGCGGGTTAATACCTACGCCGCCGATGCCGGGTTGGAACGACCCGGTGGCGACCGGGACGCGATCGCCGATCTTCAGGCTTGCCTTCTGTCCATCAAGAGCGCGGATTTGCGGATTCTGTATGACTTTCGTCGTGCCGTCGTTCAGCAGGAAACTCGCCGTCACCGAAGGAATGTTCACCACGAAATCGCGGGCGTCCAGGTTGGCAAGCTTGTTCAACGTCAGCGGGCTCGTTGTTGTGGTTGGAGTGCCCGTCGTCGGCGTCGTTGTCGTTGTTCCGCCCTGCAGCGCAATGCTCGGCGAGTTCGTCGTCGAGAATGGCGGCGTGATTCCCAGTTGCCGCAGGCGATCCTTTCTCACCTGCATCACCGCTACTTCAACCACAACTTCAGGCCGCGCCTTGTCGATGTCGCCAATCAGCTTTTCCGCCAGCGCGATCTGGTCCGGCGTTCCGCGCACGACAATGGCGCCCTGAGTGGGCAACTGCTGCACGCGGCTGATCTCGAGAATCTGCCGGAGCGTATTCGTCACGTCCTGGATTTCCGTCGGCGTGGACAAATTCGTAAGATAAAAAGTCCGTATAACGCTCTGTTCCAGTTCCTTGCGTTTCGCCGTGGTATCGGCTGCGACGAAAATCGTGTTCGGCGTCACCGGGCGCCAGAAAGTCTTCGATTCCAGCGCCGTGATCTCCAGCGCCTGGTTCAATGTCACGCCATTCAACTCGATTTTGATTCTGCGCGACGTGTAGTCCGGATCGAACAGCACGTTCACGCCGGCAAGTTTGCCGATGGTGTCGTAGATAACCTTCGTGTCCTCGCTCAACTTCAGCGTGATCGGCGCTTCCGAAATCGGAGCCAACTCTACGGGGCCAGCCGCACCGGAAAAGCGCCGATTCTCCGCCTGGGGCGCAGGCTCTTGCGCTTTTCGGCGCTCCTCTTCAATCATCTGCTGCGTGCGCTTCATTTCCTGTTGCGCAATGAAGCTGGATGAGTCGATCCCCAGCGCTGCCCGGAATTCGATCAACGCCTCTTCCAGCCTGCCTGCATCTCGCAGCAGTTGCCCTTTATGTACGTGCGATGCCGACGCAAGGAACTTCGTGCGCTCGTACGACACGCGATACTTCAGGTCCTTCGGCTTCAGATCGAATGCCTGTTTGTAGTAGTCGTAAGCGAGTTCGTAGTTCTGGTGCGCCTCGGCGTCTCGTGCTTTTTCGAACAGAGATTTAGCCTTATCGGCAGCAGCGGGAAGAGTTGCAACTAGCGCTATCAGCAGCACCACCGCAACGCGGTATACGCGTGTCATCGCACTCCTTTTGTCAACTTATAGCGAATATGCAAGGCTCCCACTACGCTGCCTGCGGGGATAGAGGCTCCCCCGGGCCAAAAGTGACCGCGATTATAGCATCCGGCAGCAACGCAACCCCATTCCCCATCATCAACATAAGTTCCTAAGACTGTCATTTTATCTGCGCGTGGAAATGTCACACAAATCCGTGGGTACACAGCGGCGTTGCGCGTAGCCCGGGCCCCACTTCCTGGCGCGAAAGCAGAGCAGGGCTTCACCTCCGGCAAGCCTTACACCAGCATTGAGTAACGTGTAACTCTGTCACGTGTTAGCATTTTGTCTTCGCTATGGCTCGCTCGATAACGCATCAGACCAGTCCGGAAAAACCCAAGAACGTCCGCCGCGACCCGGTCGCCAGTGGCGAGCGCGATGCAACAGTCAATCGCGTCGCCTCCCACAACTACTTTCTATCAGACAAGTTTGAAGCCGGCATCGTCCTCTCCGGCACCGAGGTCAAGTCCGTTCGCAGCGGACTCGCCAACCTGAAAGACGCGTACGGGTTGGTCAAGAACAACGAGTTGTTCCTTATTAATGCACACATCGGTCCCTATCAGCATGGCAACATCTTTAACCATGAACCCCTGCGCACCCGGAAGTTGCTGGTAAAAAAGAACGAGATTCACAAGCTCACCGGCAAAACCCAGCAAAAAGGCCTGACGCTCATTCCAACCCGCATGTACTTCAAAAGTGGACGTGTCAAAGTGGAATTGGCACTCGCGAAGGGCAAACAAAACTGGGACAAGCGAGAGACCGAACGCCGCCGTACCGCCGACAAGGAAGCCAGGGAAGCCGTCGCTCGCAGCCGCAAGAGTTAACGCACCTAGAAAGGCACTTTCCGCATGAAAACTATCCTTTCTCATACACCCCCTTCGCAGCTTGAAACCGAAGTCCTTGTGGTTGCCGTGCTCGACACCGGTGACAAGGAAAACTCCGTCCCCGAACTCCAGTGCTCCGATGCGAACGTCCGCAAGAGCGCCGAAGATCTCATCGGCGCCAAGGAAGTCACCGGCAAGCTCTTTGAGACCGTCATGCTCCATCGCCCGCAGGGACTCAAGGCCAAGCGCATCCTGTTCGTTGGTGGTGGCAAGTCGAAGAACTTCTCCTCCTACGAACTCCGCAAATTGGCGGGAACCGCCGTACGTTTTCTGAAGCCGAAAGGCATCAAGTCTTTTGCCTTCGTCGCGCCTGAATCGTGGGACGGTGTCGCCGACCCCACGGCGCAGAGCACGCTCGCCTTCGAACGCGGCGGACTGACGGACGCGGTCCGCTCCATCACCGAAGGTGCTTTCGTCGGCAACTTCGATCCCGACTATTACAAGTCTGACCGCAAGGATCAGACGCTTGACGAACTCACCGTAGTTGCCCCGGCAAATAGTGACAAGAAAGCTCTCGAAGCCGCACTCGAAGAGGGCCGCATCATCGGCGAATCGCAAAACTTCACCCGCGATCTCGTCAACGAACCTGGCAATCGCATGACGCCAACCATCCTGGCCGACCGTGCGCAGAAGATGTGTCAGGAAGTCGGGTTGAAGTGCGAAGTCTACGGTCCCGCCAAGCTGCACGAATTGAAGATGGGCGCCTTCTGGAGTGTCTCCCAGGGTTCGGAACAAGAACCGCGCCTCATCGTGATGCGTTACGAACCGGCTAACGCGCCCGCTGAGCCAACCCTCGGCCTTGTCGGCAAGGGCATCACGTTTGACTCAGGCGGGATCAGCATCAAGCCCTCCGATGGCATGGAGAAGATGAAGTACGACATGGCCGGCGGCGCGGCGATGATCGGCACCATGCGCGCCATAGCGCTGCTCAAGCCCGATGTGCGCGTTATCTCGGTTGTCTGCGCCAGTGAGAACATGCCGAGCGGCAAGGCGCAGAAACCCGGCGACATCCAGATTGCCATGAACGGCAAGTCCATCGAGATCATCAACACCGACGCCGAAGGCCGGCTCGTTCTTGCCGACGGGCTGCACTACGCACGTCAACTAGGCGCCACCCACCTCGTCGACGCCGCAACGCTCACCGGCGCTTGTGTCGTCGCACTCGGACATGTCAATGCAGGAATTTTCTGCAATGACGAGTCGTACTTCATTCAGTTCGCAAATGCTCTCAAGCGCTCCGGCGAAAAGATGTGGCGACTCCCTGTGGATGCCGAATACGGCGAGATGATCAAATCTCACATTGCCGATATCGTCAACAGCGGCGGACGCTGGGGAGGAGCGGTAACGGCAGCCATGTTCCTCAAGGAGTTCGTTGAGGACACTCCGTGGATCCACCTGGACATCGCGGGAACTGCCTGGGTAGAAGACAGCAAGAGCTGGATTGCCAAAGGACCAAGCGGCTTTGCCGTCCGTTCCCTGGTAGAGTTTACCCGCCAGTTTGCCAGCAATGGTGGGAATCCCCCCGGCTCGGGCTTTACCGGCGGCACGCAGGAGAAAACTCGCAAGGGAACCAAAGCTGCCCAGGACCACGCGGATTCCGGCGCGGGCCTGTAACGCAAACTCTCGACCACGTTCTCGGCCAAGACAAAGGCCGCCCTCTCGAACGGGCGGCCTTTATCTTGTGTGGAGTTCAAGTTACAGTCACTCTCTCACTTCGCCTAAAACGGACCAGAGATGCACTCGCTATGGCGAACGTTATGGCGGCTTCGGTTTTTGCAGCTACGTTGACTTGACGAGGGTGAGAGCCCCCGTAGCCCCCGTGGGTAAGGTCGAGTTTGGCTGGGAAATTAGCGCTCTGATGCAACCATGCACATCGCTTTCGCCTCTTTGTTGAAGGCGAGTGCGGGCGGGTCCAATTAACCTAACCATCGCCGTTTTGGAGCCCGTGAGCTAGATGGCGACCTCGCAAGTTGTGAAAAGCACGTATAGAGTGGCGACCATGCCAGCAACAAATCTCGTAACTCTCATCCAGAGTTGATGGACTCTGAAATTCTTACGGCAGCCATTGCGCAACGTTTATCACTTAGTTATCATTTCTCCCCCGTGTTTACTCTGGAGTATTAGAAAATCATGTCTCAGTCTCACGACTTCGACCTTCCTGCTCAATCCGCCGATGGCCAGAATATTGCGGCCAGCGGGACGATTCGCATTCTCATATCCGATGCGAACGTAATGGGATGTGAGCTCCTTACGAACGCCTTGAAGCGGTACAGGAATTTCCAAATCGTGGGATGCTCCACCAGCATTCGGGACACCCGCGAACAGATCTCCAGCTCGGTTCCCGAGGTTGCAATTGTCAACCTCCATCTCCAGGACGGTCCATTCAGCGGATTTCATTTCCTTCGCGAACTCGGCCCGGACAAGCGCACAAGAGTCGTGATGATGATAGACGCCTCCAACCGTGAACTTGTTGTTGACGCGTTCCGCGGCGGCGCGCGTGGCGTATTTCGCCGTTCCGAGTCCGTTCAGTCTCTGTGCCGCTGCATCAACGCCGTTGCTCGAGGACAAGTGTGGGCCAATAGCACGGAGCTTCAGTTCTTGCTGGAAGCACTCGAGTCGGCAATGCCTTTGCGCTGCGTGGATGCCAAAGGTAATGCGCTCCTTACCCAACGCGAGCAGCAGATTGTTCCTTTGATTGCTGATGGTCTCACCAACCGCGAGATCGCACAAAAGCTCAATCTCAGCGAACACACAGTCAAGAATTACCTCTTCCGAATCTACGAGAAGCTTGGTATCTCAAGCCGGGTCGAACTTATCCTGTACGCCGTTACTCAGCATGAAACTGCTGCTTGATTACGAGGGCGTCCACTCGTCACATATCAAATAAAACCGCCGCGCGATTGAACTCGCGCGGCGTTCACTTTCTCTTAATCTCTTGTTGTTGCTCTTGTTTTTGTTGTTGGTTTTCTTGACGTCTGATGTCTAGCGTCTGCCGTCCGCTATTTCTCTCGACCCACTACGTAATCCGGTGCCCACAGCAGTGCGCGTTTAAAAGTTGAGTCATCGAATCCAGCCATATCCTGCCGGGCTGCCTCGGCGAATTCCGCCGCGCGCGTGCTAGCCCTTTGCAGAGAGCCATGACGAGTCAGGATTTCCAGGATGTCTGCGTGCATCACGCCGTTGAAGGCGCGCTCGACCAGCACGGTCTCAATCTTCTTCCGCTCTGAGGGTGTGCAGCGCTCCAGCGCGTCGATGACTGCCATCGTAGCTTTGCCTTCACGCAAATCGCTCGCCACCGGTTTGCCCAGCACCTCTTCGGACGCCGTCAGGTCGAGCACGTCGTCAACGATCTGGAATGCCATGCCGACATTGCGTCCGTAGGAGCCCAGCCGTTCAATCTGTTCTTCGGTGCCGCCCCCCAGCAAGCCGCCCAGTTGCATGCACGTTGAAAACAAACACGCCGTCTTCCGATAGATCAGGTCGAAGTGTTCCTCCAGCGTGATTGGTTTGCCCAGTTTTTCAATCTGCAGCAACTCGCCTTCTACCATCTGCTGCGTAAGATCGATCAGCAGGTCGAGGATGCGGAAGTTGCGCGCGTCGATCGCAACCTTGAACGCCTGCATGTAAAGCCAGTCGCCCGCCAGCACGCACTTCGAGTTACCCCACTGCGTATTCGCCGCCGGACGCCCGCGACGCGTCTGCGCCTCGTCGATGATGTCGTCGTGTACCAGCGTGGCCGTGTGGATGATCTCCACCACCGCGCCCAGCTTGATTGCGCCATCGCCCGCATAGTTCATTAGTTTTGCTGAGAGCAGCAACAGGGTAGGCCGGAGGCGCTTTCCGCCGCCGCCGCGCAAGTATTCGCCGATCTCAGTAATCGCGCGCGCGCGCGAAACGGTGTCGCGTCCGAACTCGCGCTCGATTGCTGCAAGATCGTCGCGCAGCAAATCAAAAACTTCCTTCGCATTCGCTGTTGCTGGACTGTTCAATCGTGAGCCCTTATGGGTTTGGAAACGCTTTGTGTATCCCTGTGCGTACGACGATGCTACGGCCCGAAACTGCATGGCCGTCAGTTCGACCGATAGTTTGTGAACTGCATATCGACGCCGAAATCTTTCTGCTTCAGCAAGGCCATAATCTCCTGCAGCGTATCGCGGTCTTTGCCGCTCACCCGCACGAAGTCGCCCTGGATCGACGCCTGCACCTTCTTCTTCGAGTCCTTGATCGCCTTTACGATGTCCTTGGCCTTTTCCGTCGGGATGCCTTGTTGCATCGTCACTCGCTGGCGAACCGTGCTGCCCGCCGCCGATTCAATCTTTCCGTAATCCAGCGCCTTCAACGGGACACCGCGCTTCACCAGTTTCGATTGCAACACCTCGTTTACCGCCTTCAGCTTGTAATCGTCGGCCGAAGTCAGTATGAGCGCTTCCTTGCCTTCCATCTCGATGTTCGAGTGCGAATCCTTCAGATCGTACCGCTGATGGACTTCTTTCAGGGCCTGCTGGATGGCGTTTGAAACCTCCTGCAGATCCACCTTGCTCACGATGTCAAATGAATTATCGGCAGCCATTTGCGTTCCGTTCCTGTCCAAAACAAATCTACCAGACCCTACACCCTCAAGCACTATCCGTACATGTTGTCGTGCCTGCGTCTCTCCGGCTTTTCTATCCTTCGGCCGTGCAGCGCGTCGATTTTCTGAACAGAGTGCCGAAACGTGAATGTCTTTTCTCAGACTCCGAAAAACTTGTAAAAGTTTGCCGACGACTGCCGCCCCACTTCTTCGGCACTCGTCCCGCGCAGCTCGCCTATAAAGCGCGCAGTCTCCGTCACAAATGCGGGTTCATTGCGCTTGCCTCGATGCGGCACCGGCGCCAGGTACGGCGAGTCCGTCTCGATCAGAAAGCTCTCAGCCGGAACTTCGCGCGCCGCCGCCTGTATGTTCAGCGCCTTGGGATAAGTCACGTTCCCCGCAAAAGAAATCAAGAAGCCTAGGTCCAGCGCCGCGCGGACGTGCTTCAACTCTCCCGTAAAGCAGTGCAGCACGCCACCCAATCCCGTTGCAGCCCATTCCTCGCGCAACATGCGCAGGCAATCATCCCACGCATCTTCGCCCCGTTTCGATGGACGGCAATGGATAATGATGGGCTTCTTCGCAACCTTGGCCATCTGCATCTGCTCCCGGAAGACCGCCTGCTGCACATCTCTGGGAGAGTGGTCGTACCAGTAATCCAGCCCGATTTCGCCCCACGCGATCACTTTCGGCAAATGCGCCACGCGCTCCAGTTCGTCATAAGCCGCTTTGTCCGCCAGTCGCGCCTCATGTGGATGGATGCCGGTTGTCGCCCAAATCCAATCGTGCTTCGCAGCGTAATTCGCAGCGCAGTCGAGAGTGCCCGGTCCGTCGCCGTTGCCGATCGCCAGCAGCGCCTCCACACCCGCTGCCTGCGCGCGCGTCAGCACCTCGCCGCGATCCTGCTCAAACTGCTTGCCTTCGATATGTGCGTGCGAATCGATATACATAGCAGCAGTCGTCAGTGACAAGACGTTATTTCCCGAGCGAACCACAGCGAAACATCATGAACCGCTCAGGCTTGCCTTCCCGGGCGAAGTCGAGGGATTTCTTTACAGCACCACCTGAATGCGCTCCGTTTTACTTCAGCTTCGACCCCACGGGCACATCCTCCAGGAAGCTTGCCAGCACCGGCTGGCCTTCTTCTCCGAAGCTTGCGGCGACGATCATGCCCTGCGATTCCAGTCCTCGCAGCTTGCGTGGCTGAAGGTTTGCAACGATGACAACCTTCCGCCCGATCAGCTTCTCAGGGTCGTAGGCTTTCGCGATGCCTGCGACGACCTGCCGCGTTTCGTAGCCGAGATCCACTTCAATCCGCAGTAACTTGTCCGCACCCTTTACCTTCTCCGCAAACTTCACCTGGCCGACGCGCAGATCGACTTTCAGGAAGTCATCAATCGTGATCATCGGGCTCTGCGGAGCCGCGGCTGTCGTCGGCTGGGGTGCCGATGTCTCGGCGGCAACACCGGCCGGATTCGCCGCTGCTGCCTGCGTCGCCGATTGTCCTGCCTGCGCGCCTGTTCCCGCCGGCTGCTGTGCCGATTCCGTCTTCGCTTCCGGGTTCGTCCCGTTCGCCGCTGCTGCTGCCGCGGCGGTCCTGTCCTGCTCCATCTGCTGCATCCTTTCGATACTGGCCTTATCAGCTCGGGGAAAAACTGCTTCCACCTTGCCCAGCTTCGTTCCCACCGAAAGCTGTCCCCATTTGAGTTCGTTCAGTTTGAACTTCGTGATGTCGCCTAGTCCCATCTGCGCCCAGATCTTCGCCGTGGAATCCGGCAGCACCGCATGGCTCAACGCGGTCACAATTCGAAGCGCTTCGGCCGACGTGTACAGGATCGTTGCCAGCCGCGAACGGCTGTCCTCATCCTGCTTCTCCGCAACAGCCCATGGCTGGTTCTCGACGATGTACTTATCCACTGCACCCACCAGTGCCCACGCCGTTTCCAACGCGCGAGAGAACTGGAACTCGTTCCACTGCACATTGAATTGCGCGATCGTTTCGGTCGCGAGCTTCGCGATCGCCTCGTCCGACGCAGCGCGAGCTGCCGTCGCCGACGGATACGGAACCTCGCCCTTGAAGTATCGGGTGATCATCGACAGCGTACGGCTCGCAAGATTCCCGAGGCCATTCGCCAGGTCGCTGTTGAAGCGCTGCACCAGCGCATCGAACGAGAACGATCCGTCCTGCCCGAAGACGATCTCTCTCATCAGGAAATAGCGCAGCGCGTCGGCCCCGAGCACTTCAAGAATCGTCTCGCTCCGCACGATGTTCCCGCGCGACTTCGACATCTTGTTCTCTTCAAAAAGCAGCCAGCCGTGTGCAACGATCTGCTTCGGAAGCGGCAACTCCGCCGCGAGCAGGAAAGCCGGCCAGTACACGCAATGAAAGCGCACGATCTCCTTGCCGATCATGTGCACATCTGCCGGCCAGTAGCGCTCGAATTGTGCCTGGCCGTTTTTGTCCGGCGACCCGAAACCGAGTGCCGTGGTGTAATTACAAAGCGCATCCAGCCAGACGTAAATCACGTGCTCCGGATCATCCGGCACCGGGATTCCCCATTTGAATGTCGTGCGCGAGATCGACAGATCGCGCAATCCGCCGCGCACGAATGCGATCACTTCATTGCGCCGCGTCTCTGGCAGGATGAACTGAGGGTTTTCCGTGTACAGCTTTAGCAGGCGGTCTTCCATGGCCGACAGCTTGAAGAAATAGTTCTCCTCCGTCACCGTTTCGGTCGGACGCCCGCAGTCCGGGCACGGCGCACCCGGCGTATTCACGTCCACATAAAGCTCGTCGTAAACGCAGTACTGTCCGCTGTAGCTCGCCTTGTAGATGTAGCCTTTGTCGCGCAGCAGGCGGAACATCTCCTGTACGCCGCGCTTGTGCTCGGGGCTCGTCGTACGAATGAACTTGTCGTACTTGATGCCCATGCGGTCCCACAGTGCCTTGAATTCTGCCGAGACCTCATCCGTGAACTGCTGCGGCGACTTGCCAGCCGCATTTGCCGAGCGCTCGATCTTCTGGCCGTGCTCGTCCGTTCCCGTCAGAAAGAACGTGTCTGCGCCAAGCATCCTTTGCCGTCGTGCGATCGCATCGCACACGATGGTCGTGTACGTATGCCCGATGTGCGGGCGCGCATTCACGTAGTAGATGGGCGTCGTGATGTAAAACTTGTTGTGACTTTTATCATCCATAAGTTTTCCAAGCTTGGTGCGCACGGCATCAGTCTGCAATTCGGCGTTCAGCCATGCGAAATGAGACATTAGTCCCCCGAGGCTAACTTCTCGGTATAAAGCCTCATCGCTTCCTGCATCACCGTTTTCAGTGGTATGCCATGCTCCACCGCAATCTTTTTACAATCCTCGAACTCCGGTGCCACGTTGCTCACAGCGCCATTCCGTTCTGCAACCTTCACGCGAATTTCGCCCCACGGCGTCTGTACCGAAACATGGCGACGATCCAGCGTCTGGCGGATTTCGCGACGCATCCTGATGCCGATGGTCGTAGTCTCGGCGAAGATCAGGGCGGCAATTCGCTGCGCATCTTCAACCCGCGTCAGTGCCGTCAAGACAAATCCCGGACGGCTCTTCTTCATCTGCACCGGCGTCCCAAACGCATCCAGCGCTCCTGCGTCCAGCAATCGCTCGATCACGTATCCAAACACCTGCGGGGTCATGTCATCCAGGTTCGCCTCGATGACCATCACGGCATCTGCTTCCGGCGATGCCCCATCTTGCCCCGCCTGCGAGGCTGAGCGAACCTCGGCTAGGTCTCGAGTTGGCGCGTCGGGAATCACGGCTTCGCCAACTGTCAGGCGAACCACATTCGCCGCGCCTTTAAAGTTCCTCGCGCCGGCGCCATACCCCATTGCCGAGACGCGCACTGCGGGAAAGCCTGCGAACTCCTTAACCAGCGTACGCACGATTGCCGCGCCTGTCGGCGTCACTAGTTCCTTCTTGATCTCCGAGGAATACACTGGCGCATTTTTCAGAAGTTCCAGTGTCGCCGGAGCGGGAACGGGAAGCGTACCGTGCGCGCACTGCACCACTCCGCCACCCACGTTCAGCGCCGAGCAGTGCCAATCATCCACACCCAACGCCTCGGCGCCTACGGCGGCGCAGACGATGTCGACGATCGCATCCACCGACCCAACTTCGTGAAAGTGGATTGTCTCGACATCCTTATTGTGAATCTTAGCCTCAGCCTCGCCAAGGTTCTGGAAGATGCGCAGCGCCGTCTGCATGGCCGTGCCGGAGATCGCCGCCTTGCCAATAATCTCCCGAATCTCTTTTAACCCGCGATGCTCATGCGGGCCTTCGTGCCGATGCTTATGTTCCTTGTCATCATGACTATGGGAGTGCTGGGGTGCATGGTCGTGGGGATGCGAGTGCGTCGAGCCCTCTCCGTGCGAATGCTCGTGCTGATGTTCATGCGAATGTCCCGCTACGCCTTCCCGCCGCGCTTCCCAGTATTCCTCGCGTGGCATGTCCTTTACGCCACCGACGACCACGTCCACCTTAGTTGCCGTGATGCCGTTCCGGTCTACACGAGACACTTCCAGTTCAGCGCCAACGTTCAGCGAGCGAACGGTCTCCAGCAACAGTTCCGCCGGGACGCCAGCATCGACCAGCGCGCCCAGGAACATGTCACCACTGATTCCGGAAAAACAATCCAGGTATGCGATCCGCATTTGACCTTTATCGAATAGGAATTCGTACAGCAGGAACTCGTACGCTCAACCACGAGAGACGACACTAAGGTTATCAGGTTTGCCTCACAACCTAGCAGCTGCTGAAAAACTCAGTCCTTGAAAAGGACACACTTCCGGGTGTGCCGAAAGTGCCAACGAGTGAACGTTGGCCTTAACCAAAGATTTTTCCGCAGCCTGTTTAGCCGCAGAGGGTCAATGTCGTAAACCGAGTTCGCGATGACTCGCGCGACTTATTGTTATAATCGCCTGTCTCTTCAGTAACTTAAACTTTTAGACACGTCGAGTGGCGCGCGGAAGTTGCGCAACCGCGTGGGTTCCGAACCTTCCCCGATCACTTCTGGGTCCAGCAGTTCGGGCCATCAGCCGAAGGAACAAACGTGTATCGACAGCTCCAGCGCCGTCTTGTGCAACACGTCCGCGACTTTCTGCGCGACAAATACCAAGTCGAACTCTCCAATATTGTCGTCGAGCAGCCTCCGAAGATTGAGATGGGCGAGTACGCTCTCCCGCTATCGTTCGAGTTGGCCAAACGCCTGCGCAAAGCTCCGCGCAAGATCGCCGAAGAGTTCATCGCGACCATACCGCCCATCGATGGGTTCCTGCCTTTCGAGGTCGCGGGCGCTGGATACATTAACGCTCGCGTCGACCGTGCCGCGCTTGCCTCGCAGGTGGTTCGCGACGCCGAGCAGCAGCTCACCGCCCAGGAAGCCGCCGTCGTCCGCGACGAGAAGATCCTGGTCGAGCACACGTCCATCAATCCCAACAAGGCCGCGCACATCGGACACCTGCGCAACTCGATTCTTGGCGATACGTTCGTGCGCCTGCTCCGCGCTGCCGGCAGGCAAGTCGATGTACAGAACTACATCGACAACACAGGCGTTCAGGTAGCCGACGTCGTCGTCGGCTTTGTGTACATCGACCACAAGTCCAAGGCGGAGATCGAGCAGCTCATCGAGTCCACTCCCAAGTTTGACTACTACTGCTGGGATCTCTACGCCAAGGTGTCGCAGTGGTACGCGGAAGACAAAGCAAACCTTCAAGTAAGACTTGATACATTGCACGCTATCGAGCAGGGCGGAAACGAACTTTCGGAGATAGCGGAGCTCATCTCCACGGCCGTGCTGCATCGCCATCTGGAGACGATGGAGCGTCTCCAGATCGAGTACGACTTCCTGCCGCGCGAGAGCGAAATCCTCCGCCTGCACTTCTGGAACACCGCGTTCGAGCAACTCAAAGCCAAGGGTGTTCTTCGCCGTGTGACTACAGGCAAGAACAAGGGCTGTTGGGTCATGACCCGCCCGGGTGCGGTCGGTTGGTCCGCCGGGATAATTGAAACAGAGATGCCCAAAGCTGCGGACAGCGGCGAAGGCACTGATGACCTTCAAAATCCGGATGATGATGCAAAGGTCATAGTTCGCTCGAACGGTACTGTCGGGTACGTCGGAAAAGACATCGCGTATCATCTCTGGAAATTTGGGTTACTCGGTGTTGATGTTTCAGGTCCGCATCGAATCCAAGCTCGCGGTATTGTTGATTTCGGCTATAAAAAGTTTTTCCAGTACACAGATGGGCACTGGGCATGGATCTCTACCGATCCCACCGGCGGCGAGCCTGACCATCCGCACTTCGGAGGCGTGTCGGAAATTTATAACGTAATCGACGCCCGCCAGAGCGAACCTCAGGAGACGGTCAAGGAGGCCATCCGCCTGCTCGGCTACGGCGACAAGGCCGATCACTACACGCACTTCAGCTACGAGATGGTCGCATTGACGCCTCGCTGCGCCATGGAGCTCGGCTACACGGTCAGCGAAGAGGATCAGCAGCGTTCGTATATCGAAGTCAGCGGACGCAAAGGCTTCGGCGTAAAGGCCGACGACCTGCTCGACAAGCTCATTGTGGCCGCAAAGGCCGAGGTCGATTCACGGCATCCTGACCTGACCGACGACGAGCGCCTCGACATCGCCACGCAGATCGCAATAGGTGCGTTGCGCTACTTCATGCTCAAGTTCACGAAGCAATCGGTCATTGCCTTCGACTTCCGCGAGGCGCTGTCCTTCGAGGGCGAGACCGGTCCTTACGCGCAATACGCCATCGTGCGCGCCGCCAACATCTTCCGCAAAGGCGGTACAACTGCCGAAGAAGTTCTGGCCAAGGCGGGTGGAGCACCGATAGCGGGTGGAGTACAGGCGGGTGGAGCAGGGCTTCAGCCCTGCATTCAGGCAGACACCACTCAAGGGGCTTCAACCCCTGGGGTATCCTTTGCACCGTATTTTGAGGGTGAGACGGGAACGGAAATCTGGCAGCTCTGGGTGCTGGCCTCGCAAACTTCCCACATCATCGAACAGGCGATTGCCGCGACCGAACCTGCTTACCTGGCAAAACACGCTTTCCAGTTGGCGCAGCAGTTCAGCAACTTCTACCATCGCCACCACATCCTCACCGAGTCTGACGAGGGTCGAAAGCAATTTCTGATGACGACGGCGGCCGTGGTCCAGCGGGAACTAATTCGAGTGCTGGCCATTATGGGCGTCAGCGCGCCAACGGTGATGTAGATTTGTCGCGTGGCTGGCCTGGAGAAAGTATCAGCAGGAGAGCGAAGAATGAAAGACAACGACTAAGGTGCCAACAGGCAGCTTCACCCGCAGGCAGCCCGAGAGCGTCACTACCTGTGTGTGCGTTGTCTCCTAACTCGCGACTTCCTGTGAGCCGGCGGCAACAACCTGGCGAAAGTAGTCGAGCGAGAGTCGCAAGCCTGAGTCCAAATTGATTCTTGGTTCCCAGCCCAATCGAACTTTCGCTTTTGCTATGTCTGGACAGCGTTGCCTGGGGTCGTCTTCGGGCAGCGATTCGAATGTGATCTTGCTTGAGGAGTCCGTTACTTTTAGGACGAGCCTGGCGCACTCAAGTATGGTGAACTCATCAGGATTGCCGATGTTGGTGGGAAGGTGTTCGTCCGACAGGGCGAGACGGAGGATACCTTCGATCTCGTCGGAGACGTAACAGAAACTGCGCGTCTGCAGGCCATCGCCATATACCGTGAGGTCTTCGCCGCGAAGAGCCTGCTTCATGAAGTTCGCGATGACGCGTCCATCATTGAGTTGAAGCCGCGGGCCGTAGGTATTGAAGATGCGCGCAATGCGCGTGTCCAGGCCGAAGTATCGGTGATACGCCATCGTTGTGGCTTCGGAGAAACGCTTGGCTTCGTCGTACACGGAACGGGGGCCAATCGGGTTCACATGACCCCAATATGTCTCCGGTTGAGGATGCACGTGCGGATCGCCGTAGCACTCGGAGGTGGAGGCGAGAAGAAACTTCGCACCGTACGTGCGCGCCAAATCGAGCGCGTTGAAGGTGCCCAGCGAACCGGCGGTAAGCGTAGAAATACCATGAATCATGTAGTCCACGGGGCTGGCTGGGCTGGCGAAGTGGAACACGTAATCGATGGGGCCAACGTCGAATTGCTCGCAGACATCGTGCTGCACAAATTCGAAGCGGGGCTCATTCGCCAACTGGCGGAGATTGTCCAAGCGCCCCGTCAGCAGATTGTCGACGGCGACGACATAATGTCCTTCCGCGATAAGAGCGTCGCAAAGATGCGATCCGAGAAATCCACCGCCTCCCGTGACGATCGTCCTCACCGGCATACCTCCAAACGAACCTTGTCAGCGCACCAGAGATGAGATGCAGAATGTAGCGGAAGCGTTGAGAGTATCCGTTTCGTACAGAAAATCGCACCAGCGTGCGAACGAAGCGCAGTTCCGTTTGCGACCGAGTTTTTTGCGCTACGCTAGTGGGCGCAGTCAGGAATGTTCATCGAAGTGGGGCGAGCTTTCGCGAGGGAGAAGCGCTCCTGCATCATGTCAACGATAGCGCGACCGATGACGAGCGAAGCCGTTGCCGCAGGCGAGGGCACGTTGCAGACATGCACCATGCCCTCGGTGTGGATGAATCGGAAGTCGTCAACAAGCTTGCCCTTCCGGTCGATTGCCTGGGCGCGTACACCTGCCCCGCCGCGCCGGATGTCTGCGGCGGTAAGCTCGGGGAGCAGTTTTTGCAACGCACGGACGAAGGCGTGTTTCGAAAGCGAACGGTAGTACTCGCCAAAGCCGCTCTTCCAATGCCTGGCTGCCATGAGCCAGAATCCTGGAAACAATGCTGTATCGAGCATTTCGGAAAGCTTGAAGGATGACTTCTCGTATCCTTCGCGGGCAAAGGCGAGAACGGCGTTGGGACCGGCCTCAACGCCTCCGTGAACGCGACGCGTGAAGTGGACACCGAGAAACGGGAGCCTGGGATCGGTTACAGGATAAATGAGACCATGAACGAGATCGTGCTTACCGGGGACGATCTCGTAGTATTCACCGCGAAATGGCACGATGCATAGATCGAGTTCGGCACCGGCCATGCGGCTGATGTAATCACTTTGCAGGCCCGCACAGTTAACCACATAGCGACCGGTGAGCTCGCCAATCGGCGTATGCACGACGGTTTCGTTTGCACTTCGAACCAGGCCGGTGACCTGCGCGCCGGTTTTGACTTCGCTGCCGCGGCTCGAGATGAGTTCGGCGTATTTGGCGGCGACCATGCTGTAGTCCGTTATGCCTGTCCCGGGGACGAAGATGCCGCGAACGCCGGCTGCGTGCGGCTCGACTTCTCGAATCTGTTCGGCCGAGAGGATACGCAGGCCTGCAACGCCGTTGGCAAGACCGCGTCGGTAGAGTTCGTCGAGGGCGGGTAATTCGGCGCGGCTCGTGGCGACGATGAGTTTGCCGCAGATGTCGTGTGGGATGCCATGCTCGCGACAGAAGGCGATCATCTCGGCAGCGCCGTGGACGCACATCTTTGCCTTTAGCGAACCTGGTTTGTAGTAGAGGCCGGAATGAATAACGCCGCTGTTGCGCCCCGTCTGGTGCGCGGCCAAACGATCTTCTTTTTCCAGAACTATAAGACGAATGCCGGGAAAGCGCTGCGTTAACTCGAGCGCCGTGCCAAGGCCGACGATACCTGCACCGATGATAATCACATCATAGGGGCGAGACATGCATTGCCGTGAGGAACGCCGAGGGATTCGGCTGATGATCACGCCTCCGTACTCATAATCGTACTCGCCGGGAAGCTAAATGCCATGGGTTCTTCAGTCCGTTTTCACTTTTTGAAGATGCTGGCGAGACAACCTGGAGGTGTACGCGGGAAGCAGGTCCAACAGGCAACGTCACTTCGCCATTGCTATCGACCACGATGTCGAAGATTCAATCAGCGCGCTGGGGGCCGGTCGCCCTCAGTGAGAGGCTGGCCGGAATAGGCGAAATGCTCTTGCTCTGAGGCCTGCAGATGACCATCCTGAGGGTCACCCGCTTGCAGCGGATAAAGCTGATAGCGTCGGCGAGCGTAAGGGGCCCAGAGCGCAAGGAAGCGGTAATCACAGCTCTCGCACACAAAGGGTACGCGCGCGAGGAAAAGCATGAGAAATCGCGTTAAGGCGGTTGCCGGACGCGAACTCCTTGAGCGGCGCACATCGGTGCTCCCACAGCACGGGCACGCTCGTTCGAAAACACTGACTCGGATCCGCAGTTTGAGCATGTACCTTCTTCGCCGTAGTGCTAAGTTTACGGCAGAACTCCGACGGCTGCGCAGTCGAAAGTTCTTTGCATCGCAGCCGCCTAAACCCGGCGCGACTTACGGTACGCCACCAAGCGCGTCCAAGAGTGCCACAACGCAACCGGGAACCATAATGCTATCGTTGTAGGCTTCGTTGACATTTACAGGGATCATCCATGCATGACTCAGCATTAAGGGTATCTTCGTTCGCTCGCATTATTTGCAACGTGTTGTTGGTTTTTGTTGTATTTGCGTGCCCGTTGCTTACGACAGCACAGGCCGATGAAACGGCGGGGAGCCCGCCTGCTGTGTCTGCGCCAACCATGCCTTCGCTCTCGACCTCCGGCGCTATCCCGGGACTCGCGAGCAGCAGGCTCTCGGCTGGCGATGGCGTCGATATCGTGGTTTATGGAGTGCCGGAGTTGTCGCAGAAAGCGCGACTGAACAGCTCAGGCAATGTGTATCTGCCGTTATTGAACGACGTTGCCCTGGCAGGATTAAGTTTGGAAGAGGCGCAAGCGAAAGTTGAGAAGTTGCTGATGGACGGTGGCTTCCTGAAGAATCCTCATGTCTCAATCAGCGTTGTGGAATATGCTCATGGCATCAGCCTGCTTGGCGAAGTGAATCGTCCGGGCGTATACCCGGTGAGTGGCGAGCGTCGTTTGTTCGACATCTTCGCAGCGGCAGGCGGCCTGTTGCCAACGGCAGGATCTATCGTCACGATCACGCACCGCAGCAAGCCCGAAACACCAGAGACGGTTGTAATCTCTCGTGACCCGGCGCGGTCGATGGACGGCAACATCCTGGTTTCTCCCGGAGACACGGTGGTCGTGGGCAAGGCCGGAATGGTTTACGTTGTCGGCGAAGTGACGGCCCCGAGCGGCGTGATGATGGACAACATGAAAGGCTTCACGGTACTGAAGGCGATTGCCATGGCGCATGGCACAACACGCGGTGCAGCACTGGATGGTACCAGGGTGATTCGCAAGACGGAAACAGGACTCGTCGAAATCCCTGTGCCGCTCTCGAAGATCATGAAGGCCAAGGCGCAGGACATTGAACTCCAACAGGACGACATTGTCTTTGTGCCAAACAGCGCGGCCAAGGGTGTGATGCGTAGATCGTTGGAGACTGCGTTGGGAATGGTCAGCGCTGTGACCGTAATAAGGACATCGCGCTAACGGCGGGCAACGAGGTCAGCCTGTTAGAAGAAAATCGGTGTCGCGGCTTGCGGAATTCATTCCGGACGAAAAAACTTCCCCGCCCTAGCAAAGCTAGGACCGGGCACCCTCCTAACGCTAGGGTGGCCCACCCGCCCATGCATTGGTTTTGAGCTTTCGCTGCACTCCCGAAGAACGATAACGAGAAACTCAGAATTACGAGTATTGCTCTCATTTGTTTTCTCCGTTTGCGGTATTTACCGCGTGCTTTAAATGTGCACAGTTGGCGCTTGCGTAGCTCCGGAGCACTCGTAGGCTGCTGTCGAACCGGTCGCGCAGGTCGACGGAAAGAGGGTTGCGCCCTTTAGCTGCCGGCAGAAGACGATCTTCCGCAATGGAGAACACTCCGACCGTACCGAGTGTCAGTTTGCCGAAAGCACGGTCTGCAAATGATCGAGGGCCAAGGAAAGAAAGAAAGAGCAGATACTGCTTGCCATCTTCGAAGAAGGGCAGACCGGTGACTAGTTCCTCGACTCTGACTCCATCCACGTCCAGCACACCGCCAGGCAAGATGGCGAGCACTTCGCCAGGACGAACAGGTAAAAGGGAGGACGGAACGTCCTCTGGAACTACTCCACCAGGAACCGGCCTGCACAAAGACTCCAAGACGGTGAACTTGTACCAGGAATAAATCGACTCGCCCAATCGGTCCACCTTTGCGACGTGTCCAATCGGAGTCACAATCACCGCCACATGCTCTTGGAGCGCTTGATCGATTCCGAGAACCATGGCCGCTCCTTGACCTGATGCCGCTAACACCACCTTGTTGTGTTTCTTTTCCTTCGCCTCACGCACGCTCTTCTGGATGCGCGGGTCATCCCTTTCTTTCTCTCTCTTTATGTTGTGTGGTTGCGAGTACGCAACAAGGGCGGTGGCGAGAATACCGATGGCGACTAGTAGTACTTTTGTCTTCATAAAAGCTTCTCTGGTGTGCTGTTAGCAAGGGCTTGATCGAAGCTGGTGATTACGTCGTATTCTCCCATAGACAATGGGAGGCCACTCGTGTGCTTGCCTTCTGCCTTGGCTTTGCGAACGGCTTTACGGATTTCGCTATCCGGCTTATCGTTCGTATTGGACGGGGTTTCCTGAGCCACCGATATCCACGGCGTAACCAGCACAAGCAGCAGGATGCCGGTCACAAGTTGTGCTCTGTTCCTTATGTGCATGAATCTTCTCGTTGGTGGTTTTGACACCAGAAGACAGGGCCATGACTTCATAATTTTTTCGATCTGCTTGCAACAGTTGCGCTAAACACATCGAGTGCGAATGCGCGAATGACGGAAGGTATGCGCTCCGGAGCTTACGGAGCTACTGATGGACCTCGCTCAGCCTGCCCGTCTTCACATCGAATACGAAGCCGCGGATGATCAACCTCTCGCGAATCCAACTGTGCGCTTCGAGCTTCGACATCTGCTCTCGAACGTTGTTCTCAACATCGCTGAAAGCATAGAAACACACGGGGCTGTTTGGCGGCAGTCCGGCCTCACGCTCTACGGCTTCGTGCATGTCCTCCTCGCTGGCCTTCATAAGTCCGCAATCGGTGTGGTTGATGACCATTACTTCCTTTGTCCCCAGGAAGTAATGCGAGACCAGCAGAGAGCGCAGGGCATCGTCGGTGACAATGCCTCCTGCGTTCCGTATGAAGTGCGCGTCCTGCGGCTTCAGCCTTAGCGCCGCGAGCGTGATGCGCGTGTCCATACACGCGAGCACCGCCAGCTTCAGGCGCGGCTGCGGCGAGATTGATTCCGGATCATAGTTCAGCGCGAATTCGGCATTGCGCTGCAAGACTTTATCGATTGCGCTCACAATGATGTACCGCCGATCCTGAACGTGGGTTCTGATTCTCTTACCCGAGAGGGTTTTTGTCTAACTATTCAGTGCGTACGTTTTCGATCTAGCCCGGGAATGGAGCAGCAAGCACCGAGCCGACTTGCTCATCCGGTGATGATGCCGGCAATGCGTTCCGAGGCTTGTCCATCCCATAGCGGCGGTACCTGGTGCGGCTTGCGGTGACCATCGAGGATGCGCTCAAGCTCTCCGCGCAAAAGGGCGAAGTCGCGGCCTACGAGCGTGTTGGTACCCATCGTGATGGTAATGGGACGCTCAGTATTCTCGCGCACGGTGAGGCAGGGGACGCCGAGATATGTCGTCTCTTCCTGAATGCCGCCGGAGTCCGTGATGACGGCAGTGGCGCGACGCTGCAGGTTGAGGAAGTCGAGATACGGCTTGGGTTCAAAGAGCAGAATTCCGCGGTGCTCGCCGGCTTTGAACCCCAGGTCGTCAATGCGCTGACGCGTTCGCGGATGCACCGGGAAGATGATCGGGACCCGATTGCCGATGGCAACCAGTGCCTCCAACAGTTCACGCAAAGTCGAAGCGTCGTCCACGTTGGACGGGCGATGCAAGGTGAGCAGAATGTAATGCCGAGGCACGCCGTTCGCGGGCAGGCGCTCGGCTTGCGGCAGCAGGTTGATCAGGGTGTCGATCATCACGTTGCCGACGAAGTGGATCTTCCCGGATGCGATGCCCTCGCGTTCCAGGTTGGCGTTTGCGTCAGCCGATGGCGTGAATAGTAAGTCGGAAAGCTGGTCGGTGACGACGCGATTGATCTCCTCAGGCATCGTTCGGTCAAACGCGCGAAGGCCGGCCTCGACGTGTGCCACGCGTATCTGGAGCTTGGAACAGACGAGCGCGGCGGCAACGGTCGAGTTGACGTCGCCGTAGACGAGCACGAGATCGGGGCGGCACCCGACGACAACTTTCTCGAAGCTGGCCATGATCTCCGCCGTCTGCTGCGCATGAGAGCCAGAGCCAACGCCGAGATTCACGTCGGGCGCAGGAATCGAAAGCTGCTGAAAGAAGACGCCGGACATGTTGACGTCGTAGTGCTGGCCGGTGTGTACGAGCACCTGCTCGACGCCGTTGCGCGTCGAGAGCGCACGCCACACGGGCGAAACTTTCATGAAGTTCGGACGTGCTCCAACCACATGGAGAAGTCGCATATATTTTCCTGTTAAGACGACTGCGCGAATCAGCCTAACAGACGATCCGAACAGGCTCAGTGCTTGATGTCTTGCTTGCGCAAGACCTTGAAAAAGGTCATCGCCAGAATTTTGATATCGAACCAGAACGAGCAGTGCTCGAGATAATAACGGTCCAGCGTTACCTTGTCCGGAATGGAGATGGTGTCACGCCCGTTGATTTGCGCCCATCCGGTGAGTCCGGGAATAACTTCATGGACGCCGCACTCTGTTCGGAGCGACACAAGGTCATCCTGATTGAACAGAGCGGGACGCGGCCCTACGAAGCTGAGGTCTCCCCGAAGAATGGAAACAAGTTGAGGCAGTTCGTCGAGGCTGGAACGACGCAGCACTCCGCCGATTGGGGTGAGGTACGCATCGGGGTCCGTCAACAGGTGAGTCGCTAGTTGCGGAGCATCGACACGCATAGACCGGAACTTGGGCATTCGGAAGATAAGGTTACGGACGCCGACACGATCTGACCAATAGAGCGCCGGTCCGCTGCTTGTCAGGCGAATAGCAACTGCAATCAACAGCAGCGGGACGCCGAGTAGAATCAACAGAACAAGCGCGCACGCGACGTCAAAGACACGCTTCGCGATCCGGTATCCGCGACCCGGGCGGCGTGCGACGGTGGTGCGGGTGCTCGTAACTGCTGTTGCCATCTCTCCGGAGAACATAAGTCTAGGACTTCCCTGCCAAGTAGGCCTCTACCATCTGCTGGCGCGCGCGCTCGCCGGAATCCGGCCAGCGGAAACCGGTGGCCGCCAGCTTGCCTGTGCTGAGCGAGAAAGGCGCGGTGAGCTTCTTCAATGAATCGAAACTGATGGGACCTTCGCGTCCGACGAGTTTGAGAATGCTGAAGGCGGCTGCACCCGACCATACGAGCGGATACGGAACGTGCACGGGTAGGCGGCGATTCATGCGCATGGCGAGGTCGTTGACGAAATTTCCCAGCAACATGGGATCGCGATCGGCGATGTTGTAAGCCTCGCCGGAAACGCCCTTTTCAGCCAGGTGCAGGAAGGCGCTGGCAGCATTGTGAACGGAGCAGAAGCTGCGAATGACTTCGCGTAAGCCGACATGAAAGTAGAAACCATGGTCGATGGCGCGCATAAGCTTGTGCAGGTTAAAGCGGACGTTCGCCCCGTAGGTGAGCGAGGGGCGTCCGATCACAATCTCAAGTCCTGTCGATTTAGCAGCGCCGATCACAGCCGCGACCGCTCGGGCGCGCGGGACAGAGTTTGCGAGCCGTTCAAGTTCGATCTTGGTTTCAGCATAGAGATTCTCGGCGGCCAGAGTTGCGTTCTCGTTTATGCCGACGCCGCACTGACCCTTGTAAACGTTGGCGCTGGAAGCGAGTACGACACGACGCACGCCAAGCCGCGCGGCGGCATTGAGCAGGTTGCGTGAGCCGCCGACATTGACGGCGCGTGCGCTGTCGCGATCTTCCTCAGTTACGAGACGCGTATGTGCAACTCCAGCCAGGTGAATGACGACGTCCGCGCCAGAGACGAATCGCTCGACAGAGATGATATCCGTGACGTCGCCCTGAACGAATTCAACGCCTTCGACGTTGGACAACGCAGCCGCACGCTCGTCAGGAGCGTTCCTATGCATAAGGGCTTTGACGCGATATCCGCGTTCGAGAGCAAGCGTGAGAAGGTCGCGTCCGATGAAGCCGCTAGCTCCGGTGATGGCCAGTGTGGTCATGGCTCCACCCCGCTAACGGTCGCAGTGCGGAGGCGAATCCGTCCGTCACTCTTGACCTTTCGAAGGACTTCAGCAAAAGTACGCGCCGTGGACTCACGCGACATATTGTCAAGAATGTAGCGGCGGCCACTCTCGCCGCAGCGGGCCCGCTGTTCGGGATTCGCGTACATGGTCTTGATAGCGTTGGCTATGGCGACGGGGTTCTCAGGCTCGACGGCGATGCCGCCCCCAGTCGCCTCGAGAATCTGGCGCGCTTGTCCTTCGACGGCGAGAACAACCGGACGCGCACAGGACAAGAATTCGAGCATCTTTGTGGGGATAACGGTTTTGAATACTTCGGAGTTCTTGAGCAGCACGAGACAAACGTCGGATGTGCGAATGATCGAAGAAATCCTTTCGCGACGCTGCTGGCCGACGAAGCGCAGGTTTGTGAGATTGAGTTCGCGCGCTTTCTCGATCAGGTTCTGGCGATACGTACCTTCGCCGACCAGGAGAAGAACAACGTCGGGCACGGTCTTCTGCAAAAGCCGTGCAGCATCGAGAACGGTCTCGAGGCCGTGGGCCATGCCCATCGTGCCGATGTAAGAGGCGACAAACTTCCCTTCCAACTGGAACTCCCGGCGAATTTCGTCCGATGGATCGCCGGGGCTGAAGACGTCGGTCTCAACGCCGTTAACGACGATCGACATCTTTTCGCGAGGCACGCCCCAACGCTCGGCGAGGTATTCCTTGAACGCGGGCGTGACGACGACGATGTGGTCGCTGTGCTTGTAGAGGAAGCGCACAATGGAAGCGACGGAGCGGTAAACGACAGAGCGCTCCGCCCCAAGGCCCACCCCCTCCAGCGATTCCGGCCAGAGGTCGCGTACTTCGAAGATAAACGGAACGCGCTGCACGCGCGCAATGGCGTATCCGGCCATGGCGATCGGGAGCGGCGGCGAGGTGCCGATCACGACGTCAGGACGTTCGAGAAAGCTGCCACGCACGGCAGCCGAAGCGCAGAACGAACCGTAGTTGAGCACCCGCTCCATGGGTTTGCGATTCGGGAATGGCAGCAACCAGGTTCGTACCACGTCTACGCCGTGGACCTGTTCGCGATAGAAGAGGCGTCGGAACTTATCGCGATATTCCGGCTCGATCACGCCCGTAGGGTGATTGGGGAAACCAGTCAACACAGACGCCTGGTGACCGGACGCTGCCCAGTGCTGGCTTAGTTCGGCTGCACGGCCGGCAAGCGCACCCATCTCGGGAGGGTAATGTTGCGATACATACAGAATCTTCATTCAGTAATAAGAGAGCTTAAAAATTGTCTTGTGAATTAGAGCGTGTCCGCGACGGAAGCGGCTGCGCTGGTACTGTCGCCAGCGATCGGCATAGGTGGCGAAGAACACGTCTCCGGTAAGCCGGTGCATCACGTCTAACTGAACGATGTGCAACTGGTGATAGAACGGGCTGGCGATCATTCTGAGCGGCGTGCCGGACTGCTCGTAAAGCGACCAGTAGCCGTTGTCATAGTCGTGCAGGTTAGCCTTGATGGTCGCGAGCGAATCGGCCCAGACCTTGCGCGCATCTTTGTCGCCGGTGAGCAACATGAAATCGTACACACCCCACAGCGCCCACATGAAACCGTTGAGGATGTGCGTCGGCGGATCGACGATGTACTCCTCTATCCAGCGATTGCCTTCTGCATCCTGGTGAATCACGCCGCCGTTTTCGGCTAGCGCGAGCAGACACTGGAAGGCGCGGCGAGCAGCATCTAAATAGCGGTCATCGTGAGTCTCGCTGTAGGCGCGAACGAGCACCGAGATTCCCTGCCCCTGGGCCAGTCCGGAATACCACGGAGCGCGCAGCGGCGTGCGGTACTCGAAATCGAAGTGATGGTTCCAAACCCAGAAGCCGCCTTCGTTCTGTTCGAGGTGATCAACGAGCCAATCAGCAGTGCTTAGAAACTTGGTTCGGCGAGATCCATCGCCCGTTGCGACGAACACGTTGTAATTCCCAAGAGCGTACTGCGCGATGGCGATGGGATTGTGCTGCCGGCCGATTACGCCGAGGTAGTCGAGGAGGGGAACGCCGGACCTGTCGAATGGGCCAGCGTAGTCTGCCTTCGACGTGAACGTCATGTAGTACGAGCCGAGTTCGCCGGGAGTGAAGCGGTTCATCTCCGGCTGCTCATGCCAGAAAGTTAACTGGCTGTTGCGCGACGTGAGGTACGCGCCGAAGATGCGGCGATAGTAGTTGAGCCGCGTTCGCAGTGACTTAAGCATTGCTTGTTCTGTGGCAAGCGCTCTCGCCGTCTGCCTGCCTCGCGGGGAAAGATGTAATCAGCTCGTTGTAGAGATGATGCATTGTCTCTGCATTGTTACGCCAAGTCAATCGGCGGTGTGCGTATTCGCGTCCGCGAAAAGCCGCGTCGCGTGCGGCTTCTGGATTGCTGATCGCCCACGCAAGGGCGTCGGCGACTGACTCGGGACTTTGCGGTTCGAGCAGGTAACCGGTATCGCGGTGCGTGATGAAATCCGAAGGCCCCTGGCCCCGGCATCCGATGACGAGTTTGCCCAGAGCCATGGCTTCGGCATACATGATGCCGAAGGCCTCGCGCCAACTCGGGAGACAGAAGATGTCGCCAGCCATGACTTCGGACTCGGCTTCGGGATGTGCCAGGGCTCCGGTGAAATGTACTCGGTCGGCCAGGTTAAGTTCGCGAGCAAGGAGTTCGAGCATCGGGCGCTCAGGTCCCTCGCCGACGAGAACGGCCTCGACGGAAGGATAGCCGCGAGCGCGGAGCAGCGCGAGGCCGCGGATGAGAACGTCGAAACCCTTTTCCGGAAAAAGATGGCTGACGGCAACAACGCGCGTCTGTTCAACCCGCGGAATGAGCGCGGACGGCTGAAGGCCGGGATAGATGCGGAAACCGTTTCCGACAACGATGAAGTTCTTCGTATTGGAAACAAACTGGCTGTAGTACTCCGTTAGCGGCGAACCCACGAGGACGACGCGTCCGACGGCGGCGAGCATGCTTCCGATTTGGCGACGCTTGGCTGCCGTGCTGGTGATGCGCGGAGTGGTGTCGATACCGTGCATGGTGACAATGCTGGGGATGCCGAGCTCGGAGGAGGCCTCGATGGCGACATGGCCGAGCGTGATGCCATGCGCGTGAATGAGTTGCGTGCGCTGGGCGCTGCAGATGGAGCGAACGGAGGGCATGACGCCCGAGCAGGTGAAGCGCGCTGCCTTGGTGCCGAGCGCGTATCGCGGCAAACTGAAGTAGTTTGCGGTTTTGACCTGGAATTTACTCCCGGCATAAACAGCGGGATCGACGTCGCGCTTCAGCGGATTGGCGAGCAGGCCAAGCGCTCTGGGCAGGCGAGGCTTGCAGACAAGCACTGTGACGCGCGCGTCCATCGCGGCGAGCTCGCACACCTGGTCGTGGATAAAGTTTCCGTCCTTGTCGCCAGGGCGATGCGGAAACATTGTTGTCAGGACGAGAATATTGAGAGCGTCGCTCATAAGCAGTTGGCGCCGCCCTTCACAGACTTGCAGCCAAAAAGCTGTCCACGTTGACCGCTACGGGAGCGTTCTCGCGCAGACTGTCGTTGATCGCAAATGTGGCGAGCGTGCCCGCCACGATGTCGCGGAATGCGATCGGCGACACGCCACCTTTGCAGGCGGAAGCGAAAGCCTGCCATTCTCCCTGATGTCCTTTGTCTTGCCGGAGTCGTGATTTGATCGACTTGCTGCGCCCGTCGCGAACGAGTTCGAGTTGGCGGAAGTCGTCGAGCACGGCGACGCGGTTACGACCCATGACTTCGACGCGCTCCTTGCTGAACACCCTGTCACCTGTGGAAACGTAGTTCACGGTGCCGAGCGAGCCGTTGGCAAACCGGATGGTAACCGCAACATTGTCAGGCGGTGTTCCGGTTGTCGGCAATGCACTGGCGAAGACCGAGACTGGCTCCGAACCGGTGACGAACATCAGGAAGTCTACAAAATGGCAGACCTCGCCGATGATGCGCCCGCCTCCGTGCACGGGATCGTGAACCCAATGCGTTGCCGGAATGGCTCCGGCGTTTACGCGATAGTGTGCAACGATGGGCTCGCGACCGTCGGAGAAGAAGCGCTTCAGTTCAACAGCCATAGGGGCGAAACGCCTGTTGTATCCGACCATGAGCAGCGAACCGTTCGCCTCCGCAGCGGTGTGCGCGATGGACACAAGCTGGTCTCGATCGAGACAGAGCGGTTTTTCGCAGAATACGTGTTTGCCGGCGCGCAGCGCTGCTTGAACCTGCTGCGCGTGCAGACCGTGCCGTGTGGCAATGACCATGAGATCGACCTTGGGATCGGCAAGAAGTTCCGCCTCGTCGGTGGCGCAGTAGCGGAAGCCGAAACGCGAGGCGACGTGATGGCCAGTGCCCCCAGTTGCCGTGCAGACACCTGCGAACTCTACGCCAGCCACCTTCTTCATGGCCGGAAGGAGAATCTGTGTGGCGAAAAGGCCAGCGCCGAGCATCCCTACGCGCACAGCCCCGGACTTCCCTGCCATCGCGGCGACAGCGATTGGCAAGTCCTGGCGGCGCGAGATCGCAACATTGCCGGGGTAGCTGATGAGCACACCCATGAAGCGCTCTGGAAGTTTGCCGGTGATGAGGTCGTAGGCTGTGGTGGCCTGGTCGATGCCGTAGCGGTGAGTGATGAGCGAATCCACTCTGACTCTGCCAGCCGCGACAAGCGCGAGGAAGGCCTGCATGTTACGCGACTCGGTCCAGCGCACGTAAGAGATTGGGTAGTCGTGCCCCTTCTCTTCGTACTCGGCATCGTAGCGGCCCGGCCCGTATGAGCGCGAAATGCGGAAATCGAGTTCCTTCTCGTAGTAAGTCTTGCGGGGCAGGTGCGTGCCGATGGCGCCGACGGCAACCACGATTGCACGTGAGCGCGCGATGTCACCCGCTAGTTCGACAGGTCCGTTGCTGGAACTCGCTGCGGTGATAATTACTGAGTCCGCGCCTACTCCACGGGTGCGCTCCGAGACGAGCGCCTCAAACTGCGATGCGCTTGTGGCGGTTGCATCCGCGCCGCACTGTTTGGCAAGGTCGCAGCGTTCAGCATCGAGGTCAATGCCGACAACATCGCATCCGGCGGCCTTCAACATCTGGACGGTAAGGAGTCCGATGAGTCCCAGGCCGATGACAGCTACGGTTTCGCCGAGGTTGACTTCCGCCAAACGGATGCCGTGCATCGCGATCGCGCCGATAGTGGTGAAGGCTGCCGCTTCGAAGCTGACGTTTCCATCGGGTATGGGAGTGACGAGCAGGCGCGGCACGGAGAGAATTTCCGCGTGACTGGCGTGGTCCATGCCTGAGCAGGCGACGCGATCTCCCACTCTGATGTCGCTGAGGCCTTCGCCGACGGCGATCACGGTTCCGGCGCTGCTGTATCCAAGGCTGATCGGTTTGTCGAGGCGGCTGCGCACGGCATCCAGCGTGGTAAGCAGACCGTCGCGCCGAGCTTTGTCGAGCACCTGTCGAACGAGGTCGGGGCGAGCCTTTGCTTTCTGGAGCAGATTCATTTCGGCGAACTCGATAACAATGCGCTCTGTTCCCGCCGAGACTAGCGAAGCCGCATTGGCGACGAGGACGTGTCCGGGAACGAGAGCGGGGGCCGGGACTTCAACGATGGTGCTCTGCCCTGTCCGGGCCGATTGGAACATCTGCTTCATAACGAGTCACGCCTTGCAGCAAGTAAGTTGCTGCACCATCTTAAGGTTCGAGCCTCGTCAATGAAAGCCTGCATTCGTAATTCGCACACGATGGAATCGAACGAGCGTGTCAATGGGAGCGCACGGAACCGGCGTTCGCAGTTGCCGGCGCAGATTCTCTAATCGCTTCGTGCTGCACCGGGCGAAGTTTATCCAGATGCTGCGCTTCCCAGCACTTGATGACTTTGAAGTATTCGAAGATGCCGTGCATGGCGCAGAAGACAAAGCCCATCCTTCCATCAAGAAAGCCGAGGCAGAAGAAGTACATGTACACAAAATAGAGGAGGCCGCGGCCGGGCAGATGACGCCACACGTTCTCCTTGAGATAGCGGCGGCGTTCGGGCTGGCTGCCGAACAACCGTGGCCGTATGCGCGACTCGCTACTTTCTCCGCGCTCGATCTGCTCATACGCGATTGCATTGAGCGAAGCGTAATGATTGTGCTTCGCGATCCACCACGTCATGTCATGCAGGTCACGGTGGATCATCTCCGCTTGGCAGAAGCCGGTTCGACCGTTCAGAAGGATATGTTCATCCACCGGGCGGCTTTCGTAACGCCCCAGAGCGTGCCGGAATAGGCGCAGGTTCCAACTCGGATACCACCCACAGTGTTTGATCCACTTGTCATAGAAGATGAAGCGCCGGTTGATGTAGAAGCCATCGCACCCGTTGCCGTCCTGTGCGATGAGTGAGGCGATCTCGTCGCGAAGCTCGGGCGTGACGTACTCATCAGCGTCGAGGATGAGCAGCCATTCGTTCCTGAACGGCAGAGTGTCCATGGCCCAGTTCTTCTGATCGGCGTAGCCGTCGAACTTGTGCTCGACGACGGTCGCGCCCATCGCGCGGGCGATCTCAACAGTGCGATCAGTGCTGAATGAATCAACGACGAAAACCTGGTCGGCCCAGCCCATGATGCTGCCGAGGCACTGTGACAAGTTGACCTCTTCATTAAAGGTCGGCACCAGTACGGTTAGGCGGGCAGTCATCGGCCCACCTTTGCGGCGTGTGCTGCATTCGACGGTGTCGACGGCGAGGTCCGGACCAAAGCACGTTCGAACAAACCGATGTTCGCCTGCAGGGTGGCGCTGCTGGTCATGACCGTGCGTCCGAACTCGGCTGCACGCGCAGACAGTCGCTGATAGTCGCCAACGTCCATGTCGATACAGTATTGCAAAACTGTTCTCCACTGATCAGGGTCATCGAGCGGAATATCCCATCCGAAGCCTTGCTGCGCGAGGTGTCGCCATTGAGTGCGGTCACTGATGATGACCGGGCATCCGGCGGAAGCGCCGTCGATGATGACATGTCCGTAGTTCTCGCCCAATGTCGGCAAGATGAAGAACTCACGCGCGGCAAGTTCGGCGAGAACCTGTTGAGGCTCCATGCTGCCGTGGTATCGGACGACGATGTTGGGTGGCAACTCGCGGATTTTCTGCTCACACTCCGCCCAGAGAACCTTGTCTTCAAGCGGGCCGAAGATGTCGAAGGTGACCTGGCCGCGAAGATCCTTCAATCGGTCAAGCGTGAATGGCAGATTTTTCATTCGCGCGATGCGCGATACCGTAACGAATGACGCATGGCCACTGCGCTTGCGGCGCTCACCGGCAATAGCCTGGTATCCGCACGCAAGATCGGGCGCTACGTGAATTGCCGAGTCCGCGACGCCGTTCTGTGAAATCAGGCGCTGCGTGTCAGCCTCTTCGCGGGACGACGATGCCTGCCACAGCAGACGATTGTAGAGACCGAGTTTGCTGGCAACTGCGATGTAAGTACGCTTCTTCAAACTCTTCAGTCCGAGTGCACCGGGCGCGAGATCGCCTCGGGTGGCGAGCACAACCGGTACACGACCGAGCAAACCGAAGCGGCGCAGCAGCAGGGCTTTCATGGAGGACGCAGAAAAGTATCCGTTCAGATAGACGACGTCAGGCTTGACGTTGGCAACGGCCTGGCGCAGCGCGCTTAAGCTGATGGTCGAAACATAGAATACCTTCGCTTTTCCAACCTGGTTCCACTGATCTGTGATGACTGTGGAGTAGGGCTTTAAATTGCCGGAGTCGCTGTTCAGTGTGACGATAAAGAAATCGTAATGCGGTGCGAGCAATTCGACCATCGACGAAATGGTTCGAACGGGCCCGCCGGATTTAAAGCCTGGCAGATAGCGTCCGAGAAACACGAGTAGCCGGGGCTTCATCGCTGATGTCTCGGGTTGATGTTCCCGGTCGAGGGCTGAAACGTTTCGCCCGCTCATAGCAGCCGAAACCCCATCGGCGGACGCTCGATGAGAGTGCCGCCGAGCTTCTTCTTGAATTTGTAAACGCCGGGATTGTTCTTCTGGTCAGCGCCTTCCAGATCGTAGAAGCGCACGCCGGAGGCGCGCATTCGCTTCATGATCTCCCATTGCATCGCTTCGCCAGCCCCAAGGTTCCGCAACTCATAATCGAATGCGGCCCACATGTAATGCGCCGTACAACCAACGCGCAACACCAATGAGCTTCCCGCAACTTTGCCGTGCACATCGGCCTGGAAACAGTGAGCGGCGACATCCGCTTGCTCCGGCGTGCGAAACGTCTTCCACACAGATCGAATGAGTGCAGCTCCGCCATACGGCCGAAACTGTTTACGCTGCGCGAGCGCTGCGTACAAATCGATCAGCGGCTCCACAGCATCGTCACTGGAGTCCTCTACGATGACACCTGCTTCCCGATTGAACCTGTTCATTCCCTTGTTGCGCAGCAATCGCTCGGTCGCATCAAGCGATGCATCGAGATCGACGACAAACGTGAAGTCCCGCTGAGCAGGAATACGGCGCAGCAGACTGGGCCTGTTTGCCAACTCAAGCGAATAGGGTTGCACCACGATCGCACGGCAGGCTCGAAGCCTGAATTCCCTACCAAGTATTTTGATGGCCTTAGCTGCCAAATACTTGTCTTCATAGATAGGTCCGCGGGGCACCCACGCGATATTGATTGGCAGCCATGCTCTCGACTTCAAGAATGTCTGGGCCAAAAGGATGGGAGCGTCGCAGGCCATGACGCACCAGCGCTCCACGCGTTCACCAACAATTTGTTTTGCCTCTCCCCACTGCCACGTTTGCATGGGATGAGGAGTGCTGAATGCACGGAGGAGTTCATTCCAATGTGCTTCGTCGAGCACCTGAATCGCCCGAAGTGACTGTGTCTGGGCGATGGCCCTGGCTGAAGACATTTGACGTGAGTATGTAAAAAGCATTTCAGTGTGCCATGCAATTGCTGCATGGCGCTAGCTTTTCCTCCAGCGGCGGATGCGTTGAATGTATCCAAGGTAATCGAAATCGCCGGTCACGACGGAGATGAAATCCTGCAACTCGTATTCGGGCGAAACGCCTGCGCGAGGTATCTCCAGCGGGTTGCTGTTGGTGCCGGCCAGAATTCGATCGTGGATGGCGATGACGGCGCTGCGGTATCCGGCTCGGCGCACGGCGCTCGTGGCAGCTTGATTGTATCTACCCCAAGGGTAGGCGAAGCTGGTGCATTCGGTCCCCAACCGCTGCTCGATTTCGAGCTTCGACTTTCGTAGCTCATCGTCGGCCTCGGTGCGAGATAGAGACGTGAGATCTCTGTGTGCGGTGAGGTGAGAACCAACGGCAATGCCATTGGCGATCATCTCTTTAACTTGATCCCAGGTGAGCATGCTGTCGTCAGGATAAAGACCGGCGAAAGAGTCGAGCGACAGCGACGAAGTTGCTCCAATTGCGGCGGTAGTGAGATACACCGTGGCGGAGAAACGATGCTCGCGAAGTACCGGGTACGCGCCCTTGTAGACTCCGGCGTAGCCATCGTCAAAGGTGATGGCGCAGGAGATGCCCGAGGGAGATGCAGGCCAGTCGCCGGCGATCAGGCGCTCAAGATCAATGACGGCAACATTCGCATGCAGCCATGCCATCTGTTCCCGGAACTTTGCCGCGGGAAGAGCGCGCGGAGTGGTTCCGACCGTGTGATAGAGCAGGACGATGCCATAACGGGCACTACCTTGAAACGAGCGCAGCGCGTGCACCAAGCGCCCCAGTTGACGCTTGCGCGGAAGCGAATTCGACATTTCTTCTCTCGACGTATTGATTCAGAGCGCCGCAACTCATTCCCACAACGGCCCAGAAAACGACTGTGTCCGGACCGGAAGACAAAATCCACGCCTCGAACATGGAGTTGAACAGAGCCCCAGCGAAGAATCCGAGTGATAACAGGTAGACGAACAAGTGTTCTCCCTGGGCATTTCTACCGTATGTTCGGATATATCCGAAGGCAGTGCCGAGAAGAAGAATGTAGAGAACGCCGCCGATGAGTCCGGTCTCTTCCACCACCGCCAGCACAGAGTTGCCCTTCTCGCGTGAGTAGTTCGAGAAGTTTTCAAGGTGCCAGTACTGGGAAGCTCCTATGCTGACTCCGAAGCCTGCTCCAAGTACGCCACCCTCCTTTGCTTTCTCGTACGAAGTCTTCATCTGTCCGGCGCGTGAGTTCATTGCGCTTTCAGATCGCTTCAACACGATGTCGCCATAAAACGTTTGTAGTAGAACACCCGGCTTAACGACATAGACGCCGAGTAGCAGGGCAAGGAAAACATAGATCGCCACGGCTTTGCGGCCCAGGTTAAGCGCTTGCAAGCTTGAGCAGCTTATGATGACGAGGGCTGCAAGCGACGCCCTGCTGCGGCTTTCGACGATGATGACCATCGCTGCCAATGACATCATCAGAAACGCCGTACGCCGCGCAAGAATCCGCCAGCAGGACCTCAGCTCGAATACGAGCCAAGGAAATGTGAACGCGATCACGGCCCCCAAGGTGTTGGAGTTCCCGGAGTAGCCACGGAAGAAGCCGCCGGAGTATCCATCTCCACGACCCAGCGAGACCACGGACGACAACACCACCGGAACCAGAATGAAGCCGAGCAGGTGAAACGGATTTCTGTCGATGCGGCCGACGAGGAAGCCGCCGACAAACACTGCCATCCAGAGCGTCATGACGACAGCCCACTTCAGGACGGTGAGCTCCGTATTCTCCGACCAGAACGAAGTCACGAACGCCCATGTAGCAAAAATGTACATGGCCGCCAGAACGCTTCGTGGTACGGAAGTTCGCAGCCTGACCGTCATCACAATCGTGGCCGGGACGAGTATCGCCTGCGCCGCGAACCTGCAATACGTCGCCGCCCTGCCCAATATGGGGAAGTTGGCCAGAGAAAATGCAATCAACGCCGCGAGGAAGACCCAGCGATAAGTTCTCATTGCGCACCCGACATCTGTACCAACGCCGAGCGAATCGCTTCTGCCTCTCGCTCCATTGTCCAGGGTTCTATGATTCTGGCCGACTCGGCACCCATGCGGCGTCGAAGTTCGCCATCTTCGGCCAAGCTTGTCAGCGCGAACGCCAGGCGGGCGGAGTCGCCCGCGGGAAAGATGAAACCGTTTTTTCCATGGTGCACCAGGTCGTCAACGCAACCAACGCGGTCCGATGCGACGATCGGCAGGCCGCAGAGCATGGCTTCATTCACGACCAGGCCCCATTGTTCAGAAAGTGAAGGCAGCACGAGAATGTCACTTGCGCGCATCCACTGTATGACTTCCGAGGTACTCAGTCTGCCAAGGTATCGCGCCTGCTCCGGCAAACGCGCGCAGAGCGCCTGTACTTCCTGCTGCAATTCTCCGGCACCGGCAAACACCAGATTGGCGTGGCGGCACGCTCTGGTCAACACATCCGAAACATCCGCTAGCAGCCGAATTCCTTTCTGCGGAACAAATCGTCCGACGTACAGGAATACCACCGCTTCCGGTGACAGCCCTTGCTCAGCTCTGAACACATCTCGTTGTTTGCCAGGGATGGACCGAAGTTTCTGCGTGTCGACCGTCATATGAGCTACATGAATTCGGTTTTCGGGCACACCGTAATGCCGGAAAAACTTTGCCTGCCGTGAGCCGCCCGGAAGGACAGCAGAGGGCCAGTTCAGCAGGATGGGATACAGAATCTCCTTCACTCGTTCCTTGTAGCCGGATCGAGTGGGCTGTAGTTGCGTATCCGACTCAACGGCGAACAGCACTCCGCGCAACTTCAGCGCAAGGATGGCACAGAGCGTGACCCAATGCCCCCAACCGGCCACATGCGCTACGGTGTAGCGTCCGGCGAGGATGTGCCTCAGAAGTCGCAACACGCGTGCGAACTGGCGCAACCGAAATACCGAGGAGTCGAGCAGCACGGTTATGTCCTGGACATCGGCGTCCTGTCCCCAAGGTTGTGATCCGTTGCGAAATGTGAAAACGACTTCCGCGTTGAGATCTGCGGCGCGTTGAAGATAGATCGCACGCGGCAGGACGTACGGAGTCGGTTCCAGCAGTAACACCAATGTCAGCGTGCCCGGCTGTGCCGTGGGCCGCTCTTCCGGTTGTGTCTGAGCCGCAGCGATCATCGACGCTATGCCGCCTCGGCTGCGGGAGCAGGCTGCAACTTTTTCCAAAGCGAACGCGCGGCAGCAAAGCCACCGCCGTAAACGAGACCACCGAGAGCGACCAGGAACAGCACGTTTAATTGCACATTGTGCCGTATCAGTTGAATTGTGAATCCCATGGCAGTAGCCGCTGCAAGCGAGATGCAGATGGGCTGCAGCAGCCTGGGTCGTTCGAGATCGCGGGTAAAGTAGAACGCCATTGCGGCAACTGCGAACTGGCTGACGATGGTCGTCCACACGGCGGCCAACGCTCCGAAGCGCGGCAGCAAGATGAGGTTGAGCAGAACGTTCGTGACTCCACCGGCGGCGACGGCGGCGAGATACTTTCGCTCGCGGTTGTGCGGGACCAGCCGCGAGCCGAACAGAACAGCCAAAGATGCCGAGATAAGGTTCAACATGAGCCAGCGCAAAAGGCGTTCGGAGCCGGCAAACTTAGCGCCGAGAATAAATGCTGCGATGGGCTCTGCCAGCAGGCATCCGCCGATGGCCATGGGAATTGCGAGAGAAACGGTGGCGTTCGCCATCCATTGCACGTAACGGCGCTCGCGCTCCGCGTCGCGTCCGGCGGCGCCGGAGAGCAACGGATAAAACACCTGCGCTACCACTGGCAGAAACGACATGGAAATGCTCATGACGCGATAGCTCGCGGCATAAAGGCCAACCTCAGCCTCGGTTCGCATGTAGCGCAGCATCACCGTATCGATCTGGTCGTAGAGCATGGACATCATGCTGGCCAGGCCGAGTGTAAAGCAGACGGGCAGAAATCTTCCCCACAATTCGGGAACGAAGCGCGGCAGGCCGACATGGAACTCGCGGCGAGCGCGTTGGAGCAGCAGCAGTGCGACGACGATTCCGGAAGAGATGCTGCCGAGCGGAAGCAACCAGGCATCCGATGGCTTACGCACGAAACCGAGCACAACGGCGGTGTATAGGCATTGCCCGGTAATACCCGCGACGGAGGTTCGCCACATACGCGAGTTCCCCAGAAAGAGCCACTGCAGGTCAACGGTGGCGATAAGGAAGTTAACTCCCGTGAGCAACAGCAGAGTGCGGGTGAGGCGATCTGGCGGCGCGAGTGTAAACGTAAACACGACGAGCAGCAGGTACGAACAGCACGTCAGCATCATGCGCGCGCCCATCAACTTCTGCGCTACGGCGCGCGCGGGATCTTCCGAGCGAGCGATCTCGCGCTGTCCGAAGGCGTTGAAGCCCGGCGCTGCGAGAAGGCCGAAAAAACCGGTGACAGCCAGAGCAAAACCAACCTTGCCGTAGCTCTCGGGGCCGAGCGCGCGCACTACCCATGGAAATGTCACGAGTGGCAACAGCTTGCTCACAAGATCCATTACAAGCAGGGCTACGGAGTTGTTGATGATGCGCTTTGAATCCATATAGAGGAAGTGAGGTTCGTGAGTGTCAGCTCTTGGCTCGCGCGGCGGTGGATCGACTTATGCGAGCCGGGACACCCATGGCAACCACAGCGTCAGGAATATCTTCCGTGACCGTAGCGCCGGCACCGATAATGCAGCGCAAGCCGATTTTAGTGGACGGCTTGACGCTCGCCCCAGTGCCCAGCAGCGAAAGCGCACCGAGAGCTGCGCCGCCGGCCAGGGTTGAATGGGGCGCGACATGAGCGAAGTCGCCGACAACGGCATCATGCTCAACGACAGCGCCGGTGTTGATGATGGCTCCTCTGCCAATGCTTGCGCCAGGGTTGACGATGGCGCCGGCCAGGATAGACGCTCCCTCACCAACGGTCGCCCAGCGCGAAACGACGGCGTTCGGGTGTATGACGGTTCTCAGCTGAAATCCGGCTGATGTGTAGGCCGACGCCAAACGCTGGCGCACCTCGTTGTCGCCGATGCCAAGCGCAATGGCGAAACTGGTTCGACTCTGCGAGGCTAGCCAGCCGTCGTCCCCGAGGATTGGGAAGTCGAGGACGCGAAGGCCCGCAAGGCTGGGTCCCGCCTCGATGAACCCGAGCATCTCGGCTCCCGCGCAAAACAACGCATCAGCGATGACTTTGCCGTGACCACCGGCACCGGAAATAACGACACGAAGGCCCATCATCTATGAAATCTGTTCCAAAGAATCAAACTATTTGAAATTCAGAGCGCAACGATAACACACTGGTGATGAGTGCTCTGGCTTCTCCGACGATGACATTGAAGTTGCGTACGAGGGTTGACGGCGGCGCACGAAGCACGCCTTCCCTTCGCTATTCGAGATCGGACAAACTGATTAGCGCGTCGGCGTCAATGCTCCGTGCAGCTTTACGGCCAACTACGGACTCTAGCTCTTTCGGCGCCAGACCGGTCCCCGGCCGCTTGATCTCCAGCATGGAGCGCTCCAGCCGGGTACCGGCGGCGATAGCCTGGCGCGCAACGATGCTCCGGCGCGCGACGTCGCGTACGCCGCACTCAGAGGGCGTCGGACGCTTGATGCCGTCACCCAGCGACGCTTCGACCGTACGGATGGCCTGGACCATTTGCGCAAGTTCCTGCGGATCGAGCGACATGCGATGGTCCGGGCCGGGTAGTTCCCTGTTGATCGTGAAATGCTTCTCGATGATCGCCGCGCTGCGCGCGACGGCGGCAACAGCCAACTCGATTCCGCGCGTGTGATCAGAAAAACCCACAGGTACGCCGAAGGCGGAGCGCAAGGTATCGAGCGCGCGCAGGTTGACCGCCGCGGGATCGGCGGGATAACCGGAGACACAGTGCAGCAGCGCAAGCTCCGGGCAGCCGCCGTCGTTCAGCGTTCGCACGGCGACTTCGACTTCGCTGAGATAGGCCATCCCCGTCGAGAGAATGACGGGACGGTGCGTCGCACCTATACATTCAAGCAGAGGCAAGTTGGTCAGTTCGCCGGACCCGACTTTAAATGCCGGCACACCTAGTTGATGGAGCAGCGCAACGCTCTCCTCGTCAAATGGAGTGGAAAGGAAAAGTATTCGGGCTGAGTCGGCGTAGTCGCGCAACTCGCCGGTCTGCTCAGGCGAGAGTGCGAGCCGCCGCAACATCTCGAGCTGCGACTCTGCCTGGCCCGTGGTCTCCCGCTGATAATCCGCCTTCGGCGCTTGCGACGAAACGAGGCGCTCCGGAGTGAAGGTCTGAAACTTCACGCAATCCGCGCCTGCGAGTCGAGCGGCGTCGATGAGTTTGCGCGCAAGGCCAAGGTCAGCGTTGTGATTAACGCCTGCCTCGGCGATTACAAAGGTGGGCTGCCCCTCCCCGATGATACGTCCAACGATCGATACATTCTTCATGTTTATGAGTGCGAGCTCTATGCAAGCGTGTGCAGCCTCAGTTGCAATTGGACTCTCGCTATCGTACTCGCGCGACACGGCGTTTTGCACCACGCGGTTTCTGTCGCGGCGATTCTTGCGGCAGTGTTACGACAGCAATGAGATGACCTGCTCTTCCCAGCGCGGCGCAACCTGGTCCCAGTCCCATTCCCGAGCCATGCTGGCTCCGTGGCTACCGAGTTCTCTGCTCCGCTCGGGATTCGAGATGACTTCACCGACCCGCGCGCACATCTGCTCGTCATCCCACACCACGTAGCCGTTGACACCATCGACAACGGATGGCGCTTCGTAGAATCCGAAGGCGACGATCGGAAGTCCACAGGCCGCCGCTTCCTGCATCACCTTGGGGACACCTTCCGCGAATGAGGTCATGGCGAAAAGATCCGCGCGACGGAACTCGTCGGCAAGTTGCGCAGGGGTTCGCAGCCCAGCGAAAGTCACATTCACGATGCCGCGTTCGGCGGCGTGCGCTCGACATAGCTCAACGTCAGGGCCGCTGCCGAACCAGACAAAATCAGCTTGCGGAAACTGCGCGGCAAGTTCAATAAACGCGAGTGGCCGTTTTCTCGACTTGATCGTACCCGCAGAGACGATTCGACGCCGCTCACCCGACTTACGCCCACGCGAATGAAAGATGGTGCCGTCGATGCCCAGAGGAACAGTTACGAACTTGTCGCCATATAACAAGGTCCCCATCTTCTGCAGGAACGGGCTTATGGCAACGATGAGGTCGGCGCGCGCAAGGATACGCTGGATTCGCTCGACCACGGGACGCGGGTGTCTCTCACAAATGACTACGTGACCAACAGCCTTGGTCAATTCGCGCTCACGCTGCTCATCGCCCACCAGACCTTCCAGTGTCGCGATGACAGGGACGCGACGCGAACAGAAGGAACGAAGTGCCAGTCCGGCGGCGTCGAACCATTCAGGGCCCGGATAGAAAATCGCATCTGCATCGCGCTTGTAGAAGCGGGCGAGGTCGAACCGCCATAAGCGCCGGTGCCAGAGTTTGTGCAGAGAGACGTTCGGTGACCGCTCGACCGCCGAATCGGGTGCGCCATAGTGAACGGCAGACCATCGCAGGCCGGGGCAGGAGAAACGTGAAAGCATCGCCTTGGCATTCAGGTTCTGCGCATTGACGTTCGCGGAATCCATGAAGCGCGGCACCAGAACCGTTCGCTCGCGATTCACTTGGCCTCCGTGACCGGAGACCGTTGCAACAGGCTGCGAACCTTGGCGGCGATTTCATCGCCTGACGTATTCCACAAGAAAAGCTCCAAGTCCTCCGCTTTGTAGGGCAACTGGCCTGCCGCGCCCTGCTCAACGAGTTCGGACAGGTGCGCGAGATCGTCAGCGAAATTGAAGATGCGTTCCTCTTTGTAGTGCGCCTTATATGGGAACTCGTGCCAATCGAAGCTGACGATGGGGACGCCAAGACGCAGGCAGTCGAGAAAGACGGTCGAGAAGAATAGTACGGCGACGGCGGAGGACTTGAGCGCGTCGTCCAGGCCAGGGCCCTGCGAATAGATCACTTCCGGCGCAACCCCAAGTTCCGAGCACAGCTCTCCAACGAGCTTGCGATACGAGCCGACGCTCTCCATCGGGTGCACGCGGACGACGAAGCATCTATGCAGGCGCGCAGAGATGGCGAGCAACGTGCCAATGATCTCGCGAAGTTCGCCTTCGTGGTAAAGCGGCAGTACGTGGAGCGGAGCAGAAATAAAGATGATGTCGCGACCGGTGCTTCTGGGAGGCGGCACCGAGACAGAAGCAGGGATGTTGAGCACGACAGAACGTTCTTTCAAAGATGGGTTCAGCAGTTGCTGGAAGAACTGCCCACGAACGAACGAAGTATCAACCGGTTGGTCGGCAAAGCGTAGATCGAACGCCATGACGCCATGCTGCAATAACACGGTGGGTATACGGCGCTCGCGCGCTTGCAGCAGCAGCGGTCGTTGCCATGCGGGGTTGCCGACAAAAAGAATTTCAGGACGGGTGGCCTCGAGCATCCGACGCGCAGCACGAGTGTCCATCATGTACAACGGAAGTAGTCGCCGGAGGAAATAGGCGTACGCAGGCGAACGCAGAAGGATGTCTCGCGCCTGCAATTCCATGCCACTCAGCGGCAGCGTGCCCAACGCTCGCGTGATCTCCGCAGCATGAGTCTTCACCTGCGATGCATTGGGCAGATCCCAAAAACGCAGAAATGAGTGAATGCTAATGCCGGGCTTGCCTGCTTCTCTGAGCTTGCGGCCAGCGGTAGTCGGATCATTGAAAACGTATTGTAGCGGCATGCCGAGGTGGCCATCGTAGGCGATGCCGATACCTGTGTCGTTGTATGACGTGTTATAGAACCAGGCCCCTCCCGGACGGAAAGAGTTGAGCAACTTCCCGGGCAAGGCTTCCACGAATCGGGAGGAACACGGCATCATGCGGCGCGCGGCAAGACGCATGAGGCGAGGAATGGCGCGAAAGCCATCGCTCGAAAACTGTTTCTGCACTTTGGCATGCAGACTGGAGTGCGAGATATGCTCGCGCTCAATACTGTATGTACTACCGGTGACAGCCTGAGTGGCGGCAAGCCGTTCGTGCGAGCCGCCCATTAAACGGCATACCTGATAGCCGCCATTGGTGATCCAGGCATCAAGGCGCACGTTCTGGAAGATGGCGATGAGTTGCAGCAGTAGCCCTTCTTCCCAGATGTTTAGTTGTGGAACACCCTCGAACGCGGGTGCCACAGACAAGAGCCTGCGGGACAGGCCAAAGGCGAAGTTTTCCGCATCTGTCTGCGAGCCGAGGACTTCACCCACTGAGAACACTTGCGAGAAGGGGCGGCAGAGCCAACTGTCGGGCGCATTCAAACAGCAGCGCAACGTCGCCGTCCGCCGGACGGAGTTCGCTTTCTCGCGAGTAGATTGAAACGGTGGCTGACGACATCTAGCGATCCGATTTCTTCTGACAAACTGAGATCGCCACCGGATCCCCGATTAAACTCCGCACGATGTACACGGTCATCGGGGTTCATCCCGCTGCAACCATGGAAGGCGGAGCTTGCCTTGCGCAATGAGAAACTCGCCCCACAGTAGGTCGTGCGGAGTGTCGATATCGACGGCGCATTCCGGCGGGACACTGAGCATCTTATGAGGGGCTGCGTCCCAGTTCGAGTTCACGCTGAAAACGAAATCGCGCCGCCACAAATACAGCACGCCGTTGATGCGGAAAACTTTGGGCGCATCCTGGCGTCGGGCATACGTTTGTCCGTCGGGGAATGCCTTGTGCATGTAGCCGGCACGCTCCTCCACACACACTGAACGTGGATTGAACGGCGGTTCAGAAACGGCAATAACGCCCATTGCGTTCCGGTTCGCGGCAAGGATTTCGAGCGCTTTCGCAACGTCGGAGATTTCTCTAGCAGGGTTCGTCGGCTGGAGCAGAAGTACGGAACCGTAGGTTACTCCGCTCCGTTGCTCCATTTCGCGAAGCGCGTGCTGGAGCACAGGCCATATCGGCGTCTCATCCCGTGCCAGGTCGGCAGGGCGCATGAACGGAACTTTGCCGCCGGCCCGGCGAGCTACCTCCGCAATCTCTTCGCTATCGGTTGTGACGATGCACTCGTCAACTTCGGGTGTCATCTGCGCCATTCGGATGCTGTGAGCAATGAGCGGCAGACCCGCGAACGGGTGTGTGTTCTTTCCCGGAAATCCTGTTGATCCTCCGCGCGCCGGAATTATAGCCAGCAGAGGTCTCAGACAAACGGTGTTCTCCAATCCTGAATCTCCCGGGAGAAGTAGGTACAGCATCCGCAGCATGGCGACAGTCGCGTTTGTGTTGCCGTGCTGTTGGCGAACATTGTATCGGACGAGCAGATGTCCGATGCCGACGTTAGTGAGAGCAGATCGGCGGGAAAGCACTCAGTGTAGAATTTCGCAGACACTGAATCATTACAACCCTTCGCCAGATGACGCGCGTGCTCGCGTTGCAAAGCGTGCTGTGTCAGACAGGCGGGGAGCCTTAGGGCAGAGATGCGAAAGATCGCGGTCGTCACTGTCGGGCGTTCGGATTACGGGATTTACAGGCCCGTGCTACGGCGCATGGCTGCCATGACGGGCCTCGATCTGCGGATACTGGTATCCGGGGCGCACCTGCTGCCGGAATACGGTGACACCTGGCGCGACATCGAGCGCGACGGCTTCACCATCGGCCGCAAGATTCCCATGCTTGAGAGCGGTAAGGACGACCCGAAGAGCGTCGCGAAGGCAATGTCGGCGGGGCTGGCTGGTTTTGCCGAGGCCTACGAGAGCGAGCGACCCGATCTCGTTTTGCTGTTGGGCGATCGTTACGAGATGTTTTCCGCCGCAGCCGCGGCGCTTCCCTTCAAGCTCCCACTGGCGCATATACATGGTGGCGAGGTGACGGAGGGGGCAATCGACGAGGCGATGCGCCACTCGATCAGCAAGATGAGCCATCTGCACTTCGTGGCCGCCGAGGTCTTTTGCGAGCGACTGATGCGCATGGGCGAAGAACCGTGGCGGATTACGGTTAGCGGCGCGCCGGGACTGGACAATCTGCATGAGCTGCGCCTGTTGTCATCCGAGGAGTTGAAGAGCAGGTTCGGAGTCAATGCCGACGCCCCTTTCCTTCTCATCACCTTCCATCCGGTCACGTTGGAGCACGAACACGCAGGTACGCAGTTCGCGGAATTGCTGGCGGCGCTCGAAGAGCAAACGTGCAACCTGGTGTTCACGTACCCGAATGCGGACACAGATAATCGCGCCATCATTGCCGCCATTCAACAGTTCATCGCGACTCACAGGAACGGCAAGGCGGTTCAGAACCTTGGCACGGCGGGTTACTTCAGCATGATGTCCCGCGCGCTCGCTATGGTGGGCAACTCGTCCAGCGGAATTCTGGAAGCTACGTCATTCAAGTTGCCGGTTGTGAACGTTGGCAACCGTCAGCGAGAAAGGCTACAGGCGCGCAATGTCGTGAACTGCGGCACCGTTCGCGGCGAGATCGCACAGGCCATACGGATGGCGACGTCGGAGGAGTTCAGGAGAGGACTCGCGGGGCTTGTGAATCCGTATGGCACCGGCAATGCGACAGAAAAGATTGTCGGTGTACTGAGCGAAGTGCCGCTCGACCAGAGGCTGATATTGAAAAGGTTCATTGACACCGGCGCCGAGTGCAGCCATGGATGACGTCTCGAGATGTTGCGTTTCGCAGTCGGCCACGTTGCGACAGGTACTGGAGTGCATCGACCGCAATACCAAGGGCATAGCCCTCGTCGTGGATGACGCGAGACGCCTCTTGGCAACTGTCACCGACGGCGACATGAGACGCGCCGTGCTCGGCGGACGCAACCTGGACAGCGTCGTAGGCGACCTGGTGGCGGAACTTGCGCAGCAGGGCAAGGTGCATCCGGTGGTTGCCAAGACCGGCATCGAGCTTACCGAACTGATTCGCCTCATGCGTTCGCACCGCATACGGCAAGTTCCGCTGCTCGATGACGCGGGACACGTGGTCAGCCTCGCGGTGCTGGATTCCCTGCTGCACGAAGCAGAACTGCCGCCGCAGGCCGTGGTGATGGCAGGTGGTTATGGAAACCGGTTGATGCCGCTGACGAGCGAACTCCCGAAACCGCTATTGCCGGTGGGGGACAAGCCCCTGCTCGAGCGCGTGATTGAGCAGCTTCGGCAGGCGGGGATTCGCAAGGTGAACGTCAGCACGCATTATCAGTCGGAGAAAATCGCCGAGCACTTCGGCAACGGCGAGGCGTTCGGAGTTGACTTACAGTACGTGACCGAAGATCGTCCGCTGGGTACGGCCGGTGGACTGTCGCTGCTGCAAGGCGACGATCCACTTCTCGTTGTGAATGGCGACATTTTGACGAAACTCGATTTCCGGTCGCTGGTCAGCTTTCACCATGAGCAGCACGCCGATATGACGGTGGCTGTCCGCGAGTTTTCATTTGACGTGCCCTATGGGGTGGTTGAGTGCGACAGCGCACGCATCACCCGCGTATCGGAAAAGCCGAAGGTGAAGCTCTTTATTAACGCCGGTATCTATTTACTTTCGCCGCAAGTGCGCAAGTACATCCCCAACGGCGAGCGCTTCGACATGACGCAACTCATCCAGAAACTGCTCGATGCCGGAAGGTCGGTTGTGAGCTTCCCCGTGTGGGAGTATTGGCTGGACATCGGCCGCCACGAAGATTACGAGCAGGCACAGCAGGACGCAAAAGCAATGGGAGCCGCAAGGTGAACTGGAACAACAAGAGCGTGCTGATAACAGGCGCCGGTGGATTCATCGGCAGTCATCTGACCGAGAAGTTGGTGGAAGCCGGAGCACGCACGCGTGCACTGGTGCACTACAACAGCACGGACAGATGGGGCTGGCTGGACGAGTCAGCCTGCACGAACGACGTTGAGGTGGTTGCGGGTGACATCCGCGAGTTCGATAGCGTATCGAAGGCCATGCGCGGTGTGGAAGTCGTATTCCACCTGGCGGCGCTGATCGCTATCCCGTACTCCTATGAATCGCCCTCGTCCTACGTTCATGCAAACATTGAAGGCACGCTGAATGTGCTGCAAGCCGCTCTTCAAGGAAACGTCGAGCGCATGGTGCACACCTCCACCAGTGAAGTGTATGGCACTGCGCGCGAAGTGCCGATTCCGGAAACTCACGCGCTGCAAGCCCAGTCTCCCTACTCGGCTACTAAGATCGGCGCTGACAAACTGGTCGAGTCCTTCAATCTCTCGTTTGGATTGCCCCTGAGCACGGTGCGTCCATTCAATACCTATGGTCCTCGCCAGTCGGCGCGCGCGGTGATTCCAACCATCATGACGCAAGCGCTGGCGGGCCAACCGATTCGCATCGGCAACATAAGTCCAACGCGCGACTTCAACTACGTCGCCGACACCGTGAACGGTTTTCTCGCCAATGCCGCATCGCCCTCGACGGTTGGCAGGGTCGTCAATCTCGGCACGGGGAAGGAGATTTCAATTGGCGACCTGGCAAAGTTGATCTGCTCAGTTGTGGGCAGCGAGTCTGAGATCGTCGAGGACAAAACTCGCGTGCGACCCGGCAACAGCGAGGTGGAGCGCCTCTGCGCAGACAATCGCCTTGCTCGCGAACTGATGGGATGGGAGCCACAAGTCCCCTTGCGCGAAGGACTGACACGCACACTGGAGTGGCTGCGCGGAAACATGGATTGCTACCGGATTGGCAGTTATGCAGTGTAGTCCCCGGAGCCATGCGGCAAAGATGAGCACAATGAATAATAAGAGCGAATCCGGGTACATCCCTCTCAGCGTTCCCGAGATCGGCGGCAACGAGTGGAAGTACATCAAGGATTGCCTCGACACCGGCTGGGTTTCGTCGGTTGGTTCCTATGTGATCCGCTTTGAGAGCGAATTGGCTACCTATGTCGGCGCGCCCCACGCGGTGGCCACCTGCAATGGAACCTCTGCCTTGCACATTGCGTTGCTGGTGGCGGGCGTTCAACCGGATGACGAAGTTGTGATGCCGTCGCTGACCTTCATCGCTCCGGCAAATGCGGTGCGGTACGCAGGGGCATGGCCCGCGTTCGTGGATTCAGAGCGCAGTTATTGGCAGATGGATGCCGAGGGATTCGCAGACTTTCTAGCCAATGCGTGCGAAGTCACGGACGGCGTGCTGCGCAACCGCCACACTGGACGACGCGTGAGCGCCGTGATGCCGGTGCACATCCTGGGGCATCCCGCTGATCTTGATGCCATCATGGAGTTGGCGCAGCGGTACGGCCTCAAGGTGATTGAAGACGCTACGGAATGCCTGGGCGCAAATTACCGCGGACGTCCAGTAGGTACGCATGGTGACGTCGGGTGCTACAGCTTCAACGGCAACAAAATCGTCACTACCGGTGGCGGTGGAATGCTGGTGACCGCCAACGCGGAGTGGGCCGCGCGCGCCAGGTATCTGACGACACAAGCTAAAGATGACGCGGTTGAATTCGTACACAATGCGGTCGGATACAACTACCGCCTCACCAACGTGCAAGCCGCGATGGGCTGCGCGCAACTCGAACTGTTACAAGCTTACATTGAGAAGAAGCGCACAATCGCGCGTCGCTACCACGATGAGTTGGGACGCGTGCCGGGCGTTACGCTCATGCCGCGAGCGAGTTGGGCGGAGCCGAACTGGTGGCTCTACACTGTGCTGATCGATCCAGTCGAGTACGGGATGAGCAGTCGCGAACTGATGCGTCTGCTGCAAGCCGAAGAGATCGAAAGCCGTCCGCTATGGCAGCCCATGCACCTGAGCCCCGCACATTCACAGTCGTACGCACATGGATGCGGGACCGCCGAGTGGTTGAATGAACGCGCCCTGAGCCTGCCCTGCTCCGTCGGACTGACCGACGAGGCGCAAGAACGAGTGATCCGCACCATCAGCGCAGCACGAAGATAATCAACACCGGCTTTGCTCAGCAAAACAGAGCACAAAGCAGATCGTTCGCGTTGCTCGGGACGAGACCTCGCTGCTGGAAAAAAGGCGACGAGCGCGAGGGGGTGGCTGCTATTTCCCTACCTTTGCTTCCCTCTTCGCCTTGTGCTCGCAGGCGGCGCTGTTGATGCATTCATCGCTCAACATGAGTCGTGCGACCGGGCAGCCGCCGACGATGTGCGACTCGACAATCTCGTTCACGTCCTCGGTCGTGACTTTGCCGTACCAGACGGCTTCCGGATACACGACGACCGTCGGCCCATGTTCGCACTGATCCAGGCAGCCGGATTTGTTCGCACGCACCGTCGCCTTCAGCCCGCGCTGCGCGACCGCCGCTTTGAATTTCCGGTGCAGATCGCCCGTGTTCCCTGGATCGCAGCTACCACGCGGATGATCGGCTGAGCGCTGGTTGGTACACACGAAGATGTGCTTCTCGAATTTCGGCATGATCTCGGTTTCCAATAAAGTCTCGTTTTGATGATAGCTGCCGAAGTTGTTCCCGGATGAATGCCGGGGCAACAGCTCGGAGCACGGTCGAGCCTACATGTAGCTGAGCCACCAGTCGCGCCGTCGTTGCTTGACGTCCGCGAACCACTTGCAGGGGAAGTACAGCGCGAAGACGATCAATATCCATGCGGCGTAGATGAAGGGCAGGCTGTGTCCATAGCCGCTGGGCATTGGGTTTAGAAGGAACCCGCCCCATAGAAGCCACTTTACGGGCTGATGATAAGCAAGCGCTGCCACGATGGCGAAGAGGTGAATCGCGAAGAGGTGCAGTACATAAAAGAAGAACGGCACACGGCCGAAGACAAGGAGTTTCTCTCCGAACCTCCCGGCCAGCGACTTGAAGTTGAAACGATCGAACCACGCAAGCGCCATGATCGCGGGACCGAGCGTCATCAGCAGAAACTGAAGCGAGGGCGGGTACTTGGTAACGTTGAAAAACGAAATCAATGTTGCTTCCAAGGTGGCCTGAGGATGGAACGGTCCGGCTGCCCATGGAATAAATGTAGTCTCCGCCGGTGGGTTGCCGTACCAGTTCGCCAGACGCAACACAACGAACAGCATAGTCATGGTGCCGCCCATCAGCAGCAGCAACCGGCGGCGCTGCTCGGTTGGCTTTCTCAACACGGCGCCAAATGCGTAGCCGGCAGCCATGACGCCTACCCACGGCACGAGCACATACATGGAGAAGAAGCCGACGGGCTGACCTTTATACTCGGCGACCTGAATCATGCCTGGCTGATGAACAAGGTGCCAGATCCAACCCAGCTTCCCAAACGCCGCCGGAGTCAGCGTGTCCAGCGTATTATGCAGCGCGACTGTGGCTATGCCGAAGATGGCGATCCATGGTAGCGGCAGACGGACGATGGCGGCCATGCATACCATGCAAAGTCCAAGCTGCCAAATCACCAGTCCGAGCGGCAGCACGGGGACAAAGGACCATGCAAATGCAATCAGCGTAACTTCCAGCAGCATGAACCAGAGGCCGCGTTTCCAAAGAAATGTCGATAACCCGGAGATTGGTTTGCCGCGCGAGGCCGAAAGAAACGCGCCCGTCCCCGCAAGAAAAAAGAACGTTGGCGCGCAGAAGTGAGTAATCCAGCGCGTAAAGAACAGCACTCCATATGTCTGGGAAGTGTCTTCAGGAGGAAATCGAAGATAGGTGAGGAAGTCGCGCGTGTGATCGAGAGCCATGATTACCATCACGATTCCACGCAGAAGATCGACGGAGTCTATGCGCTTCGTGACGCGAAATGACCCACCCTGGACTTCGGCAAGATCTAACTCTCCTGCGGTTCCGCTGGCAGGGTTGTGAACGGTAAGCATGGAAGCGCTCCTGTGGCTGTGGCACACGACTTCGAGGGGCCTGTGAGCCACGACCCACGCGTGGCCTCCAATGGACGATACCTTAGCACAAGTCTGGTTGCACTACATCGATACAAGCGCCAATCTGCACGACAACCTTCGCCGCGTCAGCATCCCCGGGCGACGTAGATGCTGAACGTATCCGTCGTGATAGCGCGCCGGAGTGAGCGGGCAGTGTTGAGGACGAAGCCACATTCTGGAGTGTTGTAGATGACAAACACTGGACGCGGATGCTGCCGTATGGAGCGGTCGATAATTTCCGTTACGGTGCGAATAACGTATTCAGGGAATGGGTTGAAGAGGTATATGACCAGCGGCTCGTCCGGCAAGGTGAAATCGCGCGCATCGGCCGCATAGGACTGAATGTCGTGACACTGCTGCGTCGGAGAGTGGTAGGCGCGAATATTCTGCTCGGCTATGTCGTGCAGCTCAGGTTGGAGTTCTACGCCGATGATGCGGCGAAACGGATACTCGGATGCCAACAGCAGCGCGCGTCCTTTGCCCGAGCCCAGGTCGATGAAGGTGAAGTCGCGGAAATCGATCTCCATGCGTTCCATCATCAATTGGAATTCGTAAGGGACCGTGGGCTGGTACTGGCGCTCGCTGAGAATCTCGCGCAGACGGACTTTGAACGGCAGACGCGCCCAGGTAGTGTCCACGCGGAAGTCGCAGTCGAAATCGATGTCGCCGAAACGCATACGCCGCCGCTCGGGGAGACTATCAACAACCATCTCTCGAAGCTGCGACACTAGGTAAGCGGTCGTCTTACGAAGACCGCGATAGTGCACGGACTCGCGCATCCATTGCAGGAATGCTGCCCCCAGACTTGCTTGCGACGACGTTGGCATGTGTTTCCAGTCTAACCTCTCGAAGAAGAAAGACGGGCCGTCTTCATGCGGAGGACGGCCCAAGGGGCAGGAATGCACGTTCTAGTGTGACGCGCTGGAGAGAGGTTGCGTGAGGTGCTGAACGAGCCCGCTTGCTGGAACTTGTCCCACCATTCCATTCAGGAGAGGACCACACCGTTCGACAAAAGCTGCCGCGAAGTACTTTGGAATCAGAGTTCCTAAATCTGCGTTGTGTTCACTCCTCAGTGCACGTCAGGCCGCGTTCTGGGCGTACTGTTCTGGACTCGTTTCGAAAACCTCCTTGCACTCCTCCGAGCAGAAGTGGAATGTCCTGTTGTTGTAATCAGACGTTATGGTCGAATTTTCTTCCTCGACTCTCATGCCACAAACCGGATCAATCGCCATCTCCAATCCTCCCGTCGATTGGGCGGTTCCCGTTTCCGGGATTTATGATGCGGGCAGATGGCCTCGGCGCTGCAATTGTGACTGCACATTCGCGTTAGCCGCGGATCAGAGTTCTATGGCAGATTAGATCGCTACAATGCCGACTAGTACTGTTGTTGCTTCAGGATCGCGGGCAGTCTTCGCGCATCGCGACTTCCGGCTTTTTCAGATGGCGCGTCTGCTGACGATCGTCGGCATGGAGATGCAGTCCGTCGCGTCGCCGTTGTGCCGGCAAGTCTATGAAATCATCAAACGACAAGCGTGAGTCCAGTCGGAATCTAGTTCGATTGTCTTGCTCTGAATGCAGCTCTCGAATTTCTTTGCAAAGCAAAATCTCACGCACGATACTGAAATCAATGCAAAGGACCATCATCACCATAACCGGCAGCATCATCGCGTTGACGCTGTTAGTACTGCTGGTTCACCCGGCAACTCTGGTGCCTAATGCTCCCGTTGCCGAAAGAGCTCTGCACCTGGTCCTGCATTCCCTCGTTCTATTCGTCAGTGCGCCACTGCCGCTCCTGGCAAGCCTCGCCACAGCCCACGTCCTCGCACAGACGGAAAACTCGGCGACAGAACCTGGCGACCGCCTCGCTCTGATTTGCGCAAGACTCTGCTGATCACATCCTCCTGCAACCGATGTCGTGCCGCACTAGCCGCGACACGCGTATTGATCACCTGCAACCTGACAGGAGGAACCACATGTCCACTACGGCGGCCCGGCGCACAGCGCTGGCGCCCATGATCCGATACGACGATTTCCACACGCATGAATGGATGCGAACCAAAGCTCCTTGCCGATGGCACGGAAAAGTTGAGCTGCGCTTCGAACCCGTCCCATTCTCATCACTCGAACACGCCGGCAGCTACGTCCGTCCCGACGTATACGAGCGCTGGGTTGCGCGATTGCGCATGGGCCGAAAAATTCCGCCACCAATCGCGTGCGAAACGGAGCGTGGCTCGCTGTACCTGCACGACGGCAATCACCGCCACCGCGCGCTCCAGGAGTTCCTTGGTGAGCGGACGAGTACGTTGGTACGCACGGCACTGCTCGTTCCGCGTGAGGGATACCAGTTCCGCTATCGATGGTTTGGCTGGTATGGAACGTACGTGCTTGAGCGCAGATCTCAGTGCGAAGTGATCCTGCCGAGCCGAACTCTACCGCTTACGGTCGCGGTTCGCGGGCCGAACTCGTTCGGCGAACTTGCGCGGCCCATGAATACCTGGCGGATTCCAATCGGAACTTAAGACAGCGGATGCGGCTAGGGCACGTTGAAGGCACGCCCTTCAATTTTCATCAGCAGCAGCCTGGGCATGGCGCTGGACGCATTCTCCTGCAATGACCGACGCTCAACCTCTATAGACCAGCTTTAGCACTGAGCAATCATCGTTAAGCGGCGTACATCCTCGAAACCGATCTACGGCGCCAAAGACGGCTTCCAGCGAACATCCCTGAGCTACCGCCTGCTCCAGGCGCTCGTCTCCGAAGAATTCCCCGGCGGCGTCTTCGGCCTCGATGATGCCATCGCTGATGACAAGAAGTTCATCGCCTTTGTGCAGCTTCACTACTTCGCCCTCGAATGTTGCCGGCAGTACCAGACCTACTGGTAGATTCGAATTCGACGGCCGGGTGACGGTATCGCCGGAGACCAGCACGGGCCTGATGTGTCCGCAATTGATGTACTCCAGCGTACCGAAGGGATCGAGTTTCGCAAGTACCAGGGTGGCGTATTTCTGCCCGAAGACCTTTTCGTAGATGAACCGGTTTGCGATCTCGGCGATCTTGACGAGCGGAATTCCCTGCACAAGTTGTGGATACACCATGCCCTGAATGATGGACGCCAGCAGCGCGGCCGACATGCCTTTTCCTGAGACGTCGGCGAGCACCAGCGCCAGCGAATCGGCGAGCCGGATAACGTCGAAGAAATCTCCTCCGACCTCCTTGCAGGAGATATTGCGTGCTTCGATGGATGCGAACGGAACGTGCGGCAGGTTCACGACCATGAGCCGCTGTTGGATTGTGGACGCAATCGCCAACTCCCGTTCGTATGCCAGCGCGTCCTGCTCGGCCTTCACCAGTTGCGCGTTCTCCACCAGCGAGGCGGCCTCCGTCGCCAGCATCCGTAACAGGTCGTGGCTGACGGACGACAGCTTGCCTGCGATCAAATGGCTGTCCAGGTAGAGCACGCCATTTATGCTTCCATGAGTTTCGAGATGCTGGTTTTCACCTTTGCGAAATTGCGATCTGCGCAGCGGGATGCAGACTATGGTGCGGAGATCGTGCGCCACAATGCTCTGCCTTCCAGCGAGCTTTGCTTCATCTTCCGTGCCGGTTACGAGGAACTCCGATGCTGTGCTTGTCGCTTCCCGTAACACCGAGCGCGAAATGCCCTTCGCTTCTGTTAACACCAGTCCGCGATTGTCGCGCCCTTGCGCCAGTTCCAGTTCGCCGCGCCGGTCGCATAGAAACACGAAGCCGCGTTCGGCGCGGGTAAGGCGCAGAGCACTGTCTATCAAGGTCACGAGCACGTCCGTCAGCACGCCCGAGGTATTCAGCGCATGCGCCGCCTCAAGAAACATGCGCAGCGTCTCAAGTTCGCTGGCGCCCGCGGTCGGCCTCGCGGCAACCTGGGTAAGGAACTGTCGTGCCCTGCTCTTTTCTTCGGCCGGCTGCTCACAGTGGAAAAGCACACAGCACTCGCCGGGAGCACCGAACTCTATGCGGTCGCCGGGCTTGAGCAACCTGCGCTCAACGCGCTCACCGTTGACGAACGTGCCATGCGTACTCTGCTGATCGACAACGTAGTATCCGCCGCCTCCGAACTCAATCCTGGCGTGCTCACGCGAGACATGCGCGTCAGGAAAAACGATGTCTCGCCCGGCGCGGCGGCCTATGGTCAGCGTGGCGCCTTTCAGTTCGATTCTTTGCTGGCCCGATCCGCGAACAACGAGAAGGTACCGCGACTCCTGCTCTGGTGTGACCTTCGGAAGCGGCGTTCCAGACGCCATCATTCTTGCCTTTCTTGCGGAATCCCCCACGAACGTCCGCGATGGTTCGATGAGTGTAGCCGAGGTGCAGATGCATCACAACCAGTTGTGAGATACGCTGGCCGGATTTGCATTCTCGTACTAGCGCCGTAAGCCTTCGGCACTCACGACGTGCTCGTAGTTCAGTGACGTAAGATAAAGAGCGACGATGAAACGCTCCGGAATTGCGGACCTGCCATTGCATGGCGGTCGTGTGCCTGCATGGCTGGCCGAGCGCATGACTACGCTCGGGACTGCGATCGTGGAGAGCGTCGTCCACCACTACGGGACTTCCGCGCTGCTCTCACGGCTCAGCGATCCGCTCTGGTTCCAGGCGCTTGGCTCCGTGATGGGGATGGACTGGCACTCGTCGGGAATCACGACGTCAGTTTTGGGCGCGCTCAAGCGCGGAGTCAATCCTCGTTCACAGGAACTGGGAATCTACATTTGTGGCGGACGCGGCAATCAGTCGCGTAAAACTCCCGAGGAGCTGCGCGACGTTGCCGAGCGAACAAGTCTGGACGCTGACGCGCTTGTCAGAACCAGCCGGCTCACTGCGAAGATCGACAACAACGCGATCGCCGACGGCTTCCAGCTCTATCTTCATAGCTTCATTCTCACAAATTCGGGTGAGTGGACGATCGTTCAGCAAGGGATGGACGATGGCAGCGGGTTGGCACGTCGCTACCATTGGCACTCGGCGTCAGTACGGGATTTCACGTCCGAGCCACACTCCGGCATCGTCGGAGAACATCAGGGTACGATCATGAACCTGGTGGACAGCCACGCGAAACCGGCTCAGCAAGCGATGCTGGCAGTTGTGCGTGAGCATCCGGAAGCTACGCTTCGCGGCATTCGCACGCTCGTCATGCCCAGGCATCACGATGTTCGCGCCGAGAACATCGACGTGAAGCGTCTCGGCGCCGTTCTGGCTGTTGCTTATGAACGTGAGTTTCGCGACTTCGCGTCCTTAGTGCTGCTGGAGAACCTTGGCCCGCGAACGCTACAGTCGCTCGCGCTGATTGCTGAGGTCGTACACGGAGCACCGAGCCGTTTCTCTGACCCTGCGCGATTTTCATTCGCGCTCGGCGGCAAGGACCGCCATCCCTTCCCCGTGCCGCTGAAGACCTACGACAAATCGCTTTCCGTGCTCCGCAGTGCGCTCGACGGCGCAAAGTTGGGTGACACGGACAAGATAGATGGCTTCAGCCGTCTTGATCGTTTTGTGCGCGCAATTGAGCGGAGCGGCGCGCCAGAGGCAGACTTTGCTGCCACAGTGGCGCATGAGCGCCGCATCTCGCCATCACTCGATGGACGTAGCGTCTTCGACAAGCCTGCCGGGAAACATCCCGCGAACAAGACAATCTCGACTGCGGCGAAGCGCGAGTCGAAGGCCGGCGCGAAGCAGTTGCCGCTATTTAGGCCTGGGGCCGAATAGAAAACTGGCATCGCCAGTATTGAAGTCGTACTGACTACTTTGAACAACTACAGGAGTCATCCTGAGCGAAGCGAAGGATCTGCTTTGTGCCGCTGCTGGAACAAAACAGTTCCTTCGGCCGCGCCAAAACGGGCGCAGCCTCAGGATGAGACACGCCTCTAGAAAAGAAAAAGCCTCGCGATGTCGCCATCGCGAGGCTTGTAACTTTTCCGCGTGATCTCTTACGCGGGATGTCTCTGAAGCACTTCGCCGGGTAAGCGAATTCCTCTCGATCGCGAACTGGATGCAGACCTGGAACCGCTTGCGGGCCTCGCGTTCCGCGAAGGCGCTGGACGAGGGCCCCTGCTGTATTCACTGTTGTCACGCGAACTCGCTCGCTCTGTTTCGATGCGACCGCCAACGAGAACCTTGCGTTCCATGCGCATTCCCAACGTGCGTTCCAACCGGCGCAATTCCTGCGCATCTTCTCTGGAGTACAACGTGGATGCCAAACCGGAGCCGCCGGCGCGCGCCGTTCTGCCGACCCGATGCACGAAGTCTTCCGCAACTTGCGGAAGGTCATAGTTGATGACGTGTGCGATGTCCTGCACGTGAATGCCGCGGGAAGCAACGTCGGTGGCGACCAGTACCTGATAGCGTCCTTGCTGGAAGCCGGCGAGCGCCGCAGTCCGTTGCATCTGCGAGCGGTCTCCGTGGATCATTGCGGCCGCGAAGCCGTCGTTGATCAGGCCTTTCGCGAGTCGCTCCGTCCCGCGCTTGGTGCGCGCGAAGACAAGACAGCGGCCGGATTCGGCAGCGAGGATCTGGTGCAAAGCTTCTTTCTTCTTATCGGCGTGCACTTCGAAGGCCTGCACGCGAACATTTTCCGCCGGCTTCAACGTAGAACCCAGCGCGACGCGAACAGGATTGCGCATGCAACCGTTGATCAGGTTCACCACGGACGCCTCAAGCGTCGCGGAGAAGCACATCGTCTGGCGCTCTTTTGGCAGGACAGCAACAATGCGGCGAATCGCCTGCACGAATCCCATGTCGAGCATGCGATCCGCTTCATCGAGGATGAGGATGCGAAGCATGGCGAGATTGATCAGGCGGCGGCCGATAAAGTCTTCCAATCGTCCGGGAGTGGCAACGACCAGCCTTGCGGTGCGGAGGCTTTTAAGCTGCGGCCGTTCATTCAGGCCGCCAACAACGACTACCGCGGGCGGCAGCTTGGGTCCGCGCAAAGCGTTATACGCGTCTACAACCTGCATAGCCAATTCGCGCGTGGGGACAAGCACCAGCCCTGCGATTCCCTTGCTGCCTTGGTTCAGCGCCTGCTCCATCATGGGCAGCAGGTAGGCAAGTGTTTTGCCTGTACCTGTTGCGGCGGTAGCCAGAACATCTTTGCCGTTGAGAGCTTCGGGAATGGAGGCGGCTTGAACCGGAGTCGCGGTAACAAATTGAGCGGCCGCTAACCGTCCCTGTAAATAGGACGAGATGGGCAGCTCTGTAAACTTAATCATGATGCTACTTTCTGCCTGGCGGACAAACGCCTCGCAGATACACAGGAATTTCCCTGAGCACCATGACGTGCATCGCCAGTTCACTTGAATCTGGATGTACGCTCGAAAGACAACGGGTACTAAAGGCGGGATATTCTCAGATCAGTACTGCACCGTAAGAACCGCACCACACACAACCGTGGTATTAAGCGTGGAGCTAGTGTAGCACACCCGATGTCACGGGACGGCTCGCACAGTCCTTGGAATCAGCAGGATAGTGCAAACAGTATGCTGCGCCACATGATCCTCAAGCCGATCGCAAGGAAACAGCGGTTGCAATCAGAGCTTTTTCGTCACCGCCGCCGAGATCTTCATAACCAAATTTCGGGGCGCTAAACGTTCGGATTGAATCATCAGCTTGTTCTGCCAGCCTGGAATGATCAGCCGCTTACCCCGCATCAGCCCCTCAAAGCCAGCGCGAGCTACAGTCGGCGCGTCCATAGTGAACGGCCCCTTGAACAACGCCGATTCAGACATCTGCGCACGGCGCTGGAACTCCGTCAGTGTCGGGCCCGGACATAGGGTCGAGACCCTCACACCAGCACCACGCATCTCTTCCGCAATCGCCTCGGAGAAAGACAGTACGAAAGCCTTGCTTGCGTAATAAACCGCCATGTTCGGCCCCGGTTGAAACGCAGCCGTCGAGGCCACGTTCAGCACGCGTCCCTTGCGCGCGACGATCTGCTGCAAGAACAGCTTCGTTAGGTGCACGAGCGACGTCACGTTCAACTGAATGAGCGCGAGCTGCTCTTTCATCTCGAGCGAAGCGAATGGACCACTTGTTCCGAAACCTGCGTTGTTGACCAGGCAATCGAGTTTGAGTCCGAGTTGGCGCACCTGGTTCCAGGCCTCATGCGGCCCGTGAGCCTCTGATAAGTCAATTGAGAGCGCATGAGTTCTAACGCCAAACTCGCTCGCGAGGCGATCCGCCACGTCCTTCATCCTGGGAGCGCGACGCGCAAGGAGTACGAGTTCCCAATCCTGCCGCTTGTCGGCAGCGAATAGCCGAGCCAGTTCATACCCGATTCCGGTGGAGGCTCCGGTGATCAGGACCGTGCGTGCGGAAGATGCGTTCGTCATGGCACACAGTTATAGCGCGAAGGTGCTGCCAAGCACGAACGCAAATGGAAGGCGCGCAAACTTCGTTGCGCAACCTTTTTCTAAACCTTGGGTTTTGAGGTGCAGGAATCAGAAAACAAGGTTCGAAGGTTCGGCGGAGGAAATCGATGAAACGGATTTGGATCACGCTCGGCTTTCTGTTAGCGACAGCACTTAGTATCGCGTCGGTCGCTATGGCACAAACGACAGTATCCGCCCCAACCGGCAGCGATCTTCAGGACCTGCGGCAGGACAGACGCGAACTTCGAGGCGACCGGCGTGACGTTCGTTCCGACAGGCGCGAGTTGCGAGGCGACCGCCGCGAACTTCGTCGGGACCAGCGCGAACTCCGCCATGAAATCCGGAGCGGCGATGCGTTCGGCGCAGCGCGCGAGAGACGCGAAATCGCAGGCGACCGTCGCGAAATCCGCTCCGACAGGAGAGACTTTCGGAAAGACGTGCGTGACGTTCGCGCCGACCGTCGTGACATGAGACACGACCGCAGAGACCTCCGCGGCAACCGCCGTGAAGTTCGCCACGATCTCCGCGAACTTCACCGTGATCGCCAGCGCATCCGCAGCGCACAGTAAGGTGCAACACAGTTGTTGCATGTGGGACCAGGAGCGCGGCACGGTTGCTGCGCTCCTGCTGCGTTTGGCCCGAACTGGCACTTCTTCGACCGGGTAAAGAGGTGGCCGCAGCTTCTCGGCCGTTTGCACTTGCGTCGTTTACACTTGGATTGATGGAGATTCAAGAGCAGGTCGCACTCGGACCACTGACGACGCTCGGCGTTGGCGGACCAGCCCGCTACTTTGCCGCTGCCCGCACAGAAAGCGACATTCACTCGGCTCTGGAGTTCGCGCGCGAAGAAGGCCCGCCCCTGTTCGTGCTCGGAGGCGGCAGCAACCTGGTGGTCGGCGATGAAGGCTGGCCCGGGCTCGTACTCAAGATTGAGATCGCCGGTATCAATGTCCGAACGGAAGACGGTCGAACACTGTTTGAGGCCGGAGCCGGCGAAGACTGGGACACTCTCGTCGCCCTCGCCGTCGCTGAGAATTGCGCAGGAATTGAATGTCTGAGCGGAATCCCTGGAACGGTTGGCGGCACTCCGGTGCAGAACGTCGGTGCCTATGGGCAGGACGTTTCCGAGACGATCATCCGAGTACGCGCCATTGAAGCGCGCGATGGCAGCGTACACGAGTTCACCAACTCGGAGTGTGGCTTCGCTTATCGCACGAGCCGATTCAATACCGTCGACCGGGGACGCTTCATTATCACGCGGGTGACATTCTCGCTCGCCGAGAACGGCCGCCCGAAGGTCGAGTATGCCGATCTCAAGAAACATTTTGCGGGACAAGAGCGACCAACGCTTGCTGAAACACGCGAAGCGGTCCGCGCCATCCGGTATCAGAAGGCGATGCTGGTCGTCGAAGGCGACGATGACGCGCGCAGCGCTGGCTCATTCTTCAAAAATCCTGTTATTGACGTGTCGCACTACGAGCGAATCGCGGCAGAAGCGAAGCGCCGCGGATTGACCGTTCCGAAGTATTCTGCGGGCGATATGCATGTGAAAGTTCCAGCCGCATGGCTGGTCGAGCAGTCAGGAATACAAAAAGGATTTACTCTCGGACGCGTCGGCATCTCGCGCAGGCACACGTTGGCGATCGTGAACCGTGGCGGAGCGAATGCCGCCGACGTGCTCGCCCTCAAGGAACTGGTGCAGCAGAGGGTGCGCGAGAAATTCGGCATCGAACTGCAACCGGAGCCAGTTTTCGTGGGAGTGCAACCAGAACGGCAGCCCCTGACCTTGGCCACGAGTGACTGAGTATCGCTCTAGAAGCGTGCTCCCGAATACCCCTAATTGCTTTGCTGCTGACCGATCTGCTTTGCTTCGGCAGCGACCAAAGCAGATCCTTCGCTTCGCTCAAGGATGACGGGTTCGTAGTGGTCGCCTGGCGGCGCTCGGCTGCTGACCTGCTCAGCCGCTCAGCGACTTAGCAGCTCAGCAGCCTCCTTGTGGCTTCTTTAGCAACGTCGCCCTATAGAATTGTTGCCCTCCTGCCCGCTACTTGCGTCCGCCGAAAATTGCTAGTGGATGCTCGAAGCTCAGGTACAAAATGATTCCGGTATCGCCCGCGCTTGGGCCGGCACCGATGGGAACGGCGAGGCCCGGAACGATCTGAAGGCCACTTCTGAAGTTATGTGCCCAACGCACGCCGGGACTGATGAGCAGGTCGTGTGCGCGCTGCGTCTTGTCGCTTGCAACCACAGACTCGCTCCCTGTCCACACAGTCTCGAGCATGACATTGAAGTTCTGGCGTGCCAGCCAGATGAACGACTGGCCAAGGTTGTAGCCGTTGACAGAGGCAGTCTCGCGCAGTTCGTTGCGCGCACGCGGCACCCAGGTTGCGCCAGCATTGAGGTGCGTCACAAGCTTGCGGTTCAACGCAATGCTGACCGGAAGGTTGACCTGCACTCCGGCTCCGCCGTAGCCGCGGCCAAGGCGCACGTCGCCACTCGGCAGCAGTGCGCTGACACGCGGAGAAATGGCGACGCGCGTGTCTCCGCTCCCTAGGAGTTGATAGCGATAGTTAATGGCCGTGTCGCCGATTCCGGCGCCCGCACCGGCAAAGCCAGTGCGTGTGGCGGAAAGAGTAAAACTGAACTGGTGCTTCTGCCCGGTAACGGGCCACTCTTCCGTGAAATTGTAGACCCACTCCTTGGTATCAAAGCTGCGGGTAAAGAAGCTGATGTGCTGTATGACACCGGGCTCCTGGTTGTAAGCCTCCTCAATCAGGAAGCTGTTGTCCTGAATGGGAGCGGGGTCGGCCGGTTCGGATTGCTGGCCGGCTAATTGCCCTACTGCCAGGGATAGCGCGAACGCGGCGAAAAGGAATCGGGCGACGGATCTCATGAATGGCCTCGTGCCGGGGGTTTTATGAACATGAAAATCATTTTCAGGACGGCTCAATCCTAGGCGGACTCGCAAACCCGAGTCCGTGACACTGGTCACATGATGCGCGTTCACAACAACTTCGGATCCGCGCCTTTGCGGCGAGTTGTTCACGTCTGCACGTATCGGCAACAGAGGGCGATACACATCAATCGATGCGGGCTCGGTTGGGAGATTTGCTCGCCATACTGGGAGCACGGCGTGTGCTCCGGTTATTGCGCTTTCACTTGCGTAGCAGGTGGCAGGAATGCGTTTTTATTACAAGCCACACGGGAGTACCCGGCTCGAGGTGAAGTGAGTTGACGGCAGCGGGCGTGAGATGCACGTCGAAGACGACGGCGGGATCGGCGGCGCAGGCGATGGTGGCCGTTATGACGAAGTCTCGGCGAGTCAGAGTACGGACATCTCCAGCCAGGAGGTTGCGAGCGCTGATGGATTCAGGCTTGCGAGTAGCGAGCAGGATGTCTCCGGCGCGTACGCCGACGCGAAGGCGTTGGCCGGCTTCTGAGCGCACGAGTGGGACCTCCAGAAGCACAGGAGCAGAGGTGCCCTCGGGTGCAAAGACCGTTGCCAGCGCCGATGCCGCATCGCCGAGGTGCGGCAGCAGCCTGCACGTCATGCTTCCCTGTTCGTCGTTGAGCCCCTGCACGATGCAATCGAAGACGTTTTCGAAGCCGACGAGTTGCGCGATAGTTTCGTGAACCGGCGCTTCGAGAACTTCGTGCGCAACTCCCTCGGAGAGAACGCGGCCCTGGTCGAGCACGATCACGCGCTCGGCGAGGGAATAGACCTCCTGCCGATCGTGCGTTACATACAGGATTGGAATGCGGTGGTCGCGGTTCCATCGGCGCAGGTCGTCGATGATGGAGTTCTTGGTCGGGGCATCGAGCCCGCTAAGCGGTTCGTCCAACAGCAAGTAGCGAGGGTCCGTTACCAGCGCTCGCGCGAGTGCGACGCGCTGGCGCTCGCCGCCGGAAATCTGCGCCGGACGACGCGAGGCGCAATGCCCTATCCTGAAGGATTGCAGGATTCCGCTGGTTCGGTGTTGACGCTCGTCTCGCGGGAGGCCGGCGAGTCCGTACGCGATGTTCTCGGCGGCAGTCAAATGCGGAAACAACGCTAGGGACTGGAACAGGTAACCGACAAGGCGATGCTCTGGACGCACGTCGACGTGCGCGCGGGTACGGGTTTCGCGATCAAACAGCACGCGATCGTTGACGGTGATGCGCCCCGCGTCGGGAGTGCAGAGTCCGGCGAGGCTGTCGAGAATTGTCGTCTTACCAGAGCCGGACGCACCAAACAGAACCGTGATGCCGGGGCGCAGGATGAACTCGGCACCGACTGAGAATCCGCTGTCGAACCGTTTGTCGATGCAGGCGTAGAGCGTGTTCGCCGGTGACGGCTCCGCAGCGCCTGGGGCGAGCATGGTTCGACGGTCAAGTTGGTTGCGCGCGATCATCGTCTGGCGAAAGGCCATGCCGCCCAGGCACGCCGGTTGAATCCGTACACAAAGCAAAGAAGCACGAATGAGATAGCGAGCAGCAGCAGCGCCATCTGATTTGCGCCCACGTAGTCGAGCGCCTGCACTCGATCGTAAATGGCGATGGAAACGGTCTGCGTGGCTCCAGGTATGTTACCGCCAATCATGAGCACGACGCCGAACTCGCCAAGAGTATGCGCAAAGCTGAGTGCAAAGCCTGTGAGCAGTCCCGGCAGCGACAACGGAAGCACAATGCGCCAGAAGGTACGCAGGCGCGACGCTCCGAGCGTAGCCGAGGCGGCGAGCAGCTTGCGATCGACACCGGCAAATGAAGCCGCAATCGGTTGAACCGCGAATGGCAAGCTGTAGCAGATGGAACCTATGACGAGTCCCCGGAAAGTGAAAACCAGGGTGTGACCTGTCCAGTCTTGATAAAGGCGACCTAAGGGGCTGTTCGGGCCGAGTGCAACCAGGAGGTAGAACCCGAGCACAGTTGGCGGAAGCACGATTGGCAACGCGACAACGGCTTCGATCAGAAACTTCCACCGTCGCCGGGTGAACGCGATCCAATATGCGATGGGCACTCCGAGCGCAAGCAGCACCGCAGAGACAATGGTCGCCAGTCGCAACGTGAGCCACAATGGCTGGAAGTCCATGGCAAGAGAGTAGCGCAAGATTGGGGCTTCGGCATATGCAGTTGTCGAGGGATGGGAGTTGTTGGTGGGAAACGCTGGTGCTGCACGGCCACGCAGCAGCATTGGCCCAGTGCTCAGTGACCTAGTGGCTGAGCAGCTCAGAAGCTCGGCGAATAAACCCGTGGCGGGCGAAAATGGCGCGAGCTTCCTCTGTGCTCAGGAACTGAAGAAAGGCGCGAGCGACTTGCTGGTGCGGTGCGTTCTTGAGAACGACACCGACTTGATCAAACTGCGGGTAGGAGTTGGCCGGAAGTGGCGACCAGTGTCCGTCGGCCTTTCGAGAACTGAAAAGCAACGACGCCGCAATAAGACCAGCCTGAGCGCTGCCGGAATCCACGAATTGTGCCGCTTGCGACACGTTTTCTCCGTACACGAGCTTGGGCGCGACTTGGTCATAAATGCCGAGCTTCCGGAGAGCCGCGACGGCTGCACGCCCATAAGGCGCGTGCTGCGGGTTGGCAACCGCGATTTTACGTATGCTGGGAGAGAGCAGCAGTCGAGCGTCCAGCGGGCTCCGCTTGGAAGGAATCCAGAGTACGAGGACGCCGCGAGCATAAGTAATCTTTGTTGGAGCGTCGGCCAGCCCGCTAGAGATAAGCCGGCTCGGGAAATCGGCGTCGGCTGACAGGAACACGTCGTAGGGAGCGCCATTCGATATCTGTGCAAAAAGACTGCCGGAAGACCCAAGTGAAGGCTTAACGGTATGTCCGGTTTTCGCCTGGAAAACGGCCGAGAGATCCTTTAGCGCGTAAGTAAGGTCGCTGGCCGCGGCCACAGTGAGTTGATCGGCAACTGCGGCGGGGCTGTGGCACAACAGAGCGGCTGCGAGCACGACGGCAGCAACAGTCCTGGAGAATCGACATTCTCGCAGAAGTCTTGCCGGACGCGGAATTCGCGCCAGAAGGGACGCACAGCCCCAGCCGGAACACGTTGCGCGAAAAACTGTAAGTCTTTGCTTACCTTGGCTTGAGACGTGAGTCCAATCAGTTGGTCGAAAATCCATTTCACGGCCGTCGCACGTCATGAATTCATTGTATTTCGGAACAAGCTCTAATTGTTCGTGTTTAAGCAGTTAGTAGCTATGCAAGAATACATACTGGGGTGGGTTGCGAAAATTGTTCAACTCCGTGCAAAGGCGGAAAACCTGCGTGGGGCGCCGAACCGGAAAAGATTCCTGGATCTGAAAGTTTGCAAGGCGAAGGGGCAGCGGATTGAAAGTTCTTACACACAAGTGGTTTATCCTGATTGTTTTGGTACTGGTCGTGGCCGGAGTAGCGGCTTTCACGCTGCGCGGCAAAGAGAAAACGCAATACTTCACGGGCAAAGCCGAGCGCGGCGACTTGCGCGCAGTAGTAGAAGCTACGGGTACGATCAATGCCGTGACGACCGTACAGGTCGGCTCACAGGTTTCGGGCAATGTTTCGAAGCTATTTGCCGATTTTAATTCGCGCGTGAAAAAAGGGCAGGTCATTGCCCGCATCGATCCCTCTATCTTTGAAGGCAATCTGAACCAGGCCCAGGCCGACATGGAAAACGCAAAGGCTAATCTGGCCGTTGCGCGTGCCAACCTGGAAAAATCGAAAGCCACGGCGCTCCAGGCGAAACAGGACTTGGAACGCACGGAGCGGCTGACCAAAGAAGGCGTCATGAGCCAACAGCAGCTCGACCTGGCGCAGTCGAACTACGATGCCGCGGCAGCGCAGGTGAATGCCTCGCAGGCCCAGGTAACACAGGCCTCGGCCCAAATCAAGCAGCGCGGGGCGGCAGTGCAGGTGGCCCAAACCAACGTGAACAACACGATCATCACCGCTCCCATTGACGGCACGGTGGTGAACCGCAATGTGGACGTTGGCCAGACGGTTGCCGCCTCCATGCAGGCACCCACTCTTTTCACGATCGCGCAGGACCTTACGAAGATGCAGGTCTATGCCAAAACGGACGAGAGTGACGTTGGCATGATCCGCCCGGGGCAGAAGGTAACTTTTAAGGTCGATGCTTTCCCTAAAGACGTTTTCACGGGTGAAGTGGTGCAGGTACGCATGAACGCGACAACCGTGCAGAACGTCGTGACCTATGACACGGTTGTGGAATTTGCCAATCCCGAGATGAAGCTGTTTCCGGGTATGACAGCCTATGTGACCATCCCGGTATCAGAAGCGGAGGACGCGCTGAAGATTCCGAATGGCGCTTTGCGCTATCGTCCCGACATGAGTCCAGATGAACTCAAGGCTGTGATGGCGAAGTACGGCATGGACCAGGGCGGACGTGGGCAGCGCAACGGAGCTACGAGTGCATCGGCCGGCAACGGTACGCGCCCGGGCGGTACTGCAACGGGAGAGAATGGCGCCACGGCGCAGTTTGGCGCGAGGAAACGCGCGGCAGCCGAGAACGCCGACCAGGCAGACGCCACAACTCCTGAAGTACAAGGGCCGCGACAGGTAAAGCCGGAAATGGCGCTGGTTTGGAAACTGCGGCAGGATAAATCGCTTGAACCGGTTCAGGTGCGGGTCGGCATTACGGACCACACCATGACGGAAGTGGCCGAGGTACTGAAGGGCGACCTGAAAGAAGGCGACGAACTGGTGATTGGCGCAGCTTCGGCAAACCGTGCGGTCGGCGGCGGCGCAACTCCGCGGCCTGGCATGGGTGGCGGCGCAGGCGGGCCGCGCATGAGGTAAGCGAGGCGGAAGCCGGTTGCATCGAGCGTCCGAGCCCTCCCCGGGAATCAGGGAGACAGGGTTCGGACGCAGCAACATTTCATCACAGCATTAGCAATTACAGCACCAGCCGGGACTTCAATGGATCTGCTCACAAGAGAACGACAGGAAGACTCACTTAGCACGGCGTCGAAGCCGGTACTACAGGTTCTGGACGTGCACAAGTACTACGAACTAGGGGAAACGCGTGTTCATGCGCTTCGCGGAGTGACGGTCGATATCAACCGAGGCGAGTTCGTCGCAATCATGGGCGCGAGCGGCAGCGGAAAATCGACTTTCATGAATATTCTTGGCTGCCTGGACAAGCCAACCAGCGGACAATATTTCCTCGAAGACACGGATGTCTCAGGACTGACGAAGAAAGACCTCGCACTGATACGGAACCGCAAAATTGGGTTCGTGTTCCAAGGCTTCAACCTCCTTTCGCGCACGACCGCGCTGGAAAACGTCGAACTGCCGACGCTGTACGCGCGCATCGACAAGGCTGAACGCGACAAGCGTGGAAAACAAGCGCTTGAACTGGTAGGCCTGGGAGAGCGAGTGGATCACTTCCCTTCCCAACTTTCCGGCGGACAGCAACAGCGAGTGGCCATCGCGCGGGCGCTGGTGAACAGACCCGCCATACTGCTGGCCGATGAGCCGACTGGGAACCTGGACAGCCGAACGTCTGTGGAGATTATGGATATCTTCCAGACGCTCAACGCCGAGGGATTGACGATCGTACTGGTGACGCACGAGCATGACATCGCACAGTTTGCGAAGCGGAACATTTTCTTCCGAGACGGCAAGATCAAGCGCGACGAGTTTGTGAAGGATCGTCCACTGGCCAGCGAAGTATTGCGAACGATGCCCACTGTTGACGAAGACTGAAGAGAATCATTCCTACACGCGCATGGCCCATATTCGCGACACGCGATCGGCACAGGGAACTGACAACTTACTATGGACTTAATTTCGATTTTACGGATTGCGCTACGGGCGCTGGCTCGCAATAAGATGCGCTCCAGCCTGACGATGCTGGGCATCATCATTGGCGTCGGCGCGGTGATTGCCATGGTTGGCGTGGGCCAGGGGGCGCGCCAACAAGTACAGGACCAGATTGCGGCCATGGGCTCGAACATTTTGTTCGTCGGCTCCGGTTCGGTGAACCGCAGCGGACAAAGAACCGGATTTGGCGGCACCAAGACTCTGGTACAGGGCGACCTGGACGCGATTATGCGCGAAGTCCCCACGATCAAGGCTGCGGCTCCGAGCAGCGGTACAAGCGTGCAGATCGTGTTCGAAAACCAGAACTGGTCGACGCGTGTCACAGGAACCACGCCTGCCTATTTCGAAGTGCGCTCGTGGCCTATACAAAAAGGCTCCGTTTTCACCACAGGCGATGTGGAAACCGCGGCGAACGTCATCATCATCGGCGATACGGTACGCAAGAATTTGTTTGGCGACACGGACCCGATCGGCAAGACGATCCGGGTGCGCAGCTTGCCATTCAAGGTGGTGGGCGTGCTGAGCGTGAGGGGCTACTCGGCAGGCGGCATGGGTGGCGATCAGGACGATACGGCAATTCTCCCGATCACGACCCTGCAAAAGAAACTAACGGGTGACACCTGGCTACAGGGCATCATGCTCTCGGCAATATCTCGTGAGGCAAGCTATGCGGCGCAGTCGCAGGTTGAGGCGCTGCTGAGGGATCGCCATCGTATTCGTCCCGCTCAGGACGACGATTTTTTTGTTCGCAATATGGCTGACTTTGCTGAGTTGCAGGACCAATCGAGCGCCGTGTTCACCTACCTGCTGGGTTCGATCGCAAGCGTGTCGCTGCTCGTGGGCGGGATCGGCATCATGAATATCATGCTGGTGAGCGTGACGGAGCGTACGCGCGAAATCGGTATTCGGATGGCGATTGGCGCGACCGAGGCGGACGTGCAGCGGCAGTTCCTGATTGAGGCCGTGGTGCTGAGTTTGATGGGAGGCGCGATCGGTATCTTGCTTGGAGTCGGAACCTCGTTTGCCATTACGAACCTGCTCGGTTGGGCAGTGCAGGTTTCGCCAATCGCGATCGGCACGGCGGTCGTGTTCTCAATGGCCGTAGGCGTTTTCTTCGGCTTCTATCCCGCCAGGAAAGCTGCGCGCCTGGACCCGATCGAGGCGCTTCGCTACGAGTAACAGTTGCAAATTCCCAAGAGCGGCGGCGATGATGCCGCCGTTTTTTCTTGCCAGATAATTGCTGTGACGCTCAGGGCTTGCACTTCGCGGCCATTCCAGCTACCTTATGCCACTTGGAAATGTTTGCACTGTTTCCGATGCTCATCCCAGGAGGTGAGCCATGAAAATATCGAAGGTCACTACGTTCCTGCTTGCTCTCTCCCTCTTCGCCGTTCTGATTGCATCCGCCTCCATTACCCCAGCGCAAGCCGAATCGAAACAGGGCAAGGAGCCTATGGGATTCAGCCAGGAGAAGGCGACGCATCACTTCTACCTGCTTAAGAATGGCGGGGCCGTGGAAATCTCCGCCAAGGACCCGAATGACGCTGCGACCGTGAAAGCGATCCAGCAACATCTCGAGATGCAAGCGAAGGCATTCGAGAAAGGCAACTTCGATACGCCCATCCAGGTTCACGGAAAAGTTCCAGATGGCGTGCCGATACTGAAGAAGCTGAGAAAAGAAATCACGTTTGAATCTCGCCAGACCGACACAGGCGCCGTGTTGCGCATGTTTTCCATCAACGCCCAGGCGAAGCAGGCCATTCACGACTTCATGAAGTTTCAGATCACCGAGCACAATACGGGCGATTCGATGGTCGTGGAATAGGTCTCAAACACGATAGAAGGCTGGCCGCCAGGCCAGCCAGTAGGCTCATTCGTGAACGAGCGCGCTATCCCCGCCCTACTTGTCGCAGAACGCACGATTTTTTCACTCCGCGATTCTTTCACTGACAGTAGTTATCGATTGTCTAGTTCACGCGCTTCTTCACGCACATGTGCGAAGCGGCGTCCGAGGTAGAGCAGATATGCGATGTGAATGACCCAGGTCACGACGTAAGCGGAATAGAGAAAATTCATTTCGTATGTGCCTCCGGGTCAAGCAATGCACGCTCTGCGTGCGCTTCTTCCACCTGCTGTTCCATTATCTGAAGGCGATATCGAACCCAAATCAGCATGATCGCAAGCGCCGAGAATGCGGCGAAGTTCCATAGCAATGCACTGAGCATGGCTGGGTGAATGCCGGAACCCTCTCCACCGCCGATCACAGGCTGCGGATGCTGCGTGCGGAAGTAGCGAATGGAGAGATACACGATCGGCACGTCAACAAAACCAAAGATCGCGAGCGCCGCTGCGAGTACCTGCGTCTGGGCTCCGGCGGCAAAACGGCGAAGCACGAGATAGCTGACGTAGATAAGCCAGAGCACGAGCGTGCTTGTAAGGCGCGCGTCCCACGTCCACCAGATGCCCCACACAGGCTTCGCCCACAGGGGACCTGTGATGAGGACCACCGTGCAGAAAACGACACCAACTTCCGCTGTCGAGAGAGCAACAGCGTCTGCGCGTTGACTGCGCTGAACCAGATACCAAATAGACGCGAGGAAGTTCGCGAAAAAGCAAAGGAACGCCACCCACGCCGATGGCACGTGATAGTAGAAGATCCTCTGCACATTGCCCATGGTCTGCTCCGTCGGCGCGCCGACCATTCCGGCGTAGAGACCGTACGAGAGCAAGCCAAACGTCACGAGAGCGAAGATCAGAAATCCAGGTTTCATGAGTTTCTCAAGTCCAGCGTGAAGGTTGCACGTAGGTGCAGCATCACTCGGCGTTCAGTACGGTTTCAAAGAGAAAAATACATACCGTCGTAAAAACCACATCGTAAACAGCTAGCAACTGTATCCAGAACTGCGGTGACGCTTCGCCCGTAAGGATCATGCGCGTGCCATCGACCATGGCGATGAGCGCGGGAATCGAAACAGGAAACAAGATCAGCGGAAGCATGATCTCGCGGCTGCGAGTCCGAATCGAAATCGCGGCGAAAAACGTTCCATTGACCACGAGCGCCCACGTGCCGAGGAGACCGATGACGGCCAACTGGTAGATAGGCCCGATGGCGCGAAGGTCGTAGAAGACGACGAAGAGCGGCGTCATCACCGCCTCGAGCACGCAGACGAAGATGAAATTCGCAATTGCCTTGGAAAGGAATAGTGAAACCGGCGGAGCGGGCGAGACGCGGTAGGCGTCCAGCACCTGGTTGCGTAGCTCACGTGCCCACGTCTGGTTAAGCGCGACGACCGCGGCGAAGAGGAACGATACCCAGATGAGCCCGCCAGCGACGCGACGCGATTCCTCCGCCGTGGGTTCGAAGGCAAAGCTGAAAATAACGACGACAAGCAACGCGAAAAACAGCATTGAGTTGATGGCGTCTTTCGAGCGCCACTCAAGGCGAAGGTCTTTGACGAGCGAGTTGCGCAGAACGCGGAATAGTCCGGGGCTGGCGATCGTGGGCCCGGCAATGGCGGCGGTGCGGCTCATCGTTGCACCTGGTTTTGCATCTGCCCGTACGGAGTAAGCAGGTGTGCCGGGATTCCGTGAAGGCGCTCGACAATGCGACCGCCGGCCATGAGCACAGCTTCGTCGGCGACGGGCTCCATTAGCGCCGCCTGATGCGTGACGACGAGGATAGTCTTTCCGCAATCGCGCATGGAGCCGAGCAAGGCAGCCATGGCGCGCGCGGAATTCACATCCACGTTGGAGAAAGGCTCGTCGAGCAGAAGCAATTCCGGATCGTGGATAACAGCGCGAGCGAGCGAGACACGCTGGCGCATGCCTTGGGAATACTGTCCGACGCGGCGCTTCAGCGTAGGATCGAGTCCGACGCGACTGATTGCCTCGGCACAACGCGCGTCATCGTCAAGGCCATACAGTCCGGCAAAGTAGCGCAAATTCTCGAGGGCGTCCAGTTCGTCATAGACGAGCGGAGCGTGGCCCATATAGCCGAATCGTGGAGCGATGGATTGCAGGTCGGTAGTGCCGAGCACGCGAACCGTGCCACGCGTGGGCTTGAGTAAACCTGTCAGGGTGCGCAGGAGCGTACTCTTGCCAGCCCCGTTATCTCCCAGGATTACGTAGAGGCGGCCGGGGGCGAAGTCTGCGGTGATGCCGCGCAACGCTGCGAACCGTCCGAAGTGCCGCACGAGATCTGAAATAGAGACAGCCGGTTGAGTACCGGCGGTTACGGATTCCGGGATTTGCGTTGATATCACTTTCCGAGTGCAGCTGCCGGTGCGGCCTGCGCCTTTTCGCTGGCAGGCGCGCCGGGTTGCGACTGCTGTTGCGGAGCATACTTCGAGGCGCACTTGGCCTGAAGCTTCTTGGCATGGAAGACGCCATCACGCCCGTAAGTACCCTCGGCCAACGCCTGCGATTCGTCTTTGAAAGTGTCAGGCGGAGCTTCGGTTCCGTTATAGATGACTGAAAGCAGTCGCCCTTCTTCGTTCAACGAGAACTCAACGCGCGTGCCCTGGCGTTTTATGGAGCCAGGCTGCACATTTCCGGCGACGCGCAAGCGTTTGCTGTACACGCTGCCGTCCATGCCCTGGAGTTCTTTGATCGTGACGTAATAACTTTTGCTCTCCTGCGCGCCGGTGAAAGCGAGATAGCCAAGAGAGAGGACGACGATGCCGATAGCGACGCCGAACTGCACGTACTTTTTCCTCTGCGCAGACATACAAGAAAGAAGATGCTCTCTAATGCGTTCAGGACGCACGATTTTAGATTTGAAACCACCCCGTTGGGCTCAGACTACGCCGACCGCGGGCGAAGGGTCAAGCGCGGAACCCAGAAATGGCGGGTACACCGAGGGGTATAATTGTCGTTTCCAACGTACCCGAGAGGTCGCAAATAGCTATGACTGGAAGTAACGGAACGAACGGGAAGGACAGCGCCGTGCCACAGCCACGGGCAGAGTGGATCGCACGTCGACGTGAGGAAGCCGCGCGCACCGGCGACACCAATATGTCGCAGATGCACTTTGCGCGAAAAGGCCTGGTCACAGAGGAGATGTTGTACATCGCCGAGCGCGAGCAGATCACGCCCGAGCTGGTACGCAGTGAAGTCGCTGCCGGCCGCATGATTATTCCCGCAAACGTGAACCATCCCGAACTGGAGCCGATGTGCATCGGCGTGGCCTCGCTTTGCAAGATCAACGCAAATATCGGCAACTCTGCCGTCAGCTCGAATGTTGACGAAGAACTGAAGAAGCTGCATACGTCCGTCCACTACGGTGCGGACACGGTCATGGACCTCTCGACTGGCGGCGACATTCACTCCATCCGCGAAGAAATCCTGCACCACTCCCCGGTTCCGATTGGCACCGTCCCTATCTACGAAGCGGTTTCGAGAGTGAAGCGCATCGAAGACCTGACGGCCGACATCATGCTCGAAGTCGTGGAGGAGCAGGCGGCACAGGGCGTAGATTACATGACCATCCACGCGGGGTTGCTGGTCCAGCACCTGCCGTTGGTGGCGCGGCGCATAACAGGCATCGTGAGCCGTGGCGGCGCAATCCTGGCGCAGTGGATGGCACACCATCACAAGCAGAACTTCCTCTACGATCGCTTTGACGACTTCACGAAGATCATGGCGAAGTACGACGTCTCGTACTCGCTCGGCGACGGCTTGCGTCCAGGCTGCATAGCCGACGCTAGTGATGAAGCGCAGTATGCCGAGTTGAAGACGCTGGGCGAGTTGACAAAGAGCGCGTGGAAGCGCGACGTGCAGGTGATGATCGAAGGTCCGGGCCACGTTCCAATCGATAAGATCAAGGAACAAGTGGACAAGGAAGTGGAATGGTGCGATGGCGCGCCGTTCTACACACTTGGACCGCTGGTCACGGATATCGCTCCGGGGTATGACCACATTACATCGGCCATAGGCGCGGCCATGATTGGCTGGTACGGCGCAGCGATGCTCTGCTACGTGACACCGAAGGAGCACCTCGGCCTTCCGAACGACAAGGACGTAAAGGACGGCATCATCGCGTACAAGATTGCCGCACACGCGGCGGACCTGGCGCGGCATCGTCCCGGCGTGCAGGAGCGCGACAACGCCATCAGCCACGCACGTTACGTTTTCGACTGGGAGAAGCAGTTCGAGCTGTCGCTTGATCCCGAAACGGCGCGCTCGATGCACGATGAAACGCTGCCCGATAAGTTTTATAAGGAAGCTGCGTTCTGCTCGATGTGCGGCCCGAAATTCTGCTCGATGAATTACTCCTCCAAGGTCGATGAGTACAACAAGCAGGTACACGGGCTTGAGAAGACGGACTACTCGGGCCTGGTAGAGAAGGTAGAAAAGTTGGTTCACCTCAAGTAAGCCGAACGTTCGTCTTCAAGAACGTTGGCAAAAATCCGCAACGAAAAGAGCCGCGCCTCGTGTGCGGCTGTTTTGTTATCACCAGTTGTATCAATCGAGATCTGAGGCGATCCTGACACCATCGCGTGTCTGCGGTTTGCGAGTTGATTGTGAGCGACGCAACTGGCGGGTCCTAACCTGACCACTCGCCTTCCGCTTGGCGCTCTTTCGCGTGGCCGGTTTGCGAATAGTGCTGCGGGTTGAGTTCGCTTGCGCAGTTCCGGATGGGGACGAAGTCAGATTTGGAGCAGGAATCTTCACTGGCCCGAACGGCTTGTCCTGTTGCATAGAAGAAGTGGCACGGAGTTTCTTCACATCGAGCGGGTTGGCGGGGCGGCGGTTTGCTAACGCAGCGAGCAGGAGTATAAGGGCGATCGTGATCACCGCGGCAGCAACGGCTGCTTGCTTATACGCACGCTGCCTCAGCCCCTGGCGCGATACGGAATGCGTCACGGCGCCGGTCGCCGGAATGTGCGGCGGACGAATTCCTGGCGTAAACCGTGGCGGATTCAAGCCCGCAACTTCGCTCGCCCTCGATACGGCCGGCGGCACGGGAGAGTGTGTCGGCGTCGACTGCGAGGCCTCCTGTTGGGAATCCTTTTTCTGCGATTGCTGCTCCTCGCGGTTGCGGTCGTTGGTCGCGGTTGGCTCAACTGGAGGTTCTACGTAAGACTCACGCTGGCGTTGCTCTTCACGCTGCGGCTGAACATGCGAGGCTTGCTCCGGTGCACTTCGCGCTGTTTCCGCATGGGCGCGCCGCGCAGCTTCTTCCCTGGCGAGAACTTTGTCACGCGCCATTTCCGACTCTCGGCGCTCCTGGCCGACAACTTCGGCGCGCACAGGCGGCGGTTCTTTGATGGACTGACTCGCGATGCGCTCGCGTTGTAAGCGTTCCCGCAGTTCGCGATCTGAACGCTCACGTTCGAGTTGCGCGGTACGCAACTGTGCTGCCACACGTGCGCGTTCCTGCTCCTGTGCTTCAATTTCCGCATCTCGCAAGGCACGACGTTCGGCCTGGCGATGGCTATGGGCGACAAGGGCCGCACGCAGTCGCTCGCTTCCCTGTTGCAGGCACTCAGCGGCTTTTGCTCGGACAACGCTCAGCAGCCCCCCAAACTTGGAGATAAATCCAGGAACGCCCCGCTCAGCATCGCGACGGAGACGCAGGGATTCCGCGTATGGCGAATAGAGGGAAAGGTCGTCCCGGCGGAGAGGTTGCGAATCCGGCTGTGTGGCGAACGCCGTATTGCGACCAAGCACTCCGGGAGCGACGTAGATAGGAAGACCTGCCATGTTGAGTTCGGAGGCGCGCGTCATCGCGTCGTCCGTCGCCAGGCGCTCGACGCGAACTTCCAGGTCTGCTTCGGTCGCACACTTCTGAAGCGGATGCACGTACTCGAGTTCAAAACCGGCGGCACACAGTTCCGCGACGAGCTGCGAAACAGCCTGGGGGTCATCCGTTCGGATGCGTGCCAGTGGCATCAAAACACCTGTTCAATAAAGTTCGATGTAGCGGCATGCAGAAGCAGCAGGTATTTAGACGCAGATTCGGAGCATAAGGTGGCCAGAGGAAAGCAGCAGTTGGTGCGATCCACGCCCTTTAAGGACTACGAGTAACGATCTCAGTGCAAGTTGGCGAAGTCCATGCCCTCGGCGTATTGCAACCCGGCGATCTGCGTTGCCCGGAACTGTACTTCGAGATACGCCTGCATGATCTCTATGTGGAGGAGTTCACGCTCATGCGGAGTGCGGCACTCCGTACGGACACGGTCGAGCGCAAGGTAGCGATCGTGGGCTTCAATGAAGCGATGCATGGCGGGGTACATAGGGCAGGAATACTCCTGCTCGAGTCGAATGAAAATACGAGCAACGCCTTAAGCGCTCTTAAGGAAATAACGCTGGCCGCGCATAAGGGACTGAGCCGATGAAGTCGGTCAGAGATGACGGTACAAATTACGCCACATATTCTGATGGGCGCACCCATCTACTTCGCGCCTTCAAGCGCGGCCGCAGCCCGATTGAGCGCCGCCTTTAGCGTAGCTAACTGCTTGTTCATGCGTTCCGCATCGTTCTTGTCGATTGCTTCGTTCACCCCTGGGATAACAACCGCGGCGTATCCGGTGTATTCGCCAGGAGCGTAGATGGCGTGCCGAAACCACGGCCTGTTGGGAAGCCCTTCGGTAAGCAGTGCGCGCTCGGCGGCGCGCAAAGCAGAGTTCAGGGCCGGCAGATTTGCGGTGCGATTCCGCTGCAAATCCCAAGTCGATTTGCCAGCGGCCTGAAATCTTCGCGCAGCTTCCAAAGGTTCAGCGAAGGCGGTTAATGGAAGACTGCTCTCTTCGGCGCGCTTGCGAGCCGCCTCTATGTAGCTGATGATTTCCTTTCCGTACTGCGCGTAATCGTAGGGCAAGACATCGGCCTCGGCCATGCGAAGCACTTCAAGGCCAAGGATGCGCGCCATCTGCTGTTCGTAGGCAAACGTTGGGTCGCCGAACTTCTTGAACCACGCGAAGTTGTCGAAGACAGAGTGATAGACGCCGTATGGGCCACCGGAGCCCACGTCGGTGGACGGCACGCCGAAGTGTTGCAAAAAGGCGGTGTAGTCGGAGCCACTGCCGAGATCGCCAATATGAACGTCTTCGGTGGTCTCGGCGGCAGGCGCACGGCGCGGCAGCCCGCTTACGTCGGGATTTTGCTGTGAAGGCTTGCGCCCTCGTTCAACCGTGGTTCGCCACACCTCGTACACGTTCGCGCCCCTCGGGCTTGGCACGGCACGCGTGATGTCGCGAATGAACTGCTTCAGGCTGGGAACGGCGGAGGCTCCGAAGTTAGGGCCGGCCACCGCAACGTCGGTATTGAAGTATGCCACCGCATCCCTGAGCTGAGCGGCGTATTGCTCGGCAAATTCAGTGGAGCCCATCAAACCCTGTTCTTCGGCATCCCAGCTTCCAAAAACAATCGTGCGCTTGGGCCGCCAACCAGCCTTGATTAGCGTTCCGAGGCCGTGAACCGCCTCCAGCATTGCAGCTGTTCCGCTGACCGGATCGACTGCGCCGTACACCCATGCGTCGCGATGATTACCGGCGACAACCCACTCATCCGGGTAGGTGCTGCCGCGAAGCGTGCCAACTACGTTCCAGATGGTGCGGTACTTGTAATCCTGCTTGAGGTGCATGCGCACGCGGACGGGACCGGGGCCGACGTGGTAAGTGAACGGAAGCGCGCCCTGCCATTCGCGGGGCGACTCCGGCCCAGCGAGATTCGCCAGGAGTGGCTGCGCGTCGGCATACGAAAGTGGCGTGGTTGGGATCTTTGGCAGGTTCGCCGCCTTCTCGGGCGGAGTGCGGCGCGAGTCAGGCAGCGTTGGAACAGAGGCAATGCCCGGCGTCGTTGGGTCGCCGGGATACTGAAACATGTACTCGATCGATCCGCGCTGCACGCCCGTTTCCGGACGATACGGTCCACGAGGATACATATCGCCACGGAAAAAACCGTCATCAGCGGGATCGGAGTAGATGATGACCCCGGCTGCGCCGGCCTGTTCGGCGACGAACGACTTCACGCCACGGAAATTCTGGCCATAGCGAACAAGGATGATCTTGCCGCGAACATCTATGTTGAAATCCTTCAACTTCTTGAGGTCTTCCGGACGCCCGTAGTTGGCGTATACGACTTCGGCTTCCACATCGCAGGAAGGCGAACCGCCGTTGAAGGCGATCACAATGCGCGGGTCGTTCTGGAACGGGTCATCGGCGACGCGCTCCGGTGTTGGCCCTCGCATCTTCAGCGTGGGCGGAGCCGAAGTCTCCACAGTAACCTCGACGGGATAATTCATCCAAACCTTGTACTCTTCGATGCGCGTCTCCAGGCCTGCTTCACGGAAGCGCTGGGCAACGTACTCCGCCGTCTTGAAATCCTCGATCGTACCGGACATGTGCGGCGCGGCGCTGAGCGTTTGCATGTGCTGCTCCGCCATTTTGGGATCGGGCACGGCCATGAAGCGCTCTTCCAGTTGCCGCTGCACGGCAGCGTTGCGAAATCCAGTGATGGCAGAAGCTGCAAACCTGGTGTCCGACTGCTGCGCGGGAGCGGCGGGTGCGAGAAGTGCAAGGATGAGAACAGCGGCAAATAGGCGCTTCATAGCGCTCCTGGCTAACGGAGACTTTTGGTCACACGCGTGAACGCAAAAAGAACGCTACAGCTTACACTAGGAAAGGCGCGGTACAAACGCGAAGGGACCTCGACTTGGACGAAAGCAGACGCGGCGACACAAAAGAAGAGCAATCCTACTTACCGGGCGAAGACGTAAGCTCCGGCGCTACGGACGACCGCGCCTTGCAATCCATTGCATCGGACGAGACCGTTGCTCCGCAGATTGCGCCAGGCTCAGTGACCATGCCGCACGTCGTAAGGGCGCTGCGGCATCGCGATTTTCGCCTCTTCTGGGGCGGCAATTTCCTATCGAACATTGGGACGTGGATGCAGAGCGTCGCGCAGGGCTGGCTGGTGCTGCAACTCGCACCAAATAACTCGGCCTTCTGGCTCGGGGTGATAGGCTTTGCCGCTTCAGCGCCTATGTTGGTGTTCACCATGATCGGCGGCGTGATTGCCGACCGCCTCGATAAGCGCAAGCTGATGATGTGGACACAGTCCGCGATGATGCTGACGGCTTTTGCGATGTGGGGAATCACATTTACGCACGTCGTGAACATTCCCTTGATCGTACTTCTCGCGTTCATCAACGGACTGGCGATGTCGCTGAATTCTCCGAGCTACCAGGCGCTAGTGCCGGAACTTGTACCGCGTGAAGACCTGGCGAACGCCATCGCGATGAACTCTGCGCAATTCAATATGTCGAGGGTGCTAGGGCCAACGCTGGGAGGATTTGCCATGGCCTGGCTCGGCATTTCCGGAAACTTTTTCCTGAATGCGTTGAGCTTTGTAGCCGTGCTGATCGCACTGGCTCAGATCACTTATCCGCCGGTGTATCCCGCGAACGGCAGTACGACACTCTGGGAAACGCTGGGAGAAGGCTTCCGGTACATCTTCGATCACAAGGAGATGCTGCTACTGCTTGTGCTTGTAATGCTGGCAAGCGTCTTCGGTATCCCATTCGTGATCTTTGTACCTCTGTTTGCGAAAGAACTGCTGCACCTCGGGGAGCGTGGCTTTGGGTTGCTGCTGGCCTCGCAAGGAGTTGGCGCGTTCCTTGGCGCGGCCACCATCGCCTATATCAGAAGCATCCCGTGTCGTGGACGATTCGTAGTTCGCGCGGCAGTCTCGTTCTATGTCTTCATCATCCTGTTCACGTTCTCGCGAAATTTCATACTTTCCTCGATACTGCTGGCGGGGATCGGTTATTGCATGGTGCTGATGGTCGCAACGGTGAATACGCTGCTCCAGCATCTTTCTGCCGACGAAATGCGTGGCCGGGTGATGAGCATGTACGCGACTGCTTTCCTGGGCTTTGCTCCCATAGGCAGTTTGCTTGCCGGTTCTCTGGCGGAAACGCTTACCGCGCCCGTCGCAATCGCAGCACTATCCTCGATCGCACTTGTGGCGACGATTGCGATCTACTACACGCGTACTGAGTTGAGGTGCGTGGACTAGCGCGGCAGCACGCACCGCGCACAGGCATCTGCGGGCTGATTGTTTGCAGCCGCTTTCGGCAACGCACGAGCCGCCAGAGCGCCCGCAACGAACATGCCAGCGGCGCACACGGCCGAAATCCACGTGCCAGTACGCCCGGACTCCAATTCGTGCGTCTGCATGCCGATATTCGTGTAGTGGTACACCAGGTTCCATCCCCAGTGCATCCCCACCGTGAGCCAAACGGAACGCGTAACGTAGAGTGGCCACGCAAATGCGATTCCGAGCACGAAGAGGAACGTCCACAATGCGATTCCACGATCGAGCACGTAGATGTGATTGAGGACGAAGATCAGCGCCGAGACAACGACGAACACGGCGCCGGTACGCCAATTGCCGTTTCGGAGCACATAGGATCGGGTCAGCACATCTTCCGAAGCCGAAGCGAAGAATGAGCCGACGGCAATGCCCAGCATGGGCAGCAACAGCGCCCGCAGCGGGACGAAAGCATCCACGGCATAAAGACCGGCCCTGTTGCCGATAAGCTGGGCGAAGGCGGAGAACGCGATGCCAATCGCCAATCCTACGATCAGGTTGAACCACCAACCACGGTGAAGAAGAAAGTAGTATCCACGCAGGCCATCGGTCCCCATTGCGCAACTGACGAAATAGGCGACCAGAAAGAACACCGCGCTGACGGCCAGCCAGACCAGGCGATTTGGCAGCAAGTAGTCGTAGATGCCCTGCGGGGCCTGGTAACAGATGAATAGAACGGTGAACCCGCCGAGAATCTGCAGTGATCTGGCTTTCTTCATTGATGGAAGAGCGCTCCTGCTTCCGAATATAGAGCGCGATTACTTTCGCTTCACGACTTTTTTTGCGGCTTCGACGATGTAAGGAGCGGCAAGCCCGTATTTCTCCATTAACTGCTCGGGCGTGGCGCTCTCGGAGTAGGTGTTGTTGATGCCGACGAATTCGATGGGCACGGGACGTGACATAGCTGCGGAACGTGCGACCCGCGAACCGAGACCGCCATCGAGCAAGTGCTCTTCTGCGGTAACGATGGCACCGCACTCGCTGGCGGCCAGCGCAATCGCTTCGTGGTCCAGCGGCTTGAGCGTGTGCATATCGAGAACGCGGGCGGCGATTCCCTCTTCCTGCAACTGCGCCTGCGCTTGGAGCGCGTACCCAACTTCGAAACCACACGCAACGATGGCAACGTCGCGTCCAATGCCATGTAACTTGGCTCTGCCGATCTGGAAAGTATCAGCTGCGGAATAGATGATCGGCGCCTTGGCGCGGCCGGTTCTCATGTAGCACGGGCCGACCAGCTCCGCCATCTGTTTGACGAGCGCACGCGTAGAAAACTCGTCAGCTGGACACAGTACGGTAAAACCGGGAAGCGCGCAGGCAAGAGCGAAGTCCTCGACCGACTGCTGGCTCGGACCGTCTTCGCCGATGGAAATGCCGCCATGCGATCCGACGAACTTGGCATTAACGTGTGGATACGCCGCGCACATCCGTAACTGGTCGTAGCCCTTATCACAGAGGAACACAGCGAAAGACGAGGCAAATGGCAGTTTGCCGGCCAGCGCGAGTCCGCCTGCGATTCCGACCATATTGGCTTCTGCAATACCAACGCTGAAGAAGCGGTCGGGAAACTCCTTAGCGAAGGTGGCGCTGAAGGTGGACTTTGCAAGGTCGGCATCGAGTACGATGAGGCTCGGATTCGTGCGGCCAAGCTCGGCCAGCGCTTGTCCATAAGCTTCGCGAGTCGCGACACCCATCTTCATTTCGAATTTGGTGCTAATAGTTGTCATGTTCACGCTTCCGTGTTCACGCTGGCCGTTGATTGTGCGTTTGTGATTTACGCGAACTTCGCTTCGAGTTCTTTCACTGCGGCTTCCACTTCTTCGGGCTTGGGAGCTACGCCGTGCCACTTCACGTTGTTTTCCATGAATGACACGCCCTTGCCTTTGACGGTGCTGGCGATGATTGCCGTTGGCCTCTCGCTCATGTTGGCGCGAGCCTGCTCGAGTGCGGGGATGACCTGCGCGAAGTTATGACCGTCGATGTCGACAGCATTCCAGCCGAAGGCGCGAAACTTTTCCGACAGGGGTTCTACGCGAACAATTTTCTCGGTCCAGTCATCAAGCTGTTGCTTATTGTTGTCCAGAATGACAGTCAGGTTGTTCAGCTTGTGGGCGGACGCAAACATGGCGGCCTCCCAGTTCTGGCCTTCCTGGATTTCTCCGTCACCTACCATGACGAAAGTGTGAAAGTCCTTGTTGTCGAGCTTTGCCGCAAGCGCCATTCCTATGCCGATGGAAATTCCCTGCCCGAGCGAGCCGGTTGAAGCCTCAAGAATGGGCAACATGCGTCGATCCGGATGTCCCTGCAAAGGCGAGTCTAGCTTGCGCAGTGTCGGCAGCAATGCCGCATCGATGTATCCGGCCGCCGCGAGTACGGCATAAAGCGCGGGGACGCCATGGCCCTTAGAAAGGATGAAGCGGTCGCGGTCAGGCCAGTCCGGGCGAGCGGGATCATGATGCAGCACGCGAAAATAGAGAGCGGCGAGCAACTCCACTTCCGACAAGGAACCGCCCGGATGCCCGCTGCCGGCGGCACCAATCATCCTGACGATGTCAATCCGCAACCGGTTCGACAGACGCTTGAGTTCATCGATGGATTCGATCCGTTGAGCTGTCATGAAAGTCGACTCTCCTGGCTTCTGCTGGCGGGCAGATGGAAGGGCGCAATCTATTGATGCGCACTGGCCCACACAGGCGAACAGTCTGATCATGGGTCCGACGGTGTCAACATCACAGGGGTGTTGTGAGTTACGCCGCTGGCGCGGGAACGCTCCCGGCCTTGGTACCGCGTGCGAGTTGCGGAAGCGCCTGCGGCGGCTCTTCCATCCACTTGCGTATTCCGGGCAGCGCCTGTCTCATACATTCCTCACCGACGCTGATCAGCTCGCCAGAGCGGTCAAACGCGTCATAGGAAAATCCGTCTACATTGGGTTCGAGCACGAGGTCGGCATACGCCTTCCAGTACCCTGTCATTCGTGCCTGTGCGATTGAGAAGCACTGGCCGATAACATCGAACAGGTGACGAGGCCCGCGTAGCTGAACCCAATGCGCGCTGAGATAAACGCCAATGACGCGGTCTGCGCCCATGTCGCGCAAAGGTAACGTGGGCACGGCGTGCGCGAGCATGCCGTCCACCAGCATTCGGCCATCGAGTTCCACCGGGAGGAACATCCCGGGATAGGCGCAACTGGCGCGAGCAGGTCCGAGAAGCGGGCCCGAGCGGAAGACAACGCCTTCGCCGGTAATGAAATCGGTGGCGGCGATGGCGAGTGGAGTCTTGAGTTCCTCAAAGGTCTTTGCCCGCACGATGCGGCTGAGGAAGGTTTCCATGCGATCGTTGTTGCAGAAGCCGTAGCGCGAGAGTGTCCAGCGCGCAAAGTCGCGGAAGCGCACCAGCGAAGAAATCTCCTCCAACTGACGGGCAGAAACTCCGCTGCAATAAGCAGCACCGATGATCGCACCAACACTCGTTCCGGCGACGAAATCCACCGGAATGCCTTCTTCTTCCAATACCTTGAGAACGCCAATGTGGGCGATACCGCGCGCGAATCCGCCACCTAACGCCAGTCCGAGCTTGGGACGCTGGTAGGGCGCGGGAAGCGACGGCGCAGGGCGGCGATTAAGTTCTGTGGTGAAAGCGCGGAAGGACCTGGCGAACTTCGAAAACGGATTCACGGTTGGCTGCGGCTCAGTGTGGCCTCGCTACTTAGGATGCAGAGCCCTTGCGCTGCGATGCACTACATGGCCGCACCCTTGATGCTACCTAAGCTGCTGGCTGCCTTCGGCGTATAGCTTGTGGGCAATCCGAAGAGTATTGGCGTGCGCCTCGGCCGTCCGCTCGATCGGGTCGCCATAGCCGCCGCCGAGAGTCACTACAACAGGCACGTGCGCAGCACGGCAGGCCTGCAACACGAGGCGATCACGGTGGCGAAGTCCGTCTGTGGTGACGGCGAGCCTGCCGAGCAGGTCGCAATCGAGCGGATCGACACCGGACTGGTAGAAGATGACCTTCGGCACGAACTCGAATACGCGCGGCAACACGTTCTCCACGGCAGCAAGGTATTCCTCGTCGGCTACGGCATCTTCCAGTTCGACATCGATCTTGCTGCGCTGCTTGCGGAACAGAAAATTCTTGCGTCCGTGAACAGACAACGTAAGCACATTCGGGTCGTGCTCGAAGATGAGCGCGGTGCCATCGCCCTGGTGAACGTCGAGGTCGATAACGGCGGCACGATGCAAGCCGTGCTGCTTTCTCAGCCAGTGAACAGCAACGGCAATGTCATTGAATACGCAAAACCCGGCACCTTGATTGCGGAACGCGTGATGCGTGCCGCCGGCGAGATTGCCTCCGAAGCCAAATGCGATGGCTCGGGCGGCTGCGGCGAGCGTTCCGCCCACGCTGGCCAGTGTGCGACTTACCAGCTGCTCTGACCATGGAAAACCTATTCGCCTCTGCACTTGTGCCGGCAAGGCGCCGGCGAGGAACTGGTCGACGTACTCCGAATCGTGCGCGAGCTTGAGAGTCTCGACTGGAGCAAACGGCGCGGCAACGAACGAAAACTGGCCGTCCCCCATGAGCAGTTCACGGAGCAGACGATACTTGCGGACGGGGAACCTGTGCCCTTCCGGAAGCGGGATTTCGTGATGATCGCAGTAGTAGAGTGTGCTAGTCATTCAACTTCGAGTGGTAGCCGGCCACCGACAAGCCGTCCGTCATTGTAAACATAATGTGGATGCGTGAAAGCCTTGCCACGAGAGCGTCTCGGCTGTTTTGAAGCCGGTCGGGGGCTGCCGCAGAGATGCTTGTCAGGCAGGCGTCGCGTCTGTAACACTAGCCTGCTTCGCATTTCCAAGGAGAGGCCGGTTCTGACGACCGTTCGCGAAATTTCGGCTGGAGGTATCGTGCTGCGCTTCTTAGGAGGCGCTTGGCATGTGGCCGTTATCGAACCAGAAACACGAAACAGCGACGACGCGGCCAAGCCTGGCGCGAAACAGAAGACCATCTTCGCGTTGCCAAAAGGCGCGGTCGATCCAGGCGAGCGTCCCGAGCAGGCCGCGGCTCGCGAGGTCTTCGAAGAAACAGGCGTGCGCGTCCGGCGCATTGCAAAACTTACGGACATCAAGTACTTCTACCAACGCACATGGGGCGGTCGCGAGCGCGTATTCAAAGTCGTAAGCTTTTACCTGTTCATCTATCGCTCGGGAAAACTCGGCGAGATTGCGCCAGAGATGCGCATAGAGGTTCGCCAGGCGGATTGGCTGCCGCTGGAGGATGCTCCTCGCAAGCTTAGCTACAAAGGCGAACGCGAGGTTGCAAAGCTGGCACTGGAATACGTGCGCAACAACCCTGACCTGCACGAGCGTGCGCTGGTTCCACCCGCGCAGGGGCGTAGCGGAGACGTCGCGCATTCGGGGAATCCCGGTCATCGGGGAAAGCCCGGGCGTCCAGCAGGCCAAAAGATTCGACCCAAGAACGATACGAAGCGCGGCTGAGTCCGCGGAGGGAATTCTTGCCACAAACGTTGCACATAGAGAAGCACTTCACGTCGAGCGCTACCGTGCGCGATGTCGTAATCGGAATGGCCGACGGGCTGACCGTACCTTTCGCCCTTGCCGCCGGACTGACCGGCGCGATCGATGTGAGTCGAATCGTGGTAGTGGCCGGCTTGGCGGAAATAGCCGCGGGATCGATTGCAATGGGATTGGGCGGCTACATGGCTGCCCGCAGCGACGCCGAACACTACGTCAGCGAGCGCGAACGCGAGGTGCGCGAGGTCAGCGAGAAACCGCAAGAAGAAGCCGACGAAGTCACGGAGGTGTTCCAGACATATGGACTTTCTCCCGACGAAAGTGGGCCGGCGGTGGCGGCGCTCTGCCGGCGCCCGAAAGATTGGGTGGACTTCATGATGCGCTTCGAACTCGGGTTGGAAGCGCCAGATCCAAAGCGGGCCTACCGGAGCGCGGTAACAATCGCCGGATCGTACATTGCCGGAGGCCTCATTCCACTCTCACCTTACATGCTGACCCACTCTGCGAGTTCGGCGTTGGGGTTTTCTGTTTTTGTCACTTTGGTGGCGCTTGGCGTCTTCGGCTTTATCAAGGGGCGATTTACCGGGATGAACCCTCTCCGCAGTGCGTCACAAACGGTTGTGATCGGTGGCACAGCCGCGGCCGCAGCCTTTCTGATTGCGCGCTGGATCTCGTAAGTCACACATTCTTAGAAATTTGCTTGACTGAATGAGCGCTCATTCAGTATGTTTATATCAACTTAATACGGCGCGCATCGTTGCCATCCTCACCCCACATTTTCGATGCGCGCCCCTCCTATTTTCAGGGCTTTTTTCTTTATAGAACATTTCTTCGGGGCCTTATCGCGCTGGGGATTTCACAATGCTTTGCAACGGCAGAACCTTGCTCGCGAAGAATTGCCATGCCCCACGTGTGCCGCATCCAATCCTAAGTAGTTCGCCAGCGCGCAGGTATGCGCGCCAGTTTCCCTGCCCTAACGGACAATGCCATTCGCGAGCGCTTCTCACGGCCACACTGCCGTCCAGCTCCCTTTGCGAATGCTTCGGAGACGCACGCTGATGCAGAAGAGGATTGAAAGAGTCGTCGTCCTTGGCGCCGGGACCATGGGCTCCCGAATCGCCGCTCACCTCGCCAACGCCGGAATCCCCTGCTATCTGCTCGACATCGTGCCACCTGGCGCTGAGGCGAAGGCGCGCAACAGCTTCGCTGAGATGGGACTGGAGGGCGCCAAAAAATCGAAGCTGGCGGCGTTCTTCGAACCGAACCTTGCGAGGCTGGTAACGGTTGGCAACTTCGATGACAACCTGAAGTGGGTCGCCGAGTGCGACTGGGTCATCGAGGCCGTCGTTGAAAACCTTGAAGCGAAACGCGAGCTGCTAAAGAAAGTGGAAGCGGTACGCAAGCCGGGCACCATGGTTACCACGAACACGAGTGGATTGCCAATTGCGTCAATCGCCGAAGGATTCTCCGAGGACTTCCGCCGCAATTGGTTTGGTACGCATTTTTTCAATCCGCCGCGCTACATGCGCCTGCTGGAGATCATCCCTACGCCCGCCACGGATCGCGCCGCGATGGACGCTGTTGCGCACTTCTGCGACTTGCGCCTGGGCAAGGGCATCGTGTGGGCGAAGGACACGCCAAACTTCATTGCCAACCGTATCGGCACGTTCAGCGTGTTGAACGTGATGCGACTCATGCAGGAGCTGGATTTCTCAATCGAAGATGTCGACGCGCTCACGGGCACGACTGTGGGCTGGCCGAAGTCGGCGACGTTCCGAACAATCGACATGGTGGGGCTCGACATCCTTGGTCACGTGGTGACGAACATGACGGCCAGCGCGGCAGCCGCTACGGACGCGACCGGGTCTGCCACTTCCACGCGCACGCTCGATGAACGCGGCGACCTGAAGCTGCCTGACTTCTACCGGCAGATGATTGAGCGCAAGATGCTCGGCGACAAGACGAAGGGCGGCTTCTACAAGAAGCAGAAAACCGCCCAGGGCGAGGAACGCCTCGGGCTGGACTGGAAGACGCTTGAGTACCGGCCAAAGCTGAAACCCAAGTTTGCCGCTCTCGAGATGGCAAAGAACGTGGAGAGCCTGCCGGAACGCCTGCGGATACTGATTGGCATGGACGGAGCGAAGCTCGACAAAGCCGGCCAATTCCTGTGGACCGCTCTGAGCGAATTGTGGACCTATGCGGCGAATCGCATCCCTGAGATATCCGACACGGTTGTCGAGATCGACCGCGCGATGAAGCTGGGCTTCAACTGGGAGATGGGGCCGTTCGAATTATGGGACGCCGCCGGAGTACCGCGGACCGTCGAGCGCATGAAGAAAGAAGGGCGCGCGATCTCTCCTAACGCTGAGAAGCTGCTCGCGACGGGCAACAAGTTCTGGTACAGCGAAGCGGCGGGCACCGCTTCCGGTCGCTCCTACTTCGACTTCGCGAGCGCCGGGTACAAGGAAGTGAGCGTTCCGGCAGGCGTCTGGTCCGTGGAGGTCGCACGCAAGCAGTCCAAGGGCGTGGTGAAGAAGAACGCGGGCGCATCGCTGATCGATCTTGGCGACGGCGTGGGTTGCATCGAGTTCCATTCAAAGATGAACGCGATTGGCGGCGACATTACCCAACTCATTCAGCAAACACTGAAGCCCGGCGGCGCGGGTGATCAGTTCGACGCATTCGTCATGACCAATGACGCGCAACACTTCTCCGTGGGCGCGAACATCATGCTGTTGCTGATGGCGATCCAGGAAGAAGAGTGGGACGACATCGACGCGATGATCAGCGGCTTCCAGGGGATGACGCAGCTCATCAAGTTTTCGTCGAAGCCCGTCGTAGTCGCGCCGTTCAACATGGCGCTCGGCGGTGGATGCGAAGTCGCGCTACATGCGCCGGTGCGCCAGCCACATGCTGAGTTGTACATGGGACTGGTGGAAGTCGGCGTCGGGCTGCTGCCCGGAGGCGGCGGATGCAAAGAGATGACGCTGCGCGCGGTGGATGCGGCGACGGCCATCCGCCCCGATGGCCGTGGCGAGTCTGTGGAGCTGATGGAGGCGATGAAGAAAGCGTTGGAGACCATCGCGATGGCGAAGGTTTCCACCAGCGCCTACGAAGCGCGCACGATGGGATTTCTCGGCCGTCAGGACGACATCACGATGAACCGCGAGCGCGTGTTGTCTGACGCGAAAGCGCGTGCATTAGAAATGGTGAAGATCGGCTACAAGCCTCCGGTCATGCGCACCGATGTGCCTGCGCCGGGCGAGAACATTCTGGCGACGCTGAAGCTGGGCATCCATCTAATGAGGCAGGGCGAGTACATCACCGATCACGAAGTGAAGATTGCAACCAGGGTGGCGGAGGTACTCTGCGGTGGCGCTGTTTCGCCAGGCACTCCGGTGAGCGAACAATATCTGCTGGACCTGGAACGCGAAGGATTCAAGTCGCTCTGCGGCGAACGCAAGACGCAGGAGCGCATCCAGTACACATTGAAAACGGGAAAGCCTTTGAGGAACTAGCTCTGCGCCGATGAGCTATAGAGCTATGCAGTCGCTGAGCGCGGCAGCTCAGGCTGCAAGAGGACAGGACGAATATGCGTGAAGTCGTGATTGCATCCGCCGTCCGCACGCCGGTCGGCAAAGCTTACAAGGGAACACTAAGGGCGACGCGGCCGGACGACATGGCGGCCATCGCAATTAAGGGCGCGCTCGCGGCTGTCCCGCAGGTGGACGTGCGCGAGATCGACGACGTGATTTTGGGCTGCGCCATGCCGGAAGCAGAACAAGGCATGAACGTTGCCCGCATAGCCTCCCTTCGCGCGGGCCTGCCGGTCGAGGTCTCGGCCATGACGATCAACCGCTTCTGCTCCAGCGGACTTCAGGCGATCGCGATGGCGGCCGAGCGCATCATGGCCGGCGGTGCAGAAATGATCATTGCAGGCGGCACAGAGAGCATGACGATGATTCCGATGGGCGGCCACAAGGTTTCCTGCAATCCGTGGCTGGTGGAGAACTATCCGGACGCGTACCTCTCGATGGGATTGACGGCTGAACGACTCGCGACGCGTTACGGCATTACGCGGGAGCAGGCCGATGAGTTCAGTTACCAGAGCCACCAGAAAGCGCTGAAGGCAATCGCCGACGGCAAGTTCGCGGACGAGATTGTGCCTGTGCCGGTGAGCTTCACGGTGCCGGCGAATGGCGCGTCGGCAACGGGACGCAGCGGCGCGGCGGCGAAGCTGAAACGCCAGGAGCTTGTCTTCACAGTCGATGAAGGGCCACGCGCGGATACGACGCCCGAAGCGCTTGCTGCGCTGAAGGCGGCATTCCATGTCAGAGGCATTACGACGGCCGGCAACTCTTCCCAGATGAGTGACGGCGCGGCGGCTACGGTGGTGATGTCGGCCGAGCGCGCGAAGACACTGAGTATCAAGCCGCTGGCGCGGTACGTGGCATTCGCAACCGCCGGATACAAACCGGAGGAGATGGGCATTGGGCCGGTGTATGCAATTCCGAAGGCGCTGAAAATTGCGGGATTGTCGATGGATGACATCGATGTCATCGAACTGAACGAGGCTTTCGCGGCGCAGTCATTGGCGGTCATCAAGGAAGCGGGACTCGATCTGAAGAAGATCAATCCGAACGGCGGCGCAATCGCGCTTGGGCATCCGCTGGGTTGCACCGGCGCGAAGCTGACGGCGACGATCATCCGCGAGTTGAAGCGGCGCAACGGAAGGTACGGCGTCGTGACCATGTGCGTCGGTGGGGGCATGGGCGCGGCGGGGATATTCGAGAACATCCAATAAGCAATCGATTACAACGGGGTGAGGCTTTTCATCAAGCCGCAAGAGGAGAACGAGGATGGCAACCACGGCTTCGGCAGTTCCGAAAAAGAAGATTTCGGGCGGAAGTTTTCTGCTCGACGACGGCAACATCAGCGAAGTATTCACTCCGGAAGATTTCAATGAACAGCACCTGTTGATCGCACAAACGGCCGAAGAGTTCGCCAACAACGAAATTATTCCCAACGCCGACAAGATCGAATTGAAGGACTGGCAGCTCTCGCGCGATCTGCTGAAGAAGGCGAGCGAGCTTGGATTGACGTCCGTCGATATTCCCGAAGAGTACGGCGGGATGGAGATGGACAAGGTTTCGTCGGCCATCATCGCCGACAGGATCGCGAAGAGCGGTTCGTTCGTGGTCAGCTTCGGCGGACACGTAGGCATCGGCACGCTGCCGATCGTCTACTTCGGCACCGAAGAACAGAAGAAGAAGTATCTTCCAAAGCTCGCGAGCGGCCAGATAGTCGGCGCCTATGCGCTGAGCGAGAGTTCCAGCGGATCGGACGCGCTGAACTGCCGCGCAAAGGCCGTGCTCTCGTCCGACGGGAAGCACTACGTTCTGAACGGCGAAAAGATGTGGATCACGAACGCGCACTTCGCCGACCTGTTCACGGTCTTCGCGAAAGTCGATGGCGAGAAGTTTACGGCGTTCCTGGTCGAGAAAGACTTTCCGGGATTCAGCGTCGGCAATGAAGAGCACAAGATGGGCATTCGCGGCTCGTCAACCGCACCGCTCATCCTGAACGATTGCATGGTGCCGGTCGACAACCTGCTGGGCGAGATCGGAAAGGGACACGTCATCGCATTCAACATCCTGAATGTGGGCCGCTTCAAGCTGGGTGCGGGCTGCGTGGGCGGTGCGCGCACAGCGATTCAGAGCTCCATCAAGTGGGCGAAAGAGCGCAAGGCGTTCGGCAAGACAATCGCCGACTTCGGACTGGTACGCGAGAAGCTGGCGCAAATGGCCATTGGCATCTACGCCGGCGAGGCAATGGTTTATCGCACGGTGGGCATGATGGACGTGGCGCTGGGCGAGATCGAGAAGGGCTCGGCAGACGAGCCGAAGGAGATACGCAAGGCGATCGAGGAGTACGCGGTCGAGTGCTCCATCATCAAGGTCTGGGGCTCGGAGATGCTCGACAACGTGGTTGACGAGCAAGTGCAGATCTACGGGGGGTACGGGTTCGTCGAGGAGTATCCGGCTGAACGCGCTTATCGCGACTCGCGCGTGAACCGAATTTTCGAGGGCACGAACGAGATCAATCGTCTAATCATTACGGGTTGGCTGTTGAAGCGCGCCATGAGCGGACAGCTTCCGCTGCTCCCGGCGATCAAGAAACTGATGGACGAGATCATGTCCGGTCCATCGATGGGCGGGGACGAAGATGATCGTCCCATGGCGGCTGAGCGCGCCATGGTGACGAATGCCAGGAAAATTGCGCTGTTCACGGCCGGAGCAGCTTCGCAGAAATATATGCAGCAAATCGCCGACAGGCAGGAGGTCATGGGTGCGATCGCGGACATCGTCATCGAAACTTACGCAATGGATTCCTGCGTGCTGCGGACGATGAAGATCATCGACGTGCAAGGCGAGGCGGCGGCGAAGTTGCCAATTGCGATGACGCAAGTTTACTTGGCGGGCGCGATGGCAAGACTGGAGGCGGCGGCAAAGAAGCTGATCGCCGACGTGGCGGAGGGCGACATGCTGCGGACGCAGATGGCTATTCTCCGTCGCCTGACAAAGTACGAACCGGCTAACGTCATCGCGCTGCAGGAAGCAGTGGCGACCCGCGTGCTGGAGGCCGGGAAGTACGTTATTGCATAACGTCGTGATCCCGCGTCATCGCATGACGGTTCGCGACTTACCGTTCAGCTTACAAGTCACAGGCTCTGGCGGATGCCAGGGCCTTTTCTTCATCTCCTGGTGCGTGCTCGAAAAGAACCTGTTATGGGCTTACCTCCTCCGGTCTCACACGTCTACACTGTTTCCCTCACGGAGGAAACATCAACATGCATCGACCCACGTTTCGAAAGCTGACAGCTGTGCTGCTTCTGCTCGGATGCTTTGGCTTCGCGGCGGACAAGCCAGCAGACCTTTACTACGGCAAGAATCTGAAGCAGTTCTATTCCGAAGCGGGAGCTGCGTTTCAGCGGCAAGACTTCCCTACGGCGATTTCGAGGCTGAAGAGAGCGCTTGAAATTGCGCCCGGCCACGGCCCGACCATGTGGGAGATGGCGCAGATATATGCGGCGTCCGGCGACAAGGCGAACGCGCTTGCCATGCTGGAAAGAGTTGCAGAGCTTAAGCTCGGCTACGATCCTCGCGGCCACCAGCTATTTACCAAGCTGCGCGACGACGCTGACTTCAAGCACGTCGCGGCTCGTTTCGACGCGAGCACGGGGGCGGTGCATCAAGCCACACCGGCGTTCACTATGCCCGAGCGCGACCTAATCGCCGAAGGCATTGCTTACGATCCGGAAACCAAGGCCCTGTTCGTCAGTAGCATCTTCAAGCACAAGATTGTTGCGGTGGACGCGCAGGGACGCACGCGCGATTTCAAGCAGAGCGGCGAAGACGGTCTGCTGCAAGTGCTCGGAATGAAAGTCGATGCCAGGCGTCGTTTGCTTTGGGCGGCCAGCTACGCCAATGAACACGACAAGGAAAATGCCGGACGCGCAGCGGTTCACAAGTACGACCTGCGTACAGGCAAGCTGATCAAGAAATACGAATTGCAGCCGAAACCGGCTCACCTGCTGAACGATGTTGCATTCACGCGCGCTGGCGATCTCTATGTTACGGACAGCCAGACGGGCGGCGTATACGTGATCCGGCACGACCGCGATGAACTCGAACAATTTCTTCCGGCGGACACGTTCGCGTATCCCAACGGAATTGCGATTTCGGCAGATGAGAGTAAGCTGTACGTCGCAAGCTGGGGGCCTGGTGTTTCGATCGTCAATTTGAAAACGAAGGGCATCTCGCAGCTGGCACAGCCGTCAAATGTGACCGCCTCGGACATTGATGGCCTGTATCTCTACAAAAACAGCTTGATCGGCGTGCAGAACGGTCTTGGCAATGACCGGGCAGCGAGATTCTATTTGAATGCTTCGGGAGACGCGATCGTGAGCGCCGAAGTGCTGGAGTCGCGCAATCCGCTGTTCGACATTCCGACCACGGGTTCAATTGTGGGCGATGACTTCTACCTGCTCGCCAACGCACAGCTCAGCAAGTTGAACAAGGGCGAAATCGCGGCGCCGACAAACGAAACGAAAATCCTGCGTATCCGGCTGAAATGATGCTAACTGCTGGTAATCATCCTGAAACGATAGCGATACAATAGCGGGCATCTTTAGGTTTGGAGGAAACATGCGTAAGAACCTGGTTCTGCTCCTGTGTGTATTGATTCTGGTGAGTGTGGCTGCGGCTCAACAGGCGGGCGGCGAGAAGAAGCCGCCATTGAGTCCGCGTCGCCAGGCGGAAACGTCCTTCGCCGACGGCAAGAAGGTTATGGTCGATTACGGCGCACCTTCCATGCGCGGCCGCAAAATCATGGGCGAACTGGTTCCCTACGGCAAGGTCTGGCGCACCGGAGCCAATGCGGCTACCACTTTCACTACCGATGCCGACCTGATGATCAACGGCACGCGCGTGCCCGCAGGCAAGTACTCGCTGTACACGATGCCTGACGCGGACAACTGGAAGCTGATTATCAATGAAAATACGGGCCAATGGGGTACGCAGTACGACGAGAAACAGGACCTGGCACGCGTGGACATGACGAAAACCGCGACGGCGCAACCTGTCGAGCAGATGACGTTCTCGTTCGACAAGGCGGGCGCGGATGGCGCAACGATGAAGCTGCAATGGGAAAACACGCAGCTCAGCGTGCCGCTCAAGGAAGCAAAGTAGGGACACCAACGAGTGACGTCGGCGCATCTAAGGGCGCGGCTTGCGGCCGCGCCCTTTTGTATTTGCGAGTTGAATTACTCCGCGGCCGTTTGTGCCTGCGGCTTCCAGCGAAGGATCGGCTTGCGGGCGGCCGAGACTTCGTCGAGGCGCGAGATGCGCGTCGTGTGCGGAGCCGTGAGGATGACGTCCGGGTTCTCCTCGGCTTCGCGCGCAATCTGCTTCATGGCGTCGATGAACTGGTTCATCTCCTCCAGCGATTCGCTTTCGGTGGGCTCAATCATGAGCGCGCCGTGAACGATAAGAGGGAATGAAACCGTGTAGGGATGGAATCCGTAGTCGATCAGGCGCTTAGCGATATCGCCGGTCTTGATGCCCTTGCCGGTCTGCAAACGATCGCTGAATACGACCTCGTGCATCGATGGCGTCGAGTACGGCAGATCGAATACACCTTCCAGCTTTTTACGGATGTAGTTGGCGTTAAGCACGGCATCTTCGGTGGTCTGGCGAAGGCCATCCGCGCCGTTCGCCATGATGTAGGCCAGCGCGCGAACATGCATTCCAAAGTTGCCGTAGAACATGCGCACGCGGCCGATCGACTCGGGGCGATTGTATTCAAGACCGAGCGTTCCGTCCGGGCGTTCGATAATGACGGGCACCGGAAGAAACGGCTCGAGAATCCTTTTGCAGACGACGGGACCGGAACCGGGACCGCCGCCGCCGTGGGGCGTCGAGAAAGTCTTGTGCAGATTTAAGTGCATGACGTCCACGCCGAAGTCGCCTGGGCGCGTTTTGCCGACCAGAGCGTTCATGTTGGCGCCATCCATGTAGAGCAGGCCACCCTTGGCGTGCAGGATTTTGGCAATGCGCGCGATCTGCTGATCGAACACACCAAGCGTGTTCGGATTCGTGAGCATGAGGCCGGCGACATCCTCATTCATCTGCGCCTCAAGCGCGGCAAGATCCACCATGCCGCGAGAGTCCGACTTGAGGTTCTCGACCGTGTAGCCGCACATGGCGGCAGTCGCGGGATTGGTGCCATGCGCGGAGTCGGGGATGAGAATCTTCTTGCGCGGGTTCCCCTTCGATTCCATGTATGCGCGAATGAGTAGGATTCCAGTCAGCTCGCCGTGCGCTCCCGCAGCAGGCTGCAGTGTGATGGCATCCATGCCGCAAATCTCGACCAGGTAGTCGGAGAGCGTCTTCAGCACCTTCAACGCGCCCTGCGAAATCTTTTCTGACTGGTAAGGATGTGCAGCGGCAAGGCCATCCAGTCGCGCCACGACCTCGTTGATGCGCGGATTGTACTTCATCGTGCACGAGCCGAGCGGATACATGCCGTGATCGACGGCGTAGTTCCAGGTCGAGATGCGCGTGAAGTGGCGCACGATCTCGATCTCGCTCACCTCGGGCATGTTGCCCAAATCCTCGCGAGCGCTCTTGCCCAGCAGTTTCTTCTCGTCCACTTCAGGAACATCGAGCGGCGGCAGGCGGTATCCCTTCTTGCCACGCGACGACAGCTCAAAGATGAGTCCCTCGTTCTGGCTGATGTGGGTTGTCGCCTTTGCGCCCGGAGCAGCCACGGTCGGTGTGCATTTCGTGTCGGCCATCTATTTCACCTCTCCGGCTGCGATATCGATCTGTTCGCGCGTATTAAGTTCCGTGCAGCACCAGACAGAAGCGTTTCCGAGCTCCGGATAAAACTTGATGAGCGGGAAGCCGCCGATGATCTTCTTGTCGGCAAGACGATGCGAGATGGCGTAGGACTCCTCCGAGGTCTGCACAACGAACTCGTTGAAGCGTGGTGCGCCAGAGAAGAGCACCTTGGCCTTCTTCCCAAACTGCTCAACCGCATAGGCGGTCTTAGCCAGGTTCTGCTTCGCAAGGTCTTTCAGACCCTCGCGTCCGTACACCGTCATGAAGATGTTTGCCATCAGCGCGATCAGCGCCTGGTTGGTGCAGATGTTCGACGTGGCCTTCTCGCGACGGATGTGCTGCTCGCGAGTGGAGAGCGTTAGCACGAACCCGCGCTTGCCATTGCGGTCACGCGTTTCTCCAACAAGGCGTCCGGGAACCTGGCGCACAAACTTTTCTTTCGTTGCAATCACTCCAGCGTAAGGGCCGCCATAGCTAAGTGGGATGCCGAACGACTGCGCTTCCATGCTGACAATGTCGGCCTCTACGGGCGGACGCACGATGCCGAGCGAAACCGCTTCCGCGATGGAAACGACCAGGAGCGCGCCGCGTTTGTGGACCAGGTCGGCGAGCGCGGCCACGTCTTCGATGGTGCCAAAGAAGTTAGGCGACTGGATCAGCACGCAGGCCGTGTCATCGGTAATCGCGCGGTCGAGCGCGGCGAGATCAACGCGTCCGTTGCCGGCGAAGGCCGCTTCCGAAATCGGCATGCCCTGATGCTTGGCGTAGGTGCGAATGACCTCGCGATATTCGGGATGCACGCTACGCGCGACGATCGCCGAATTGCGGCCCGTCAGGCGCACGGCCATCATCACGGCCTCCGCGGCTCCGGTAGAGCCGTCGTACATGGAGGCGTTAGCAACTTCCATGCCGGTCAGCTCGCAGATCATCGTCTGGAATTCGAAGATGGATTGCAGAGTGCCCTGCGCAATCTCGGGCTGGTAGGGCGTGTAGGCAGTAAAGAACTCTCCGCGCGAGATGAGAGAGTCGATGACAACCGGGCGGTAATGATTGTAAGCGCCGGCGCCGAGGAACATCGAGTACTCGGTGCCGTTCTCGGCCGAGCGCGCTCGGAACCAGTCGTAAACCTCAGCTTCCGACCATTGCAAGGGAATGTTGAGGTTTCGGTTGAGGCAATATTCGGGAGGGATTGGCGCGAAGAGGTCGTCAACAGATTTGACGCCGATCTCGCGCAGCATAAGCTCGCGGTCCGCTTGGGAGTTTGGAAGGTAGCGCATTGAGATCATTTTCTCACTCGGTGGCGTCACCGCTTGGAACGGTGACGCCATCGTGAATCGTTTGACCGGCGGTCAAAGTGTCGCCACGAGAGAGCGAAGAAGGTGGCAAAGCCTACTGCTCTTCAGCAATAAACTTTTCGTAATCGGCGGCCGAAAGCAGGCCGTTGACTTCCGAGGCATCCTTCAGCGTGATCTTGATCAACCAGGCCGAGTGCGGATCGGTGTTCACCTTTTCAGGCGCAGTGCCGAGCGCCTCATTCACTTCGGCAACCGTGCCGCTAACGGGCGCGTAGAGTTCGCTGACGGCCTTGACTGACTCGACAGTACCGAAGCTCTTGCCGGAAGCGAGTTCCGCGCCGACCTTTGGAAGTTCGACGAAGACGATGTCGCCGAGGGAATTCTGCGCATGATCGGTAATTCCAATCGTGCCGGTATTTCCCTCAATCTTGAGCCACTCGTGCTCTTTGGTGTACTTGAAATCTGCCGGATAGGCCATGCTTTGCTCTCCTGCCGTCGCGCGGCGTTTGATGGCGTTGCTTGCGCTTGCGCGCATGGAAATGTGTAGCAATAAATGTGAAGCAATAAAACTCGACTGTGCTTACAGCGTTAAGCTTTCTTCGGACGCTTATAGAAGGGTACCGGGATGATCTTGCACTTTACGCGGTTAGCGCGAATCTCAACGGCAACTTCGTTGCCGATCTGCGACTGTTCGATGGGAACGTACGCGAGTGCGATGTTCTTTCTGAGGAACGGCCCGTAAGAGCCGCTGGCAACAAAACCTATTTCGTTTCCGTCGAGGTTGAACACCTTGTAGCCGTCGCGTGGAATGCCGCGCTCAATTGGTTCCAGACCCACGAGCGTTCGCTTGATACCTTCCGCTTTCTGCTTTTCGAGTGCGGCACGTCCGGTGAAGTCGCCCTTGTCCATCTTGATGAAGCGGTCGAGTCCGGCTTCCCAGGCAGTGATGCTGTCGGAAATCTCGTGGCCGTATAGCGGCAGCTTGCCCTCCAGCCGCAGAGTGTTGCGCGACCCGAGCCCGCAGGCGACGATGCCGAATTCTTTCCCGGCATCCATCAAAGCTTTCCACACGCGCGCGCTCGTAGCCTCGTCGGCCGGGACGTAGATTTCAAAACCATCTTCGGCCGTGTAGCCAGTACGGGCGATCAGGGTGTTCGGAAGTCCGCAAACCGTGCCGTGCGTGAACCAGTAGAATTTCACCTGCGTCAGATCAACGTCCGTGAGTTTCTGCAGTGTCTTCCATCCGTTCGGACCCTGGACGGCGATCTGGGTGTAGTTGTCGCTGAGATCCTCAACCTCGCAGTCGAAGCCTTCTGCGCTACCGCGAACCCAGTTGAAATCCTTCTCACGAGTGCCGGCGTTGATTACAAGAAGGTAATCATTCTCGCCTAGCCGATGGACGATGACGTCGTCTACAAAGGTCCCTTGCGGATAGAGCAGCGCCGAGTATTGCGCCTGCCCAATGGAGAGCTTCGCGGCGTCGTTCATCGTCATGTGCTGCACGGCTGCGAGCGCCTGCGGGCCATGTAAGCGGATGTCACCCATATGGCTGACATCGAAGAGGCCCACGGAGTTGCGCACAGCTAGATGTTCGGCGATGAGTCCGCCCGAGCCAGGATACTCGACAGGCATGTCCCAGCCGTTGAAATCGACCATCTTGGCGCCCATCTCGCGATGGACCTTGTTCAATGCGGTTTTGCGTACCTCTGAAGCCTCAACACTAGCGGACAATGGCGTCTTCCTCTGCTCGACAGCCTGCAAGTCGGGACGTAATGAGATGGCAGAACCTTGTACGTTAACACGCTGATTTTGCGTGGGTCAACGCCTGCCTGCCGCAAGCGAAGGCACCGAATTCACGAAATCTCAATCCTGCCCATGAGCATAATCGGCAATGTTGCTGGCGTGGGTAGCGGGTCGGGTCTAGCGGGTTCTTGGTAGAAGTGGTTTTTCTGAATTTGTAAATACGCGGCAGATCGCACAGATGTTTTTCGTGTGCAGCTTTTCTTTCTTCTTTTCACCACCGCCGGAACGCGTTAAATTGCGCGCATGGCTGAAGCGTTCCGCTGCATGGTTTGCGATCTGGAAGAAGAGAAATGTGACTGCGATAAATACTGCTGCTTGTGCCAGGGCTTCCACCAAGTTCGCCTGGTACAGGATGGTCAATACTACTGCCTCGAATGTCGCGAATCGTGCGACTTCCAGGCCCAGACTTAAGTACAACCGTTGCCTATCACTGTTAAGACTCCTGTGTTATGGAAGTTGTGTCATGGATGGACCTGGTCGCGCTGGCGACCAAATGCAAAAGCCCCGGTTTCGGGGCTTTCGTGTTCTTAGCAGATGCAAACCACAAATTAGAAGATGAACGCCAATCCGCCGCGAATGGAGCGCGCCGACTGGACCAAATACACGGTGCTTCCGTCACTGCCGACAACGGGCATATAGCCCTGCGCCAGCAGGTTGCGTACATCGATCAGCGCTTCCATGCCGGCAGGGATAAATCTCCGCGAAGGTAGCGGCTGGCGAACGAAGATGTTCAGGAACGGATCGCTCTGCCCCGCCGAAACGTTGAACATGTCCACCGGAGTGAGTGCGTCGTCGCCGCTCATCCAGCGATAGGACGCAATCCAGCGCGTCTTCGAGCCCGGCAAGGTACCCGCAACCTTCGTCGCCACAGCGTGACGCCGCACGTTGCGCAATGAACTTCGAACAGCGTCCCAGTCTCCAGGGGTCGCGGTCAGAACGCCACCAAAGGCGTAATCAACAGTCGCGTATAAATCGCCGGTCAGGCGGCGTTGGTACACGAGACGAAGGCCCTGGGTTTCGAGGTCGCCACCATTGTACGTGAAAGTGCCGGAGTAGACATCCGGCAGGATGTCGCCACTTTCGACCCCGTCCTCTCCCACGCCGACGAGCGCAGCGTTGCGCAGGCGATCGCGGAAGTACGCGGCCTGGAAGTTGTTGTTGCCACGACGCTGCGAAACCGAAATCTCGTGATGACGCGCGCGCTCAATTTTCGGCGAGAAGGCTACCATCGAGACACGAGGTCCGGACTCGGTGAGATCGGCCGGCGCCGTATCGAAGCCTTTGGCATGACGCGTATTCGGAATCGAACTTGAGTAGCGATACTCGAGAACCGTGTTGCGTCCGAGATGCAGGTCGGCCGAACCGAATGGCCGGAACGCCGTAGCCCTTCCCCTGAATTGGACGGTTTGCATCTCACCGCCATAGTTCAGCTCCAGGGATTCGCCGATGGTGGTTGTGTCGGACATCGAAAGCGCAAGCGCCTGAAGCGCTGCATGGTGCGCGGCCAGTTCCGGAGTGGCGAATCGGCGCGCCGTCAACGACATCTCAGGCTTGGAACCGTCAGGCATCGTGTGCGAATACGTTGCGCGCACGGCTGTCGCGGGCGAAGTTGAGCCATAGCCGACATTTCCGTTCAGCGAAAGGGTTCCCGCACTGAACAGCGACTGTTCCACATTGAATGAGGTGCTTACGTCGGAGCCACCACCGAAGCCTTCGCCATCGGAGCCGGCCATGAAGGCGACTTGTGCTTTAAGAACTCCGTCTTTCGCATCGTTAGAGTGAGATACAACCACGAGCGGACCATCGCCATTCAGTCGAAGAATGGGCCGATTCGACATTGAACGTAGCGTCCATTTCCAGTCCTCCTCGTCCCGTCCGGAGTCTGCGCGGCGCGGCACAAGGTTAATGGCTTCGAAAAGCGTATTCAGTGTGACGTTGACCAGTACGCTGGCGCCAGGCTGCACGGAGATATGCTCCCGCAACGATGGCAGAAATGACGGAGCGGTTACCTTGACGCTATAGCTGCCTGGCAGCAATCCGGCCGCGGTGAAGAAACCGCGCGCGTCGGTGTACACGGTTTGTGGCTGAGATGCGACTGCCGTCAGAAACTGTACGGCGGCACCCATTTGCGGCACACCCCTGGAGTTCCTGACATGTCCCGAAATCGTGCCCGGGTCCACGCCAGCAGACGCAGAGAGAGTCAGCGTCAACACAACTGCGAGCATACCGAGCTTACGGGTCATCACAACCCCCTTTGTCAAACACCCGTCCAAACCATTGCGGTTCGACGGGTCGCATGATCCAACCGCAGACGCGGTTGAGAACAGATTCCCTCTCCGTCCGAATACTCTATCGCGAATTCCGTCCGCCTACTCTACCGTGAAGCGAGCGGACGGCGAAATCGTCTGCTTCGAAACGTGATCGTCCACTTTAACGGTCAAGCGGTAAAGTCCTGGATCGAGATTCAGCGCCATACTCTTTTCGATGGTCAGCTGCTCGCCAGGGTTTGCGAGCTGGTCCGAATTTTCCACGGACTTCATCACCGACTTATTTGTTTGTGCGTTGACGATATCGTATTCGATGGTGGCAGATGGCTTTTTGGTCTTCTCGTCCATCGTTAAGTTGTAAACCTGCATCCAGAAATTCAGTCGCTGGCCGTTCTTAAAGCTTGCTGGCTTTCCATCAGCAGACTCTACACGGGGCCGGACCTTCGTGGTTCCGATCACGAAATTGCCCGCGCCTACGTTCTTGGCCGGGACCTTTTCCATGAGGTCGGCAAGAATAAGGGTAGAGCTGGCCAGCTTGTCTTCCGAGTACTCGGGAACCAGGATTCCCTTGCTCCAGGTACCTACACGATCCCCGTTAACGTCTTTCAGAACGATATCGAGGCGATAACGCCCGGGCCGAAGCGGCAGCGCTTTCCAGTAGATAGACATGTTGTTGACGGCCTTCGTGAACAGATCCTCCGCGAAGTCCGCTTTCACCGTGTCTTCAAAGGTCTGTGCGACTCGGCCCGTCAGGGTCGTCACGCGGCCAAACACGTTGACGACGCCACGCTGCACGCCTTCCTTGTTTACGAAAGTGATGTCTTTGTTCTTCACCTGGATGGTGACCGGGACGAGCACGGAGTCGCCCGTGACACGCACAAAGTCGGCGCGGACGTCGAACGGCAGAAGGTTCATGCGAATCTTGTGATCCACGACCTCCTGAAGATCCTTGAATTTAATAGGCGGAGCTGTGTTGATCTTCGCCATCAGTTCAAGGTTGCTGAGCGCTTTGCTGGCGTTGTTGTCGCCAAATGGACTGTACCCGTATCGTCCGCCCAACATACGGTCTGCCTTCGTGGAAAGACCCATTTCTTCGGCTTGCGTGAGGCCAGCGCCAGGCGTGGTCAGCAGCGCATCCTTCTCCGAAGGATCCATCGTCAGGCGATATTCGTTGCACATGCACTGATCAACGAACTCAAGAATGATCTCGTTGCCAATGCCCTCGATGTACCGGTAGCGCCAGCGCTCGAAGGGAAAAGTAGAAGTCGTGCCGCCGCCCTCGTCTATATTGCGGTGATACATACCGCCGCTCGGATGTGACTCGATTTCATCAGCAGCGCCATAGACAACGTAAATGCGACCACGATCGGTTCGCCATCCCTGGATTCCGGCGGCGAAGCGTTCGTTGGCGTAAGCGATGCGGCGATAGTGTTCTTCCTTGTACTCGTTCTCCACGGTGTCAGGCGTGGGATCGCGGCGAAGCCAGAACTGCTCGATGAACTGGTCGCGCTCTTCGTCGTTCGAAAGCTGCTTAAATGCCTGTAGCTCTTCGCCGGTGATAATCCAGCGGACATCCTCGTTCACCCACTTCGTGTAAACCTTGCCGATTTCTTTCCTCAGTGCCTTCTCGTTCTCTTTACGCTGCCGGTCCGTCAACGGACGCTTCAGCGGATCGGCTTGCGACTGGTCCTGCGAGGACTGTGCCGGTGCGGAGTCCTTCGTTGACGAGGCCTTGGAGTCTTGCGCCATAACAGCGGCAGGGGCGACGAGACTGCCAGCTAATACGGCGGCGATCAATAAACGAGAATAAGGAAACTGCATGAAGAATGTGCTCCTCGGATACACTTGGGCCTTGTGTGATTGTAAGTTTTTGACCGGCGCAAAGCAAGACGCAGCAATCAATGAATGAGAACTTTACCTTTAGAATCAGAGTGTTGATTGAAGACGCTTTCTCTCTGGCTGCAACCCTGCCCGGAGGGCAAAGTTGCGCGACGGCACACGTATCAGAATACCCGAAACGGTATAATTGAGACTACCCGGGGGAACCAGGAAACAGTGTTAGGCGCTTTCACCGCAGCCACAAGCGCGACTGGTAATTAGAAAGATCCTTAACCCTGCTTTCCAATGAAACTTTCCGCCGTCTGATTCCGTATTACGGGTGAGATGACGGGCGGTGTAGCGCAATCCATTCGTCTTCATTCCCCCGATTGAGGATCGATGAAAACCTGGAAGAAAGTAACAATTTCTATTGGCGTTGTCCTCGTAGTGCTGGCGATTGTCGGTTTCACCGTGCAACAGAGCCGCAAAGGCGTAGTGCAGGTGCAAACCGGCAAAGTCGTGAAGGCGGATATCAACGCGCAGGTTACCGCGTCGGGCGAGATCAAGCCGAAAACTTACGCCAATGTCGGCGCGAATGCGTTTGGCAGAATTACCAAACTGCACGTAAAAGAGGGCGACAAGGTCAAACGCGGCGATCTGCTGGCACAACTTGAGAACGTGCAACCCGCCGCCGACGTACAGGCGACAGCCGCCTCTCTGGAGGCGAGCCGTACGGATTTCGTCGCAGCGCAAGCCGGTCTAAAGACATCCCAGGCCGATCTGAATCGTGCCAGGGCCGACGAAGAACAGAAGCGGCTGGACTTCCAGCGCGCAACCGAACTCTACAAATCGCAACTGATTCCGAAATCGGAATACGACACGCGCAAGGCCGCCTTCGATTCCGCGACCGCGGGTTTGGAACAGGCACAGGCGCGCATCGCCCAGAACAAGGCGCAGGCGGACTCCGCAGAGGGCCGCATCCGGCAGACGCAGGCAACGCTGCGCCGCGCCAGCGACGTGCTGAGCAAGACGGAATATCGCGCGCCGTTCGACGGCGTGGTGACGAACCTGCCCGTTCGCCAGGGGGAAACCGTTGTCGTCGGAATCCAGAACTCGCCGGGTTCCACGCTCATGACCATCGCCGATATGTCGGTGATCACGGCTGAAGTAAAGGTAGACGAGACGGACATCGTCAACGTAAAGCTGGGCCAGTTGGCGGAAGTTTCCATCGACGCGATCCCAAAGAAGAAGTTCAAGGGCGTTGTGACGGAGATCGGTAACAACGCAGTGCTCCGCTCTACGGGCCTCTCCACCGCCCAGACAACCGGCGGCAGCCAGGAAGCCAAGGATTTCAAGGTCGTCATCACGTTGCAGGATCCGCCGGAGAATCTTCGCCCAGGTCTCTCGGCAACGGCGAAGGTGATAACCGCGACTCGACAGAACACGCTCGCCATTCCAATCCAGGCATTGACGATACGCCAGAAGGGTGATCTGGAACCGAAGGACAGCAAGGCGAAGGGCACGGTGCAAGCCGCCGCTCCCGAGCAGGTGAAGGCCGCGAAGGAAGAGATCCAGGGCGTCTTCGTTATTCGTGACAAGAAGGCGGAATTCGTTCCTGTTGAAACCGGCGTGACCGGCACGACCGACATCGAAGTCACGAAGGGGCTTAACGAAGGGGACGAGGTCGTAACCGGCAGCTACAAGGTCCTGCGTACCCTGCGCAACAAGGCAAGCGTAAAGATCGACAACGCGGCTCCGAAGAAGGCCGAAGAAGAACAGTCGTAGCAGGATATAGGCAGGTCGCGGGGCTCCCGCGATTCGGCTGCAAGGCCCGAAAAAAGAGTTCGACGGGCCAGTTAGTAGTGCTGAATTGACGTGCAAGGCGATGAACGAGGAGAACAAGAGGATGGCGACCGAAGTAGCCAGCGTTTCCCAGGAATACTCGACTCCACCGGCTTCGTGCATGATCTGCACGCAGGACCTTTGGAAGACGTACGACATGGGTTCCGAGCAACAGGTACACGCCCTTCGCGGTGTGAACCTGGCGATCAATCGCAATGAATACGTCGCCATCATGGGCCCGTCGGGTTCGGGCAAATCCACGCTGATGAACTTGATCGGATGCCTCGATACGCCTTCGCGCGGACGCTACTGGCTGAACAATCAGCTTGTCAGCGAACTCGACGACGACGAGTTGGCGCGCATCCGCAACAAGGAGATCGGCTTCGTCTTCCAAACGTTCAACCTGCTCGCTCGCGCTTCAGCACTGCACAACGTGGAGCTTCCTCTCATTTACGCGGGCATGCCTGCCGAGGAACGTATTGAGCGCGCACGCCAGTCGCTGATCGCCGTCGGCATGGAATCGCGTATGAATCACAAGCCGAATGAGCTCTCCGGCGGTCAACGGCAGCGCGTCGCGATCGCGCGAGCGCTGGTGAACAGACCCGCCATCATCCTCGCCGATGAGCCGACCGGAAACCTCGACTCGCAGACCGGCAACGAAATAATGGCTCTGATGGACAACCTGCACGCACAGGGCAATACCATCGTGCTCGTCACCCATGAACACGATATTGCGGAATACGCGCATCGCGTCATCCACATCAAAGACGGCACCATTGCGGGTGATGAAAAGACTGCGCGCGGATAGCAGCTGAACGAAGGGTCATGTACAAAAAACAGCGCCTGGCCGACGAGTCAGGCGCTTTTTGTTTTTCGCGGAACCGTGTACGCTGAACAGAGTTGCTCGCGCGCGAAGCCACATTCAAAGTCGCCGCAGACGGGCCACTGGGAGTGCGTTCATGCGTCGCGGGTTCTTGCTTTGCTTCATTATTTTTTTATTATCTTCCCTGCTGTTTGCTCAAGCTGCTTATCGCCTTAAGACTCGTACGGCGTCCGAACTGGCCGCAGGACAGCGCCAGGTCGTCGGAGCGTATTGTCGCTCGGATTTCGAAGGCTTGCGCCTGTCGGAAAATGGCTGGGCCAAAATGCGACCGCTGACCCGAGATATGCGGAATCCTGAATTCAGCGCGGTGATGATCGTGTCGCGCTACACGTTTGCACCGCCAGCAGCGGTCTCCAAGGACGTTGCAGTCACTTACAGCGTGATCGGCCGTTACGAGGTGGGATTCGGATTTACTCCGCTGAGAGCAACACCGAGCGCAATCTTTCACGTAGAGGACGTAGATGGTGACCTGGTCATCACCGAAATGCCATCGACGCCTTACGTCTCCAAAGGAGCGGCCTTGTCCTGGCTTAAGGCCGAACTGGTGAAGGCCCAGCCGTCGACTTTGCACAAGGCCCAACTCGAGCGGGCTATCGCCGCCATGGATCAGACAGCACCGGCACACGGCCCGGGCGCAGCAACCGCACCCGCAACAGCCGCACCCAAGTAGTCTTCTACGAGTGGACAGTCCAGTTTTGCGATATCATCGCACTCGTAAGGTCCCCACTCACGACGCGATGCAGGACTTGTGCGCGCTCAGATTCGCGAATTGCGCAATGACACGTTTACTCTACGCGCGGCGACGGGCACTGCGGCGGCGTAATATAAGCAGCACCAGGATCACGGCGATTACCAGCATGATCCATGTGGCGCTCCTGTTAACGAACATGGCCGCGAGTGGAAGCAGCGTAGCTAGCAAGAACATCATTCTCTCTCCTTGCGGCGGAACGATCCATCTCTGATTGATTCACCCACTCTGGCGCTTGTTGCCCATTACGAAGAAAAAGGGCCTCCCTGTGTGACGGGAGGCCATTTCTTTTCGTAGTCTGTTATTTACTGGCGTGCGCCGACGGCGCTCGAACCTGCGGTGTCGCGTACCGGCGTAACCGGAGACTTGCCTGCGAAGAAGCTGTGATCGTACAAGGTGCGGTACATGCGACCGGCGACCTCAGCGGCTTTGGGCCCGAACGTCGGACGGCCTCCACGCAGGAACACGACGGTCACGACGCGGCCATACTGCGTGTTGGCGTAAGACGCGAACCAACCGAAGCGCGTGCCATCCTTGGAACATGTTCCGGTCTTGCCAAGCACTTCTTCTTCGCTGAAGTTACCGCGCAGGCTGCGAGCTGTACCGTAGTTTACGGCGCCAGCCATGCCCGGCATGACTTCGGGAATCAGCGGAGCGATGTCGAGATAACGCTTTACCTTCGGCTGGAAGTTAGCAATCTCGTCCGGCGATGTCGGATGCTGCATGTAATAGAGCGTGCCGCCGTTCGCGATCGATGCGACCAGCGCGCCAAGCTGCAAAGGCGTCATGGAAACGCTCTCGCCGAAAGAACACATCTTGCCAACGCCGCCGAGCTTCGCGGCCAAAACTTCGTTCGGATAAGTTCCGAGGTGCTCGCCCTCGATGTTCCATCCGGCCATCTCGCCCAGGCCGTATTGATTCGCGTAATGGCGAACCTTCTCAAATCCCATGCGACGTCCCAACGCCTCGAAATAAGCGTTGTTGGAATGCGCGAGAGCCTGCGTCAGATTCATCTTCCAAGTGCGGCCGAGCGATACCTTCGTGTCGCTCTTGACGATGCCTTCACTCAGTGCTGCAAGTGCGACGGCGACCTTGATGGTCGAGCACGGCTGCGCGCCTTCGGAGAGCGCCAGCTTCTGGTTCACCATCGTAAGCACGCGGCCGCTGTCGGGGTCGATAGCAACGATGGTGCCGTTCATGTTTCCAAGCGCATCGATTGCGGCTTGGCGCACGACCGGATCTTCACCGGCAGTAATGTCGCCCGAGGTCTGATCGTCATTAACGAAGGAACTTGCGGAGAAGCGCTCGTAATAACGCCGCTTGCTTGCTCTCTTTCGGACTGAAGACTTTCGCGCGGATGCTTTTTTCGATGATTTCTTGCTGCGGGCAACCGTCTTGCTGGCAACTGGGCGGCTGTGCTTCAAGCGGCTGATACGCTTCTGTGCCTTAGGGTTTTCAGAAACCTTTTTGTTGCTGCTGCTGTAGCGCCGCGGTGAAACCGTTGCCGCGAACGAGCTTGCTGTCAAAATCAAGACCAGGAATACGGCAAGCGCGGATTTGGACACTATTGTGAGTTTCGGCAGCGAAGCGAGAAAGTCACTCACAACGGAGCCCCTTGCGACTTTTCGGAAGGCGGAGCCTTTGAACGACATTGATACCTTAGCCTTCTAAACCATATGTTTGCCTGCGGATACGACCTGTTCGAGGTTGCACATCAGGAGTTTTCCGTCCGGTAACTATTCGCGATAGTACGAGAGTTCCGCTTTCTATTACAACTCTAAATTTCACCGGTGAACCCATTTGTGAAACGCTTGCATCCTGTACTGATGCAGAGACTTACGGCAGAGTTGCGGTACGAAAGGATTAGTTCGAAAGTCAGTGAGTTTAACCAATGAACTAGGTGCCTTACCCGATGGCGCGCACGGATGTTTCGATCCGTTGGCAGCGATTCGGGCAGAGTAACTAAGTCGATTCCAATGGCGTTCTGGTTGTGGAAATCGAGTTTTCAAGCGGAAAACGAAGCCAAAACGAGGTTTCCGGGGCTGAACTGATACTTCTTGTTCTCTTCCGGCTCGCCCCTGCTCTGCGCGATCTGGCTCGTCGATTCAAAGCGAGCCCCCAAAAAAAAGGTGCCGCAGCCCCTCCAGAGACTACCTCGTGGGCGCGGGAAACAGAGGAGTGATCCTGAACGGGAAAAAAGGAGTGATCCCGAGGGAGTTATCGTGACCGAGGCGAAGGTATCTGCTTTATACCGCTGCTGGAACAAAGCAGATCCTTTGGCCGCACCAAAAGCGGGCACGACCTCCGGATGACCTAGAGTTTTAAGACAAGTTTGTCAGCGTCTTCCTATGTCATTACTCAGCAACGGAAAGGGAGCGCAAAGGCTCCCTTCATTGTGAGTTTCCCGGTTTAAGACTCGCAGGTTAACGATTCTCGTTGCGCTGTTTGCGGATGAATGCCGGGACATCGAGGTCGTCATCCTCGTAACTTCCCTTCACTTTGTCCTTCACTGCGTCGAGCGCGATGTTCTCGCGTTGCGGCGCTGCCTGGGGCGTTGATTGGAATGCGAGTGCCGGTGCGGGCTCGACAAACTCTGCCTCCTCGACCACCTCTACCTGCTCGCGCGTGCCAATTTCAGCAGCCACTTCCGCGCGAGGAGAGATGCGTGGCGCGGGTCTGTACGCAGCTGCCGTGCGCTGATTCTGGATGGCAGCCGCTGCCGATGAAACAGCGTGCTCGCGGCGCTGCGGCTGGTCAGTCCTGAAGCCCGTTGCAATGACGGTGATCTTGACTTCGTCCTTCATCTTCTCGTCTAACACTGCGCCGAAGATGATGTTCGCGTCTTCATGCGCAGCCGACTGGATGATGGTCGAAGCCTCATTCACCTCCGCCAGCTTCAGCGAACTTGATCCGGTGATGTTGATGAGGATGCCGCGCGCTCCGTCAATCGCTCCGGCTTCGAGCAGCGGCGATGCAATCGCGCGCTGCGCGGCGTCCATGGTGCGACGCTCGCCTTTCGCCGTAGCCGTACCCATGACGGCGTAGCCCATGCCGGCCATGATGGCCTTCACGTCGGCGAAGTCGCGGTTGATGATGCCGGGGATGGTGATGATATCCGAAATGCCCTGTACGCCCTGTCGCAGAATGTCGTCGGCGATGCGGAAGGATTCGAAGAACCCGGTGTCCTGCGCGACCGCGAGCAGCTTCTCGTTCGGGATCACAATGACTGTATCGACGGAGTCGATCAGCTCGGCAAGTCCGCGTTCTGCCTGACTCATGCGGCGCTTGCCTTCGAATGCGAACGGCTTGGTCACGACGGCGACGGTGAGAGCGCCCATCTCGCTCGCGAGAGATGCGATGATCGGAGCCGCGCCGGTGCCGGTCCCTCCGCCGAGACCTGTCGTTACGAAGACCATGTCCGCGCCTTCGAGCGCTTCGATGATCTTGTCCGCATCTTCCAGCGCGCCCTTGCGGCCAATCTCAGGATTGGCGCCCGCTCCTAGGCCGTTCGTGAGCTTAACGCCTAACTGGATCTTCACTGGCGCCCGCGAGAGTTGCAACGCCTGCAAGTCGGTGTTGGCAACGACGAACTCTACGCCCTCGACTCGGGCGTCGATCATGCGGTTGATGGCGTTTCCGCCGCCACCGCCGACGCCTATAACTTTAATCTTTGCCTGGTTGTGCGGGTCTTCGTTGAACTGGATTCGGATGTCTTTCGTCGCGTCGGTCATTGATACCCCAGATTTGTCGCTGTTCTTTGTTTCGTTAAATTTAGAGTGCAACGTCCCCGCAATCTCACGCGCGCGAATGAACTCGTTACAGCCCGAAGGTTGAGCGCGCGAACAGCGATTTCAGCTTCGCGCCAATGCCCTGGTCCTGGTTGCTTTTGGTGGTACGCGCGCGATGCGCGTAGAACATCAGTCCGATGAGAACCGAGAATTCCGGCTCAGCGAGAAACGACGGCAGCTTCGCGATTGCCTGAGGCGACCCGAGGCGCGACGGGCGGCGGAAGACGTCTTCCGCAATATCGAGCATTCCGTGAAGGCGCGCGCCGCCACCGGTGAGAACGGTTCCCGCCCCGAGCAGATCCATGACGCCGGTCTGCCGCAGATTGTCGCGCACCATCTCGAACAACTCGCGCGCGCGTGGTTCCAGTATTTCTCCGAGCAGGCGTTGTTGCATGAGGCGCGACGGCCGATCGCCCACGGACGGCACCTCTATCTCATTCGCTTCGGGAATGCTGGTGACGACGGCGTAGCCGAATTGCCGCTTGATCTTCTCCGCGTCGGCCAACGGCGTCCGCAGGCCGACAGCTACATCGTTGGTGAAGTGGTCGCCGCCGATGGGCACTACGGCGGTGTGCGCCACTACGCCCTCGATGAAAACGATAATGTCGGTTGATCCCGCGCCGATGTCGATGAGACATACGCCGAGGTCGCGCTCATCGCTGCGGAGGATAGCGTCGGCACAGGCCAGAGCCTCGAACACCGTATCGTTCACATGCATGCCGGCGCGGTTCAGTGCGGTTACTACATTCTGCGTGGCGCTGGCCGAGGCCGTCACTACGTGTACGCGGACTTCGAGTTGCTTACCCATCATGCCCGCGGGATCGCGTATGCCGGATTGCTCGTCGAGAATGAATTCCTGGGGAAGCAGGTGCAGCACTTCCCTGTCCGCCGGCAGAGCGATGTTGCGCGCCTTCTCCACGGCAAGCCGAATGTCCTCGCGCGAAATCTCGCGCGGGCGCGAGCCGAGCGTGATGCCGCCCTGACTGTTCACGCCACGCACGTGACTGCCGGAGACACCTACGACAGCCGACTCCAGCGGAGCCTCGGCCGTGGTCTCGGCATCTTCCATGGCCTTCTGGATGGAGAGTACCGCTTTCTCCAGATCGACGATCACGCCTTTGCGCGAACCGCGCGACTCGCACACGCCGTGGCCGCGGTAGCGTAGTCCCGTGTCCGTTACTTCGGCGGCAAGCGCGCAAGTCTTCGCGCTGCCGACATCGATCACCGTCAACATATTTTCTTGCTGGTTTCCCATGGACTAATGCTTTTTCACCCTCTTGCGATGCGGTTGTTTCGCCACTGCATTCGCGCTGCCCTGTGGCTTTGCGGGTTTCATAGATTTCACAGCCGCGCTCTCTCGCTTGACGGTCGCCGGCGGCGTGCCAGGCTGCGCCTCACGCGAGGGCACTGGATCTGGATTCAGAATGACCTGGCGCTCGTAACGCAGGTCCACGGAATCGAGTCTTTGATATTGCTGCCGCCACTCCTGCACGTGCGCAACGTAAACCTTGTAACGATCTAGAAAGTTCGACGACCCCAGGTGCACCAACACGGTACCAACCGGATCCGATACCGTGACCTTCACGTCTTCCGGATCGCTCATATCGACTTCGCTCAAATCCTGCGAATAGCGCGCTCCGCCGGAATCCAGTTCGTGAACCAATTGGCCATAAATCTTCATTCGGGCCGCGCGAGTCGAGAGCGGCTCAGCCTCGTTCATGCCGACAACAACCGGAAACGAATATGTACCGTCAGTCTCCATGTCCATGACAACGCCATAAGCATCGATCAGATCGATTCGTGAACCAATCTGCGCGAAAGCTACCGGCGTGCGCTCCTTTACCGACACGCGCAAGCGGTTTGGCAGAAACCGCATCACGGACGCCGACTCGACCCAGGGGATTTCTTCCAACTGCTTCTTGCGCTCCGAAAGGGGCACGAAGTAAACATTGCGGCCAATATCGCCGCCCATCACCTGCATAATTTGTGAGCGCGATACGTGGTGGTTGCCGTCCGTCTCTATCAGGTCGCTGGAATCAATGCGAAAGCGCCAGGAGCGCGTCCCGTAGCGATAGACGACTGCGCAGCTCGCACCCAGCACTCCAAGGCTCACCAGCGCAACGATGACGACGCGAAGACGATTCGCAGTCTTTTTGGGCAATGGCCCACGACGCACCGGCACGCGCTTCTGGCCCCGCAGAAACGGTGATTGCTGCTCCGGTTCCAGATCCATCACGTCGATCGGCAGGTCGTCATCCTCGCTCACACGCGCACGCGAACGCGAACCAGCTTCGGGGCGCAGGAATCCGCCGCCGCCTGAAGTGGTTGGCGTGTCGTCGTCAGATGTGAATGGACCTTGATTACGAGCCATGAAAAAGAGTGAGCCGCCAGAGGTGCCCGCGCAAAAACGGGCTTATTGCCTTGAATTTCCGGGACCGTGCTGTATGGGCACGGTCCGAAGTCCCCGGCTCACTATAACGTCTTTTCGCGCTATTGCGCAGAGGGTTTTTGCGCGAACCGCATTGTTTACGCTAGAAATCACGCAAAGCGGATTCCCAAGCGATAAGAGCGCCGAGTTGCGGGTCCAACGCGGATCAAAATATATGGGTGGAAACGCCGACTTAAGGCGCGATGCTCGTGCACGCCGAAGCTGTCCCTATCACGACAAACGAGTCGCTGTTGTATCCGGCGGTCCAGTGACATTGACCCCCTCACCTGGTGCGCGACATAATCATCAATGCCCTGGCAAGACAACCTGCGGACGCGCCCCCGCGCGTGCGCAAGGAATCCGCAACTTTTGAGTGGTGAATCGTGAGCGAAGAAACCAACAGCAGCCGCGTACGCTTCGAGAACGCTGGCCGCAAACTGGACGAGGCAGCCGAGCGCGTGGAGCGCGAGGCAGAACAGTTCATAAAATACCTCAACGACGAGGTAGTGCCGGCGGTGCGTACACATTCGAGCCGGGCGTTGCGTACGGCAGCCGAAAAGATGCAGCAGTTCGCCGACTACATGGAACAGAACTCCCCGAAATCCGAGTGAGCGAACTCCGACGCGGCAATTTCTTCCCGAATTCCTGTGGCCTGCGAGTCTGGACCGTTCCAGTCCTTCTTCTGCTGGCGGCGATGCTGTTGACCGGCTGCGGCGGCAAGAAGCGCTCGAAAACCAGGATTCCTCCGCCACCTGACGTTTCCAGTGGTCAAGGCACATCGGCCCGCGACCGCGCTCCCGTGCCACGCGATTCTGAAGGTAATGAGGTTGCGATCGAGCCGGGGGCCAAGGTCATCTGGACCGAAACCGGGCTGGCCAGTTGGTATGGCCCTCCGTACCACAACCGTCGCGGCGCAAATGGCGAAATCTTCAACACGAACGCCATGACGGCTGCCCACAAAACCTTGCCGCTCAATTCCATCGTTCGCGTCACAAATCTCGCGACCGAACATTCGACCGTCGTGCGCATCACGGATCGCGGACCGTTTATAGGCGAGCGCATTGTTGATCTCTCGCTGGCTGCGGCCAAGGCGGTGGACGTATGGCGTCCGGGCGTGGCGAAGGTACGCCTCGACGTGCTCGAAGCGCCCTCTGCGATTGAACGCGGCGGACGCTGGTGCGTACAGGTTGGCGCCTTCGCGAAACAGCGGGACGCGCTGGATTTGAAAGACAAGCTCATGCGCCGCTACAAGACGGCCAAGGTGCTGCAGTTTGCCGGCCCAACGGGCTTCTGGGTTCGTGTGCGCGTTTTTGAAGACGATAAGAAGCGCGCACAGGAAGTGTCGCAAATCATCAACGTGGATGAAGGCGGCGTGTTTCTCGTCAGGCTCGATTAACGATTGCGGGCGCTCTGGCAACATACACGTGCCGATAAATTCGAGCGCTTTGTTGTATGCTTTGCGGCTGAAAGAACAGGAACGATCATATGTCCGACTGCCTTTTCTGCAACATCATTGCCGGCAAGATTCCTTCGAAGAAGGTTTACGAGGACGAGCGCGTCTTTGCCTTCGAAGACATCCATCCGCAAGCTCCCACTCACGTGCTCATCATTCCGAAGCAGCACATTGAGGGACTGAACAAGGCCAAGCCGGAGGATGCCGAAATCATCGGATACTGTCACCTGATGGCCGCGAAACTCGGACGCGAGCGCGGAATCGAGGATGGCTACCGCACGGTTCTTAACGTCGGGCCAAAGGCTGGACAGTCCGTATTCCACCTCCATCTGCACCTCATCGGCGGGCGCGATATGAAGTGGCCTCCGGGATAGCACGATCCCCGGGTAGAAGTGCGCGCTTGAAGAAGGCCTGTCAGGTGCTTAGAACCATGTAGGTGGAGCAGCCTTCAGGCCGGTTGAGATTGCTAACAAAGTAGAGCGTCATGTCGACCGGAGCGCGAAGGGGAGACAGCTTGTGTTTCGTTTGCGGCGGAAACACAAAATGTTTCGACTACGCGCCGCGACAAGACGGGCGCTCCGCTCAACATGACGACCTGATTTGAAGTTTACGCCGCGCGATAGCGTCCGCTGTAGATCGCAAAGGAACGTTGCCAGACTCCGATGAGCATTGCGAACTGTGGCAGCAGCCGCGCGAAGCCGTCCACCAATTCCTCTATCTCTCTCCACTGCTCGGGCGAAACGTTGCGCACCAGGTTGCGGTGATCCCTTACGGGCATGCCGGTAATCAATCCCATCGAGCGTCGCATCACTTCATCGCGCGCGCGCAGGAAGCTCGGCTCGGCGAAGACCTTTTTGGTGTCCATCCAGACCTGCGCCAGGTATCCGGGAAAAGGAATCAGCGCGCGGAAGGCGCTTGGAATATGCTTCGTACCCGTAGCGCGCCGGACGTCGGAGAAGAGCAGCCAGACGCGCATCCCCGCTTCGCTTTCATTTGGGATGTGCAGCGTCACTAATCGGGAGAGTGCCGGAGACTGCTTTGCCGTGCTGACGCGCCCTCTTTGCCCGCCAGAGTAGCCGCGCTGCATGAGTCGCGAGAACAGCACCATGCGCGGCATGGCGCGCGCGAAGACTCCCACCACTGCGGCCAGCACGCCAATATCCCCGGTCGGAATCTTCTGACCCGCCAGCGTGCGCTCCTGGTCTCCGAAGCGCCACCCGCCGGTGATCACTTGCGACCGGATGAACTCATCCAGCGCTGCGGACGCTGACTGGAATTCGCGCGAACCGGCAACGTGTTCCAGGTCGCGCCACATCGCCTTCATGTATTCAGGGTTTCCGGCTGAGAGCTTGAAGATGGTTGGAACGTAGGGCAGGTCAAAGGCAGCTCGCACATCGGAGTAGATGTGCCGCAAGTCCGGGCTGACTTCGTGTTCTTCGTAAGCGCGGGTGAGAGGCATAGGTCGCCTGAGTCCTCCAGGAATGGCTCGTACTCTGGGGGGCTCACCCGTTGGACGGCATTGGGCGGCCTGGCAGTTGCCGCCCTCGCCAGAAAACCTCTCGAGAAACTACTCTGCCTGATCGACTTCTTCCGGCGCACCGTAGCGACGGAGCAGTTGTCCGAGGTTCTGCGAGAAAGCCGAGCGCGGCAAAACCATATCGCAACCCGCCTCTTGCGCCTTCATTTTCAGCTCGCCCTGAACGTGCGAAACGAAGCCGATGATGTTCGTGGCCTTCTTCAATTTCGTTCGAAGTTTCGGGATCGTTACGAGCGGCTTGGCTCCGGCATTGTTCAGGTCGAAGATGATGAGCGCAGGCTTCTCTTCCGACTTCTCCAGCCGCTCCAAAACCTCCTTGTCGGCTTTCACAAACTCAACTTTCACGTTCAGCTTGCGCGCCGTCTCCTGAATTTTCGCAAGGAAAAAAAGATCATCGACAAAGGCAAATATCCGTGGAGCAAGATCGTTGCGCATCGGCAACGGCTCAGGATCGGCAGGGACGAACTGCTTCGGCCCGAACCCAGCGCGCTGCCTTCCGGAGCGTTGGTTGGTCGCACTCCCGTTGTTGCCGTTCTGAAGCGACCTGTAGCTGTGGTCCATGGGAGCCGTGTAGATATCGGAATCGGGCGTCTTGTGCTTGCCGGGACGCGGCGCGCGCGGAGGACGCGGCGGCTGCGCACCAGTCTTTCGCGGATGCGGCCCCCCAGGGCGGCCCGACTGCGGGCGTCCACCGTGCTGCTGGCCAGGGTGACGTGGGCCGCGCGATTGCGATTGCCCGCGCGATTGCGATTGGCCGCTGGACTGGCTGGGCTGCGATTGGCTGCCAGGTTGCGATTGGCTGCCGCGTGGCGGGCTGCCCGATTGCGGGCGTGCGCCCGGCTGCTGACCTGCTTGCGTGCCCTGTCCGCGGCGTCCACGACGGCGCCTGCGGCCTCTCCCGCCGGAGCCTCCGGAGGGATGGTTCGGTCCATTATTCATAGATTCTGTGTCTTCTCTTTTTCGTTTACTTGCGAGTTCCCGGTTGTTGAATCCCGCTCCGGCCGGTGCTATGCCTTGGGAGAAACGGCTGCCGGTGCGATGCACGTCGCGGAGAGAACATCAGTCCGCGTTTTCGTGATTCGGTTCTTAATTCTTCGTATCCTTCCGGGGGCCTTTGCAAGCGTCAGTGGGGTGTTCGCTTACGGCCCGCACCGGAAGGCGCGGTCATGAGGACAGACGATAGTAACTGTCACTCGGCTTCTTGCGCAAGTAAGCACTCCTCTCTCGAGTGCGCCCACGCAGACTGCAAACTACGGAACCGGATCCCAAACGAAACACACTGCTTTGCTGAAACTAAAAATAACGAACAATCACGATGTGCAGTTGAGTGTTTGCTGACCTGGCGGAGGAACATGCGCACAGCACGTTCTGACGGAACCGCGTTTGCGTTCCCCCACTTGAAGCATTATGACCCAGGAGCCAGTGCAGCTACAACCATGTAACGCATGAAATATAAAGCGCATCGAAAATATCGCGAGCACTTCGTGAGACTTCTTGCGGCTTTTTTGCCATCGGCTTACAGCAAATCACCGCGACTTCCACGGGTGCAGCAAGCCCTTGAACTGATAAACGAGTTCACTGCGCACAAAGTGCCCGGATGTCTGTCCGCTGTAAAAGTTGCCCGGCAGCAGCGATTCATATTGCAGATGGCCGCGCACGGCATCGTTGAGTTTGAAATCTACACGCGCCTGCAATAAGTCTCCGCGATGTTTGCCCTTTGAAAAAACCGAAGCCTCTCCCGGAAATGGATGGAACGCGCGCATATGGTAATAGGTCGCACGCAGTGCAACTTTCTTGTGCGGGGTAAAGCCAGCCTCGGCCTGCATCAGGGCGGTATTAGTCCAGTAGCTCACGCCCTTCTCGCGAACCTGGCTATAGATGTAGAGGTCGCTCCACCTCGGCCAGCGTGAGAACAAAGGATCCCAGCCCTCGACTGCATCAGTTCGTGGATCGTCGCCGGACATTGCCCAGTTACCGGCGAGCACATACGGGGTCCCGCGCGCGACAAAGCTCTTTTTGACGTACCCGTAGGCTGACCAGCCTCGCACATCTACGCCTGGATGCTGACGCCCAAGCTGCAATGCGGCCTCGCCAGTCGCCGTGAATCCCTTGCCGAATGTCTGCACCAGGCGTCCGCCCGTGGTGTGCAGGTATCGATCAGACTGGAACTGCGGGTTCGTTTTCGCGCGATAGTCATGCAATTCTTTTTTGTAGAAATAGTACGATTCCCACTCGCTGCGAGAATGGTTCTTGTCGCTGTAGTAAAGGCCGATTGCCTGCTCGTCCCACTCGTTGAGGTATTTGTCTTTGTTGTTGACGCGCGGCAGGAAGCGGTCACGACGCGGGTTGTAGATTCCGATCAGCTCCAGATTCGACTTCCGCCACGAGTACGAAAGATTGATGGCGTTGTAGTAAAAACCGCGGGAGCCCTCCAGCGGACTACCGTCCATCAGCACCATGCCTTCGCCGCGAAAAAAGTTTTGCCTGCCAACGCGCAGATTCAGGCCTCGCGTGAACAGGTCCTTTACATTCACGTAGAACGAGTCAACAAAAACCTCATCCGGATCGAACTTCAGCTCCGGCGTAGCCTGCTTTTTGAACTCATTGCCTAGCTGCATGAAAACGTCGACATGCTGTCCGAGTGGCACATTCGTCCAGAACTTGGTGCGGAAACGAAACTGATTGCGGCTGTCAGGCAACGTTGAGTTGAAATCAACGTTGTTCCAGGCTTCGCTGCGAAAACGCCCCTCGAAGCCATACTCGATGAGCTTTTTGCTTTGAGCTGCCGAGCCTTGCGTCACTGCACGCTCTTCTCCGGCCAATGCAGTGAGCGAGCAAAAAAGGGTTAAGGTCGCAACGAACGCGAATCTAATTTTCATTGATGATGTCTTTCGATGGAGTCAGCCTGGGCAGTAAATCGACGAGAGTACATCCTGAGCGGCAACACGTAACAGTGTCTCGGCGGATGAAGAGAGCTTAAGCGTGATCTGAAAAACGCTGGTGGCCGATTTGGGAAAGAGAGATGGTGGCCCCCACAAGACTCGAACTTGTGACCTCTCCCGTGTGAAGGGAGCGCTCTAACCAACTGAGCTAGGGGGCCATAATAAACGCCCATTCCGCAAGCCTTGAAGCGAACTTCTGGCCCGGAGGGCGCACCGGCAGGCTCGACCAGCGGTCGTTCTGCGCGAGACAATTGTACCAGAACTCCACGGACGCTAAATGACCAGACACACTCGCTGGCGGCAGCGGCCACTATGATGCAATAATCTCCCTTTCTAAGCGACAAGCCTCCAGTGAAGCCCGAGTCGGACGCCAACAACACGAAACAGTACGGTGCAAACCCGGAGAACGAATCCGGCAGGGATAGATTTGCGCAACTTTCCGAAACGCAAAGGGTTACATCTGTCATGGGCAGCGTTGCCATCGACGGCATGCTCCCGCAGGGCAGCCGCGGCGCAAGTGTACCGCGCACCTCAGCGGGCGAAGGCGTACGCGTGAGACGTACCGATCCCGCCGCGCTTGACGGCCTCACGGATGCCGAGATTATGTTGCGCGTGAAGGCGGGCGATGACGCCGCCTTCAATTTTCTGATCGAGAAGTTTCGCCGTCCCCTGATCAGCTTTATGTATCGCATGACGCACAACAGCGCCACGGCGGAAGAGCTTGCACAAGAGGTTTTCCTGCGCATCTATCGTTCTCGGGTAAGCTATGCCGCCGATGCGAAGTTCACGACGTGGATGTATCGCATCGCAACCAACCTCGCTGTGAACCATGCCCGCGATACTCGGAATCAAAGGCCCGAGGTCACGGTCAGTATTGACGAGTCAGACGAAGCTTCAGGGCCTGCGATCGATGTAGCAGATGCGACGCCAAACATTGAGCAGCGGTTGTTACGGCGTGAACGATTGGAAGCCATCCGAAACCATGTAAACGCGCTCCCTGAACGACAGCGCGCTGCCGTGCTCATGCACAAGTACCAGGAAATGGATTATCGCCAGATCGCACAAGCGCTTCATCTGAGTGAGTCGGCGACAAAGTCGCTGCTGTTCCGCGCATATGAAACTCTGCGCGACAAGCTGAAGGAATTTGTTTAAGAGGTAGGTATGAACTGCAATCGTATTCGCGAAGAACTCGTCGATGTGGCAAGTGGCACTCCAGCCTCGCCGGAAGTTGAAACGCACGTGCGCTCATGCGCTGAGTGCGCCGAGGTGTTGGCCGGGTTGCGACAGACGATGGCATTGATGGACGAGTGGCAGACGCCTGAGCCGTCGCCGTATTTCGACGTACGCTTGCGGGCTCGCCTGAGAGAGGAACAAGCGCGACCGCATAGCTGGCTCGAATGGTTGCGCAAACCAGCGCTGGGCGTAGCCGCCACAGTTCTGGTTGCTGTCGGTATCGGGCTGTTCCAGGGCGGGCACAACCTAAATGATGGCGCGGCAATGCAGAGCTTACAAGGCCCGGTGGAGCACACGACTGTGGCGCAGAAAGGCACAGCCGTCGGAGACCTGCAATTTTTGGAGAAAAACTCGGAGTTACTATCCGACTTCGACGCACTTGACGTTCTGGATACTCAAGACGTGAACTCAACGCAGTTGAATTAACATACCTTGTTGATGGACGGGCTAAGCGGAAGCAAGTTTAACTATTGGGCGTGAAGTGAACACTTCTAAACACATTATTGTGGTCGTCATGATTGCCGTGCTGGCGGGTCCCGCCTTGGCACAGCACGGACGGCCTTGTTGCGACGCGCCACCGCCAGGCGGAAGGCCTCGCCCCAGCTTTGGAGACAATGCGGGGCAGGACAGCACGCAAAACCGACTGCCCGACCGGCGCCGGCCTGATCGTGACGACCGAAATCCCCGCGCCGAAGCGCCCAGTCGCGACGGCCGCAAGCCCGACCGCGATGCATCCGGCTTCGACCAGCGCAAATCTGGACGCTTTCGCGGTCACGGCCCACATGTCGGCGACTGGCTGCGGAGATACATGGCAATCCCTCCGGCTGAGCAGCAGAAGCAACTTGAGCAGGATCCTGCGTTCAAGCAACTGCCCGCCAATCGTCAGCAGCGCCTTCGCCAGAAACTGAACGACTTCAACCAGCTCCCGCCAGATCAAAGGAAGCGCGTGCTGAACCGCATGGAAACGTTCGAGCAGTTATCCCCCGACCAACAGCGGCGCGCTCGTGAACTGTTCTCAAAATTCCGGCGTATCGATCCCGAGCGTCGTGGGACGGTCCTGCGCGAACTGAGGCGTTTGCGTGATATGAATCCCGACGAGCGGCAGAAGGCACTGGACTCGAACCGGGGTAGCTTCTCCGATCAGGAACGCGAGTTGCTGAAAGGTCTAACCGAACTGGAGCCGGGTGGGTCCAGCGAAGACCTGGAGCCCGGCCCAGGACTGTAGCGCCGCGACATACTTTAGGACGCGCACCAGCCGGAACATCTCGTTGGGTACTTGCTCGACGGCCAAACACGATCAAACAGAGCTGCTTCCTAGTTGAAGCTGGCCATCGTGCGCCGAATGGAAAGTGCCAACTGTCTGACATCGTCTACGTCGGAAGCATCTGGCGACATTTTCAGATAATCTTCGAAGTCATTCGCTGATCCCTTCAATTGCCCGAGGTTATAACGCAACAGGGCGCGCTGCTTCACGTCCTCCGGCGATCGCGGATAGATTGCGAGGATGAGGTCCACTACGGTAAGTGCCTTGCGAAAATTTCGCGAGGTCAGGTAAATGTTCTTGAGGTTGTTCAGCATGCGCGTGAGTATCTGGCGCTTGCCCACGCTGTGTAAATACTCAGGCTCCAGCGGCGCCTGCCCTGCGTAGATTTCGTCTAGCCGAGCCTGGCAGTCGCCCTCATGAATGACCTGCCCGCCTTCAAAGGCGTCGATCAACAGGTGATGCCCATCCACGTCATAGAACTTGAGCAGGAAATGCCCGGGCATACCAACGCCGAACAGCGGCAAGCCAACCCGTCGCGCAACTTCCATGTAAAGGACCGACAACGTGATCGGGATTCCAAGCTTTCGGTCGATGACTTCGTTCAGATATGAGTTTCGCGGGTCGTAGTAGTCGGTTCGATTGCCACGAAATCCCTCTTCCTGGAACAACACACGATTGACCGCGTCGATGATGCGCGCCGACTCGGTCGAGTCCTGCATGATCCCGCGCGCCCGCACAGCCAGTGACTCGACGCACCCAGCGTACTTAGCAATATCGATCGCCGGGTACACCGTTCGCGCGATCACAAGAGCAGCGCTTAACAGGTCTATGCTCTCGTCTTCAACGCCGGGCGCAAGCATAGTTGTAAACAACTCTACTGCCTCACGCACGACCGGTTCTGAACGGTTCCGCACCTCCAAATGCTACCAGAACTTTCAAACGGCAGACGGCAGGCGCGAGACGTCAAACCACCACCAAACTCCTCAACCAGCGATTCCTTCCACGTTAACTTCGCGAACGTGAGGCACCGTCGGCGTCGAATGCGGGCCGCCTGCCTCACTACGAATGTAGTAAGACACACAGATGAGTTTCTGCTCAATCTGCCGGTACTCCAAGCGGGCTTCTCACCAGACCACTCGGTTCCGCTTGCGGGATCCGCAGGTCCGGCATTGGCTTGCCCGCAAATAGCCGCTGGCAAGGTTTCGAAAGCCATCGTGCCCAGCGGGCCGAGGACTTCACCCGGGCGCTATCAGACGCGATGCCACTGTCGGCGTACATCTGGCGATAGATCTTGGAAATTAGCATGAAGGCAAGGCGCGCACGGATCGACTTGATAAACGTAGAACGCTGCCAGATGGCGCCCGTGCTGTAGAACGTGTCCCACACGCGCTGCGTCCGCGACGCAATCTCCTGGTGTGACATCACGGGATGCGGCCATGAAAGCTTGGGCCGGAGTTCTTGCGGGATTAACCAGCGCCGCGAGAGCGGAATGCCCGCAATCTTTGTCTCTGTCGCCTGTTCCGTTTTTTCCCAATGCATGAAGTCAATCGTTCCCGGGAAGGGCGTGAGCATCACGAACTGAGCGAAGGCAAGGTCCGCGCGGTTCGCAATCGCCGCTGTTGCGTCAAACGTGGACGGCCGGTCACTCGGCAAGCCGAAAATAAACGAGCCCAGGATGTACACGCCGTGCTCGCGGAACTTCTTCAATTGCGTCACCAGTTCTTCACCCACGGCGTTGAAACCTTTGTACACGTCCTTCAATCCTTCCGGCGTGACGGCTTCCACTCCTACAAGCGCCCCACGAATGTGAGCAGCTTTCATCGCTTCGAGGAACTCCGTATCTTCGGCAGCCTCCATCGTGATCTGCGTGAAGAAGACGGAATCGGACGGAAGCTTAGCCAACCTGGCCATCAACTCGAAACGTTCGGCGCGGATGCTCCGCAACTCATGCAGATGCGCCATGTTCTTTTGGTTCTCGGCGAGCCTCAGATCGGTCAGCGTCACGGGATAGAAATTATCATCGGCAAGCGCGATGAACCGAAAGCCCATGCGCCGCAACTCTACAATCTCCTGAACCACGGCGTCCGTCCCGCGCTGGCGCGGGTTCTGCCCGTCTGTCCGCCACACGGAACAGAAGGAGCAATGTTTCGGACACCCGCGTACCGTCTGCACAGAGGCCCACATGTATCGTTTGCGATTGATCAACTCCCATCTTGCAGGCGCGAAATCGCCGGCGTCGATTCGCCCGCCTTCGTACACATTCTGCAAAAGACTATTCTGGCAATCGGCGAGTACGCGCGACCACACCACGTCTCCATCGCCTTTCACCACCGCGTGCGCTCCACCCAGCGAACAAGCTTCTTCCGGATACAGGGTTGCGTGAATGCCCCCGTACACAACCTTCGCGCCGCGTTCACGCGCGATCTTTCCAATCTCGTATCCCCTGAGCGCGTTTCCCGTATGGATCCCAATACCAACGATGTCGCCTGGCGCGATGGTGGAGGCGTCTAACGGCTCCAGAGTTTCATCGACCAGCACAGGATCACCAAAACTCTTCGGAGTGGCACCCGCCAAAACGTAGAGCCATCGCGGGGTGATTACAGCCGTCCCAAACGAAACGTGACTAGGATTGACCAGGTGAATCTTCAAACAGAGCACCTCCGTGCGGCGCGCGAGTTACGTGCTGCCTCGTGTGAACCAGTAACGGGATGACCACATTCGGCATTGCCCCGACAATATCGAAGCCCTTCAGATTGTGCCGGATGTTTGCAATAGCTTCGATGCCTAGGATTTAGTCACCATCATAGTCTTTTCGCGAGGTTTGCTGCGCGACGGCAGCAATCGTCGAGGGTACCGCTGGGAGGCTCATTCCGCGGCGCGGACGATCATCACCGGGCAAGGGGCCCTGCGAATAATCGCTTTGAGGGTGGTTGCATGCTCCCGTTCCCACTCACCCCTCCAAGCCAGGACAATCAGGTCACTTGCATTCTCGTCCGCGAAGCGCAGCACCTCTTCATCCGGCGATCCACGGGCGAAGGCCATATGCACGTTCAGGGATTCGAGCGGGCACACGCAATGAAGTCGATCGACGAACTCCCCGGCCCAAGCGGGCCATTCGTACTGCGGCTGGTCCATGTAACGAAACGCCAGTGAACCGCGTTCATCAGGCGGACGCGCAGCAGGGGCGGCGATGTGCAATAGATTCAGCTCCGCATTGGCATAGCGAGCCAAGTTAGCAGCCGGACGGATCGCGACGCTCGTCCTCGACGTGCCATCGTGCGGAACGAGGATTCGGCGGAGCGACCAAGGTTCTGCACCGCGCTCGGGATTCACCAGCACGACCGGACACGTGGTGGCCTTCAGGATGCCGAGCGCAGTGCCGCCCAGTATCCTGCCGGACACTGCTAAGGCTGTATGAGTGCACATGACGATGAATGCGTATTGCGACTCGCGTGCCGCCTGAATGGTTCCAGCCGCAGGCTCGCCTGTGTTCGTGTTAAGGACCGACCCACGGAGCTCTTCTGTGTTCAGACCCAAGGGCTCGAGCACCTCGGCTGGACACGCAACCTCGCGGGCAATGTGCACGAGGTGAACTATCGCGCTCTCCAATTCCGCTAGAACATTCGCCACTGGCAACGCGCTCAACGATTGCTCGGAGCCGTCCAGCGGAACTCCAACGACGGGCATGTTCATGGATGCGCCTCCTGAGCCGGTGCCACGCCTTGCGCTTGCTGGCGTAGTTCGAATGCCACGCGCTCTCCGCGCCACTGAACTGCGAACCGAACTTCTCGCCACGAGGCCGGCAATTGAGGGTTGGCTCGCGGCCCTTCCGGGGTCAGATTGAGACCGGCGAACCCGAAAACAACCGCCTGCCACAATCCGCCGAGAGCGGCTGCATGCACTCCGCCTGCTGCATTGCCCATGTTATTAGCAAGATCGATCTCGGCGGTCTGCTTGAAAAAGCACTCCGCAAGTTCGGTGTATCCGAGTCGCGCAGCAATGGCCGCATGGACCGGTGGACTTAGCGAGCTACCATGCCCGCTTCTTGGGAGGTAATAGCGGAAGTTGGCCTGGTGGACTTCGACGGGGAACCGGTCCCAGAGCAGGTAAAGGAGCATCAGCACATCTGCCTGCTTTATGACCTGGGAGTGCTGGATGCGTTCGCGACCGAGAAGAACGTCCATGGCTGTCGTCCTCGGCTCGTACGATTTGATGTCGATCTCCTCGAGTCCGAAATAGCCCTGGAACTGTTCGAAAAGGCCGGTGCGCGTGTCAAAACCCAAGTACATATTCTGCGCTACACGAAGCCAACCCTCCCTTTCATCGGAGCCTATGCGAAGACGTCTAGACAACTCACGACACTGATCAGGCCAACGCTGATCCAGTAAAGAAAATGCCTCGGCGGCTGTCTCCAGGTTCCACTTCGCCATGCCATTCGTGTAGGCATTATCGTCAACCGATTCGTGGTACTCGTCCGGGCCAATCACCCGCCGGATGTGATACCGGCCGTCTTCTTCGGGCTGAGCGCGTATCGCCCAGAATCGGGCCGTTTCGAAGAGAATCTCAGCGCCTGCCTCGATGAGAAATTGCTCGTCGGCGGTGGCCTGCCAATAACTCCAGACGCCATAAGCCACGTCGGCGCTGATGTGGTGCTCCTGCTCCGCGGCCAACACGGGAATGACTTTGCCATTCGGCATGATCACGCAGCTCGGCGTCACGTCATCACCCGTTTCGGCCGACTCCCATGCATACAGCGCTCCGTGATAGCCGAGCCGCGCCGCTCGGGCACGAGCCGCCGGAAGCGTGTTGTAGCGGTACATGAGAAGCGCACGAGCCGCTTCGGGGTACGTCAGAAGGAACAGAGGCAGGACGAAAATCTCAGTGTCCCAGAAGACATGGCCTTTGTACGCAGGCCCGGTAAGGGCGCGGGCGCCGATGGAAACGTGTTCGTTTTCAGGATTTGCCGCGCTGATGAGGTGATAGATGGCGAACCGAATCGCCCTTTGTGCATCGGCATCGCCTTCAATCACGATATCCGAGGCGTCCCAACGCTTCTCCCATGCGGCGGTGTGATCCTCGACGGCAAGTTCGATGCTGTTTTCGTACGCATGCTGTACTGTCTCGCGAGCTGCTTCGAGAGGTTGATTGGAGTCCTGAGACGTGTGCACGCCCACAAGCCGGTCAAGGCGGCAGGTCTCCCCGAGATCCACCTCGACGGTCCATGGTTCGGGTTCCCCGTCGCATTTCCTTTGAGGCTGAGGTGTCCGCCTGCCCTTTGAATCCTCGATATGGCTTCGGGCGAAAAGCCCAATCGAAACTCCCTGCCCCGTTCGCATTAGCAGCGAGCGTGAGAACGCTGGCGACGCGAAGCTCACCGAGCCGCTGTAGTTCTCTGGCGTGATCGTGACAGACTGCAGGAGAAGATGACGATCGGCCAGGCTGGCCAGGCGCATGCCCCTAACGGAAGTTATTCGACCGGCTGAGTCCCGATGACGCCAATGCCGCCAGAGAATGCCATGGCGCAGGTCGAGTATCCGCCGATGTTCGAGTTGCTCGCCCGAATCGAGCCGAAGCGTGTTGCCGTCCACGGAGATAGAGAGTTGACCCCAGTTGGGAGCGCGCGCCAACCCCGGCACTGCTGCGCCCGGTTCTGAATCGAACACGCCGGCGACAAACGTTGCAGGCGCTGAGATAACACTTCCCTCGGCCAAAGAGCCTCTAGACCCGACGAAGCCGTTGCTGCTTGCGAACAGAGACTCAATTTCGTGCTCACGCGCAGGAACAAACCCTTCCTCGACCATAAACCACTCAGGCCTTTGTTCCGGCAACGAGGGCAATTCCAAGGGGTAGAGCGCGGCCTGGGCTGCGAGCAGTGTGGCGAACATTGGCGGCCCCCCAGGCATGTGCACGACTCCACCTGGGACACCGCCCGGTTCCGGCCCAACGGAAATGAAGGTTACGCCCGCGCCTGCGATGAGCATCCGGGAATCGCTACCCGGAAATCCGGCGATGGGACCAAATTCGTCACCGCAGATCAGTATCTCCTCTGGCCGGACACCACGGGGGACCGCGAGATCGCTGATGACCCACGCCACGGAGTCGGCCTTGTCGGTTAGGCCAATCTCCACGTGTTTCACATCGCTCGTGATCCGCGCATCCAGCAGTCCCTTCTCCCGTGCGACGCATTGGGCAAACTCGATGATCTCTTGTATTCCGCCCGTGATTCCTGCCTCCACGAGCCGCGTCTCGACAGCCAGGAACAAATCGCCGAGCGCGGACTTGGGCGGCTCCTTCCATTCCTCCAGCGGAATGAGATCCACCTTGCGGCGGTTCAGCCGGTCATAGATGACCCGCACATCAAGTCCGGTTCGAGAAACGACATGATCGCGCACGGCGTCGGCAACCCGTGTAAGTTTTCGCTCCTCTTCTGGACTGGCTGTTCGCTGCCAGAGCAACGTCGGCTCAAACCTCTCGTCGAAGCCGTAGACCTCGGAACCCCGGTTCGTCGCAAGATAGAGATTCCGCTTGTGTCTTCCCCTGATGGCACGCGAGAGCTGACAATCGATGTTGCGCAGGTTCGTGCCGCTAATAACAACGGCTAGCACACCGCACCGAAGCAGACGCTCCAGCGGTCCACGTACGGGAGTGGCATCCTCTGCTCTGCTCGCGACGGCAGTGCCGTCCCAATCGAAAGCGATGATTCGAAAACGGCGGTCTGCTACCAGCGAGGGTTTCACTCGAGCGCCTCAACTTGAACTTGGGGGAGCAGTCTACAAACGGCCTCGGCCGTCCCTAGCGCCGTACCCAATGTCATGGCCGTAGCTGCCCCGGCGGACGTGCCCAGGCGCAAGCCATGCTCGATGCCGTCCCCACGTGCGAGTGCTACGGCCAGGCCCGCCACCATTGCGTCTCCCGAGCCGACGGTGCTCCGTCGCTCCACCTTGGGCGGAACCACACGCCAGACATGCTTCCCCTTTACACAGATCGCGCCTTGGGAGCCCATTGATACAACTACGATGCCGATGCCATCAGCGGCGAGTTCTCTCGCCGCACGAATAATCGCTGCAGTGCCGGTAAGCTTCTTTCCGACGAGCCTCTCTGCCTCAGCAATATTGGGCTTAATGAGGTCCGGCCGCGCGGTGACTCCATGCCGAAGAGCATCGCCGTCGGCATCGAGAATGACTTTCACCCCGCACTCCCGAGCCATATGCACGTAGCTCGCAAAGGTATCCGTAGGAATGCCAGGAGGAAGGCTTCCGGCGAGAACGAGCACCCTTCCTGCCTGAAGCCAGAAGCGCAAAAGGGCGTCAAGTGATGCGAGCGAACTCGGAGCGACCTCGGGACCAGGGCCGAAGAAACTCGTCGCTTGGCCGGCGCGATCCACAACAGTCATGTTCACGCGCGTCTGGCCCGGAACCCGAACGAAGTGGTACTGGACCTCCTCAACTTCCAACGCCTTCTCAATAATGTTGCCCGTCTCTCCTGCAAGCAAGCCAAAGGCAATGGTCGGCCATCCCAGTCGGTGCACCATCCGCGAAACGTTGATGCCCTTGCCTGCCGGATCGATCTGCGTATCGATGACCCGGTGAACGCTTCCAGGCTGGAGTCGCTCCACCCAGGCGGTCTGGTCAACGGCGGGATTAGGAGTCAACGTGATGATCATGCAAACCTTCTTTCCTGCTCGGCAGTATGGCCAGGCACACTCCGGTGATTACTACGCTTAATGCGCAGCAGGCTGATGCTTGCCTGTGCTGATATCGGCGCAACTAGCTGGCCTTCTGGTGGTCATTTCCTGCCCAGGAATCGGATCCGTGCGGTGAATGCACGGCGCGCGGTGACGCTGTACTGAAGAAAGTTTGCGGCATCGACATTGTTCTGCACGACGAGCGGGTTCTTGCTGCCGGTGATGTCCTCGAAACCCCCACGCAGCGCAAGGTTGTAACCCTTCAACGTAAAGCGACGCTCGAGAAACGTGTTGATCATCAGGAAATCGGGAAACCGGCGAGAGTTAGCTGCGCCAACGAGTTGCTGGGATTGGTTGAAAACGCTGAACGGGAACCCGGTGTGCCACTCCCCCGAGTAACCGAAGGCCCACTTCTTGAGGTGCGGTACGGGGAGGAATCCCCAGGAAATGATCTTATTCGGGGCATCCCACGATAGCGGTCCTGCGGACTGCGGGCTGAATACGGGATTGTCGATCGAGTAGTCCAGTACGGCGGAAGCGTGCGCGGTGGAACGCGTATATGCTGCGAGGAGCTCGTGACCTTCGCTGAAGGTGGCACGCGCGCTAACTTGCAACGCACGGTATTGGGTTGTCCGATTGTTGCCAAGCCGAAGTTCGCTTGCAATCGTGCCGGCTCGCAGCAGGTCAGTTGCGAAATCGTGCGAGGTGTGGCGGTCGATGTAATCAGCAGTAACGATCAAGTTCCGCGTGAGTTGGTGTTCAAGTCCGAAGCTCCAGTTCCGCGATCCCGGCGGCCGCAATCCAGCAGCTGGCGCAACAAACGTTGTGGTTACCGGCGCACCGATCACGACAGTTCCCGTTGCGTCGTAGATATACTGCGTTCGCGAACCCTGCGCTGGACCACCCAACAAGTTCAATGTCGGGTAATCGTGAAACCAGCCTATGCCAGCGCTCAACTTGGTTACGGGGCCCAGCATGTACGTTGCGGCAATGCGAGGAGAGAATGCAGCCTCGCCTAACGCTGTGTCGTGGTCGGCGCGCACCCCCACTTCAATCAGCAATCGCGATAGAGGCGCCCAGCGATCCTCAATGAAACCACCATAAACGGCCTCGGACTGTCGCGAACGCGGAATGCTGTTGAAAAGTATTCGGCTGTACAGCGTTTGATCTTCGCGCAGTATCGAGATTGGCGTGCGCGACACGGCCATGGTCTCGTCGGTCTTTCGAGCAACGGCGCCGAACCGGAACTCGTGGGTGCCGCCCAGGTGGAACCGCGGCAGATATACATTCAACTGGGGCTCGAGACGTCCGGAACTTGTCCACTGCGAACGATAGAAATTGCCGTGCGCAATTCCCGGACTGATTACGAAAGGCAAAGATCCGAGCGGAAGCGCGCGATCATGGTAACGGCTCACCGCGAGCGCTACCTCGATCATTGTGCCGCCCGCGAGGTAAATCTGATCACGGGCCGTGGCAAGGTAGGAAGAATGAGCCTCTTTCAACGTTGTTTCAATCGGCGTAAGGGGGGAAATGCCACCGAAAGCCGTTCTCGTTCCGTTGACTAGAAAGCTCGTAGTGAAAATGTTTCTTGGTGTCAGGTTGACTTGAACCTTCGCCAAGTTCGAAATCCGCCACATCGTGTTGCTGTTCTGGCCAGGCGGAAGCTCTGAGACGATGTTGTTGTCGTATTCGGCATCGGGCGCAAGCAGGAACCACGCACGCCCCTTCGCGATCGGACCGGAGAAAGTAACCCGGGGAGTTACCTTATCGAGATGGACCCCCTGCTTAAGCTTCAGAGAAGGGACGAAGTTTGTTGCGGAAAACCGAAAGCGGTCATCGCCGGAGATGCTTGTAAACGCCGTCACACCCCCGGATGCGGGACCAAACTGAGCCGAATATCTACTGTCCTGGACATCGATTGCTCGAACAGCATCGGTAGAAAATCGCGTGTTCAGCTCTCCTGTCGCTGGATCGGAAATGACGAACCCGTCGAGAACCGTAAGCGTTTGATACGTTTCTGCGCCGGCCAGATGAATCTGCCCCAACCGATCCCGCATCACTCCTGGAATGAAGGGGAGCGCCTGACGGATGTCACGGGTTACAGGGAACGGGATGTTAACAATTTGTGTGCTGTCGAGGGACCGCGCAGCGGCAACCTGCTGTGCGTCAACCGCAGGCGGCGAGGCAGTCACCTGCACCGACTCTTTGATCTCCTGCGTGTGAGCGAGTGTTACTCGGAGCTGGCCAGTGTCAGATGGTCGAACGTCGCGTAACACGGCCTGGTAGTGCCCGACTTTCGTGACTAAAACCTCATAGGAACCAGCGGGTGCGGCGAAACGGCAGTTCCCGGCAGGATCTGTCGTACAACGCAAGCTCACCATGCCGCGCATTTCGATGCTGGCCCCCGGCACTGCGACGCCGTTTTCATCTACGACTGTGACCAGCAGCGATGTCTGGGTTACAGAGACGGAGTACACGAGCGTAATGAAAACCAGAACTCTCAGGGACACTCGTTTTATGATGCGGCGGAAAGCAACTCCGTAACGCGACTGTGGTGCATCGACGTTTGTTGGGCGGCGCTCGGGCAGACATGCTGCTGATGGACGGCGACCCTTCGAAATCGTCTGGCAAATCACGAGCGCGACTTCGTACAATCAGTAAGGCGGGACAATTCCCCGTCCAGCCGCTCCATGCCGTTTACTCGGTGCTGCTGCCGCTCGCGCTCTCGAGTTCGTAGATGCACACGGTCTTAACGTTCACAAACTCGCGGATCCCGTTGACGCTCAACTCGCGTCCGTAGCCAGACTGTTTCACTCCTCCAAACGGAATGCGCGGATCGGATGCAACCATACCGTTGATGAACGCCATGCCCGCTTCAATTCGTTCGATGAAGATGCTGCGCTCGTGTTCATCGTTCGACCACAGACTTGAGCCCAGGCCAAACTTCGTGTCATTCGCAATCTCTATGGCGTTCGCCATGTCACGAGCACGGAACAGCGATGCCACCGGACCAAACAGCTCATCATCGTGCGCAGGTGTGCCTTTCGGAATGTCGGCCAACGCAGTAGGTGCGTAAAAAAATCCAGGACCATCCAGGCGCTTGCCGCCGCATAACACGCGCGCACCAGCCTTCACTGTCTCTTGCACCTGCCTTTCGAGATCGCCTAGCACATCCTCTGTGGCCAGAGGACCAACGTCCGTCTTCTCATCCATGGGGTCGCCAACCTGGAGTTCCTTCATTCGCTCCGCAAATTTCTGTTCGAACTCCTGCGCGATCTTCTCGTGTACGATGAAGCGCTTCGCCGCAATGCAAGATTGCCCGTTGTTAATTGTCCTCGCCTGTACCGCTGTGTTCACGGTGCGGTCCAAATTCGCGCTCGGCATCACGATGAACGGATCGCTGCCGCCGAGCTCAAGCACAGACTTCTTGATGACCTTCCCGGCGGTCGCGGCCACGCTCCTTCCTGCATCAACGCTGCCCGTCAGTGTCACCGCGGCAATGCGCTCGTCTTCAATAATGCGGTTCACCTTGTCGGAGCCGATGAGCAGCGTCTGGAATGTTCCCTCCGGGAATCCTGCCTGCTTGAAAACGTCCTCGATCGCCAACGCGCATTGCGGAACATTTGACGCGTGCTTTAGCAGTCCAACGTTTCCAGCCATCAATCCCGGAGCGGCGAAGCGGAACACCTGCCACATTGGGAAATTCCAGGGCATGATTGCCAGCACAGCTCCGAGTGGCTGATAGGTTACGAAACTCCGCGTAGGCTCCGACCCTTCCTGATCATCTGCCAACAATCGCTCGGCATTTTCGGCATAGAAGTCGCATCCGCGGGCGCACTTCTCCACCTCCTGCACCGCAGCCCCGATCGGTTTGCCCATCTCCATGGTCATCAGGCGTGCATACTCTCGCTTGTTCTGCTCGAGCACTTTCGCAGCCTCACGCATCATTTTGCCGCGCGTCGTGAAAGGAGTCTTCCTCCATGCCCGGAACGTTTCACTCGCAAGCTGGAGTTTTTTGTCTATGTCGGAGTCGGAAAGTGAATCAAAGCTGCGGAGAACTTCTCCGGTTGCAGGATTCTGCGTTCTGATTGGCATTCGTCGATGCAAACCGCGTTAGCGGCGCCCTCTAGAGTTGATAAGATTAGCAGTTACGATGTTGAAGATCATAGCAGCGATGTCCAGCGCCAAACTCGATTCGAAACGGGGTTGAGCCATCGCTCATCTCCGCAGAAATGGAACACAAGAGCAGAACGTCTTCGCAAATTCTCAAGATCATTAGCGCACCAAAATGTGCATTGAAGGTGAGCCATCATGGATCGCCTCCATTACCATGGAGTCCTGTATGCCTTTTCCCATCAAAGTCTGCATCATCTGCTCGGAAGAGTTCGAGTTGAAGCCAGATAAACCTGGTTTTGCCAACCGCTGCCCAGATTGCAGCACACCTGAATCAATTGACCCCGAGACTAAGCGCCGCATGGACGCAGATGAACGCAGGGCCGAGAGTGAAGCAAACGAGGCCAGGAGGCACGCGATTCGCGACCTTCTTTACCGGAAGGATAGCTAACGGTAATTCCGGGTACACCTACTCCGAAGGCGACAGGACGAAGCGCGAACCCAAGTCAAAAACTTAACCAGATTTCATTCCGGCTGGCGGGAATACGCAGTTCGATCCCGCGCTCGCGATTGGCCAAAACCGTTGCATTGATGTCGAGCATGGAAATGGGAATGTTGCGTTGCTGGCGGTCGACAGTAACGCTCAGATTATCCGCAGTCAGCATATAGTGCGGAGTTTCCAGCCGCTCTCCATTCAGCAAAATAAATATTGCAGACGATTGAGCTTTCATGGCGGGTGCATTCGCAACGCCCGGAATTTCGATGAGCTTCGGTGTGATAGCCGGAGGTTCTGGTACCCGCGATTGCTGATTTCCCTGCTGCAAAATAATGACTGGAGGCGCAGGCGGATTCATCGCTGCTTCAGCATCGGACTGGTCGTACCCAAACGGCTCGTCGTACCAGAACGGAAGAAAGAAGGAACCGAAATTGTGGGAATGTCGAAAGTGAGGACGTCCCACAAAAATGCCGTTGCGGGGGCCGGGATGATGGCCGCGAACCCCAACAGGCGCAGCACCTGGCACAACACCGCGCTGCAACATGCCGCTTCCGCTTCTCTGTGCTTGTGCAGGCCCGGCAAAAAGGACAAAAGCAATCATCAGCGAGGATAAGGCTGCCCTCGACATACGTATAGTTTACGCCTGAATCGTATGTGTCAGGTTGCGAGGAGAGGCAGCTTGGCCGAAAGTGCCGGATTGCCGATTGCGGTTCGAGGCTTAAGAAAAATCAGTGCACCAAAAAGGAGCGCCTGCGCTGTTGCGACTTCGTGAATCGCACATTGCTGCGCAAGCGCCCCTTGGAATAAAGGTCAAAAAAGCAAGCATCCAACTAGCCGGTCCGCTTCAGAAACTCCGCCATCACGCGCCTCCGCCCAGCACCTTATACAAGGTGACGAGATTGGACATTCGGGCCATACGCAGTGTGACCAGACCCTGCTGCGCACCGTACAGCGAGCGCTGAGCAACAAGCACGCTCAGGTAACTGTCGATACCTGCCCTGTAGCGAGCCTCGGAAAGTCGATACGTTTCGTCCAGCGCATTCACTAACGCCTGCTGCGCGTCTTGCTGTTCGGTCAACCTTTTCCGCAGAGCCAGTGAGTCGCTAACTTCGCGGAAGGCCGACTGTATCGATCTTTCATATTGAGCGGTGGCGAGGTCGCGATCCACTTTCGAGACCTTGAGATTTGCTCGACGGGCGCCAGCATCGAAGATGGGCAAGACCGCCTGCGGAGCGAAATTCCAGGTCTTCGACCCGCTCGTTACCAAGTTCGACAAATCACCACTCATATACCCAGCGCCGGCGGTCAATGCGATCCGCGGGAAAAATGCGGCGCGGGCTGCCCCAATGTTGGCGTAAGCAGCTTTCAACTGGTGCTCCGCAGTCAATATGTCTGGACGGCGGAGCAGTACTTCCGATGGCACTCCGGCGGAGACATCCTTCAGCGTGCGATCGGTACCCAGTTGTGTGGGCAGCAAACTTGGCGCCACTGGCGTTCCGACAAGCAGGTTGAGTGCATTTTCATCCAGAGCCACTTGCCCGTTGTATTGAGCGATGTCAACTCGCGCCGCTTCCACCTGGCTCTGCGCTTGCCGCAGATCGAGGTCCGAGGCGATGCCAGCTTCCCGTGAGCGCTGAATCAGTTCGTAAGAAGCCTGTTGCGCGTCGAGAGTGGTTTGAGCTAAACGCAGATTCTCCCGATCTGCAGCAAGTGTGAGGTAAGTGTTAGCAACCGCAGATACCAATGAAATTTGCGCAGCGGAGCGGGCCTGCTCCGTCGAGAGGTAAAGTTCCAACGCGCGGCTTTTCAAGCTGCGGACGCGCCCGAACAGGTCAAGCTCCCACGAGGCGGCACCGAGGCCCACGTTGTATTGTTCCGCTTTGTAAGTCCGGCCGGTCACCGACATGTCTTCCGGAACCTGGTAGACCTGTCCGTCGGCAGAAGCTGCAACCGTGGGATACTGCTCGGCACGTTGAATGCGGTAGAGAGCTTGAACCCTCTCGGCATTGAGTGCGGCCACCCTGAGATCGCGGTTGTTGGCCAGAGCCAATTCGATCACCGATTGAAGCTCTTTGTCGGTGAAGAACTCCCGCCATTTCAGACTAGCGACATCAGGCGCATCCGGAACGCTGGTCTCACTTGCAGTGCTTTCCGGCCAAGCAGGAGGAACTGGCAACGTGGGACGTTCGTATTTCGGACGTACACACCCGCCCAGGCAAGCGGCCATCGTTATGACAATAAGTATTCGATACATGTTATTGCCCCTCCGCTGGGCTCGGTGCGTCGGAAGAGGCGGGCTGTTCGGTGGTGTTGCCCTTCTTCTGGATGAATTGAACCACCGTCACGAAGAACAGTGGGATAAAGAAAATTGCAAGGAATGTAGCCGTTACCATTCCTCCGAGCACGCTTGTGCCAATTGCGGATTGAGCACCCGCACCTGCTCCGGAGGCAATTGCCAGAGGCAGCACGCCGAATCCGAATGCCAGGGACGTCATCACAATCGGACGAAGGCGAAGCTTGGCAGCTTCAAGCGTGGCTTCGATCAACCCCGCCCCCTGATCCAACCTAGTCTTGGCAAACTGAACAATCAGAATGGCGTTCTTAGTGGTCAGTCCAAGAACGGTAAGTAAGCCGATCTGGAAGTAAACGTCATTCGGCAAGCCCCGAAATGAGGATGCCAGCACGCCACCGATGACACCGAGAGGCAGCGCGAGCATGATCGAAATAGGAACTGTCCAACTCTCATACAAGGCTGCGAGAACCAGGAAAATCACGAGGATCGCGAAGGAATACAGTAGTCCTGTTTGCGTCGAGGCCATGCGCTCCTGGAAGGAAAGCCCAGTCCAATCATGACCTATGCCCTTGGGCAGCTTCGAGACGATTTCCTCCATTGCTTGCATCGCCTCACCGGAACTTCTACCTGGAGCCGGCTCGCCCTGAAAATTCAGCGCGGGGAAACCGTTGAATCTCTCCAATCGCGGAGAGTCATAGACCCATCGCCCCGAAGTCAGAGTATTGAACGGCACCATGCCGCCCTTTGAGTTGCGGACATACAGCCGCTCCAAGTCGGTTGGAAGCATGCGGTATGGAGCGTCGGCTTGGACGTATACTCGCTTCACGCGGCCGCCTTGGATAAAGTCGTTCACATAAGCGCTTCCGAATGCGGCAGAGACTGTCTGATGTATGTTTGAGATGGGAACTCCCAAAGCGCCGGCTTTGTCCCAATCCACATCACTGTGGAATTCGGGCACATCTTCCAAGCCGTTGGGACGGACGCGCACCAGCCTTGGGTCCTTAGCCGCCATAGCGAGAACTTGACCGCGGGCTTCCATCAGCTTCTCATGTCCCAGTCCTCCGCGATCCTGCAGCATGAAATCGAAACCGGTGGAAGAGCCGAGCTCTACAACAGCCGGTGGAGGGAACGCAAACGCCACGGCGCCTCTCATGCCTGCGAACGCCTTCATTGCTTTCCCTGCGACTGCTTTGGCCCGAAGATCCTCCCGGTCGCGGAGTTTCCAGTCCCGCAGCATAACGAACGCCATGCCCTGGTTTTGGCCCCGGCCAGCGAAGCTGACTCCCGTCACCGCCAGGCATGATTCAACCGCTTCCTTCTGATCCTCTAGAAAGTGACGACGTACCTTCTCCATTTCCTGTTCCGTCTGTTCGCGTGTAGATCCGGGGGGCAGTTGCACTATGGCCATGAGGATTCCCTGATCCTCATCGGGTAGATAGGCCGTTGGCATTCGCAAGTAGAAGAAACCCATCACCACGACGATCAGAACAAACGCGATGAAGGCGGGTGTTCTTGCCCTGAGAATGCGTCCCACCAGCGACTCGTACTTGTCACGCAGAGAGTTGAAGATGCGGTCGAACCCCAGGAAAAACGGACGAAGCAGGCGGAATCCGGTCTCCGCAGCCTCGTGCCCTTTTGCTACTGGCTTAAGTAGCGAGGCGCAAAGAACCGGCGTCAGGATCAGAGCGACAAGAACCGACAGCATCATGGAGGCAATCACCGTCACCGAGAACTGGCGGTAGATGATGCCCGTGGAACCGGGGAAGAAGATCATCGGGGCGAAAACGGCTGATAACACAAACCCAATGCCGACCAGGGCGCCGGTGATCTCCTGCATTGATTTGCGAGTGGCTTCCCGTGGGGAAAGTCCTTCCTCGCTCATCACGCGCTCCACGTTTTCCACCACGACGATTGCATCGTCCACCAGGAGCCCGATGGCCAGAACCATGGCGAACATCGTCAACATGTTGATGGAAAAACCAGACAATGCGAGGACGCCGAACGTGCCCAGGATCACCACCGGCACAGCGATCGTTGGTACTAACGTCGCACGCATGTTGCCGAGGAAGAGGTACATGATCAGGAACACCAGGATGATGGCCTCGAACAGGGTTCTGACCACCTCACCGATGGCGACTTTGACGAAAGGAGTCGTATCGTATGGATATACAACCCTCATTCCGGAGGGGAAGTACTTGGACAATTCCTGCATCTTGGCCTTAACGGCCGCGGCAGTGTCCAGCGCGTTAGCTCCGGGTTCCTGCCGGATGGGAAGGATAGCGGATGGCTTTCCGTTAAATGTCGACTGGACATCATAAAACTCGGTTCCTAATTCGGTACGTGCCACATCCCGGACGCGAACGATTGATCCATCCGGATTGTTCCGAAGGGGTATAGAACCGAACTCTTCGGGAGTCTTGAGCAGCGATTGCACCAGGATCGACGCATTAAGCCGTTGGCCCGTTACCGCTGGGGATCCGCCAAATTGACCTGCAGAGACCTGCACGTTGTAGGTACGGATCGCCGCAATGACATCCCCGACCGTCATGTTGTACTGAGTGAGTTTGTTGGGATCGAACCATACTCGCATGGAGTACTGGGATCCGAAGGCTTCGACTTCGCCGACACCGGGTACGCGCGCCAGGGATGGCTGAATCTGCGAGACCGCGTAATCGGTGAGATCGTGCTGATCCACATCGGGGTTATCGGAGACAACGCCGACCAGCATCAGATAATTGCGGGTTGATTTGCTGACAGTAACGCCCTGCCGCTGCACTACCTCGGGCAGCATGGGCATGGCGAGTTGCAGTTTGTTCTGTACCTTTGACCAGGCGAGGTCTGGGTCGGTGCCGGGTGCGAAAGTGAGTTCCAGCATCGCGCTGCCGGCTGAATCACTGGTCGCATTCATGTACAGCATTCGATCCAGCCCGGTCATCTTCTGCTCGATGATCTGAACCACGCTGTCTTCCACCGTCTTAGCGCTGGCGCCTGGGTAGACGGCGCGGATTGAGATGGACGGCGGAGCAATCGGCGGATACTGGGAGATTGGCAGGTTGTAAATTGCCAAGGCGCCCCCAAGCATCATGGCAATGGCGATGACCCAAGCGAAGACGGGGCGGTCGAGGAAGAATTTAGACATGTCCTTCCCCTCTTGCCTTCTGCTGCGGAGTGTTCTTACCGTTCTCGGCTCCAGGTTCCCCAGTGGCCGGCTCCGTGAACGGAACAGCCCGAACAAGATCTCCTGGGCGCACGCGTTGTAGTCCCTCCACGATCAGTCGGTCACCGGCCGAGAGGCCGCTGGTCACAAGCCATTTGTCGCCGATGGCGCGGTCTAGTTCAAGCACCCGCTGCTCTACCTTGTCGTCCTTGTTCACGACCCATGCGACAGGTATGCCTTTCGCGTTGCGCGTTACGCCCTGTTGAGGTACGAGAAGTGCCTGTTCGCTAACGCCCTCCTGCACGATAGCCCTTACGAACATCCCTGGAAGAAGCACTTGTTCAGGATTTGGGAAAACCAGGCGTAGGGTGACTGAGCCGGTGGTTGGATCCACGGTAACGTCTCGGAACTGAAGATTGCCTTCGAGCGGATAAGCGGTCTTGTCCTCCAGAATCAACTTCACCTTGTTTTGAACCGACCCATTGCGGTTGAGTCGCCCGTTTTCGAGACGCTGACGCAGGCTCAGCAACTCAGCGCTGCCCTGCACTACATCCACGTAGATAGGATTCAGTTGCTGAACAACTGCCAACGCGGTGGGCTGATAAGCAGTTGCCATTCCACCAACTGTGACATTGGATATGCCGATGCGACCCGAGATCGGTGACTTGATCGGTGTATAGGACAAATTGATGTGGGCACTCTCAACAGCAGCGCGGTTAACCTCGACAGCCGCTTTGCGCGCCTCAACAGTAGCTTCGGCTTGCTGAAGTGCTGCGCTGGCGTCGTCGTAGTCCTGCTGTCCAACCGCATGGATTTCTGCAAGCCCTTTCAAGCGCTCCGCCCGCAGCCGAATGGCTGGCAGATTTGCCTTTGCCGTAGTGAGTTCCGCCTCCGAGGTGGCTAGCGCGGCCTTGGCCTGGTTATATGCTGCCTGGTAAGGCGCCGAATCGATTTGATATAGCAAGTCGCCTGCTTTAACATTCGCGCCCTCACGGAAGGCTCGGCTTCTGATCAAGCCATTCACCTGAGGGCGGATCTCGGCAACAAGGTAGGAACACGTACGCCCAGGCAATTCGGTGTTCAAAACCACGCGCTCGGGACGAACAGTGACAATCGCAACCTCAACAGGGCCCGCAGCCATCGCGCCGGGTTTCGTTGATTTACAACTGGAAATGAGGAAGCTCGCAACAATAGCGAAGATTGCCACAGAATATTTTGACCATTTGCTAAAAGACGCGATCTGAAACATCTTCTTCGCTTCGTTGAAGTCACGCTCTTTCAGTTTTTGCATATGAAGGTTTAGCCGGGACAATTAACGGATCCTTTCGACGGAATATGACCCTGTACTCATTTCTGAACATTGTTGAAATCCAAAGACGTGGCGGTAATCGGCACGCCGGTACCGCACCCCGACTGAGTGTACTCGCGAAGCCAACTTAGCGCGTGGCAGTAAGCACCCATGACAGAACGGCGCTGCACACCGAGCAGGAGCGAGCAATCTGACAACGAGGCGTGTTGTACGCCACGCAGCACGAGCATCGACCGGGCTAGAGGATCAAGACTTTCAATGATCTGTTGCGCTTCGAGCCGGCGAACGAAGACTATCTGATCGGCGGACAGGAGTTCATGATCGGAGTGTTCACAATTCCAATTGGAGTAACTTTTTGCCGATACGGAAATAATCTCATGAATGTTCCCTGCGGCGGCACGGGCAGTTGCTGAATGCGCCCACTGCGTGAGCCAATCACGGAATACACTGCTGCTCGATTTTTGCAACCCGCTCGCATCGACAATCGATTTCTCAGCAAGCGTCGGGTCGCCGGTGATAACCAATGCGGTCCAATGCAGGTTTTCGTGCTCTAAATCGAACGTCTCTTGCATCTCGGGAACGCTTGCGAATCGATCCTTGTTATGCGTGGGAGGTCTCCGCGGATTGAAATGCAGCCAAATCATGTCTTTGAGCCTTTTCCTGACTAACGCCCGGGCTTGTTCTCGCCCGAGCGTTGTCCGGGGGAGGGACTGCGAGGACCATTACATTGCATCGGGGAGGGACCTGGCACGCTTCCGAGCCAGCGGCAAGTGCAGGCGCTCGCAGACATCGAGGGAATACGCGCTTTCAGTGACGAACTTGACCCCGATTCGGCCCAACCACGTCAACACATTTTCACCGACCGTGTCGACGAAGCTCACCTCCGTTAAATCTACAAACAGCTTCGACGGAAAATCGCAGCGAGTAACTAGCTCGCGTGTGTCTTCCGCGAACTGCGAGACGAACCGGCCTTCCATTCGGATCGTCGTCGCATTTTCCGTTTCTTGAAACTCGACTCGAAGCATTAGCCGCCAACCTTCCGAGATCGCGCCTTCCTCTCGCCACCCTTATGTATTGCAAATGTAGAGCCAACGGAAAAGCTGTGTAAGTTGCTGAAACTAAATGCTGCCGAAGAGATCAGCGAAGGCGTGCCCTGCCCTAATAAGGGCACTGCCGGAATATTGTCAGGGTAGAGTTTGTGAACGCGCAGTTGCGACAGTTGGGAAGCTGATTGTGCATGACGTCCAGGGGAATAGTGCAGAGTGAGCAGGCAGGATGACACGCCATCATCTAAAGGAGGCGAATGTGTTTAGTAATCCGTTTTCTTGATCGCTAATCGCCGCATCTTGTTTTGCAGCGTAGTCCGTTTCAGACCGAGGCGTTCTGCCGCCCCATCCTTGCCAGCGATCCTGCCTGATGTGGCTTTCAGCGCGTCGATGATTGTCTGACGCTCCGCCTGGTGAAAAGTAGATACCGTGGCAGCGCTTCTGATCTCGGACCTTTTCAGCTCAGCAAGTGGAAGAGTCAGCTCGTCGCCTTGGGTGAGAATGACGGCACGCTCCATGAGGTTTTCCAGCTCCCGAATGTTGCCTGGCCATGGCGCGTTCGTCAGCGCCACCATCGCATGTTTCGGAATCGACTTGATGTGCTTTCGCATCCGCCGAGCGAGTCGAGACACAAAGTAATGAACAAGGAGGGGGATATCTTCGCGGCGTTCACGAAGCGGAGGGATCTCGATTGGGAAAACGTTTAGTCTGTAGAACAGGTCCTCGCGAAACTGATTGTTTCGGATCATCGCAGCCAGGTCGCGATGTGTGGCGGTGATCAGGCGGGCGTCAACATGAATGGTCCTTGTGCTGCCGAGCCGTTCAAATTCTTGCTCCTGCAGGGCACGCAGCAACTTCGGCTGCAGTTCCAGGCTGATGTCGCCGATCTCGTCCAGGAAGAGTGTGCCGTGGTCGGCAAGTTCAAATCGGCCACGCTTCTGCATCAAAGCGCCGGTGAATGCCCCTTTCTCGTGTCCAAACAGTTCGCTCTCCACCAACCCCGATGGAATCGCAGCACAGTTGAGCCTGACGAATGTTCGGTTGTTCCTCGGACTGAGGCTGTGGATCGCTCGGGCAATCAATTCCTTGCCAGTACCTGTCTCACCGTGCAAGAGCACCGTCGAGTCCGTTGGAGCGACGATTGCAACCTGGTCCAAAACTTTACGTAACGCGGGACTCTTCCCCACGATGTCCTCGAAATTGTATTCCGAGCGAATTTCGGATTCGAGGTACAAACGTTCTTCTTCCAGGAGATTCCTGGAAGCGTCCAGCCTTCCGTACGCAAGCGCATTATCGAGAGCAAGCGAAATCTGGATACTGATCTGCCCCAGCAAATCGAGGTCCGCTTGTCCGAAGCTGTTCGGGCGCCTGCTCCCCATCGCGATTAATCCGAGTGGTCCGTTGGCTGTTGCCAGCGGAGCAATCGCGATTGCGGTAATCGATTCAGCTTTTAAGTGCTCGCGCACCAGGTGTGGAAGCTTTTCAATCTCCGGCAGTGACAAGAGTTCGGGCTGGCGAGTGCGTAACCTCCTAAAATCTTCGTCAGTAAGGTCGTGAACGGGAATATCGGGAAGGAACCCCCTGCTCACGGGGAAGTCAAGGACAGCACGATCCAACTGCCTTGAATTCTTGTTCACCAGCCAAAAGCCGGTAAAGTCATTCCCGAAGTACTTCCGGATCGACGCAGCTGCCGAACGAAAGAGTTCGTTCATTTCCAGCTTCGATATAACGAAGTTGTTGATGTCGAGCAGGAGACGGAACCTGTCACGTTCTTCCGCTAGCTGACGCTGGTACGACTCTGCCGCATCGGTCGCAAGTGCACTCTCCAGGGCTACCGCAACGTGCGACGACACCGAAGTCATCAGCTCCACAATGTCTGGAGAGAACTCGCCCGAAGTAGGATTGGCGAACACGAGTGCCCCGTACTTTTTTCTTGATGTTGAGATCGGGAACACGTATGCGTTCTGCACAGAATCGATCGACACCCGCGACGCCAGCTCTGGTACTTTTGACAATTCACTTTTTGCGTCAGCGATGTATACAGGCTTCCGTTCTTGTATTGCTCGCCCGAGGGTTGTGTGTCCAAGTGCTACTTCGATGCCGATGTCAACTGCGGGATCTGGGCGTCGATCAAATGCAATGAGACGCACTGATTGCTCGCTGGCATCCAGCAACACCAAACTTACCGAGTCGAAGAGTACGACGGCCGACAAGAGTCGACGCAAACTGCGGAGAATTGCTTCGACATTCGGCTGTGCCGCTATGGCACTCGACATGTCGAGTAGCGTCCGATACCGATCCTCGGCGGCATTATCAATAGCCATGCTTCATTCCAACTGACGCTAAGATACCACCGCAAGGGGTGTAGCCCAGAAATGCACCTTCTTTAGTTCTGCCCTGCGGGCTTGTTATGGCAAGTTGTTGAAAAGGAATGGCGCGCCCTGAGAGATTCGAACTCCCGACCTACTGATTCGAAGTCAGCCGCTCTATCCAACTGAGCTAAGGGCGCGCGGTGCGTGTACAGGCGCACGTGAGCGTGCTTGCGGTGGTTTCATAAAGCTTTATTGAAGGAGACAGGGCGGAGCATATTCTCGCTGCCCCGGAACTCTACTGAAACCGATTCTAGTGTAGCAGGCTCGCGCGGGGACAAGCAGGACCACAAAAGCATCCAGAGTTAGAGCTCGTTTATAAATAAAAAAAAACGGGTACAGATTCGCCTGTACCCGGGCTGAAGTATTCACAACTTTGTTCAGTCCATCTGGAAGTCGTGCCAGCAGGGGAGCAAGCGGGCATCGTCATTCGATATCCCGGGGTGAGGATTGGGCGCGTTGGCCGCGGGCGCTTGCGTCTTTGGGTCCAGCGTTTTTGCGATCCGCGCCTCAATGTCACGAAGATGCGCGCGAGTCGAACGCTCGGTTGCGCGAGACATGGCCGACTTAAGGTCAGCACGAATCGTTAACAAGTCATCCCGGTAGAACGCATGGACGGCGGCCGAGTCGCTCGAACTCAGCTGCTTGTCGAGATGCTCGATGTATGAGCGCTGAAGATTGCGGCGGAACGTATCGACCTTGACCGGGCCGGCTCCGTACAACTCGCTCCAAACACCCGTGCGGACGTCGCGCAGCAGGTCACCGACGCCAATCGCGGTGCCCTGATTTGTGGCAGCCATGGCGTCAATCCTAAGCAGGCGTTGCGGCGCCAACAGTGACCGGAGCAAATCTCCCTGCGCTTTGCCGATCCTGGCAGGCGCTCCGACCGGGTCGATCCGATTCAGGATTTCCGGATTGAGGAACATACGCGGTGTTGTGAAGGCGTTCTGGTTCAGGAACTTCACGGCTTCGCGCTGGCGGGCCGAGGATACTGGTTCATAAACTGTGCCCTCCTGCCCGATGTGCTTGTTGTTGCGGGAAATGCCGCCAACGATCCGCACGACATGCGCCATCTCCGTGGTCCACTGGCCAATCAGGCGACCGTACATCAACTGCAGGTCTTCGTATGGTTGCCCGGTCTCCGAGGTGGTGGCCGAGAGCAAATTGGCCGCGACACGTTCGAGATTCTTGACGCCCAGCGCCGTGGATTTCACCGCGTCGGCGTCTCCAACAGCTTCCATCTGCTCGCCGGGGTCATAGCCGGAGAATGCCGCTGCATCGTCGGCATACCGCAAGTATGGATTCTTATCCTGCTCGCGTGCCCACTCGTTCAGCGTTGGAAACTCATCGTCGGGTGACTTGGCGTTGGGAATCGGCTTGTATCCCCATGCAATCGCCCATTTGTCGTAAACGCCGATTCCGGGAATCCCGTCGTTCGGATCTACTCCGTCTTCAGGCTGTGCCACGTAGTTGAAGCGGGCATAGTCCATGATCGACGGCGTGTGCCCCATAGTATGGACCCACTTGGGATCACGCAGCTTGTCGACCGGATATTGCGAACTAGCCTTCATGTTGTGCATAAGGCCAAGGGTATGGCCCACTTCGTGGGTTACCACATAGCCGAGTAGTTTCCCCATGAGATCGTCCGGAAGGGGTAACTTCTGCGCACGCGCATCCAGCGGGGAAACCTGAATGAAATACCAGGAACGGACCAGGTTCAGAATGTTGTGATAAACGGAGATGTTGCCGTTCAGAATCTCGCCTGAGCGCGGATCGGCGACGTGCGGTCCCATCGCGTTTTCGGTGGTCGAGGGTAGCCAGCGTATTACGGTGTTGCGCACGTCTTCTGCGCTCCACTCAGAATCTTCTTCAGGAGACGGTACTTCTTTCGCGAGGATGGCGTTCTTGAAACCCGCCGCTTCGAACGCGACTTGCCATTTTTCGACCGCTTCCTTCAAGTAGGGCACGAATTGCTTCGGCGTAGCTGGATCGATGTAATAGATAATCGGCTTCACTGGCTCAGACATAGCCGCAGACGGATCCTTTTTTTCCAGCCGCCAGTGGGCGATGTATTGGCGCCGCACAACCTTCTGCTCATCACGGCCGAAGTCGATCTGCGCAACCGGGAAGTACCCGATGCGGTCGTCAAACAGACGCGGCATCATGGGCTTTTCCGGCAACTTCACCATGCTGTAGTGAAGAACGTATGTTGAGCTGACGGGCGGGCGCGGAGCTCCAGGGGCCATCCCGGGCCTCGGCGGCATAGGCGGAGGAGGAGCTGTGAACGTGGCCGTAGCCTCAACTTCGACGTTCTGCGGGAAAACAGCGATGCGGTCAATAAAAGAACGCGAGGCGTCGATTGTTCCCTTTGAGGGGCCGAGCTCTTTCATCTCCGACGTGAACAGCTTGGTTACGTCGATGACTGCGGCTTCGTCTTGGCCTACTGCTTCTACGTTGAACGCCGCAAGAATCGTGTTCGAGTTGGATGCGGCCACGCCGCGTGCAATCGCTGCGTTCGGTTCGGCAACCATTCCGTACTTTATCTCGCGGAGGTAGACCTTATTATTGTTCCGCTCCCAGCGAATAACGCGGGTAAGCGAAACACGGCCGCCGCGGTCCTCGCCCATTGGAGCGTTGGAAAACTGCACGGCCCACAGGAAATCCCGGCCAAGTTCGCTCTTGGGGATCTCGTAGAACCACTTGTCCTTCACCTGATGGATGGCGAATACGCCGCGCTTCGACTTGGCATCCTTCGTTATTACCTTGTCGTATGGTTTTGGATCTGTCGGTGATGCCGCCTCAGCGGCAGGACGCGCCTGACGATCGCCTTCCGCTTTGGCCTCCTGCGCTGGAGCTGGAGCCGGCGCCTGCGGCTTCGGATCTTGCGGGCGACCCTCCTTTGCCATGCAGAACGCGGCCAAGAGTATGATTAATATTGCCTGCGTGAGCAGGTTGCAACCTGACCTCTTCATTCACTCCTCCGGATATCCTCTATAAAAGGGCGAGCCGTATTTGATTTCCCGCGATAATTGCGAGATATTACCCAACTTCATGTCGAGCGGAGTCACGATCGAAAGATCGACCGTGTCTTCACATCTAGTTACAACTGCTTCACTGCCGGAATACATCATTCGCGGCCGGTCACTTCCCTTGAGGTGCCTGGGCTCGCTGAAGGAAAGCCGCAAACTCGGCGGGATCGCGCGTGAGACCGGCGAAAGTTGCCACCTTGCTGCCGTCTGCATTGAGTAGCGCATAGAACGGCAAGGCAACGCTTCCAAACCTTTCCTGTTGCATCTTCTGGTGCCGCTTGTAAATTTCTCCCTCGCCGTCGGTATATAGGCGCACACGCACATGTTTCTGAAGCTCCCGCTCTATCTCAGGGCGAGGAAACATATTGGCTTCCATCCACCGGCAGTTTGTGCAGGTGTAGCCTGTAAAGTCCACGAACACAAGCTTCTGTTCCCGCTTCGCCGCCGCGAGTGCCCCTTCATAGTCGTCGACGAGCCATGAATCCGCCGATTTAACGGGCGTGCCCACGGCCGCTGACGCACTGGTCTCTTGCGTCGCTGGCGGCAGGAAAGAATCCAATTCTCCAAGGCGCTTTCCCAACAGTCCCGGAACGAGGTAAATCGTGACGGCGAGGAAGACAATTGCTATGGCTATGCGCGGAGCGCTTACATGATCTGACGGGGTATCGTGCGCAAATTGCACCCGGCCCAACACGTAAAGCACCATCAAGATGCCAATTCCTATCCAGGTCGCCAGCACAAATTCACGGGTGAATATTCCCCAATGCCAGACCAGGTCGGCATTTGACAGGAACTTCATCGCAGCGGCAATTTCCAGGAAGCCCATCACAACCTTGATGGAGTTCAGCCAGCCGCCGGACTTAGGCAACTGCGACAGCATTTGCGGTGCGAGCGCAAGCAAAAAGAAAGGCAACGCAAAGACGCTGGAAAAAGCCAACATGCCGACCAGCGGCCAACGCCAGTTACCTTGTGCCGCCATCACAAGCAGCGTTCCGACGAACGGTGCTGTACAAGTGAATGAGGTCAGCGTGAAAGTGAACCCCATCAACAACGCGCCGATGATTCCGCCCCCCTCTTTATTCCTGCTGATTCGGGAAAGCTTCGACATCAGGCTAGGCGGAACCTGTATGAAGTACGCGCCAAACAGGCTGAAGGCGAATCCCAGGAAGATGGCGGTGATGAGCAGGTTGACCCACGGATTGGCCGCAAACACGTTGACGCTGCCCGCGCCAACCACCAGGGCCAGCAACATGCCTAGACCAGTGAAGGTGAGGATGATACCGATTGAATATATAAGAGCGGTGCCGACAGCACTTTTCCGGCTACCAGCTGAATGGTTCGTGAAATACGAGACTGTGATCGGAACCATTGGAAAGACGCACGGGGTCAGGAGCGACAGCGCCCCCATTACGATCGCAAGCCAAATGAAAGAACCGATCGACTGCTGCCCTGCAGCAGAAGGCTGTTTATCGTTGGGAGATACGGGTGTCTCACTGCCGCTAGAGGGTGCTGGCTCGGAGGAGACAGCGCCTTGGACGCCATCTGCCGGTGGCGAGGGCGGCTGCGAACTCGTGCTGGCGGCCGCCGCTTCTGTACCTGGGCGTTCCTCGTCTACCTGGGCTGTTGAGCCAGCGCCAATCGTGACAGGGGCTTCCACCGCCACAGTGAGCGGTATCGTGCATCTCCGGTCGTTGCAGGCCTGAAACAGCACTTCGACCTTAAGTTTGGTCTTGCCCTGCGGAGCGTTTGCACTTACCTGGACTGGTACTGTGAACGCGGCCTTCGTCTCGTAGTACTCAGTATCGAGATTAAAGTTCTGATCAAATTTCGTATGTGGTACCGGACCGCGGACGACTCCGGCAAGTTTGAAAGGCTGTGTGGACGGGACCGTGATTCGCGTTATCGTTGGTCCGCCCGGCGGTTGCGAAATCGAGTAAAGGTGCCACCCTTCTGCAATCTTCGCTGTCAAGCGAGCATTAAGTTTCTCACCTAACTTAAGCGTAGTTTTAGAAGGAGCACTCAATGACCACGTCACCGGTTCGCCGTCTTCATCATCCTGCGCCGACATCATGGGCACAAGAACTACCATGGCCGACAAAATAAGAAGCGCTATCCTCTTACGGTAAAAATTCATGACTCTGTGCCCATTCCGCTCTTGCCGCTAGTACTGCTGTTAAGTCGTACCGATGTTCCTTCTCTAATCACGGCACGTGGCCTAAACGGCCCACGTGCCGTGCAAACTGTTAACTACACTGTACCGAGCACATGCCTACTTAGCGACAGCCGGAGCCGACATCTGCATTGGAATTGATTGCATCGTCTTGGGCTTGTCGCGTCCAAGCAACTCCTCAATCTCACGCTCGAAAACGCGCAGCGACTGGCTATCGTGAATAAACGGCCGGAAGATCACCCGCCCCTGGCCATCCAGCAGGAAGTTCGCCGGAGTGCCCGTCACTTTATAGGTCTCCTGAGCCCATTTGCCATGAGGAGACTTCAAGGGTATGAAGTCATACTTCTTCATTATGTCCTTCACCTTGTTGTCTTCATCCGGCTTGGTGTTGATAGCGAGGATGGTGAATCCCCGCGAGCTGAACTTCTGAAGAGCCTGCTGGATGTATGGAAACTCAGCCAGGCAGGGACCGCAGCCGGGATACCAGAAGTTCACCAGGACAACTTTGCCACGGTGATCCGCAAGCGACACCTTCTTTCCCTCATAGTCACTCAACTCGAATTCTTTGAAGGGGACCGACTTTGCCATCCGGATGGCCCATACGTCTTGCTGGACTTCTTCGGGGGTCTTGCCCATCTTTGCGCCGTAGCTTTCCAGCGCCGAGTTCAATGCGTCATTGGGTGACTTTGCAGCAACCTCAGCTAGGTGCTTATAGCCTTGCGCCGGCGCGCCGGCACTTTCCGCTTCGGCCCGCAGAAGATAATAGGAGGTGGCGTTCAGACCGAAAGGAACGGACAATTTACTCAACAGCTTGGCAGCCACGGCATATTTCTTTTCTGCCACGAGAGACTTCGCGTTCAGTATGGTTCTCTGAAACGCCGCCATGGTTTTCCATTCGTCATCATCGAACGCTTCACCCATGGCTTTTGCCAGCGGCAGCGTCTTTTCCGGCTCGTATTCCGCAAACAGGGCAAACAGATCCTTCATGGTCCAGTTGAAACCGATAGTCTTCTCGTCCGGGAACGCCTTCCAAACGCGTTCTAAGTACTGCATTTTCTCGCGGCCATTATCGGCTTGACGCACCAGTGAAAGCAGTGCGGAGTACGTGATCCTGTCTTTCGGAAAACGCGCGATCACGTCTTCCAGCGCAGCGCGGTACGCGGTCCGATCCGATTGCTGCTCCTGCGCCAGGTCGAGCGCCGTTTCGGGATCGTTGGGGTCGACTTCAGCAGCTTTCCTCAGATAACCGCGGCGTGTTTCCGGCTCCTTATAAGCGAGGACCGCGAGTGTTTTGTAGGCGGGAGCAAAGTTTGGATCCAGTTGCAACGCCTTTTGAAGGAGTTCCGCGCTCTTCGCCTTGTCGCTTCCGATTATGGTCTCAGCAATTGCCCACTGAATGGCAGCCTTGCCGGGATACTGCTTATCCAATTCCGCATACAACGCGAGCAGTTCTTTCGTTGCGGGGCCGCCACCCATTGGAATGGCCCGAGTTTTCTTACCTATCAGGCCTCCACTGGCCGTCTTGATCGTCGCGGGGATGCGCTTCTCCTCTTCTGTTTCCTCCGCTAACATGGCCGCACGCTTGCTCGCGTAGATGAAATCGCGATGCGCCAGGTAGAAGTCAGGGTCAAGTTCAACAGCCTGGCGGAAACCAGCAGCGGCATTCACGAAGTCATTCGCAGCCATCGCTACAGTGCCGCTCTCGTATTTCAACTTCGCCGCCGGATTCCGCGCTTCGCGAGAAAATTTCCCGGGAGTTTGACCTACTGCAACCACGCTCACAAACAGACAAAGCAGAAGGAGCGTTATGTGAAAGCCTATTTTCGATTTTGCGGATCTCAATGTATCCCCCAACTCTTTAGACGGTTCTAAGTTCATTCTGTACCGTGCGCATGGCTACTTTTTATTAGCCGCTGCGTCGCCAGCATGCATCAATAGAGTTTCAACCTCGAGTTCCAAAATCCTCTGTGTTTCCGGATCGTGGAGACCTGGCTGAAAGATCACGCGACCTTCCGCATCCAGCAAGAAATTCATTGGCGCGGCCGAAATATTGTAAGTATTGCGCACCCAGTTTGGAGAAGGCGGCGGCTTCAGCGTTAAGAATGTGTAGCCGTTCTTTTCCATCAGCGGCACCACTTCGGCGTCTTCGTCCCGCGTGGTATTGATGGCAAGCACCTCAAAGCCACGGGACTTGTACTTATTCAGCACCTTCTGGAGATAGGGAAATTCTTCACGGCAGAACCCGCAGCTCGGAAACCAGAAGTTAACCAGTACCACTCGGCCGCGGTAGTCTGACAATTTGACCGGTTTTCCATCCGCATAGGAAATAAGCTCAAACGGTTTGAACGGATTGGAGTTGCTGCTGCGAGTGCGCCACAGTTCGTCCTCGATCTGCGACTCGGTCAAGCCCAACTTCTTTCCGTAATCGAGCAGAGCACTGTTCAAAAGAAGGTCGGGATTCTTTGCCACTATGCCGGCAAGCAGGTCATAGGCCTGTCGCATTCCCTTGCTTTGTGCGACTGCTTGCGCCTTTAATAGATGGAGTTGAGTCGCAGGGCCCGGCGGAGGCTTGAGAGTTTCCAGCTTCGCGAAAGCCTTTTTGGCTTGGCTGCTGGCGAGCATTTGTTTCGCTTCAACAATTCCCTTTTGGAATTCACTCAACTTCTTTATATCCGCATCCTTCGGGAACCACTGCTCAAGGTCGTGGACAAGTGCCAGCGCCTTTTCTGGATCGCTCTTTGCGTAGATATCGAACAACTCAAGCATTGGGAACTGCAAGTTGGAGAGCTTAAGCGGTCCGTATTCCCTTCGACTGCGTTCGTAAATTTCAACCTGCGCAACAACATCGCCCTCGAAGCTGCTTGCAAGCATACTGGTCGCGGTAACCGCGATTTTGGTCTTCGGATTGCGCGTGATGATTTCTTGCAGGTACTTGCGGTATTCAGGCAGATCACGGCGCAGGGTGCGGGCATAGCTAATAAGAAGAGAGGTGTCCTCCGGTTTGAGTTCAATCGCTTTCTTGAAATACTCCCTAGCCTTTGTCGTCTCGTCCCGGAATGCCCACAATACGCCTAGGTCGATATAGCCACTGACAAACTTCGGATCTTTTGCGATAGCTTCCCGGAAAAGCTCGTCCGCCCTGTTCTTATCAAATGGCTCGTACACTTTGCCAAGCGCCCACCGGAGTGTCGCCAGATCTGGGTGCTGCATGATCCATTGTTGATAGATAGGACCGAGTTCGGTCGCCCCGAAGCGCACTTCCGGGCCAGGCGTCGTGTCAACCGCCGTATTCTCCTTATTAGTTCCCTTTTTCGCGGCTTCCGCCAGCTTTAGCCGCTGCTCCCGCCGCGCGGCGCGGGTAGTCTTTATGAATTCGTTATGAGCATTTTCAAAGTTGAAATCGGCTTCGATAGCACGGCGAAACTCAGCTATCGCTTTCTCCGAATCTCCGGTTTTTCGAAACTCTTCTCCCTTTTCATAGCTCGTCTTGGCTTCTGAAACGGAGGTCCCTTCCGCTGCCTGCACTATCAGGCGAACGCAGATCATGAGCAGGAAGACAAGCACGATCCTCATCAGCAGCCTGCGTCCATTCGATTGAGTCGTCACAATGATTTCCCCAGCGCACACGTATGGTTTCGGTTCTGACTGGCGGGGAATTAGCTTCCCCGCCAGCCTCAGGAGGACTACTTAGTTATGACAAGCTAGAACACGATTTTGGCGGCAAACTGAATCGAGCGCGGGCCGCCGAGCTGGTAGAACGAGTCCAGCCCGCCAATGTTGCCCTGTCCACGCATCGAGGTGGTTTGGCCGAAGGTCGAGTTCTTCATCGAGAAGCCCCATCCATAGAACACGTTGCCCAACTGAGTACTGGGCGGCGCGAAATTAGGATGGTTGAGAATGTTGAAGAATTCGCTCTTGAACTGCAATTTCGCGCGCTTGGTTATAGTGAATTCACGACGGATGGCGAAGTCGAACTGGAATGCGCCCAGATTCCGCACGGAATTGCGGCCGACATTGCCATGGGTAAGTTTGGAAGGATCCCCTAGAGTCTTCTTTGTTGCGTCTGCCCAAACAATCGATGGGAAGTCGAACGCCGCGGCATTCAACACCTTTCCAGATGCTGCGCTCGGACTATCCACCCACATGGGAACTCCCTCAACCCTATCTGCTCGGAACATGTAGTATCCGCTCGGCAGATATGGACTGGGGTCAACCAGGAACGTTACATCCATTGGTGTTCCCGACTCGTACTTCAGAATCCAGTCGGTTGCCCAGCCGCTCAACAATCCGTTGCCAACCTTGGCGAATGCACTAGAACCGAAGCTCGGTTTCGGAAATTCGTAGCTGACCACGGTGTTGAAGATGTGGCGGCGATCGAAGGACGACGACGCACGCGTGTCCATTGGATCCGAGCTTGAATATTCGTCATTCATGCCCCAATCCGACGAACCGGTGTCAATCGCGTGCGACCAGGTGTAGTTGCTCATTACCTGCAAGCCACGCGACATGCGGCGCTGGAACTGAATCTGCATCGAGTTGTAGTCGGAGGTATCGCCCTTCTCATCATTGCTGCGAGTCACGCTCAGCCTTGACGATTGCGCTGTACCACCGAAGTCAGTGTTGACGGAACCGACGTTATACATGTACCTGCGAAGCAGGTTCTTTCCGGAGTTGCCGACCCACGAAACGGTCAACGACTGGTCCTTGCCGAGCGACTGCTGTAATGAAAGCGTCCACTGGTAAGACCGAGGCATGTGATAGTCAGGATCCACTGCGTTGAACATCTGCTGTTTATAAGGTGGCGTTAGGCTCAACGTAGGTGGCGCTTGAAGTTGTGCTTCCGTGAAGGGATACGGTACAGCCGTTCCGGTAGTGGCGCCCACAGGCTTCATCCGCGTGTAGGGGAAACCTTCAGTGGCCAACCCTGCCGTGCCGGCGCCGAGGTCATAATAGATACCGTAGCCACCACGCACGACCGTTTCCCAGCCCCGGGTTGTATTCAACTCGTAAGCAGCACCAATACGTGGGCCGAAACCGGTCTTGATCGAGGGATACAGTTCTGTACCAGCCGGAGCCAATGCAACGTTCGGCAGGTCATCAATGTTCGAGACTGTGTAAAGCGGTTTATCTTCGCGGCCATGCGGGGCGGGGTTGTAATCCCACCGCATACCGTAGTCCAGGGTCAAGCGCGGAGCCACGCGCCAGGTATCCTGCCCATAGATAGAGAAGTTTTCGTAAACAGCCACGACGCTCTCATTCGCAGTGATTCCTCCACTTGCAAGCGAGCTGCGTATATTGGCAAGGCTCCCCAGAGTGAGACTAAGCCCGTAATTGCGGGGTGCGGTCTTCGGGAACACATACCGGTAGTCGGCCCCGAACTTCATCAAGTGGTGGCCGCGTGCCACGCTTAGATTGTCTACAAAGTTGTATTGCCGCTGAACGGCTTCGCGGTTCGGACCTATTTGGAAGCTCCCGCCTAACACGCTGACCGTGACCTGGGCCAAGTCGCCGGCAAAGGACGGCAGCAGCGCATCCCGAGACACGGGGTTCGTGTTGTACAGGTTTGTGAGTTCACTGAGACCCGTAGCTTTGTTATGGCTATAGTTGGCACGGAACTCGTTCGTAATGTTGTTGCTGATAACGGCGTTTGTGCCGAGGGTAAGGGTGTTCAGCAGCATTTCCGTGGCGCCTCTTTGGTTGCCACTCCAGCCTTCGCTGTTGGAAGGGGCGCGATTGTAGCGTCCAAAGATCGTCACTTTTGAATTCAGCGCATGATCTACGCGCACACTGACGTTATCCATGTTGCGCGCGGATGAGCTGGTGTAGGTAAATGGAGCGCTTCCGGAAGGGACTCCCTGGGCAGTGAGATTGTCCGGGCCATTCGGGAGCGGGAAAGAGTTGAGGATTGCCTTGACTTGCGGAGTGAGGCCAGCTTCGTCACGCAGCCACGTACTGGGAACGGTCATTTTGGTGCTGTTTTGCGGAAGCATAAGCCGTAGACCTTCGTAGGATGCAAAGAAGAAGGTCTTGTCCTTAATAATCGGACCACCGACGGTAAACCCAAAATTGTTTTGCCGAAGCGCTGGCTTCTTTTGGTTGTCCTTAACAAACCAGTTTCTCGCGTCCAGCACATCATTACGGAAATATTCCGAGACCGTGCCATGGAACTGGTTTTCGCCGGAGCGGGAGGTCATCTGGACCTGACCGCCTGGCTGGCGTCCATACTCTGCCGAGAAGGTTGAGCTTTGAACCTTGAACTCCTGAAGGGCGTCGACCGACAGCATGCCGTTGGTGCCGCCAAAGGAGTTGTAGGCTGGTGTATTGCCGCCGAGCGTCGTGTCGATGCTTGCATACCCACCCGCACCGTTACTGCGCTGGGACCTGTTCAGCTGAATGCCGACGTTCGCCGACACGCCATCAATAATGTATGCATTGGAATTGGTACGCTGGCCGTTAATGCTCATTTGGCCATCGCCGTCAGAGCCCATAACGGCGCCCGGAGTCATAAGCAACAGTGACTGGAAGCTGCGTCCGTTGAGCGGAGTGTTTTCTACAAACTTGCGATCGATAACTGTGCCAACGGCCGACGATGTTTCAATCATGTCTGCCGTCGCTTCGACCTTGACCATCTCCGTCGTCGCGCCGACCTTCAATCGAATCCGCAACAGCTTCTGGTCTGCCGCATTCAGGACGATGTTGTTGATTTCTGCCGGTGCAAAACCATCACGTTCTGCGATTACCTTGTACGTTCCGGGTGAGAGCAACGGAACAGCAAATGTTCCATTGCGGTCTGTGACCGCGCTGCGTCGCACCGCGGTGGCCGTGTTCATTACGGTTACTTTAACGTTTGTAACGATGGCTTCGGTTTGATCCAACACCGTGCCGCTCAAGGTTGCGCTATCGGATTGCGCGCTCAACCAGGGCGCGGAAGCCAACAGCACAATAATTAAGAACGCTATCCATTGCAGGTTACGTTGCCGACTCATTATTGCTCCTCGTTGCTCTTCTTTCGGAGACTCAGCACAGCCATACTTACTTTCGTCATTGCTGCGCATGACGCAGAATGGCGGCAGCAGTGACCTCCGCCGCGTACATTGACGGCCAGAACCGCGGTGTATTCACCGTCGGTTCCAAGTCACTGCCGGTTGATAGTCGGAAGGAACGGCCGACCGCATCATCATTAGCTTTAGCCAAGCGGATGAGGCCATCGGCCAGCGTTTTCAGATCACTTTCGGTGTCGACGACAACGGCGGAAGGCACCTCAGTGATTGTGTCGGGGGAGATCGGTTGCAGGCTGGCGCGGAGCTCTTTGTTCACCCGCAAGAATTCATTTACGTGTTGGCTTATCAGGGCAAGCCACTCTGCACGCGCCTTCTCTGTCATGGCCGCAATCTCGGCCGCAGTGAAGCGCCCGGCAATTTCTCTCAGCGTTTGCGCGTGCATCCGCGCTTGCATGGAGTAGCCCGTTACTTGTTCGGAGAAACGCTGGACCTCTAAATCGAGCTCTGTGGTAATGCCTCTGCGGGCCAAGTAAGCACGCACTGCGGCATCCGCCGGGATGCGATCGCCGCTGACTTCGATTGAATCCACAAACAACCGTTTGGCCGTTTGATCTGGGACTGGGGCGCGTCGCTGCAACTCGGCGACCGTATTCACTCGCACCTTCAGCGAAGGAGATTTGGTGAACGGACCGAGCGCGCGCAGAATCGAGTCCCGGCGCTTCGGACTCTCAACCACGCCACGCAGAGTCAGCACGCCATCGGTGCGCCTCAATTCCAGCTGTTCGCCGGCAAGCGCCTGTGCTGTGTCCAGGCGGCGCAGCACTTCGATTTCCTGCTCCGTCGTTACGGGAGCGAACAATGGCGACGGCAAGGCTGGCTGCAAACGGACGGCCGGGAAAAACAACCGCGGCTCCGGCTCGAAAACTGACGGATCGGTGTCTGCGTCTGGCTGCCGCGTGTATCCGGTTTCGACCAGGCGGTATTCCCTACTGTCGTTCTCTTGTTCAATTACAAAACTTTGCTCGACCGCATGGAGACCGCTGCGGCGCAGAGTAAGGCTGGCGTTCACCAACCGCGGACCATCTTGCACTGGCCTGGCATTTTGATAGCGAAGGACGACTTCGCGGTCATTTTCTTCAGCTTTCAGCTTGCCCCCGCCATCGGCCAGCTTACGGAAGACCTCTGCGGCAGGCACAAGGTCCCACATCGGCACGGAAAGAACTCCGCTCTTCGACTTCCCGTCCTGCAGGGTTGCGCTGGCTGAGGCGTATGTAATCTTTGTGCCGTCCGGCTTCGTCCACTCACCGGCAACCAGTTTCTGGTTTTCATCAAAGACGCGTCGCGAACCCGTCGCCTGTCCCAGTTTTTGCCAGAATTCGATTCGCCGCCGCCGAATTACCTTCTCCGTGCCGGGTTTCCGTTCTTCGACCGCGATGCTGCGGTGAACAACATCCGCGCTCCCAGCAGGAACAGTTCGCTCCGCGGCCTCCGCACGCGCCAGTATTGCCGCCGGCGGTTCTTTTCTCGATGGCGTCAAAATCAACAGCAGCGCCGCAAGCACCGCGAGCACAGCCATGACAGGCACTGGACGCAGCCAGGGCGAAAGTCCCCGAAGCGCTCGCAACGGCAGAACAAGCAGCCCGCAGCTCCGTGTCAACCAGTTACTGCGAGGGACCGGTGATCCCAGTACTTCGCCTTCGACGTGAACTGCATCTGCCTGCCGGGCTGTCGTGTCGTCTTCAACGACCTCAACCGCACTTGCCTGACGGGCAATCGAAGGATCGCTGTAGCTGACGTGGACCGAAGGCCAGTGGCCACTCAGATTCAACTTCGCCGTCAATATCCGGTTATCACTGAGGCAGACGGCGGCAGACTGCTCTACCGCGCCGTCAATTGCGGCATCCTCGACGTTCAGTAGCATGAGGCGAACGTTGCGCTCACTGAAGAGCTCGATAAAGCTGACGGGCTCAGCGATCGGCACGCTGACGGTCTGCTCCATCAGCCCCGAACTGATCTTCTGCGATCCCACCGAGTACCCGTTGACCGAAAGGAGGAGCTCCTCGGGACGGTGCTCATAAACTTCCCGCGCACAGCGTCCAAAGTGTCCGCCGCCGTCTGCGGCTCCCGCGCCACCATCGAACCCGTCGTGCGAATCAGGGCCGAGCATATCGGACGGATGACGCTGCGCCAAAAGCGGAAGGCCAAGGATGCGATTCACTTCATCCAGGCACTTCGCACAACTCACAATGTGGGCAATCTGGCAGCATTCAATTGTCTGCGTGCTTGCCTGCGCGTATGCGCGCTCCAGTTCGCTACGGCCAATGCACTCGCCCTGGCACGATGCAAAGACCCTCTGACGAAGTTCGGCAAGATATTCCTGCCGTGGACGGTGGGTCTTGGTCTGCGCCTCCTGAAGACCGGTGCCCTCGATGTTTCGGTGGGTTATGCGTAGCCGCGCTTCACTTCGCGCCACGAGCAGCCTGTTTGCAACCGCCTGGCGCGTGACGCGCATTACACGCGCAATCTCAGCCGGATAATAGCCGTGGAAAAATCGCAGGATGAGGACGCTACCCGCCGTTGAATCCTGCTTCCGCTCGCAAGCGTAACCACAGACGAGCCACAGTTCCTGTTTCGCCTCTATGCGCGCAACGGGATCGAGCACGCAAAGTCCGAGTTCCGCAGAGTCGTACTCCAGGATTGACGCATTCACGGTGGTGCGGCATGCAGCGCGGCGCACCATCGATACGTAGACATTTCGCAGGATGATTCGCAAATATCCGTCGATATTTGCGATTTTGCTCAGGTCCGGCCGGGTGAGGGTGAATTGAATAAAGGCGTCGTGGAGGACGTCCTCCGCCTGATGCTCATTCTCTGTGAGCCGCAGCGCCCAGCTGCGTAGCCGGCTGTAGCGGTCCAGAAAAATATCGGCATAAGTCGGCTCCGGGCCGACCACACGACTATGCCGGGGTGCGCGTTTTAGAGACTTCAGCATCTGTTGTTACATATCTGTCGCTCCTGGGGGAGGCGATATTTCGCGCTTGTGAAACTTTTTTATTATGTTAGGCAAAATAAGCGTGTTTGGTGGTGACGTATGTCACTGCTGTCGGTACGGACTACCCGGAATTTGTTAATGGTCGCCAGGTCTCGAACGCAGATCATCGAACCCGGAGATGAACTGAATGACAGTCGAAGAAACTCAACGAAACGTGTCAGATGTGTACCAGCGGCCATTCGAGAAGGTCGTTGCGGAGCTTCGAAGCGACGCCGAACGCGGTTTGAGTGAAGGCGAGACACAAGCAAGGCGAGCACGCTACGGCAGCAACGAGTTGACGGCGGAAAAACCGGTACCTGCCTGGAGGAAGTTTCTCGCCCAGTTTCAGGATGTGCTCGTCATCCTGCTCCTGATTGCGACTGCCATCTCTGGCGCGCTCTGGCTGTATGAACGCGAATCTGCCCTGCCTTACGAAGCGATCACGATTTTTGCTGTCGTTCTGCTCAACGCGGTAATGGGTTATATCCAGGAATCGCGAGCGGAGTCTGCAGTGGCGGCCCTGCGCCAGATGGCAGCGGCACACGCGAATGTGGTGCGCGACGGCGAGCAGCGCGAGATTCCGGCCACAGAGGTGGTACCCGGCGACATCATTCTCGTCGCAGAAGGCGACACGATTCCCGCAGATGCCCGGTTAATCCAATCCACAGCATTACAAACAGCCGAAGCAGCTTTGACTGGCGAGAGCTTACCGGCCTCGAAGGACGTGGATCCGATTCCCGAGCAAGCGGGCATTGGCGACCGCGACAACATGGTCTTCAGTGGCACCACCGCCACCTACGGACACGGGCGTGCCGTGGTCGTCGCAACCGGCATGAACACCGAGATGGGTCATATCGCCGGCATGCTGAAAGAAGTTCCGGACGAGACGACGCCGCTGCAGAAGGAACTGGACCGGGTCGGAAAGTTGTTGGGAGTGATCGTGGTGATCATTGCAGCCGTGATGATCGCGACCATCATTCTCGTTGAGCACGTGACAGGGTTCTCAGCAATCTTCGAGGTACTCATTCTCGGGGTAGCGCTCGCCGTCGCGGCTGTGCCGGAGGGACTGCCGGCGGTTGTGACAGTCGTACTCTCGATCGGAGTTCAGCGCATGGCGCGCAGGAACGCGATCGTTCGCCATCTCGCGGCGGTGGAAACGCTCGGATCGGCGAATGTCATCGCATCCGATAAGACAGGCACGCTGACGAAGAATGAAATGACGGTGCGAGTGGTCGTTACGGCCTCCGGTCGTGTGGACATCGAGGGCACCGGCTATGCTCCGGAAGGCGAGGTAACGCGGAATGGAGGAGGAGCCGTCGACGGTGATCTCCGCCTCGAGTTGGACCGGGTGCTTGCGGCTGCCGACCGCGCCAATAACGCAGTTCTACAGGAGCACGACGGCCGGTGGACGGTACAAGGCGATCCGACCGAGGGTGCTCTCGTTGTCGCCGCTCGCAAAGCCGGGTTGGAAGCCGAGGCTCTGGCCGCGCGCTTTGAACGCATCGGCGAGATTCCATTTTCCTCAGAGCGCAAGCTGATGAGCACGATTCACACAGACGCGGAGAGGAAAGACCGTGTGCTCGTTTTCACAAAAGGCGCCCCCGACATTCTCCTCTCGCGATGCTCACAGGAACTCGCCGGAGAACATCTCAGGCCCTTGAACGATGAGCGTCGCAAGGAAATTCTGAGCATCAATGAAGAACTAGCCGGGCGCGCGTTGCGGACGCTGGGAGTTGCGTTTCGGCCTATGCCCGCCGATACGGAAGCCGAGCAACTCGACAGCAGGGTTGAGCGCGACCTGGTCTTTGCCGGATTGATTGGGATGATTGACCCGCCGCGCGAAGAGGCGAAAGACGCTGTCGCTCGCGCTAAAGGCGCTGGAATACGTCCAATGATGATCACGGGAGATCATCCGAAGACGGCGCAGGTGATCGCTCGCGAATTAGGCATCGTGCGCGATGACCGGGCCGTCACAGGTGCGGCACTCGAAACCATGTCCGATGATTCGCTTGCGCGGACCGTCAAGCACACAGCCGTCTATGCGCGAGTAAACCCCGAGCACAAACTGCGAATCGTGAAGGCGTTGCGGGCAGGCGCAGCGGTCGTAGCCATGACCGGAGATGGGGTCAATGATGCGCCCGCTCTAAAGACGGCGGACATCGGGGTCGCGATGGGGATTACAGGCACTGACGTTTCCAAGGAAGCGGCCGACATGATTCTGGCAGATGACAATTTCGCGACTATCGTTGCAGCTGTCGAAGCAGGCCGTTCAATCTTTTTAAACATCAGAAAGTTTTTGCGTTACTTGCTCTCGTCGAATATCGGCGAAGTAATGACCATGTTCTTCGGCGTCATTCTGGCGAAGTTTATCGGGTTGCGCGCGGATGAGAACGCTGTCGTTCTCCCGTTGCTGGCTACGCAGCTTTTGTGGATCAATCTCGTTACCGACGGTGCGCCCGCGCTGGCGTTGGGCGTTGACCCGGCCGATCCAGAAGTGATGAACAGGCCTCCCCGCCCAGTCGAAGAACGCGTGATCACGAAACCCATGTGGCGGGGCATCTTTTTCGTCGGCGCAGTAATGGCCGCCGGGACGTTGCTCATCCTGGATGCGTCTTTGCCGGGAGGGCTGATAGAGGGCTCCGGCACTATGAACTATGCGCAAACAATGGCTTTCACGACACTGATGATTTTCCAGTTATTCAACGTCTTCAATGCTCGTTCCGACAAAGAGAGCGCATTCCGGGGAATCTTCAGAAACCATTGGGTATGGCTGGCAATTGCATTGTCGCTGACGCTGCAAGTGGCGGTAGTTTACGTGCCGTTTCTGCAGCGCGCCTTTTCGACATCGAGCCTGAACCTCGGCGATTGGGTGCGCTGCGCAATGGTCGCAAGCTCGGTATTGTGGCTGCGCGAGATAAGCAAAGCGGTTACGCGAGCGATGAACAAGAGAGCAGCGTAACGGGAGACCTTTGAGGTGCAAGTGCGGCATCGTGAACAACACAAGACAGGACGGATCGGCTGGCTTCGTGCCGCGGTGATGGGCGCAAATGATGGGATTGTCTCTACGGCAAGCCTTGTCGTAGGGATCGCAGCGGCCAACTCGCGCCGATCTGAAATCTTGCTCGCGGGCGTAGCCGGGCTGGTGTCTGGGGCGCTCTCCATGGCTGCTGGGGAGTACGTGTCTGTCAGTTCCCAGGCCGATACGGAACGTGCGGATATTGCTCTCGAGCGGAAAGAACTACAGACGCAACGGTCCAGCGAAGAAAAAGAGCTTGCCGCAATCTACGTGCAGCGTGGACTGCAGCCGGAGCTGGCAAAAATAGTGGCTCTGCAATTGATGGCTAAAGACGCGCTTGCGGCCCACGCTCGTGACGAGATTGGTCTTTCGGAAAATCTGCTTGCCCGTCCCCTACAGGCTGCGCTGGCATCGGCAGCAACATTTTCGGTGGGAGCAGCCTTGCCGATTCTGACGGCGATCTTGGTTTCCCAGGCGAGGATTCTGTTCGCCGTTTCAGGAGTGTCGTTAATTTGCCTTGCCGGAATGGGCGCACTCGCGGCCCGTTCAGGAGGCGCTTCCCCGTGGGTTGGCGCCGGACGGGTCTCGTTCTGGGGCGCATTAGCGATGGCCGCCACAGCGGCAATCGGTACACTGTTCGGAACTTTCGGGTCGTCATAAGGGTGCCGCTGGCGGGACGTTAACAGTCGAACGTCAGTCGCGCGCGAGCACCCTCAGCATTTCAAACATCTAGAAACGGCTTCGTCAGTCCGAAATCACCGCGCCCGTTGCCTGTATCTGGTAGGTAACCGTTTCAATCTTCGCTTTAGATTCGTCGAATGGAAGCTTCTTTTCTTCTGCCTCGTGCTTTGCCTGTTGAATGGCCTCTTCGCGTGTCCGTTCAGTCTTGACGAATTTCCCCTCCACGGTCGCCATCTTGCCGGCTGCGTCTTTCGGGAAAACAATCTCACCGTCTTTGACTTTGATTTTCACTGCGTTGCCTTTATCGTCCATGACGACCATCCAGCAACCCGCTTTTTGGCAGACCTCCGTCACTTTGCCCTTCACCTGCACGTCCTTACCAGCGTACTGGTCGCGGTGTACAACGAGCTTCTTAATGCTGACCGTTTCCTTCAGCTTTAGAGGGTTGCCAAGTTTGGTCTCGCCGGCCCATGCCGTAAGCCCCAGAATGAAAACCGTAACAAACACAAAGACACGTTGTATTGATGCTCTCTTCACAGAATCTCCTTTCAAAAATTGTTGCGGATTACGGGTTTACGCAGCGTTCGAAACTGATAGACACAGTGTTCCCACGACTGCAATTAACCGCGCGCTGTCATGATGGCGGAGCGTGCGACGTTCGTTGACGATATCGGCGCGAGATTGCAACACTAACACTCGTCCAGTCTCCAGAGCAACTTACCCACGATTGCTATCGCGACAACTCAAGGACGAACAAGTTCGGCAATTCATACATCCTTGTCCTAGTCCACTTGCGTTGGTCCGTGGGATGATTACTTCAAGTGCCCGCATTCTTCATTCGGGCCGCGAGATAACCGAGGCTCGATGGTCTCGTCGGCTCATCGATTCCGTTTTGGGCATACGAGCACGAAAAATCCTATTGAGACGCAACATACCTCGTGCAGTTGGGTTGAGCATCATGCCAGCTTTGCTGGCCCGAGGGGGCGTTGAGGCGCGATTGATGATTCGAAGAAAGAGATTGTTATTGGAGTTGAGTATTCCAGCGATGGTAATCGTCGCTGGGTTAACGGCTGTCCCCTTCACTCGTGCAAACTCCGTTGCGGCAGAGACCGAGCAGGCGTCGCAAAAAACGGTGCGGCCCGTTGGGGCCGTGAAGGCTGTCCGCGGGAACACGATCCTTCTGGCGTTGGATTCGGGATCCGACATCGATGTAATCGTTCAAGATTCCACTCGAATTATTCGCACCGCTCCCGGACAGAACGACCTCAAGGGCGCAACGCCGATCCAACTGGCAGACGTGCAGGTTGGAGATCGGATTCTGGTGCGAGGCACCAGCATTTCTGGTGACAAATCGGTTGCTGCTTCGTCTCTCATTGTGATGACGCGTACCGATATTGCGGAGCGGCAGGCTCGCAACCGCGAAGACTGGCAGAAGCGTGGTGTGGGAGGACTAGTGAGTGCGGTCGACCTCACTAGCAAAACCATTACCCTTTCCACGTCTCATGCCGGCGGCAAGGGAACTGCGATTCATGTCGCAAACGGCACGATCCTTCGCCGCTACGCGCCAGACTCTACGAGGTTTGACGACGCAACCATCGCGCCGCTTGATCAGATCAAGCCGGGTGACCAATTGCGTGCGCGTGGGACCAGGAGCGCTGACGGTACTGAGTTCGACGCGGTAGAAATCGTTTCCGGTTCGTTCCGTCACATCGCCGGCACGATTGCAGCAATTGACGCGAACAAGAACACCGTCAGCATTACCGATCTAGCGACCAAGAAGCTCGTGGTCGTGAAAATTGTGGCGGATTCGCAAATCCGCAAATTGCCGCCGATGATCGCGCAGCGCCTTGCTATGAGTTCAAAACCGACTCCAGGCACTGCGCAGCGTGTCCCCTCGACTGGTGAACGGCGAAGTCCCAGGGCGAACCCGATGGGAGCGACGCCGGGCGACGCGTCGGCGCCAACTACAGGTGGTGATCTACAGCAGATGTTGAGCCGGGTTCCGGCGGTCACGATTGCGGAGCTCCACAAAGGTGACGCAGTTATGGTTGTGGCTACGCAAGGGACGGCAACAAACGAATCACGGGCGATTATGTTCTTGAGCGGCGTGGAACCTCTCTTGACCTCGCCAAACGGCGGTGACGCGGCCACGCTTCTATCGCCTTGGGATCTTGCCTCTTCGAGCGGTGAAGGTGAGTAGTTCAGAGCGCTTGTGAATGCGCAATTGTTCTTCAATGGGAAGGTGTGATGTACTTTTGGCGATCCGCAATACGAACGTATAGCTGTCTTGCGCTGTTTCTCGTGACAATTTTTGCTGGCAGCTTGCTCGCGCAAGCGCCTGTAGGCTCTGCGCGCGGACTGGTCACTGACCCTTCAGGCGCGGTGATTGCACAGGCGGTCGTGTCAGTCACAGGCTCGGCTGGGCAGGTATCCAGCGCGGTGACAGGTCGCGATGGGATATACGAAATAAAAGGGCTGATACCCGGCAACTACACTCTGACTGTCCAGGCGAAAGGTTTCGCGCCGTATGAGCAGCCGGGTGTCGTGATCTCTGCAAACCAGACTCTGGCGCTCAACGTTCCGCTTGCCATTGCAGTGCAAGATCAGCAAGTCGTTGTTCAGGCTGAAGCCACAAACGTTGATGTCGATCCCAGCAGCAATGCTGGCGCTCTCATTATCAAAGATAAGGATCTCGACGCACTCTCCGACGACCCCGATGACCTGCGGGCCGATCTCGAGGCATTGGCAGGACCGGGAGCCGGACCCAACGGCGGACAGATTTACATCGACGGTTTTACCGGCGGTCAGCTACCGCCGAAGTCTTCGATCCGCGAGATTCGCATCAACCAGAATCCGTTCTCGGCGCAGTATGACAGGCTCGGTTTCGGACGCGTTGAGATATTCACGAAGCCGGGAAAAGACTCGTATCACGGGCAATTCTCGACCCATTTGAACAACTCGAGTTTCAACTCGAAGAACCCATATCTTCGACAACAGCCAGGGGTGGAGGTTCCGGGATATCACACGGAACAGTACAGCGGAAACATTGGCGGCCCGCTCAACAGCAAAGCTTCATTCTTTTTAAACGCGGAGCGGCGGAACGTCAACGAAACCTCTATCGTCAACGCCACGATTCTCGATTCTAACTTTGATCCCATTCCCTTCAGCCAGGCCGTTCGCAATCCCAGGACTCGCACGAGCATCAGCCCTCGCCTGGACTACCAAATCACGCCGAACAACACCTTCACGGCAAGGTACGAGTACGAAACGTCGAAGGGCACCAACAACGGAATCGGACAGTTCAATTTACCTTCGCGGGGATACGACGACAACAGCACCGAACAGAACCTTCAGATCAGCGATACGCAAGTGCTTAACGCGTCAACGATCAATGAGACCCGCTTCCAGTATGTTCGCAACACGTCTGAGCAGACCGCGCAGAACTTTGCTCCGACGATTTCGGTAATGGATATGTTCACGGGAGGCGGAAACAGCATTGGACGCACTTCCGATCACGCGGACCACTACGAACTGCAGAACTACACTTCCAAGGTTCACGGAAAGCATTTTATTCGCTTTGGTGGCCGCCTGCGCTACAACAGGTACGCCAGCAGCGCGAACAGCAACTATAACGGCACGTTTATTTTCACATCGATGACGGCATACCAGATTGCCCAGAAGGGACTGGCGCAAGGATGGACGCCGCAGCAGATTCGAGCTACGTGCGTTCCAGTGGTGAATGATCCGAGCGCGCCAACGGGAGAAACGACCACGGTATGCGGCGGTGCAAGCCAATTTACGATTAGCGCCGGGACAGCACTCGCCGGAATCTCGCAGTTCGATGCCGGACTTTATGCGGAGGACGACTGGAGGATTCGCCCGAACATCACGCTCAGCTACGGTGTGCGCTTCGAATCGCAGACCAACATCGACGACAAGGTGGATTTCGCGCCGCGTGTGGGTCTCTCATGGGGAATTGGCGGCGGGAAGAATGCCGCACCGAAGACCGTCTTGCGGGCCGGAGTCGGCATGTTCTATGACCGCGTCAGCCAAGGCCTGGCATTGCAGGAGAAGCGATGGAATGGTGTTCTCCAACAGAAATATCTCGTACAGGATCCCGATTTCTACCCGAATGTTCCCGATTTAACCGCGACGAACGATCCAGTGTCGCAGTCGATCCCGATCATCTATAAGATCAGTCCGAAGCTTAAAACGCCGTATACGATGCAGGCCGCGTTCACGCTGGAGCGACAGGTTTCAAGGGCGGCAACGATGGCTGTCTCGTATGTCATTTCGCGCGGAGTGCATCAGCTTGTCTCCGCGAATGTGAATGCGCTTTTGCCTGATGGAACCCGGCCCGACCCGGATCACGGCAATATCTATCAATATCAGTCCGCAGGCATCTTCAAACAGAACCAGTTAATGACGAACGTGAACGTTCGTCTCGCCTCGATCCTGTCGTTGTTCGGCCATTATTCGCTGAGTTACGCAGACAGCAACACCTCGGGCGCAGGTAGCTTCCCGTCAACTCCTTTTGATCTGAGTGCTGATTATGGACGCGCAAGCTTTGACGTCCGCCACCGGGCAACGGTGGGCGGTAGCATCGGGTTGCCATATGGAGTCCGGCTCAGCCCGATGATCAATGTAAGCTCAGGGCGGCCGTTCAACATCACGATCGGTAAAGATCTGAACAACGACTCCATCTTCAATGATCGGCCTGCTTTTGCCACCAGCCAGACACTGGCCGAGAACCTTCGGACAACTCCTTGGGGTTTACTGGATGTAGCGCCTGCTCCCGGCGTAAAAGTTATCCCCATTAACTACAGGACCGGACCCAGCCAGTTCACGACCAACTTGCGCGTCAGTAAAACCTTCGGGTTTGGCAGGAAGGCGGAACCCGCCCCAGGGACAACAGGCGAGAGTGGCCCTTCAATAGGCGGACCTGTAAGATTGGGTGGGGGGCGCGGCCACGGCGGCCACGGTCGTCACGGTGGCGGCTTCGGCGGAGGCCGTACGAATCAGCCTTACAACCTGACAATCGGTGCATCTGCCCGCAACCTGTTCAACAACGTGAATTCAGGTACGCCGATCGGCAATCTCAGTTCGGACAGATTCGGCCAATCCACCTCGATTGCTGGCGGCGGCTCATCAGCGGCAAACCGTCGCATCGATTTCCAGTTGCAGTTCTCGTTCTAAGAATTGAAGCATCTTCCTCGGCGAACGATGCACGAATTCAACTCGCTGCTCTTTCGTCAGCTCGCAGAACTAGCGCACGGCTCACCCCCCGAACCATGCGCTAGTCCTTGCGATGTTCGTACCACCGGCGGCGACTACAGGTGTTCCTCACCGGCCGGCGAAACGTCCGCGCCATAGCTCAACCCTCCTTCTGGCCGCCACGGACGGCGAGGTCATCACGGACCTCCGCTCCACGTATAAACGACTGGCTCGTCTGCACAGGACAGCTTCTACCGATCTACACCCGCCAGGAGGCGTTTGCCCCAGCCCCGAGTCGCGCAAAACCATCCCCCCGTACCCCAACCCCGATTCGCAGAGAATCATCCCAGACCATGAAAATCGAATTGATCCACCGCAGAAACAGACTGGAGGAGACAAGGATTATGGGCGCACAACCCACGCACGAACAAGCGCAACTCCACTTGCAGATTTATGAAATGCGTCGCGAGCCCCGGCTGCGCCAGGCGCGTGATTGGTTCTTCAATAACTACATCGCGAACGATCTCGACGAGGCCATGAAACTAGCGCCGCCCGGATCGGAAAATGGCACTTTCGTGATGATGGTGTTCAGCTATTGGGACCAAGCCTGTGCGTTGCTCAATTACGGGTTGCTCCACGAAGACCTATTCTTTGAGACCAATGGCGAGTTTTTCGGGGTGTGGGAACTCGTCAAATCCTACGTCCCGCAGGCTCGGGAGCGCTTTGTGAACCGGCAGTTCCTCGCGCACGTGGAAAAAGCTGCGCAGCGCTACGAGACCTGGATCGAGAACCGCTCCCCGGGTCATATCGCTGCCATGCGCAAGTATACGAGAGAGATGCGTCCTAAGCCTTCAAAAGCAGCGTGAGGCTGCTGAGGCGAAGATGTGTGTATGCGGCGAGTCTGCGCCACCGGTGCATATGCATTGGGAGCGCAGGCTCGCTTTGCGCGTGCAAGGTTCAAAGGCCCAGATTTTTAGAGGCTACATCAACAGCGTGACCAGGCCGGTGACTACGAGCGCAGCGGCCCAGACCAGGTTGAGGTTAAACCACGCTGTACGGAGAAGCGCGAGACCGAACTTACGATAGACCACCCACGCGACGAGCCCCGTAACCGCAAGGTAGCTGATCGTGTGGACTCCGGTGGCAAGCAGCCCTGCGAGAGGGCTGGCGGCCGCGGGCGTATGGTGATGTTGCCCTGCTGTTTGGTTCGCTGCCTCGACAGCACTACTGGCCAGCAGCACCGGTACCACCATCAAACCCGCTCCGTGTGCCGAGGCCATCAGAAACGACCAGAGCGTCAGGCCCCAGAAGCCCACCTTCATTCGGACCCAACGCGGGTGGTAATGCCGTACCAGACAATAAAGTCCGAGACCGAGCAGGACCGCGGCTACGGGGTAGCGAAGGGCCGCAACCGGCAGCGCCTTGCCAAGGAACGTAGCGGCAAGCACCACGCTCCCGATCGCCAATGCGTGACCGAGCGCAATCGGGAGAAGCGATTTCGCCACCGCACTTCCCTTTTGCTCCTGCATCCCCAGCGCCACCGCGAAGAGCCATCCCATCCCGGGATTGATTCCGTGGTAGGCGCCGAGGAGCAGTATCAGCCACAACGCCGTCGAGCCTATCTCCGCATGAATCATTGCGCCTCCGAGTAGCAATAGGAGTCCGACGATGCATCGCCTCCTTCCAGCCGGACTTGGTGCGCGCGCACACCATCGAACTCGACGAAGAACGTCTCATCCAGCTTCATCCCGCCCTTCGGATCCGCGTCCATCTTTACCATCCAGCTCTTAACTCCATCGGGATAGAACTGTTCGTCCCAAGGGGAGTAGAGCGAATTTGTGAAATAGACGCGCTTGCCGTCGCGGCTGAGCTCGACCATCTGCGGGCCGCCGTTGAGCGGCTGCTTGGGGTTTTTCGGATGAGCCGCACGGCGTACAATTCCGCCGAGGTGAACCGAGCCGGTCTTCTTCGGATTGACGGGGTCGGAAACGTCGTACTGAATGAACTCACCGGTTCCCCAACACGAAACATAGAGCCACCGGTCGTCGAGCGACAGGTTAATGTCGGTCACCAGCGGCGCCACCGCCTTGAAGCCCTGAAGCAGTGGCGGCAGTTGTTCCGGGTCGGCCGGTTCGGCGGGGATGTCAATCACTTTGCGGACGGCCCACTTGCCGTTCTTACCGCCGTTTTCGCGGTACCACATCCAGATCGAAGACGAAAGGTCTTTGAGCGAAAGGACGACACTGGCGAACCCATAGGTCTTCTTCGGATCGTGGGCGGGGCGCAACTCAAGCACCATCTGTTGCTCCGCACCTAAATCCAGTTCCTGCAGATGGCGGCGCTTGTCAAGGTCCCAGATGTGCAGCTTGTGGCCATACCTGCCGGCCAGCAGCAGCTCCGGGTTGACCCCGTCCTTCACCATGTTCGGCGTGCCCCATTCGGAGGTGACCATGGTGTCGTGCCCAAGATGCCACCAGAAATCGTAGGCAAGTTGCTGTGGGCCGCGCTCCTGTTCCCACTGGCCCTTCAGCTCAAACGTGTTCGAATCCATCAGGAAAATGCCGCCGGGGCCGTCTCCGCTGGGCGAGCCGAGGGCACTCCCGTAAACTCCGTCGGGGCCACAATGGATCGTGTGGGGCGCGCTGTATCCGGTCTTCTTGATGAACTCTTCGGGCTCGATCACCTTCACGATTTTCGGCTGCTTTGGGTTCACTTTCGTATCCAGGATGTGAACTCGCGACGACCCGATCCCCGGTACGATCAGGTAGCGACGCTCCATGTGCGGATGCGGCGCCTGCGGGCAAAGGCACGCGCTGCACGCATTCCACCCGAAGTGGTGCAATTCATTATCGTTGTTTGGAAAATCCACTTGGGCGATCAGACGGCCGTACTCGGAAGATCTCGGCTCGACGTCAATGACGCCCAAGGCGTCGCGCTTTCCGTTCTTGCCAACGTTGAGCAGCGCAACGTAAGCGAGGCGTTCTGGAGGGGCCTGCATTGCCATGGCCGGTGAAGGGTAAAAGGTGGGGTCGGGACGCATCAGCGGCATACATTTCTCCTTCTGCGAACAATCGCCGAAAAAGATTTGCCGGCCGGTGTTTCATCTACGTCTACGTCGCAGCCGCAAGGACCACGAAGAGGCCCTGGTCAAGGAGAGCCATGGCAAACGCTGGACCGGGCAACGCCTGCAAGCCAGCAGCCTAGAGGGGAACGCACGGCTGTTGGTCGCCGCAAAGCATACTACGTCTTACACCCCATTGGTGAAGTGACCACAATTTTTCGAGCAGCACGGACATCGCCACAGAAAACTTAGAGATTCTATGCAAGCAAGGTGGGATCGGTCGGTTAGAGAGTTGGCGTCCCCGACGGGATTCGAACCCGTGTTATCGCCGTGAAAGGGCGGTGTCCTAGGCCGGGCTAGACGACGGGGACGCAGCAAAGGCAGGAAACTGCGAACTGCACCGGACAAGTCATACTACCAACCAACAAAGCAGAGTGTCAAAGGCGAGCGTCCGTTTCCACATTGCTTCCCGTCTCCGTGCTCGCACTAATGTTGCCTGCTGATGGACTTGAACTTCCCCGGGCAGCGATGCGAACGCGATCCCGAACCTGCCGTAGAATGAATCTCTGGGCTCATGGCCCCAATGTAACGCACGGTAGGATTCGATGGCAGACACTCTGTACCTGAGCCTCTGGTTTCCCGGTTTCGATGCTGAAGACATGTTGCCGCGCGCCGCGGCCGTAATGCGGCAGTTCCCTTATTCTGCCACCGAGCCCGGCGTTAGCTACATCGCCGTGCAACCGATCGACTGGGCGCAACCCACCATTCTCGAGCGGCGCATGATTCCGCCAGCAACCCCAGAACAGGTGGCCGAGATCGTCGCCGACTTCGCGCAAGAGGACTACGCCCTCGTCTTTGAGGCTTACTGGGATCTGTGGACGCCTTCCGAAACCGGGGAGACCTGGGTTGAGAAGCCGCTGAAGGTGCGCTTCATCGTTCACGGTGTCGCTTTCGATGAGGGCGTTTACGAAGAGCACGGTCACATCGAAATCGATTTCGGGTTGGACTTCCCTTTCCTGTACGAGGAAATGGAACTCACGCCCGAGAACGAGGAGAAGGTAAAGGCCAACGTCGCGAAGCTGGTCGACTTCAGCGCTCGCGTCGAGAAGAACTGCAACATCACCGGACGCGTGCTGTGGAATGAGACTGAAGAGAACCTCGCGCAGAGACTTATCTCGCGATTGCAGCGCGTGCAGTAAAAACCGCCGCCGGAGTCGCTGACGTTCCGAAAATGAAAAAGCCGTTCGCGCTTATCGCGGACGGCCTTTGTTTTACGAGCAAATCAGAAACTGAGGCGCAGACCGAATTGGATGTTGCGTGGTCCACCACCACCCAGGAACGGGTTGCCAGTGCCAACGTCAGGCGTCGCAACCGTTGCCAGGCTGCCAGTTCCCACCATCCGCTGGCTGCCGTTGATCGTCTTGATTTCCGAGCCGTTGGTGAACATATCCACCGAAAAATTCGGCAGCAGCGGACTGCTGAAGTTCGGGTGATTGAAGATGTTGAAGAAATCCACGCGGAACTGCAGATCCGCGCGCTCGCCTATCCGAGTAGTCTTCTGGAGCGAGAAGTCGAAATTCGCGTAATTTGGCCCGTTGAAGGCGTTACGGCCAAGGTTTCCGAAATGGAAGGTGGACGGGTCGCAGGCGTCTGCGACGATCGTGCATGGTGCAGCGAACGCCGACAGGTTTAGCAGCTGGAAAGGTGCTTTTGTTCCGCCCGCGAAGGGATCACCGACGACGTCGGGACGTCCGAAGAATTCTCCGCTGCCGTTGAAATCGTCGAAGAAGTTGAGGTTGTACGGTTGCCCCGTCGAGTATGTGACGATGCCGTTCACCGACCATCCTGAGGTCAGCACTGGAGCGGCCCCAAACTTCGGCAGCTCGTAGTTCCAGAACCACTGCAAGCGATGACGATTGTCGAAGTTCGAACTGGCGCGCTCGGCCGATGGGTTGTAGCTGTTGTCAGGCTGCGCCGCGTTAGGTACGTAATCCTGACCATCGCTGGCATTGTCGATCGAGTGTCCCCAGGTGTAGTTCAATGTCGAGTTGATGCCGTGCCATCCGCGAATTCGCAGGCTCGACTGAAGCGAGTTGTAGCTGGACGCTGCAGTGGACTCGAACTCGTTGACGTAACCGAGGCCGGGAAACGGCCGGTCGCCGGTTGCGAGATTCGTGACCTGGTTGATGTCCCTGTAGCGGAACAGCTTGCGACCGGCGGAACCCACATAACCGATTTGCGCGGCAATGTTCTTCGTGAGCTGCTGCTCCACGTTCAAATTGAAATTTTGAACGTACGGAGTTCGCATCTTCTGCGATACCGTGAACACGTCCCCTGCCGAATAACCCGTGAACACCGGTAACGCACTGGCGATTGGCCCGGCAGAGAATACAAATCCGATATCGTTGTACGCCGGCCCTGGGTTGAAGGTATTCCACGGCAATTGACCGACGAAGAAGTCTTGCGAGAAAGCGTCGTAGAACAGGCCCCAACCTGCGCGCACAACCGTTTTTCCACTGCCAGTCAGGTCGTAAGCGAAGCTTAGGCGCGGGCCGAAATTGTTGTAATCCTTCGGATAAAGTTCCGTTGGCTTCACCAACGTACCGCTGGGTCCGAGGATGCTGAAGCGTCCCTTCTCTTCCCCGATTACGCCGTAGTAATCCCAGCGCATTCCGTAGTTCAGGGTCAAGCGATCCGTCAGTCGCCAGTTGTCCTGAACGTAGAAACCATGATTGTTCTGGAACGTTCCACGCCGCGAGTCACCAGTCGCCGAGCGTCCGCCTGTGGGTACGCCTTGCAGGAAATCGGTCAAGGTGTCGAAAACCAACTTGCCGCGATAGCCCGCGTCGAAAAAGCCGTTCACAAATGTGCGCCGGAACTCGTATCCGTACTTCCAGCTATGGCTACCTTTCGTCCACGACGCATTCGTAAAGTACTGCCAGTTTGTATCCGTGCGTCCGCGAGGAACGCTCGGCGTTGCGCCAATGCTACTGAAATCACCTACCTGGATCAGCGGCAGGCCGAAGTCGCGGGGGTTGGCGTCCGCAACCAGCGTGTTCAGGCCAATCGAGCGAGGATCGAAATTAATGTCTTGCGCGAGGAAGTCCTCGTGGAAACGGTTCCAACCGGTGCGGAACTCCAGAAGGAAGCTGGGGCTGATGATGTGCGTGTAAGACAGCGACAGGATATTGACGCGCGTCGGCGTGACCGTGTTGTAACCCGGCGCGGAGCCGCCGCCACCTACGAGCCCAAGCGGGAAGCTCTGCTTACTGTCGCCGAAAAAGTAGCGGCCTGTCAGCAGGTTGTGTTTATTGTGTCCGCCGAGGTGCTGGTCGATCTTCGCAATCAGGCTGTCAACCCGGTTGTAGAACGGAGTGTTGAACTGTACATTGCCGTCTGTAGCGGGCAGCGCAATCCCCCAGGGATTTCGGTTCAGCAAGTTCTGAATGACGGGATTCGAAACACCCCCGGCAGCAGCGATATCTGCCTGCGTGGGCACCGTTCCTACCGTTGGCAGACCGCCATGCTCGCGCTGACCCTCATAGGCCAGGAAGAAGAAGGTGCGGTCTTTCGCAACCGGGCCGCCGAGCGACGCTCCAAACTGATCGTTATGGAAGCTGTTCTGCTGTTCGCTCGAAGCGTTGAAGTAATTGCGCGCATCGAAACGGTCGTCGCGCAGAAATCCGTAAAGCGTTCCGTGCAGGTTGTTGGTGCCGGACTTGGTGACCAGGTTAACGACCGCACCGGAATTGCGGCCATACTCGGCTTCCACGCCCGAGAGCACGGGAATCTCCGCCAGCGCATCAACGGGCAGGATGGTTGCCGGCGTTCCAAAAACTCCGGCCTCATTGATCGAGGGCAGGTTGCGATAGCCATCGTTCATGTCCGTGCCATCGAGCATGTAGTTGTTCGAGCGTCCACGATTGCCGTTGACGCTGAACAGACCGAACGAACCGGGCGAGTCCGTTGAGCCCACTGGATCACCGGTCGCGCCCGGGACCAGAACCAGCAGTTTGGTGAAATCTCGGCCATTCACGGGCATGTCAACGGCGGCCGGCCCCTCGATGGTTCCGCCCATGACGTTGCTGCTGGTCTCGATCAAGGGAATGGCGGCCGTGACTTCCACCTTCTCCTCTACCTGACCGGGCGTCAAAGCGATATTCGCGCGGGAAACACTGCCCACGGTGACAGCCACGCCACGCAATGTCTGCGTACGGAAGCCGGACTTCGTTGCGCTGATGTCGTAGTTGCCGGGTGGCAGTTCGGTGACAGTGAAGTAGCCGGTGTCACCCGTCTGTGCCAGGCGAGAGAGCCCAGTGCCGGCGCTGATAATCCTTACTTCCGCCCCGGGTACCGCGGCACCGGAGCTATCCGTGATGGTGCCCGCGATGCTACCGCGGAATGACTGAGAAGCTAAGGGTAGTACCGAGAGAAACATCAAAAACAGCACGACCTGAAACCGACGTGACATCTTGCTCTCCTTGCGGAAATAGGTTGGGAACCTACAGCACAAAGGCAACATGTTCAGAAAACCATGTTTTAGAAACCAATAGGTCGGAGCCCCACAGTTGGCAGGATTATAGCTGACTTTCTACGCAAGCACATTGGAAACAGTAATTTGAGCGACGAAAGTTGCAGTAACCACTTAAGCAACGGCAGGCGCGCCCGTAGAGATCGGCTCCCCATCGAGAGCAGGCGAGGGCGGCTGCTCGATGTTCTTCTTATCCGTTTGGCTTAACCGCCGGGACGCGAGAGAACGTGCGTAAAGCGTTGCTTCAGGTTCAGGAACGGAGTCTCCAGCCAGCGATACGACGCCGCTGACAGCGCAATCGTGATGCTTAGTGCGACCGCATTGCGCAGCATGTAACGCGCGAAGCTGGAATCGTAATGAGGAACGATGTAGTCGCTCGACATGAGGCCGAGGATGTGGAAGACGTAGAGGCCGTACGAAATGCGTCCGAGGTACACGAACGCGCTCTTGCGGAGTGGTGCAGATTCGCAAAGGAACGCCAGCAGTAAAGCGATGCTTCCGAGGGCGACCGCAGGATACCCCAGCATGATTCGCGAAACGGTGAGCGGATCACCTTTGATCTGCCAGTAACTACCGGCGGCGGCGAGAGCGACCACTCCGAACGCAACCAGTGCTACGCGAGCCAGCGTCGAGAGTTGCGGCGCGCGACCGCGCAAGAAGATGGCGGCGAGGATTCCGAGCGCAATAGGATCGAGCTGCGCAAAAGTGTTGCACCACACCTGCGTTTCGGTTGCGCCGTGCGTCCCGAGATACAAACGTGTCAGGCTCGCGATGCCGAGCAGCAGTACAGCGAATGCCAAAAGGAATGGCTGGCGCAGGCGTCGCATCGCAGCTGGCCAGAAAATATAGAACTGCTCCTCGATCGAAACGCTCCACAACGGGAAGATTACAGACGAAGGAAAGCCTTTGAAAACGATCCACCAATTGCCGGAGAGAGCAGTAAACGCGAGAGCCGTATTCCAGGGCAGTTGCTGGCCCGGCATAAAGATGGCGAGCGCAGCCGCAACCGCCAGGAAAGCAAAGTAAAGCGGCCATATGCGCAGAATACGCCGCATGTAGAAAGCGCGAAGATCCACGTCCCCAAGCAAAGCACGTTCCCGCAGCAGCAACTCTGTGATGAGATACGCGCTCAGGACAAAGAATAAATTTACCCCGAATGCGCCTGAGGCTCCGATGGCGGCGAAGAGGCGCGCCATCACGATGGGAACATTCATCGCCGTGTAGAACGCCGGATCATGCGGCAGCGCGTGATGCAGAAACACCATGAAAAACGCGAAAAAACGCAGGATGTCGAGTTCGGGATGATAGAAGCGCTTTGTGGCCGAGCGGGTGCGCTCTTCGGCCACCGCCTGGGTCCAGTTCGAAGTAATCGTCGCCAAGTGCGGGGAAGGTCCTGAGTTTTAGTTTTCAGTCCAGAGGAGTGTAGCAGGTGAGCTGGCGATTTGCGCCAGCGTAGAACAAGGGAATGAAGACGCCTCGGAACTGCCAATGGATGGGTGTAGCACACCAGCGTCTCAGAACGGCTTAGCAACAGCTCTGATATCCAGCGCAATTCCATACATCGTTCAGCGTCTCGCGGCAACTAACCATCCATTGCTGCAACCAATAGGTTAGGCATCGCGTGTGGGGTTGCGCGCAAGTTGCCGGACACCGTTAAAAGCCGCGAGGACAAGTATGAGGAAGGTTGGTTTGGCGGGCTTGTTAGTTCTGATGGCGTGCATCGGAAGCCAGGCGCAGATAGACACACAACATATGTCGGCGGGGATCGGTTTCACCCACATGACTGGCGACTTCGGGCCTGATGGGTTCGAAGGCAGCGTCGCCGTGCATCCGAACCGGTGGCTTTCGCTGGCGGGCGAGGTGAGCGCGCTCTGGTCGACGGTGCGAACAAATGACATCAAGGTCACCGACAGGATACAGAACTACCAGGCAGGACCACGGGTTCACTTCTATCGGGCCTTCGCTAATCCGAAGTGGGTGCCGTTTGCTCACCTGCTATTCGGTGTTAGTCACCAGAGCACCAGTATTCAGAATGGCCCGGAGGCTTCCGACACCAGTTACTCATGGTCGCTGGGCGGCGGCACGGATTACGATTTCAACCGCAAGGTCAGTGGACGTCTGAAAGCGGAGTTCCTGCGCACGACGTTCGAGTCGATCGGCCGTACTCGTGGCCGTTTCACCGTTGGGATCATGTACCACTTCGGCGGCGGTATAAGGCGCGGAAGAATCCCGGTCACCACGCCGTAGCCTTAAACTGCAGTCCAGAAAAAACGCGGTCTAAATGCCAAGGATGGAGTAAGCAAGAGCTTCCTTGTAAAGTCCAGGATCGCGATAAGCGAAGTTTGTGGCGAAAAAAGAAAGGGGCACGCGCGAAGCGTGCCCCGTCTCTTTGGCGGACGCATGGTCCGACAATGCAACTACTACTTCGTCTGGCCTGCCTGCACGCCGCTCTTCTCGGCGTAGCCTGCCTGGGCAGCCGCTAGACGCGCCGTGAGGACACGGAACGGCGAGCAGCTGACGTAGTTCAGGCCGACTTCGTGGCAGAACATGACGGATTGCGGTTCGCCGCCGTGTTCACCGCAGATGCCGACCTTCAAGTTCGGGCGGGTCTTGCGGCCCTTTTCGACTGCCATGCGCACGAGCTGACCAACGCCTTCCTGGTCGAGCACTGCGAAGGGATCCTGCTTGAAGATTCCCTCCTTCAGGTAGTCGGGCAGGAACTTATTGATGTCGTCACGCGAGAAGCCGAACGTGGTCTGCGTGAGGTCGTTTGTGCCGAAGCTGAAGAACTCGGCTTCCTCGGCGATCTGGTCGGCAACCAGCGCGGCGCGAGGCAATTCGATCATCGTTCCGACCATGTACTCGATGCGCTTGCCCTTTTCCTTGAATACATCTTCGGCAACGCGGTGGACGATGTCCGCCTGGTGCTTCATCTCCTTGATGCCCGTGGTGAGCGGGATCATGATTTCCGGCAGGACCTTGATGCCCTTGCCCGTGGCGATGACGGCGGCTTCAATGATGGCGCGCGCCTGCATCTCCGTGATTTCGGGATAGGTGACACCAAGACGGCAGCCGCGATGGCCCAGCATCGGATTCACTTCGTGCAGGTCCTCCACGCGCTTCAGCAGCGTGTGCAGTTCCTTCAGCTTGGGCGAGCGAGGCTTGGTAATTTCGAGCTTCGCGATCTCGACCAGCAGGTCTTCGCGCTTCGGCAGGAACTCGTGAAGCGGCGGATCCAGCGTGCGGATCGTGACCGGGAAACCGTTCATCGCCTTGAAGACGCCGAGGAAGTCGGCGCGCTGCATCGGAAGCAGCTTCTTCAGTGCGGCGCGACGGTCTTTCTCGTTGTCCGTAAGAATCATTGCGCGCATGTGCGGCAGACGATCTTCGGCGAAGAACATGTGCTCGGTACGGCACAGTCCGATACCTTCCGCGCCGAACGCACGCGCTTGGATGGCATCGCGTGGAATATCGGCGTTGGCGCGCACCTTGAGGCGACGATAAGGATCGACCCAGGCCATGTACTTCACAAGGTCCGGATCGTCCGGCGAGGCAGGCAACGTGTTCAGCTTGCCCTTGAGCACGCGGCCGGTGGTCCCGTCCAGGGAAAGCCAATCACCTTCCTTGAAGACCTGACCCTTCACGCGCAGTTCCTTCTTCTTCTCGCTGACGTCGCAATCACCCGCGCCGGCAACGCAGCACTTGCCCATGCCGCGCGTTACGACGGCAGCGTGCGATGTCATGCCGCCACGCGACGTGAGAATGCCGCTCGCGACTTCCATGCCGTGAATGTCTTCCGGCGTGGTTTCGCCACGGACGAGAATGATGGACTTCATCTTGCCCTTCTGGATTGCCGTCACGGCATCGTCGGCCGAAAAGACAATCTGTCCCACAGCTGCGCCTGGCGAGGCCGGAAGCCCGGTGGCGAGCAATTCGATCTTTGCGCCCTTCTCATCAAGACGCGGAACAAGGAAGTCGTAAAGCTGGTTTGGTTCGACGTAGTTGATGGCCTCTTCCTTCGTGATCAGGCCCTCTTCCACCATGTCGATCGCGACGCGGACAGCGGCCAAACCGGTCCGCTTGCCGTTACGCGTTTGCAGCATGTACAGCTTGCGATCTTGGATCGTGAACTCGAAATCCTGCATGTTCTTGTAATGCTTTTCCAGGCGCGTTGTGATTTCGCGCAGCTGGTTGTAAACATCGGGCAGGATCTTCTCGAGCTGGCTGATGTGGATCGGCGTGCGAACGCCGGACACCACGTCTTCACCCTGCGCGTTCATCAGGAACTCGCCGTAGAACTCTTTCTTGCCGGTCGCCGGATTGCGCGTAAAGCCCACGCCCGTGCCGGAGGTCTCGCCGAGGTTGCCGAACACCATGGCCTGAACGTTGACGGCCGTGCCGAGCATGTCGTCAATGTTGTTCATGCGGCGATAGTGCTTCGCACGATCATTCTGCCAGGAGCGGAACACGGCGTCCCGAGACATGACGAGCTGGTCATGCGCGTTCTGCGGGAAGTCGATTTTCGCGTACTTCTTCACAACCTTCTTGTACTCGGCGATCACTTCCTGCAGCGCCTTCGCATCGAGATCGGTGTCGAGCTTCGCTTTTTTCTGCTTCTTCTTGCCGTCGAACACTTCTTCGAAGGCGTGCTTCGGAATTTCCAGCACGACGCTACCGAACATCTGGATCAGGCGGCGGTAGGAGTCATACGCAAAGCGCGGGTTGTTGGTGTTGCGCGCAAGCGCTTCCACGGCCTTGTCGTTCAGTCCGAGGTTCAGGATCGTGTCCATCATGCCCGGCATGGAGAACTTGGCGCCGGAGCGAACGCTGACGAGCAACGGATTGGAGCCTGCGCCGAGCTTCTGGCCCATCACTTCTTCCAGCTTCGCAAGCGCGGCATCCATCTGCGCGTCGATCTCTTTCGAGAATGTGCCGCGCATGAATTCGCGGCAGGCTTCCGTCTGAATCGTGAAGCCGGGAGGCACAGGGAGTCCGGCGTTGGTCATCTCGGCGAGGCCTGCGCCTTTGCCGCCGAGAACATCTTTCATCTTGCCATTTCCTTCTGCCGAGCCCGCGCCGAAGAAATAGACGTATTTGATTGCTGCTGTGCTTGGAGTTGCCATCTTCACGCTCTCTGTCTGTAGGGTCTGGGTACTCATTTTAGATACCTCTGATTACTTGTGCCATAGCGACTGCTAGTAGTGCGTGTGCATCTCGCGTCGAGCTTTCGCCCTCGCCATGAAAACTATACCTTGCGTTCGATCACGATCTCGCTGAAGTCTGCGATCGTGGTGAACTCGCTCAGCAGCTTGTAAAGCAGATACAAGCGCCGGCGGCGTACCTCCTCTTCTTCCACCATGACCATGACTTTTTCGAAGAAGACGTCGATGGGTGTGCGGAGTTTCGAAACCTCCACCAGCGCCTGTTCGTATTGCTTTTGATCACGCAGGCGGCCGACATCTTCGGCTACCTTAGGTACAACCTCGAAAAGCCTGCCCTCGGCAACGTCATCGTAAGTCTGCGGGAACTCCGTCATAATCATGGAATCATCCCACTTCCCTGCTTCCTTTGCCTGACGCAGAATGTTCTTCATCCGCTTGAATGCAACGGAGATCGATTCGAAATCCTCCGACGGGCGAACCTTCGCGACAGCCTCTGCGCGTGCAAGCGCGTCCACCACATCATCTGCGCCATCGCCGCGCAGCAGCGCCGCCTCGGCAGTCGCCGGCGCGTTCGAGTTCGCGGCCAGCACGGCGTTCACAACGTCATAAGCGAAGCCTTTGGCATCGCGCAGGTAGAACTCAAGCCGCTCGCGGAAGAAGCTGTCGAGGTCTTCGCTGAGCCTCTCGCCTGTGTTAGTGAACTTGTTCTCGGCCTCGGAGCCCTGGTATCCGTCAAGCGCATCGCGCATGAGTTGGCGCAGGCTGAGCGGCAGCTTGTGCTCGGCGATGATCCTCACGATGCCGTTAGCCGCGCGTCGCAACGCGAACGGATCTTTCGACCCGCTCGGAACAAGTCCTAGCGCAAACATGCCGGCAATCGAGTCGGACTTGTCGGCGATGGCGAGCACCGCGCCTTCCATCGTGCGCGGTACAGCGTCCTCCATCGACTCAGGCTTGTACTGATCGTAGATGGCGCTGCCGACCGCGGCATCGTGTCCCTGATGAACCGCGTAGAGTCCGCCGACAATGCCTTGAAGCTCCGTAAATTCTTTTACAAGCTCGGTCGTCAAATCCGTCTTGGCGAGCTGTGCGGCCTCGCACACCGCATTGCGCGACAGTTCAAGGCCGGCAGCGGCCAGGTCGTCCGCAATGCGAGCTGCGAGCCGGCCAAGGCGTTCGGTCTTGGCGTAATAGCTGCCGAGATCCTTCTGGAACGTAACCGATTTCAGGCTCTGCACGCGATCGCGCAGCGGGATCTTCTGGTCTGTCGTCCAGAAGAAACGGGCGTCGTTGAAGCGTGCGCGCAGTACCCGTTCGTTTCCGTGACGGATAAGACCTTCGGGATCGCCCGAAGTGTTCAGCACAGCAAGGAAATGCGGCGCAAGTTTTCCGGATGTGTCTTCCACGGCGAAATATTTCTGGTGGTCGCGCATCACCGTGACAAGCACTTCTTCCGGCAACGCTAGATATTCGGAATCGAAGTTGCCGAGGATGACCGCGGGGAACTCCGTTAGGTTCACCACCGTCGCAAGCAGATCGCTGTCTTCGCGCCAGCGTGCGCCGTGCAGTGTCCGCGTGGCGGCATCAAGAGCCTTACGGATTATGTGCTCGCGCTGCGCAGCCGTTGGGATTACGAAGCCGCTGGTCAGCGCTTCCACGTACCGCCCTGGCGACTGGATCGTGATTTCGTGCGAACGTCCGTTCTTGGCAATCTGCGGCATACCGTCGGACAGAACGCGATGCCCACGCGTTGCGTTCGATGCCGTGATGCCGGCGAACTCCAGCGGCACGACCTGCCGATCCAGCATGGCGACGAGCCAGCGCACGGGACGCACGAAGCGCTCAGCGCTCTTGCCGCGCCAATACATGTTCTTCGCCCAGTAGAGCGAAGCAATCTCTTTTGGCAGGAACTCGGAGAAGATCTCGCCGGCGCTGCGACCTTTCCTCGTGACGTTTGCGGCAAGGTAGTCGCCCTTCGGCGTGGAGACCTGCTGCAACTTCGCTACGTCAACATTCACCTTCTTAGCAAACGCGTGCGCTGCCGGGGTGGGCTGGCCATCCTTGTAGGCGACCTTCAGCGATGGACCCAGCACTTGCTCTTCGACATCAGGTTGAGAGGCAATGACACCATGCGCGAACACCGCGAGGCGGCGCGGCGTAGAGAAAGCCTCGATCTGAATCTCAATATCGGAAGTGGAACCGCTTTCAGACGCCACGCTGCTGCGGCCAAGGCGTTCGCGTGCAATAAGGTCGCGCACACGGCGAGTCAGTTCGCCGGTCGCGGTGGGAATCATGCGCGCCGGAATCTCTTCGGTCCCGATCTCTAAGAGGAAGTCAGCCATTATTCAAATTCTTTCTATTTTCTCGCGTTTTCGCACTCGCCGGATGTGAGTTAGATCACAAAAAGTAGTTTCTCGCCTTAGTTCCACTTCTTAGTTCCAGCTTGCTCGTCGCGTGTACCAGTCTTGATGTGCCTGCACAAACGAACAGCAGAGCCTAGTGTCCGACGGCCTTTGTTTCTGCAATGCCTTCTGCTGCCTTCTGCTGGTCTACATACGACTTGGCGCAAGCCACCGCGAGTTGGCGAATGCGGGCGATAACGCCCACGCGCTCCGTCACGCTGATCGCTCCTCGAGCATCGAGAATGTTGAACAGGTGCGAGCATTTCAGACAGAGATCGAAGGCGGGGAGCACTGGAAAGCGCAGCTTTTGCTCGCGTAACTTATTTGTGAAATCGTGATCGACAGCGCGATCCTTCTTGCTCGCTTCCTTGCCCGCGTGCACCAGAGTCGAATACTCATCGAGCAATGCCTGGCACTCGGCTTCATAGGCATCGAGATGCTTCCATAGCAGCGCCACGTCCGCGCGTTCAAAGTTGTAGACCGAGAATTGCTCTTCATCGGCGAGACGTATGTCGCCGTAGGTGACTGCGTTGCCTTCGGCATCACGTACCCACACGATGTCATAAATGGAATCGACGTCCTGCAGGAACGCCGCGATGCGCTCAAGCCCATACGTCAGTTCGACCGAGATGGGGTCGAGATCGACGCCGCCGCACTGCTGGAAATATGTGAACTGCGTGATCTCAAGTCCATCAAGCATGACCTGCCAGCCGATGCCCCACGCGCCGAGTGTGGGCGACTCCCAGTTGTCCTCCTCGAACTTGATGTCATGTTTCTTGAGATCGATGCCGATGGCCGCCAGCGACTCAAGGTAGAGCTCCTGCACGTCATTTGGCGGCGGCTTCAGGATTACCTGGAATTGCGTGTGCTTATAAAGTCGGTTCGGATTCTCGCCATAACGACCATCGGCGGGGCGGCGCGAGGGCTGCACGTAGCCGACTCTATGCTGCCGCGGGCCGAGCACGCCGAGGAACGTTTCCGGCGACATGGTTCCGGCTCCGACTTCTACATCGTGCGGTTGCTGCAACACGCAACCCTGACGCGCCCAGAAATCCTGCAGGCGGAGAATAAGGTCCTGAAAAGTCAGTCCGGTCTGTTTCGCTTTCGACATTCGTTTCTCGTAACTGCAACTGCGGCCGATGCGGGCGGCCGCTCCCCTGGTTTTATCTTGTCCCGCTCGCAGCTTTCGCGATCACTTCGGCAAGCACAGGCTTCTCTTCCGCGCTCGCGGTTTTCAGCCGTGTCTCAAGAATAGGCTTCAAATCCGGGTCGCGTGCCAGGGCCAGCATGAGCGTATCCTGTGCAGCGATACCAATTGCCGAATCAGCCTCGTCGCTACGGTTTTTCAACGGTAGCACGGACGCGATCTTCTCGACGTAGCGCCTGTCGCCGCTGGCAAAATAACTGCCCCAGAGCGCTTCGACCGTGGTCGGAGAATCAACGGCGTCCTTCAGAAAATCTGGCGGCACGCGGTACATCATTTCCTTTGCCGCCCTCGCAATTCGCTCGTCAGCGCCTTTCTTTATTTCCTCGAGCAACTCGGTCGAGGAGTCCAGGCCTGAGAGCCATACCGCATACAGCATGAGCTGGCGACCTATGTTGCTTCGCAACTGCCGCACCGCTTGTGGAGCGAGGTCGGGGTTGGCGCGGAATATCTGCGCAACAAAAGCCGACACCGGCAGCAGCGCGAACTGCTGCTGGATTCGCGCATCTGTTTCGATGACCTTCAGTGCTGAGAGCGCGAGATCGGGGCGCGGATGCTTGTAGTAGTAGCGAAGCCATTCCTCGGCTTCACCCGGACTTGTCACGGTCTTGATACCGGACAGCAGTTCGGGGTGCGACAATTCCTGCGCCAGCACAGCTCCGGGGAGCAGAGCTGCAAAAAGCAACAACAACGTGCTCACCCTTCTAATTTTTCCCACGCCTACTCCAGTTTCTCAAGCTGCGATACCGTAATGAACTTTCTCTCTGCGTGCCGCTGCACAATCTGCATCAGGAACCGGCGCAGGTCAGCACCTTTGGCACGGGGCCAACGCTGATCCGCGAAGGTTTCTACCGGAGCGCGAAACATCTCCGCCGCCATCCTGCGCGATTCCAGCGACAGCTCGGACGACGCCAGGCGCTTATCCCGCCCGCACAACAATCCGTCCACCATCGCATGGTAGAAAGCGCGCTCGCTCCACAACTCCACGCCGCACTCCGTGCAGACGCCAAGCTCCGGCAGGAAGCCCATCAAGCGCACCATCCAGATCTGGAAATACGTGACCGGCATCCAGATGGAGCCACTTGCAAGCTCGGCCAGTACCGAGGCGGCAAGACGGAATACCGTGTCGTTCGCCTCGCGATCCGGCATCAGCTCGTCGAGCATCTCGGCCACATGCCCCAACGCCACGAGACGCGGATAGTCCAGTTCGTCCGAGAGCGGCGACAGCAATACGTCGCATGAATCGATGCGAGCCAACTCCTGTCCTTGCCGGTCCTGCCAGTACACGCGAACGCACGTGAGAGGCTCGAGTGCACCGCCAAAGCGGCGCCGCGATTTCTTGGCGGCCTTCGCAACTCCCTTGAGCTTGCCTTCCGCGCGCGTGAAAAACGTAACGAGCAAGTCGGCCTCATGCAGCGGATACGTGCGGAGGACGATTGCTTCGGATTGCTTCAGCGGCACTGGTCAAGGCCTTCCACGCCGAGGTTAACCACGGAGAAGAATCGCGAATGTGAGCCAAAAAATTGATTCTACTGGAGTGGGGAGGCACTTGCCAGTCGCCCATTGCGGTATTCCTCTTGTCGCGCAATGTCGCGGTGAACGAAATCTCCAACTTGTAGGACGGTGAACGCCGAATGCAAATGCGGTACAAGAAAAAGCGCGCGGCATGACCACGCGCTTCTCGTTCTTACCTGACTTGAGGCTAACGGCCAAAGTACTTCGCGTTTCGCTCGGCGTAGGAAGCCCACTTTTCCGGCAGGTCATCAAGAGCAAAGATCGCCGACACTGGACATACAGGAACGCATGCGCCGCAATCGATGCACTCCACCGGATCAATGTAGAGCATTTCTTCAGTCGCGAACGCAGGTTCATCTTTCTTCGGGTGAATGCAGTCCACGGGGCAGGCATCCACGCAGGCCGTGTCCTTCGTGCCAATGCAGGGTTCAGCGATTACGTATGCCATATCGGTTCTATCTCTCCGCCATCAAGGCTGATGTTTGTAACTGATGATTCTAGCAAACGGCGCGAGCAGGCGCGAATGGCAAAAGTATGTGATTGGCAAAAAGTATGTAATTGCGATCACCCCACCTTGTGATCTGGCAATCATGATCTAACAAGCGGGCAACCGATGGTTAACAATTAGCCCCATTGGCCTTCGCGTTCTGTGCTTCATCGCGCTTACGATATTGGCTGCGGAGTCTCGGCCGGTTCGTACTCCACAATATGACCCGCAACCGCGCTGGCCGCGACAGTCAAGGGCGACGCCAGGTACATCTGCCCAGGTCCGCTTCGTCCCGGGAAGTTGCGATTTTGGGCGCTGATGACGACCTGCTCCGGCGTAGTCGAGACACCAGGGCCAGCGTTGATGCAGGCGCCGCAGGAGGGCTCTATGACGATGGCTCCGGCCCTCTCGAACACCTCCAGGTATCCCTTGCTAATGCAATATTCGCGCGTTTCTTGCGAGCCGAACTGTATGTAGAACCTGGTGCCTGCGGCTACCCGGCGGCCTTCTTTGACGGCTTCGGCCAGGACTTGGGCGTACATATCCATATCCTCGTTCTTGCCCGCCGTACAGGTTCCCCCGTAAGCGATGTCGAGGGGCACGGGCGTATGCAGGTCGCGAATAAACTTGCCGTTGCCCGGGTCGCCCGGCGTCGCCACCATCGGATATATATCGGCTGCGTTGAGTTCGATCACATGCGCGTACTCGGCATCGTCATCGGAGCTAAGACCTTCGATCATCTGCTCGGCGGCGGCCTGTGCGATCCCGCGCCGCTGCGCGAGGAACTCCACGACCTTCGCATCTGGCGCAACGATGCCCGTAAACCCGCCGATCTCCGCAGCCATGTTCGTCATCGTCGCGCGCTCATCGACACTGAGTTCTTCAATCGCTTCGCCCGCATACTCGATCACTTTCGCCAAGGCCTGGCCGCTGCGTATGTAGTCGAGCGAGAGCAGCTTCAGGATGAAATCTTTCGCCGTAACGCTCGGGTGTCGCCGTCCGCGGATGACGACCTTAACCGACTCCGGCACCTTGACGCGAATGTCCTTGGTGAACCAGGAGTTGAAGAGATCCGTCGTGCCCACTCCGAAGGCGACACAGCCGATCGCTCCAACGTGCGGCGTGTGCGAGTCCGAGCCGATGTTCAGCTGGCCCGGCAGAGCATAGCTCTCCAGCACGATGGAGTGGCAGATGCCTTCACTGCCTTTACGGTCACGCAACTCGCCGTGCAGGCGTATGCCGCGCTTGGCGGCAAAGTCCTGCTGCTTCAGCTTGAGCTGCGTGGCAAGATCGAGCAGCCCCATTTTCTTCTTCTCTTCCGAAATCACATCGTCGAGAAACGTAAGATGATCGCGGAAGAAAATGACAGATTGCGGATCGGTGACCGGTTCGTCCTGTCCAACCAGGCGCTCGTAGAAGATCGCCGCCATGGGCGTGACGTATTCGTGCGAGAAGCGCAGGTCTGTGCGCGCAAATCCGGTGTCGCCGGGCATAACGTACGGCACGCCCACCTTCCCCTGCGGATCCACCATGTGTCGCGCGAAAATTTTTTCGGAGACGGTCATGGCACGTTTGCCGGTGGTGATGGCGGGCAGGAAAACCATCTTCTCGGCTCCCGGCTGGGCTGACTGCAATCGAGCGACATTGAACGAGAACAATCCGCCGTGCTCGATCACCTGGCGCGTGATCTCATCCTCACCCTCGGTGAAAACCGATAGCGGAATCTCCTCACCCGCTCGGATCTTATCGATCAGTGAGAAGTTGGTAGACGTGAGCACGCCGAGGTTCTGGCAATTCTGCTTGTAGATGCGCTCGATGTTCTCGGCAATCACGAGTTGGATTCCGGCGGCACGCTCCGCATAGGGCGACTGCTCGCGGCTGCTTCCTTTGCCGCGCCGCTTTCCGCTCACGGCGCACACGAACGCGCCACGCTTAACGTCGCCGCGCTTAATCGGCATTTCGTTGCCGCACTTCAGTCCGAAGTAAGGGAATTCTCCGAGCGTCTCGTCGAAGAAGAAACAGATGTGCGCCGGAGTGATCTCGTCCGTAGAGATGTCGTCGCGCAGCTTGGAATTGTTTGCCGGATTGCGAGTGTCCCAAGGCAGATCCCAGCCGTCGAGTTGACGGCGGATCAGTTCGGGATCTTCGGTGAGGAAGAGAATGCGACCGTTCAGCCGTACACGGCCGGGACGCTTTTCAATCTTTCGCTCAAGCAGGGAGTTTCGTAAGTTCGCCACTTTGTAATCCTAGCAAAACGCTGTCAAGGACGTGCGTCCGCCGGAGTGGTGATACCGGCGAATGAATGCCAATAAGCACTTTCCTGTGAGATTAAGATGCGCTGACCCTGCGTGACGGGCTCTCGCGAGAATTCATGGAAAACGAATCGACCTGGTTCTACTTCTGGCGAGTGCGCGCGTACTCGGCGGGCGACGGCAGGTCTTCCAGACCGCGCCCCGCAAATATCTCGGCGAAGTTCCGCATCAGTTCCTCGTGCAGGATGCCGTTCGATGCCAGAGTCTCCCTGCTGTCGATGGCCCACTGCGAGCCGTCAAAGCGAGTGACCGTGCCTCCAGCTTCCTGAACCAGCAGAACGCCAGCGGTTGTGTCCCAGGGGTTCAGGTTGAATTCCCAGAAACCGTCATACCGTCCGGCCGATACGTTAGCCAGATCAAGCGCCGCGGAACCTGCGCGCCGAATGCCGTGCGAGCGCAGCGTTAGCTGATGGTAGAAGTGAATGTTCGGATTCTGGTGGCGCTTATGGCTGGGGAACCCGGTCGCAAGGATGGACTCCGAAAGAGTCTTCGTTTTGGAAACTTCAATCGGTCTACCATTCAGAAACGCGCCGCTCCCCTTCTCCGCGGAGAAGAGTTCGTCACGCGTGGGATCGTAAAGAACGCCAGCCTTCAGTCCGCCTTTGTGAACGAGTCCCAGGGATACGCAGAAAACCGGATACCCATGCGCGAAGTTCGTCGTGCCATCGAGCGGATCGACATACCAGCGGAAATCGCTACCGCTGTCCTTGCGGGTACCTTCCTCGCCGACGACGCTGTGCTCAGGCCAGGTTTCATGCAGGCGCTCGACTATCAGCTTTTCTGACGCACGGTCTGCCTCCGTCACCAGGTCGACGTCGCCCTTGTACTCGAAGCCGATCCGGCGCTCGAAGAACGACATCAGCAGCGCGCCTGCTTCGCGGGCAATCTGCGACATGCGGGGGACAAACTCCAAACGAGCGTTGGTCACGATGCGAGACTCCGGTGCTGAAAACGCAAAACCGAGGCTGACTCGGCAGGGCGTCGCGTTACTAGCTCACTGATCGTCAATTACGGATCGCCCTTACTAAATCTTATTGATCGTCGTCCTTGCTTGAAGCCGGCTGCAGAGGTGCATCAGCGCGAACTTTCGTGGCGCGGGCAGCGGCGAGCGGTTTGGCTGAAACAGCAGGCACTTCGGCACGAACCTTCTTCACCGCATCTTTGCCGCTCTCGGCGATGTACATGATTTCGTGCTTGAAGATGAAGAGATTCGGAGCGTCCTCACGCGTCAGCCGAATCATCGTGCGGTCGTAGTATTCCACCCAGCCACGGACGATTTCACCGTCAACCAGCTTGATAGAGACGACCTTCTGTTTTTCGCCGAGCGACTTGAGATATGCGGCTTCTTCGAAAGTCTCTTCAGGCGGTGGGGTTTTGCCTTTTTTATTCGTCGGAGTTGATTGCGAGCTACGGAAAGCCATGACGATTCATTGTAGCGCACCAGTCGCGGCGTTTTCGGTGACAGCGCAAACAGAATGTCGCGCCAGTTATTTCAATTTGCTGGTGTAGTAACCCGTGCGATGGCGGACCTTCAGCGATGCAGCATCCGGCGCATCGTTCGTCGCAGGATCAATGTCTATGCTTATTCGCCGGAACTCGTTCCCGGTCCTCTGCGAAGGATAGTAGGCGATAAGGTACTGCGTCCGAAGTTCGTCGCTGATCTGGTGGAAAACCTCTTCAAGCTGGCCCAGCGAGGTGGCGTAATAGTGCTTGCCACCGGTGTCCCTGGACAGTTGAATCAGCGCGTGTTCCCCGCCGGTGTCGCGCCCGGCGCTGGCTTCGATGGGGACCATGATGACGGCGTAGAGAATGGTTTCCGCAGTCTGTGCAGCGCGCACCGCTTCGGCATAGCTGATCCTGCTGGCGGTGTCACCGCCATCGGTGATCACGACCATCACCTTGCGTCCCTTGCGCGGAAGCAGTGCCTCAGACCCGAGATACAGCGCGTCGTACAGGGCCGTAGCCGCGCCGGTTCGCACCGTGACGATCCCGCGATCAATCTGTTTCAGGTCCGACGTGAACGGGACAACCTCGTGGACGATCTCGCTGAACGCGTAAACCGAAAGCGCGTCGATCGGGCGCACGATTGCATGCGCAAATTTTCTGGCAGATTCGAGCTCAAGCCTCAGGTCCTTGCGCGTGCTCAGGCTCGCGTCTATGCCCATGACGATGGAGAGCGGCAGCTCGGATTCTCGGTTGAAGACCGCGATCTTTTGCTCGACACCGTCTTCGGAAATCTTGAAATCGTCTTTCTTCAGCGACGCGATAGGCGCGCCGTTATTGTCCGTGACAGTGGCGAACACATTCACCAATTTCACATTTACTTTGAACACTGCGGCGGGATCGTTTGTCTGTTCATCCTGCTTCGGTTCCCGGGCGGCGGGGGGTTTTGCACTTGTGTCCGTGTGCGACGCCGGCGGCTCGCCGGGAGCAACCGCCGGTGGCGGCGATGTCTGGGCCAAGGCTGCGGCGGCCAGCACGAAAGGAAGCAATATTTTCAGGATCTTCATTGAAAGCTTTTCTTATCGAGCGCTGTTGATGATTGTGCGGCGGACACTTGCGGTGCAAACACCGTCCATAAGCCAAACACCGCGCGCAGTGCGAAGTTTCGCGTAGGGGCCCTGGACCTGCATCATCAATCCCTGGTCACCCGTAGCTCGGGCGGGAACTCTTCGCCATCGGCCCAGACCGCCCCGTCCTCAAAGTATTCCTTCTTCCAGATCGGAACCGTTTTCTTCAGCGTATCGATTAGCCAGCGGCAAGCCTCGAACGCAGGGCCGCGATGCGCCGACGCGACCACGATAAGGATGCTTGTCTCTCCGATTTCGAGCCGCCCAAGGCGATGAATTATGCGCACCTCGCGAACCTTGTGCTCGCGAAGAGCCTGCTCCGCGAGGCTCTCCATCTGCTGTATCGCCATCTGCTCGTAAGCCTCGTAATCGAGGTACAGCGTGCGGCGACCACGCGTGTTGTTCCGCACGATGCCATCGAAGATGCACGCAGCCCCGTCTTCGGGCCGCTCCACTGCTTCGATTACAGGCTGTGCTGCGATGCGTCGGCGCGTTATGCAACAGTGTGGCGAAAGCAGATCGGCGGGAGCCGTCGCGGGCACGGCATCCGTGCCACCGCTCACCGGCGGTAGCAGCGCGACTTCGTCTCCCTCACTAAGAACGACGTCCGGGGCGGCGTACTCGTTGTTCACTGCAATAGCGAGCGAGCCATTGAAACGCGCGAAGGTTGGATACGTGGAGAGCAGATGCTTCCAAAGATCGCCGACCGTCGAACCCACAGAGACATCCTGCTGCTGGACGGCGCGTCCAGCCAGATCCTTCAGTATCCCGAGATAGACAATGCGAACCTGCATGCCCGGCCAGTGTAATGCACGGCGAGAGATTTGAAAAAGCCATGCCGAGTTGCAGAAAACCTCAGAGTTGCGACTTCAACGGTTCGCAAGAAAAGAAAAAGGCCGCCAGCACATGACGGCCCTAAGAGTCGATGAGGTGGCGCCTATTTTTGGCGCGGCCGAAGCATCTCCAGATAACTTTGTAACATTACCCGACGGGTGCTCCGCTCAGAACCTGCTCGCGAGTCTCGGCGTCCTTCTTCTCCTCAGCAGGAGAGGAGGGCAGCGCGACCGTCAGCAACTCTTCAATGGTGTTCACGAAATGAAGCGTGACACCGGAGAGCTGTTCCTGGGTCAGGTCCTCTTCAACGTTCTGCTTGTTGTCGGACGGAAGGATGATGTCCTTGACGCCGGAACGTTTGGCTGCCAGAACCTTCTCCTTCACGCCGCCGATGGGTAGCACGTTGCCGCTCAACGTGATTTCGCCGGTCATCGCCGTTAGCGGACGCACCCGACGATCGGTGAGCAGTGAGACCAGCGCAGTCGCCATCGTCACGCCTGCCGAGGGACCGTCCTTCGGGATGGCTCCGGCGGGAACGTGTATGTGAATGTCGTGGTCCTTGAAGAAGTCCTCGCTGATGCCGAGCGACTCCGCATTGCTGCGGACCCACGTCAGCGCGGCCTGCATGGACTCCTGCATCACCTGGCCGAGTTGACCGGTCATGGTGAAGCCGCCCTTGCCTTTCATCTTGTTCGCTTCGACGAACAGGATGTCGCCACCCGTTGGGGTCCAAGCCAGTCCGACAACGACGCCCGAGCGCTTCGTACGCTCTGCGATCTCGCTGTCTACCCGCACCTTGATACCGCCAAGCATCTCCAGGACGACTTCGCGAGTTACAACAAGCTTTTCCGTCTTGCCCTCGGCGATGCGACGCGCCTGTTTGCGGCAGATAGTCCCTATCTGGCGTTCCAGGCTGCGCACGCCCGCTTCGCGCGTGTAGTGACGGATCAGGAAGCGAATCGAGTCTTCCGTAAACTCGATTTGTTCGTTCGTGACGCCGTTCTCATCGGTCTGCCGCTGGATGAGGTACTGGAAGGCAATGTGCACCTTGTCCTCTTCCGTGTAGCCCTGCAGTTCGATAATCTCCATGCGGTCGAGCAACGGAGCAGGTACGGGATCGAGCTGGTTCGCGGTGGTGATGAACAGCACCTTGGAGAGATCGAACGGCACGTCGAGATAGTTGTCCCGGAACGTGGAGTTCTGCTCGGGATCGAGCGCCTCGAGCAACGCGGCCGCGGGATCGCCACGGAAATCGCGCCCAACCTTATCGATCTCGTCGAGCATGAAGACCGGATCGTTGGTCTCGGCGCGGCGAATTCCCTGCATGATCTGGCCAGGCAGAGCGCCAATGTATGTGCGGCGGTGTCCGCGAACCTCAGCCTCGTCGTGCACGCCGCCCAGTGACAGGCGAACGAACTTGCGGCCAAGCGAACGGGCGATCGACTTGCCGAGCGAGGTCTTGCCGACGCCAGGAGGACCTACGAAGCAAAGGATCGGCCCCTTCATTGACGGCTTCAGCCGGCGAACCGACAGGTAATCGAGAATGCGGTCCTTTACTTTCTTCAGGTCGTAGTGGTCCTGGTCCAGGATCTCCTTCGCCTTGTTGATCTCGATCTCCGTGCCCGAAGATTTCTGCCACGGCAGCACCGCAAGCCACTCGATGTAATTACGCGTGATCGAGTAGTCGGCGGCCATGGGCGACATGCGGGACAGGCGGCCGAGTTCCTTCAGAGCTTCCTTCTTGACGTCGTCAGGCATTCCCGCCTGCTCGAGCTTCTCTCTCAGCTCCTCGACGTCGCGCGTGTTCTCGTCCTGTTCGCCCAGTTCCTTCTGGATCGCCTTCATCTGCTCGCGCAGGTAGTACTCGCGCTGCGTCTGCTGCACGCGGTCCTGAACTTCGGACTGGATTTTGTTGCGAAGCTGCTGCACCTCGAGTTCTTTCGCGAGGTGCTGGTTGATTTTGTCGAGACGGGTCCGAACGTCGGGCGTCTCCAGTACATCCTGCTTATCTTTGGTCGAAAGCGACGGCAGCGAGCTGGCAATAAAGTCCACCAGCCGGCCTGCGTCGTCGATGTTCATGGCGACGGTCGAGAGCTCGTCGGACAGCGTCGGCGAACCGGCAACAATCTGCTGAAACAATGTAAGAATATTGCGTTCAAGCGCCTCAATTTCCGCGCTTTTTGGCGTACTGATCTCGCTAACGGTATCGACACTTGCCCTCATGAAGGGCGTCAACTGCGTGTATTCCCCAACGCGGACGCGCTCCAGCCCTTCGGCAAAAACAAAAAGGCTCTGGTTCGGCATCTTGACGACTTTGTGCACAACCGCCAAGGTGCCGAGCGTGTACAAGTCGGCAGGCTGAGGAGAATCCACACGGGCCTCGCGTTGGGCAACCACTACAATGGTCTTATCCTCGCCAAGCGAGTTGATTAGCTGAACCGAACTTTCCCGGCCAACCGTAAGAGGCAGAACGGCATGCGGGAATAGAACCGTGTCCCGAACCGGGAGAACCGGAAGGGTACGCGCCTCGGTAGCGTCGTCCCGAAATTCGGGCTCGGTCCGCTCTATGTTGCGCGTTTCTTTGGCCATAACACTCCTTGAGTCAGTCATACTCAACATTTTGATGAAGCGACGTGTTTGAAAGATTCAAGCTGCAACATAGCGCTTTGATTCCAGTCACTTAGCCGCACCGGAGAAAACGGGACCAGGCTGAGCTAACGGCGAATCCCAGGGAAAGAACAGCATGCGATGCCAAAGTGCCACGTCTTGCAGAATTACAACCGGGCTTAAACCCTCCCTTAGAAGCGGCGCGATTCTAATCGCAGTACTGGCCGCACCGCAATGACAGAGGGGAGAATATCTTCCCAAGCCTTGAAGCAGCACTGGCAAACATCACTCATTCGTACATTGTCCGAACAATACGGGCCGATGGACTTTCGGTACGACAACGGCCAGGGCAAGCAGCTGCATCTCAGCCAGAGCTTCTCAAATCACGCACAGCGGCCCTGGCTAAGAGGAGGGGCTCGCTTTTAAGGAATGCCGATGAAAAGCTTTCCCAGAAATCTTACCGTTTTAAGAAATTTTGCAAATGTTCTTATGTTGGGCTTCTGCTTTCTGGCCACTGTCGTTGCAGCCAACGCCCAACAGAATGAATTAGCGATTACCGTCGGCGGACAATTTCCCCGAAACAATCTGTTTGATACGGGAGCAAGCTTTGCGGTTGGCGGCAATTACGCTAGTCGTCTTCTGCACGTGCCCCTTGCTTCGCTCTACTTTGAAGTTTCCGTCGTTGCAGGCCCGAAAAGCGTTCTGCGACTGCCCTCACGGTCCAACTATTCTTCTCTGTTCATCGCGCCCGGACTAAAGCTGAAGCTTGCGCCGGAGTTTCCGGTGTCGCCCTATTTCGCTGTGGGCGGCGGATTCGCAAGATTCCACTCGGACGCGACCGCTACCACTTCCGGCGAGAGCGTGAACACGGGTGTTTTCGATTACGGCGCTGGCTTGGATATGAAGATATTCCCGGCGCTCAGCGTTCGCGGCGAAGTACGCGATTTCTTTTCAGGCTCGCCAAGCTTCAGTGCCCTCGGCGACACAGGACGCCAGCACAACGTAGTGGCGCAGACCGGAATTGTGCTGCGGTTCTAGAGGCTTCTGAAGTCGAAACGGCTTGCAATAAACGGGTCACCCTGAGGGTAGCGAAGGATCTGCTATTTACAACAAAGCAGATTCCTTCGGTCCCGCAAAGCGGCGTGACCTCAGGATGACCCAATATAGAGTTTTTCAGCAACCTGTCTAGCAGGGAAGCCAAGCAATCGACCCGCGGCTTTGCGGAACCCGCGGAATAGAGTTGCCTGCGTAAGCGGCCTTCGGTGGCAACCCTCGATTCGTACCAACCCGTACGGCGCAGAGCGCCTCAAAGTTTGTAGTCGAAGATTGAAAACCACAGGGTGAGGAAATCGAGATGCTTTGGACGCTGTTTGTGATTCTGCTTGTACTGTGGCTGCTGGGTGTCGTCAGCAGCTATACGCTGGGCGGCTTCATTCACATTCTGCTGGTCCTGGCCGTCATCGCGCTGGTGTTCCAGCTGATTAGTGGACGCAGACCCGTCGCCTAAGCCCGACGGAATCGCCGGGCGCACGCTTGAGAGAGTTTAAGTCTTGGGAGGGCTAATGGATAAGGACCGCATCAAAGGCAAGATGGAGGATGTGAAAGGCCGAGTTGAGCGGCAAGTGGGCGAGTGGACGGGCGACGAAGAAGCCCAGGCGGAAGGCATGAAAGATCAAGCCAAGGGCAAGATCGAAAATGCCTGGGGCAAAACAAAAGACGCTGTCCGCGATGCCACCGAGAAAGGTGATCGTAACGTTGACCGGGACGCCGACAACGACATCGACCGCGACAAGAACGCCGCCTAGATCATCCGGCGAATTGCGCAGCGCTCCGGTCGACAGAATGCTTCAGGGTTGTCACTCATCAAAGGCGCTCCTTCCGTGGAGCGCCTTTACTTTCGCGGCAAGATAATCCGGTTCGAGTCCGAGCGTGGCATCCAGGGAATACAAATAAGATCGGCAGCATACGATTTCGCCGGCACCTACGACTTCTTGCGGGACAATGGTCAATTGCAGCGCAACCTGGATTGCAGCGCAGAACTCCGTGTGACCACTGCAATTGCGCTCGCAGTCGTGTGCGGTGATTTATGTTGCGGGTGCTGTCGGGTGTCCTTATCGCTATCGCTGCATCTCTTGCTCAGGCGCAATATCCGAATCCGCGCTTGGGGGGCGAGTTCGTGCACGTGGCCGAGCAGATTGCACGAAGCCGCCTGACGCGCATCGTGCGCCCGGTTGCACCCGCAGAGCGCGAGCGCTTCTCTTGCGACTCCAAGGTTTACTTGATCCTCCGGCTTGATGATGCGGGCGCACCTGCGCAAATCAACGTCATCTCCGGCGAGCCGGTGCTTGCCGCGTCAGCAGTGCAGGCAGTACGACAATGGCGCTTTGAACCCTATTTTATCGATGGCAAGCCAGTACGGGTACAGACACAGGTGACGCTCGTCTGCCCTTATGACTGGGATTTTCCTGCTGGCTAAACAGCTCCAAAACTTTTGCGTCTTCTATAGTCGCTTGATCATGAAAAACGCGTCGAGCTCGCCGTTGTAGTAGCGCGGCAGGGTTCGCACGATGTTGTACTTGTGCTGCTTATAGAACGCGAGCGCAGAAGAATTATTGACAGCCGCTTCTAGCACCATCATGAACGCGCCTTCTTTGATGACACGCTTCTCGGCGGCTGCCATCAGTATCGTGCCCAGTCCCTGGCGGCGATATGCGGGACGGATGTCGAGCGTGATGACATGTCCGTAGCCCTTAGGGTGCATCTCGGCCACTGCGAAACCGGCAATTCTGTGGGCGGGCTGTTTTGGTTCACGAGGTCCAGCCAGTGTGGCGTCGCCGACTGAACTTGAAGATGCAGGCGCCGGCTCGGCGATGATGCCGAACGCCCCCTTGCGTTGAACATAGCTTTGCAACTCGCCGCGCGAGTAGGAGATGCCGGGAGGAAAGCACTCCCGATCAATGGCGAGCATCTCGTCGATGTCTTTGACTTTGAAGTCACGAAGTGAGAACACGAAAGCTAGTGTGGACGTTTAACTTCGCCGTGGCAAGTCGCGACTTTTGCGCACGAAGGATCTGCTTTGTTGTGAAGAGCAGATCCTTCGCTACGCTCAGGATGAGCCCCGCTTGTTTCCGTTTCCGGTTATGCAGTCTTTCGTCCGGCGATACGGGATTCAGAGAAGAGGCCGATCATCTCCTGGTTGAAACGCGGAATGTCAGACGGTTGGCGGCTGCTCACCCAGTTGCGGTCGCGAATGACCACGTCGTCCCGCCACTCGGCGCCCGCGTTCTTGAGATCGTCCTGGATGGTGTGATAGCTGGTCATTTTGCGGCCTTTCACCAGCCCGGCCGAAACGAGCAGCCACGGGCCGTGGCAGATGACCGCAATCGGCCGTTCCGATTGATCGAATTTGCGAACAAATTCCTGCGCTTTTTTCTCCATGCGAAGCGCGTCAGCGTTCAGCGCGCCACCCGGAAGAAGCACTGCATCGAACTCGTCCGGATTCGCCTGGTCGAGCGTGCGATCTACTTTGATCTTCTGCGTTTTATTCACGTGCTGGACGGCCTGAATCTCACCGGCTTTCGGAGCAATGACGGATGTTTTCGCGCCAGCTTGCTGCAACGCTTTCCTGGGTTCCGTCAGTTCCGACTCTTCGAAAAAGTCCGTCGCAAGGATTGCCACATTCATTCCGTTCAGGTTCTGCTCTGCCATGGAGACCTCCAGTTAGCTGTTTCTGTTTGGGAAGGTGGAGTGAGCACGGTTCGGTCAGTTCGTGTTCTCCGAGAAATTTCAATCGTTGGGATGCGACGGATGCACGTTAGGAAGTAGCTGCGCCCGGGTTTATCCAGCTCGAGCTTACGCACATCATTATTTGTGTAGCGCAGCCCCTCTGTTGCTGGCCACCAATGCAGCCTGCTCGGTTTGGCCATTGCGGAGGTAAGCCTCCGCAAGATGCCGCTTGATGTCGCCCAGAACGGCTGCGCCATCGCGAGCTTGCGTCTTCGCGAGCACGTGCGCCCGTTCCAACACGGCCACCGCCTGGGTGTACTCACGACGTTTCAAATAAACGTAGCCAAGCGTGTCGAGCACTCCTGCGCTGGCCGGCGCCAACTCACGCGCACGCTGTGCCAAGGTCAGGGCGCGGTCGAGGTTACTTCCCTGCTCTGCGTAGATCCAGGCCAGGTTGTTGGCGGCCACTCCTGTCTTGTCCCCGGCGCGCACCGCAGCTTCGTAGTTTGCTATTGCGGATTGCATGTCCTGGCGATCCTGCGCGCGCACGCCGTTGAGTAGAGTCCGCATGTCGCCGACACGAGCGGCAGAATCTGTGGCTGCGCTGACTTCGCCGTCGGCGGCGAAGATTTGCGCCAGGGCAGTCGCCGCCGAAGGCCGGTTAGGATCGATTTCCAGGGAACGTTGCAAGCAGCGGCGCGCGTCCTCCGTCCAGCTACGCTCAGCGAACAATCGCCCTGTAATCTCCATCAACGTGGCAGAGCGTGGCTCGGAGGACGCAATCGTTTCCATCTTCAGCAGCATGGGCCGGGTGACCATACCTGAGCGATACACCTTCGTAAGGCCTTCGATCGCCGAACGCGAACGGGGTTCCAGCAGCACGGCCTGTTGAAACTGTATGAGCGACTCGCCAATCTTGTCTTCTTCCAGCGCGATCTGTCCGTTTATCAGGTGCGGCTCGGCCGAAGTGGGGTCCACTACCTGCGCACGGTGGCTGATGATCCGCGCCGAGGCATAGTTCTTCTCCGCCACCAAGACGCGAGCGAAGAGAATCAACGCTTCGAAATTCCCGGGCTCTTCCCTGACCGCGGGTACCACGTAATCCTGCGCAGCCGCGAAATCGCCGGAGTTGAGCGTGTAACCAGCAAGCGCCAATCGCGCGGGGATGAAGCGAGAATCCTCCTCCAGCGCAGCGTCCCAATCGGTTCGTGCGCCAGATGGATCACCCGAACGGTACTTCACTACGCCCAGAACATAATGCGCGGCGGCCGACTCCGGAGCCATTTCGACGGCCGCTTCTGCCTGAACCTTCGCCATGGGAAGATCGTTCTCGGCAATGGAAATTTCCGCCTCGAGCAGGCGAATTGTGGCGGCATCCAGTTCTCTTCGAAACTCCGTAAGATGCTCGCGCGCAATCCTGGCTCCGGACTCAGCGTGACGGGAACTGCGTTGGTCCGAAACTGCCCCTGCGGCGAGATCCGCTTCGATCAACCGGGAAATGAGCTGGCCCCGCGTTTCTTTGGCCTGTGCGATTTGTATGGGACCGGAGGCCTGGTCGGCTGCGACGCTGGTGCGCAATGCTATGAGATACGCTTCGCTCGCCCTGCCCGCCTTTCCGGAGATCAGGTGAAAATCCGGAAGTGCCGTCGGCAACTTCGGACGCAGACTATCGACCCGCTTCAGTATCTGTTCGGCCTCGGCGACGCGACCGGCACGCTCCAGGTACTGCGCCAGCCGCAGATTGCTCTCCGGCGTGTTCTCGGCGGCCACAGCTTTTCGATACGCGTCCTCCGCGATCTTAACGTTCCCTTCCTGCTCTTCCAATCTCCCCAGCGCGAGCCAGGGCATCGCGCTCAGGGGTTGAGCCTGCGCAGCTTTCCGCAGTACATCGCGAGCCTGTTCCGTCTGGTTATCGTGCTGGTAGAGGTCGGAAAGCGAGAGCGCGACCTTTACACGGCCGGGGTCGGCCGTCAGCACGCGCGTGAAGGCGTCGCGGGCGATATCTGTTTGCCCGTTCGCGGCGGCCGCTGCACCAAGCAGTGCGAGCGCATCCAGGTTCGCGCCCGAAGACTTGAGCGCAGCGCTGGCCTGCTCTGTGGCGCGGTCACCCGATCCAGCGAGCAGATAGAGTTCGCCCAGACGCAGGTGCGCCGATTGATTGTGGTCGTTCAGTTCAACGGCTTTGTTGTAGGCGGAAAAGGCGTCTGCCGGGCGCTCCAGCGCAAGCAGGCACTCGCCCGACCGGTAGTAGAGTTCGGAGAGTCTCTTGGTATCTGACGCCGCGGTATCGGCAATCTCAGCCTTGTAGGCGTCCAGGGCGAGCGCAAACTGGCCCTTCTTCTCGAGTTGCTCTGCGCGCTCAAGCTGCTTGTGGCGCGAACATGCGAAAGTGACGGAGAGTACGACGACAGCAAGCGAACAAAATAAGATTCGGGTACGCACTGTGACACCAACCCCGGCGCGCATCCGCGGGGGCCCGAAGGCCTTCTGTACAAGACCTCTGAATTGCGCTGAACATCAGGCGCTCCAATCCAAGATGCCAGCGCTCCGGCGTTAGTTGTAAAAGAAGCACTTATGCAAGCCGAGCGGACGGAAGTGGCGCTATCTCTCTTCAACTTGATGAATGCTGGGCCAACAGCTCTGCGCTCCTGTAGAATGTGGGTACTGCTCTGGCTGATTCACCTGCGAGCGGTTCTGCTCCCCAACGCCCAGCACGCGTCATGCTGATGGGGTGCGCCGCCTCGGTATTGCCGCTTCGGAATTCGGATGCGTTCGGCCTCATTTCCGAACGCGAACGCAAATAACCTTTTGGTCCGGTTCACCGTCTGAAACAATAGCGGCGTCTCTCAAATATCAAAGTGGCGATAAAACTGAAAATCCCGCAGAGCACTAACAGGAACAAGAAGCAGGGCGCAACCCGAGCCCACATGTCGGACCCGGTGATTAAGACGGCAGTCGCGTCGTTCATCGTGATCTCGATGGTGATGCTCAGTGTGTTCGCCTATTACTACATTCATTACGAACGCATCATCGACCGGCGGATGCGTGGGCAGCTCTTTAACAACACTTCAAAGATCTTCGCCCGGCCCCGGCTCGTGCAAGTTGGCGACCCGCTCTCCATTGAGCAGATCGCCGCAGAGTTGCGGCGAGCGGGCTATACCGATTCCGGATCTACGGATTCGCCCGTGGGCTCCTACCGCCTGATGAAGGGCGGCATTGAGATAAGGCCGGGGGCCGAATCGTTCCACTCCACAGACGGCGCCATCATTCGCGTTGCCGATGGCAAGATCGAGCGCGTCGTTGGGATTGGCTCGAACGAAGGGCAGAATCTCGCCGGGTACGAACTTGAGCCACAACTTGTCACCGCACTTTTCGAGGGTGAACAGCGAAGCAAGCGCCAAGTCGTCAAGTTCGACGAGATACCCAAGGTAATGGTGGACGCAGTACTGGCGATCGAAGACCGCCGATTCTTCCAGCACTCGGGCGTCAACTACTTCCGCTTTGTACAGGCGGCTTTGATCGACCTCCGCGAAGGACGTCACGCGCAAGGCGGATCCACGATTACAATGCAGGTCTCCCGCGCTTTTTTCCTTACGCCGGAAAAGACCGTAAAGCGCAAGCTCGTGGAGATGCTGATCGCCATTGAGTTGGAGCAGAAGCTAACGAAGCCGCAGATTTTCGAGCTCTACGCGAACCAGATTCCAATGGGACAGCGCGGCTCGTTTGCGGTCAGCGGCTTTGCCGAGGCGGCGCGCTCTTACTTCAACAAAGACATCAGAAGCCTGACTCTGCCGGAAGCTGCAATGCTCGCCGGCATCATCCAGCGACCCAGCTATCTCTCGCCCTACAAACATCCGGAGCGCGTGCTGGATCGCCGCAACCTGGTGCTGGAGTCGATGGTGGAAACCGGCGCCATCACGCGAGAGGAATGTGACCGCGCGAAGGCAACGCCGCTAAAGCTCGCTCCGCCGAACGTCGAAGCCAGTGACGCTCCTTATTTTGTCGACCTGGTGAAAGACACCCTCCAGAGTCGCTACAGCGATAGCGACCTGAATGAGCAGGGCTTCCGCATCTACACCACTATCGATTCCGACCTCCAGCGCGCTGCCGCCGAAGCTGTCGAAGTCGGCATCAAGGTCGTGGACGAGCAGGTACGGAAGCTGCGCACCCGGCGGGTGAAGACCGGCAAAGGCAAGAACGCGAAGACAGAGGAAACTGTTGTAAACGGGCCGATTCCGCAGGTAGCGCTGATCGCGCTCGATCCGCATACGGGAGAGGTGCTGGCGCTCGTTGGTGGCCGGAACTACGGCTTCAGCCAATTGAACCACGTCGTCGCTAAGCGGCCGACAGGGTCCATTTTCAAGCCGTTCGTGTTCGCGGCGGCTATGAACACTGCAATCAATTCCGACCTCCCGGAAAACGTGATTACCGCATCCTCGCTCATCGACGATGCGCCGACCACGTTCGCGCACGGTGATCAAATCTACGAGCCGCGCAATTACAAGAACGAGTATCACGGGCAAGTGACAGCGCGTTATGCGCTCGCGATGTCGCTCAACAACGCGACGGTGAAACTTGCCGAAACCGTAGGCTACGACAACGTAGTTGCGCTTGCGCGCGCGTCCGGCATCACTTCGGTGAGAGCCACGCCGTCGATGGCACTCGGCGCTTATGACGCGAGTCCGCTGGAGATGGCGGGCGCTTACACGATCTTCGCGAATGGCGGAGTGAAAGTCGATCCGCTCATGCTGAAATCGGTTCGTCGCGGCAATGGCGACGTCGTCGAAGATTTCCATAACGATCAGAAGCCGGTGCTCGATCCGCGAATCGCTTACATCATGACGGACATGATGGAAGCCGTGGTCAATTCCGGCACCGCCGCTGGCGTCCGTTCGCGCGGATTCTATGCCCCCGCCGCCGGTAAGACGGGCACTTCGCACGATGCCTGGTTCGCTGGATACACGAGCAACCTGCTCTGCATCGTGTGGGTCGGCTATGACGATTACAGCGATCTCCGGCTAAGTGGCGGTGTCACTGCCGCGCCAATCTGGGCTGAGTTCATGAAACGCGCGGTTGGCATGCCGCAGTACAAGGGCGCCACGGAATTCCAGCAACCCTCCGGCGTGGTCGACGTGCAACTCGATAAACTCACGAACCGGCTTGCAACGGCGTCGTGTCCGGAAACATACACGGCTGCCTTCATCGCCGGGACCGAGCCGAAGGAAACCTGCGAGCAGGGCGACAGCCGTAACCTGTTCCAGCGCATTTTCGGCGGAGGCCAGCCACAGCCCTTGCCGCCGCCAACCAGCAATGGTCCGGTGCATAACGTTCCGGCGAATGCGCGTGCACCGTTACCGGGAGTTCCGGCGCAACAGGCCAACCAGCAACAACCAGCGCCGGAGAAAAAGAAGAAAGGATTCTTTGGACGTATCTTTGGCGCGTTCAAAGACGACAGCGAAGAAGAACGGCCCGCGCCCGCACCGCCACCTGGAAATGGCGGGAACAATCCGACGCCTCGCTAGGTCTAATGGAGCAGGAAAAACCCGGTTGCGGACGGCTCTTTTCCGAATGATCGATCGTTAGAGACATCCCATCGTCATCAAGATGGGAGGAGGGTTGTGCGATGCGTCGTATACCCGTTTTCTGCTCGTCTCTCTTGCTGCTAGTGCTGCTGCCCTGTGGTTTGGCTTCAGCACAGAATCCTGCACCAGCCAGCGGTTTGAACCTGGCACAGATACAGGAAGTGCAGCCGGCCCCGCCCCGGCCACCCGTTTCGCTCACCACTGCAACGCCCCAGGAACTCGAAGCTCGTGGCGATGAACTTCGCGACGTCAAGGATTACCTGCAGGCGATTGACTACTACAATGCCGCGATTCGCCGCCAGCCCACCGCTGTGTTGCAGAACAAGATCGGCATGGCCTACATCTCGATGCAGCGTTACGACAAGGCGCAGGATGCGCTGAAGCGAGCCATCAAAATGAATAAGACGTACGCCGAGGCCTACAACAATCTGGGTGTGGTTTACCACCTCAAGAAGAAGTACGGTCCGGCGGTCAAGAATTACCGAAAGGCGCTGGAGTTGAACGAGCAGTCCGCGTCTTTTCACAGCAACCTTGGCACCGTTTACATCGAACGCAAGGAGTACGAGAAGGGCACGGCGGAGTACCAGCGGGCCTTCGATCTGGACCCGTCGGTGTTCGAACGATCCTCTCGTAGCGGAGTATCCGCGCGGATGTCGTCTCCCGAGGATCGCGCCCGGTTCAACTACCTGGTTGCCCGGCTATACGCCAAGCAGGGAAACCTGGACAAGTCTCTGCTGTACCTCAGGCGGGCGATGGAAGAAGGCTTCCCCGATATTGGCAAGGTTTACACGGACGCCGAGTTCGCCACGCTCCGCGCCGATCAGCGTTTTACGGAGTTGATGGCGGTGCGTCCGCCCGCCATTCCGCAGTAGGATTGAATTGGCTGAGACAACACTCGGCCCAGTGCGGTGCGCCATTCTGCAAACTACGCGTCCGTGCTGGAGTTGAAGTGTGTGAGGTGTTTGTATGGAAGGTCTGGAATGACGCGTCCTTATATCTGCGTCCTGGGTTTCGTCATCCTGCTGACGGGAGGAGCGTTAACCCTGGAGGCGCGCGACTGGCAGGCAGCGGAGCCGCCAGCTCCATCACAGATGTCGTCGAAAGAGCTGGAAACAAAAGCCGACGCCTTTCGTTTACAGAAGGAATGGAACAGCGCGCTCGACTACTACAATCTGGCCATCAAGAAGGATTCGAAGAACGCAATCCTTGTAAACAAAGCCGGCATGACGGAGTTGCAGCTCGGCTTGTACGATCAGGCCCGCAGGCGTTTTGAACGAGCCGTGAAGCTGGACAAAAAGTACGCCGAAGCAATCAACAACATAGGCGTCGCTTACTACCTGCGCAAAGACTACCGGCGTGCAATAACACAGTACCGAAAGGCGCTCGCCCTGCGCGACGAGGCTTCTTTCCACACCAATCTTGGAGCGGCGTATTTCGACAACAAAGAGCTTAAGCCTGCGATGGCCGAATACATGCGCGCGCTGCAACTCGACCCGGAGGTCTTCGAGCGCACTTCCTTAACCGGGATTTCCGCGCACGTAAGCAAGCCCCAGGACCGTGCGGAGTATGCCTTCATGATGGCGCGCCTCTATGCGCGTTTTGGGGACGTGGACCACGCAATCACCCAGTTGAAGCGCGCCCGTGAGAATGGCTATCCGAAACTTGATGATGTTTACAGGGATGACGAGTTTGCGGCCGTCCGCCAAGACCCGCGATTCGCGGAACTCATGGGGTCCGAAACGTCTGCTATCCCGGAGTAGCAAAAGGCCCTAAAGTGGTGCCAGGCAGCCGTGGTACGCGAACAAAAGCAGGGCTGGAAACAACCTTTTCCCTCCAAATGTATCTATATCTTCAGAGCCTCCTGAAGACGGACACGTTGTTCGGGGGAAACGGTGAACCCACCGCAATTGCGGTGGGTCTTTTTTTGCAACTTTTGTCTCAATAGGACTCTGCCTGCAACTCACTTTCCGTGTGACGAAACTTTGTCAGGAGTGCGATTGGCGATGTAGGCACTCACTGCTTCCTCGTACTTCCCTTGTGCCTTCAGGATGTACTCGACGGCATCGCGCACGGCACCGTCGCCGCCGCGGTGGTCTGTGATGATATGCGCTTCATCCTTCACGACTTCGCGCGCGCTGGCAACCGCAATGGCCAGTCCGCAGGCACGCATCGGCGGAAGATCGATGATGTCATCACCCACATAGGCCGACTGTTCCGGGCCCAGATTTTCTTTTGCCAGGATTTCGTACAGCACGGAAAGCTTATCGGCTGCGCCCTGGTACACGTGATCGATGCGCAAATCCCGGCAGCGCAGGCGGACCGTTTCAGAGATGCGCTTCGTAATCACGGCTGTCCTGAGTCCGGCGAGTTTCGCCAGGGAAATTGCTGTGCCGTCGTGCGCGTGGAATCCCTTGGCCTCGATCATGGTGTCCGAGGAGATAGAGTAGCCACCTGCATCTGCCTTCGTCTCCGCAGCACTGCGCGTTGTTTGCGGCGCTCCGGCGGGCGCAGGAAACAGGAAAATGGTTCCGTCGGTCATAACGCCGTCGACGTCGAGAATGAGCAGTTTGATTTTTTTGGCGCGAGGTTTCGACATGGATTCGATCTTTGGCCTGCGAGCGAGTTTCTAGCGCGCAGTTGCCGGCTGAATTCTATCAGGCGCGCACCACAGCTTTGTTCTCCGTAGTCGCAACTAAAGGGCGGAGCCTTGGCTGTGGCGAACGAATCCGTATAAAGTGAAGTCAAACAAGATCGGGAGTTTGAGTCAGAGGTCTTGATGATGCGAGCCCGAGTTGTAGTGGTGGGACTCTCTTGTGGTTTCTTCCTGGCCTTCGGGTCCGCTCTGCATGCGCAAGGTGTAAAGGCGCCATCACTCGCAAAGAAACATGCAGCCGAAGCGCTGGTCCAATCCGCAAAATCGAAGCAACTGCTCGATCAAAGTTATGAACTTGGCCGCGACTTCGCGCCAGAGCAGCGCGTGGCACACCTCATTGCACTCTGCGACGCCGTGACCGGGGAAACAGGTTACGGCACCGACGCGGAACGTTGGAGCGAGGAGCTGTACCGCATCGCCTCCGAGCTGCCAGAATCGGACTTTCGGCGTTCCGATGGGCAATCAACCGCAACAGCCACAATGTCTCGAGTGCGACTGTCGCGGGCAGTACAAATGCTGGACGGAATCGCGCCACCGGTTGCCGGCGCAACCGACTCTCGCGCCTCCGCAGCCGGAGCGGTCTTTTCGGCAATGATTCGAAAAAACGGCTCGGCCATTATTCCGGCAATCCGCCAGCGAGCGCGCAAGATGGGCGATAGCGGCACGTATCCCTATGGGCCTATGACGCTCGTCGTCACCAAACTGCGAGACAAGCCAGAACTCGCGCAGCAGGTATTCACAGACGCTCTCGCCTACTATCGGCAGGGTCGCGACATTCCGATCAGCGAAATGCAGTTTGTGAGCCTGCTGCAGTTCGCCTCCGGCTCCGGACTCATCTCGCAGCCCATTTTGCTCGACGCCGCCCGGGAGCTGATCGCCCACGTACTTCGACTGAACGAGAGCGACACCCCATCTGACAGCACAAGCCAGGAGTTCGATTACTTTAAGTTCATCGCGATGCGGGCACAGAGGACCGTCGAAAAGATTGATCCTGCGCTGGCGAAGAGCTTGAAGGAGCGGCTTGCTTATTCTCCCCGCACGATGCACGCGGACACGGAAACTGGCGATCTGCGTCTCCGACGCGACGCGGCTTCGGATACCTCCTCAAACTCAACCGTTTCGGACGCGATGAATGCCTTGATGTCTCTGAGCGAAGATGAGAAGCAGAACTCACCCGAAGCCCGGGACGTGATCAGCAAGGCCTTCTCGCAAGGCATGCGGAACATGGCTTCGGCCATGGAGAAGGCCAATGCAAACGAGTCCGCCATCAAGCGAGCGGCAGGCGGACTTCCCTCGTTTGTGCGCGCGGCCGCTCGCCTCTCGCCTGATTACCTGCTGGAGGAACTTGCCATCCTTCAGGACACAGAAGTCAGGGCATTCCTGTTGATCGATGCTGCCGAAGGAATACGGGAGCAAAGGTCGGAGGTTGAACTGGTCTACCCTCCGCCACGAGATTCTCGCAAATAAGAACACTGCCGCTTAGATCATCACAAACCGTTGGCTTCAAAAGAAGCAGTTGGTGTCATCCTGAGGTCGCGCCGCGCGATTGAAGGATCTGTTTTTTTAACAGCGGCACAAAAGCTGATCGTTCGTTTCACTCAGGATGACGGCTCTCTCAGTTGTCCTCCTGAACGGAGCGACGAAGCCGCGGAGTCGAAGGATCCCTCTCAGTGTCCTCCGCGCGAGAACGTGATTAAGGGACTCCCGAAGCAGCGTTCGGTTGTCGTTATTTGTGATATGGCCTGTTACCAACAGCTAACGTGCGCTCGGGGTCGTCACGCTACCCCGCAGGTTTTCTGGAATGTCTTCTACCGTGAACTGGGCATAGCTTAAGGGCTGAAGGCCGTGGTTAATAGGAGGCAAGTGAAACCGAAAAGGAACCCGCATGTACCAGCGTTTTGCTACGTGATTGACGGGAACACTGAAGGTTAAGCTTTTCCCTGGCTGGATTATTTCGGGGCTTCCGTGAACTGATACGTACCCCATCGGAGGCTCTTCGATAGAGTCTGATTTTTCGATTCTGGTCATTGTTCCCAGTATCTCGTCTGGTACGAGTGTCAACTCAGGTGTGGTGCTGGTCCCCATCGTCTGCACCTCGATTGGGAAGCTAGAATTGTTCACCAATCTCAGCCAAAGACCTTGTGTAGGTTCGTTATCTTCTACGGGGGGGCGAGCGCCGATATGGTCGAGTGAGATGTAAACGATAGGCCTAGTCGCATCCAGTGCCAGTTTCGAAGTGGTGTGCGTTTGTGCAAAGGAGAACGCGGTCAGTGTTAAAAGCAAAACGACATATCGCAAGGTTCGCATCTTTGCTCCCCAAGTAAGTACACCGAACACTACACGATTGTTCCTTCTTTGGCGATTGTTGACGGTATATCGCCATCTCGCAAGTAATCCAGATTTGCTGGATAGGGAGTGGGATGTGCTGTTCACAACAGCTATCGTGAGCTACGATGCTTCCAATGAACGACAACAGACGAAATGGCTGGCCATTCGGAGCCACCAGCATTGCCATGACAGCCGCGTTTTGGCTGGTCTACTGGCTGCTGCCTAATCAAAAAGTCGATGCATTCCTGCAGTCGCTCCCTGTGATTGCTCCGCTCTTGTGGATTCTATTGTGGTTTTTCATCGCGCTCGGACTTGGAGTATTTGCCGCTGTACGCCGTAGCCGCGCTTGGCTTGTCGCACCATCATTTGCTGTCGCAACAGCGGCCTTCTTCTTCGTCCACATCTTGGCGTGAGAGCTGGATAGCTGGCGGTATATCGCCATCTCACAGGCAGTCGTTCGTTTCAGTGCTGCTTGAAGTTTCACTCCCAGTCTCACGCGAGTCGAAGGACCTTTCTCATCAGCACCAGCATCACAAAGGGATACTTCGACTCGGGCTTACACCCTCGCTCAGGAAGACAAGTTATGTTTTCAACGGGTACGAGGTATTCAGCAATCAGCAATGTGAAATGTTGAACTTTGGGGCGAAGCTTTGGCGAAGACCGCGGCCCGGCTTACAATATCTCGGTGGGGCTTTTTGAGGACATTCTTCCGTTTCCTCTCGACGAGACCGTCCGTCCAGATATAGCGGATCGTAGTGCGCACTTGACGCACGAGAGCGAAGCACGTGTGCCCGCAACAGGTTTCGACTCCGAAACTGTACCCCTGTCGTTGCGCTGGGCGCACCCGCTCGTGCAAGAGTGGTTCACCAGGAAACTCGGCGCGCCTTCCGAGCCACAGGAAGCAGGCTGGCCTCATATCCTCGACGACCGCACGACGCTGATCTCCGCGCCCACTGGTTCGGGTAAAACGCTGGCCGCGTTCCTCGCGTGCATCGACCGCCTGGTTCGCAAGGCGCTTGCCGGTGAACTGCACAACCGCACGGAAGTCCTCTATGTTTCTCCGCTCAAAGCGCTCGGGAACGATATTCAGAAGAACCTTGAAGGGCCTCTGAGCGAAATACAGGCGCTCGCCGGTCAAAAGGGCCTTTTGATGCCGACCATCCGCGCCGCCGTACGTACCGGCGACACGTTGGCCTCCGAACGGCTGGCGATGTTGAAGAAGCCGCCGCACATCCTGGTCACAACCCCTGAATCGCTTTACATCCTGCTTACGGCCGGCAAAAGTCGCGAAGTGTTGCGCGATGTTGAAACCATCATCGTCGATGAAATCCACGCGGTTGCCGACGACAAGCGCGGCGCTCACCTCGCGCTTTCGCTGGAGCGCCTCGAACACCTCGCACATCGCAAGCCCGTGCGGATTGGGCTGTCCGCAACGCAGAAACCGATTGAGGCCGTTGCCGGCTTCCTCACCGGCAATGGACGCGAACGCGCTCACATCGTGGACGTCGGACACTCCCGCAAGCTCGACCTTGCGGTCGAGGTCCCTAACACGGAGTTGGGGCCCGTCGCTTCAAACGAGATGTGGGACGAGATTTACGACCGCCTTGCCGAGCTTGGAAATCAGCATCGTTCGACGCTCGTCTTCGTAAACACGCGACGGCTCGCCGAGCGCGTCTCGCACCATCTTGCAGAGCGCATCGGCGAAGAGAATGTGGCTGCACACCACGGAAGCCTCGCGCGCAAGCTGCGGCTGCAAGCGGAACGCAAGCTGAAGAACGGCGAAGTGCGCGTGCTGGTCGCCACCGCGTCGCTGGAGCTCGGCATAGATATCGGCACGGTTGACCTTGTCTGCCAACTGGGCTCTCCGCGAGCCATTGCCGTTGCGCTGCAACGCATCGGACGCGCGGGGCACTCAGTCCCGAAAGAAGGCGAACCGCCAATCGTGCCCAAGGGACGCATCTTTGCGACCACGCGCGACGAACTCGTCGAATGCGCAGCGCTCGTGCGCGCCATCCGCCAGCACGACCTCGATCGCCTCGTCATCCCCGAAGCGCCGTTGGACATCCTCGCGCAACAGATTGTCGCTTGCTGCGCCGCCGAGGAGTGGAGTGAAGAAGAACTCTATCGCGTCCTGACGCGCGCTTATCCCTATCGCGATCTGTCGCGACGAGACTTCGAGCGCGTGCTCGTGATGCTCGCCGAAGGCATTGCGGCGCGGCGGCGCGGCCGGTACGGCGCGTATCTCTACCGCGACCAGGTGAACGGGCGCGTGAAGGCGCGGCGCGGCGCACGGTTGGCGGCCATTACGAGCGGAGGCGCAATCCCGGAGACGGCACTTTTCACCGTTGTTGCCATGCCGGAAGGCGCGGTTGTCGGCACGGTGGATGAAGACTTCGCCACGGAAAGCAACGCCGGCGACATCATGCTTCTCGGCAACACCAGTTGGCGAATTCGCCGCATCGAGGGCAGCTCCGGCCGCGTACTTGTCGAAGACGCGCATGGCGCACCGCCGAGTATTCCCTTCTGGCTTGGCGAAGCTCCGGCACGCACCGCCGAACTGAGCGCGCACGTCGCGGAATTACGGCAAGCCGTGAGCGAGCGGACAGGACATGCAACTCCGCTGCGCCATGAAGCACTCGACTCTGCAAGGGAATCCAAGGCGCAGGGTTCAAAAAAGTTACCGCAGCTGGTTGCGGCCGATGGCAAGCAGCCGTCTTCCACTACGCGCGCCATTCGCGGCGTCGAACTAACTCGGGAGACTGTGAACGCCGTTGCCTGGCTCAAGGACGAGTGCGGCCTCGATGACTCTGGCGCAGAGCAGATCATCGAGTACATCGTTGCAGGTCGTGCAGTGCTCGGTGATGTGCCGACGCAGAGGACGATTATCGCCGAGCGTTTCTTCGATGAGTCAGGCGGAATGCAACTCATCATCCATGCGCCGTTCGGCGGACGCGTGAACAAAGCGTGGGGATTGGCGCTGCGCAAACGCTTTTGCCGCTCCTTCAATTTCGAGTTGCAGGCGGCGGCAACGGATGACGGCCTGAACATCGCTCTTGCCGAACAGCACAGCTTTCCGTTGGCGGATGTATTCAACTTCCTGCAACCGGAATCCGTTCAGGACGTGCTGGAGCAGGCCGTGCTGACTGGCTCACCGATTTTCGCGACGCGCTGGCGTTGGGACGCCAATCGTTCGCTGGCTTTGTTGCGCTTCCAGGGCGGAAAGAAAGTGCCTCCGCAGATTCAGCGAATGCGCTCGGATGATCTGCTCGCGTCCGTCTTCCCCGATGTCGCAGCCTGCGGCGAGAACATCGATGGCGACATCAAACTACCTCACCATCCGCTCGTGGAAGAAGTGATGAAGGACGTGCTGCATGAGGCCATGGACGTTGAAGGCCTCAAGCGCGTGTTGAACGACATCAGCACTGGCCACATCCGCTGTGTTGCGGTGGATACGCCCGTGCCGTCGCAGTTCTCGCATGAAATCCTGAACGCGAATCCATACGCCTACCTCGACGACGCGCCGCTGGAAGAGCGTCGCGCGCGCGCCGTGCAGATGCGGCGAACATTGCCGGAAAGTGTGCTGCAAGAGGTCGGCAAGCTTGAGCCTGCGGCGATCGCGCAGGTGCAAGAGGAAGCGCTTCCAGACGTGCGCGACGGCGATGACTTGCACGATCTTCTCCAGACGATGGTCATCTTGCCTGAGCGTATTCCGCTGCCTAACTGGGACGCCTTGCCTGATGTGTGGCGTGCGTTCTACGCACGGCTGGAAGGTAGTCGACGCGCGGTGACGGCGCATGTTGCAGGGCGGAGTTACTGGGTAGCGTCAGAGAAGGTCGCAGCGTTTGGTGCACTTTTTCCCGATGCGGCGTTCGCACCCGAACCGCCGGATTTCGGCACGCACTCTCAGCAGACGCGCGACGACGTAATCGCCGTAGCGCTTTCCGGATGGTTGACGCATACAGGGCCCATCACGGCGCGTGAGTTAGCAAGCGTTTTCGGACTGCCTGATGCCGAGATCGACTCCGCGCTGCTTCGCAAGGAAGCGACAGGGGCGGTGCTGCGCGGGCACTACCGCGAACCGGCAGAGGGCGCCACGCCACACGCGGGCGCACCGATTCCAAACGAGTTGGAGTGGTGCGAGCGACGGCTGCTCGCGCGAATCCATCGCTTGACGCTCGGAACGCTGCGCAAGCAGATTGAGCCTGTCACTCCGGCACAGTTCATGCGTTGGCTTCTGCGCTGGCAACATGTTGCGCCGGGAACACAACTGGGCGGCGAGCGCGGTGCGCTGGAAATTTTGCGACAGTTGCAAGGCTTCGAAATCCCGGCCAACGCCTGGGAACGACAGGTGCTCGCCCGCCGCGTGCGTGAGTACGATCCCGAAGTGCTCGACCAGCTCTGCCTTACTGGCGCGGTTGGCTGGGGACGCCTGTCGCCGCATCCGGCGACGGTGCACGCGAACGAAAACGCACCCGGCGACGGGGCGGAGGCGAGGACGCGGCGCGTGGTGCCGACGAGTGTCGCACCGATTACGCTGTTCCTCCGCGAAGATTCGGAGTGGATGGCTCCGCGCGCCCACGGCGAAGATGCCGAGCAGGAAAATGGTCTCAGCGCGGTCGCGCGCGAGGTGCTCGGGTTCCTGCGACGTCGCGGTGCCTCGTTCTTCACCGACATCGTTCGCGGAACGGGGAAGCTGAAATCGGAAGTTGAGACGGGACTGTGGGAGTTGGTCGCCGCCGGGTTCGTCACGGCCGATGGCTTCGACAACCTGCGCGCGCTGATCGATCCCAAGCGTCGTGCGGGACAGGGACATGGGCGAACATCGCGCCCGCGTCATTCATCGGGCAGATGGTCGCTGCTCTATGCCGAAAGCGCAGACCACGCCCGACGCGTGGAAGCGACGTGCTGGATGCTACTGAAGCGTTATGGCGTCGTCTTCCGCGAGCTGCTGGCGCGTGAGGCGAACCTTCCAAAGTGGCGCGAATTGCAGATCGCGTTCCGCCGCCTCGAAGATCGCGGCGAAATTCGCGGAGGGCGCTTCATCAGCGGCTTCATAGGCGAACAGTTCGCATTGCCCGTTGCGGTGGAAAGCGTCCGCGAGATGAAGCGCATAGAGCCGAGCGGCGAGACCATTACGATTTCTGCTGCGGACCCGCTGAACCTCGTTGGCGTCGTCGTGCCAGGCGAACGCGTTCCGGCCATCAGCGGAAAGACTGTTACATTCCGCGATGGCGTCGCGTACGAGGCCGATGAAGAGCGAGCGTTCGCGTTGCGTGATGTCGCGACGATGTAAAGCGGAGGCAGACGTCGGACGTCAGTGCCGGTTGCCAGTTGAAGTCGCCGTGTTTCGTGCTCGACGAGCTCTGCCGTTTTCCGCGACAATGCCGGGCATGCGGATTCGCTGGCAGTTCCTTACAGTTCCGGTTTTGTTTGCAACGGTGTCGCCGCTAGTTGCCGGCGAACTGCCAAAAGACGCGATAGCTGATCGCATCATTGTGCTGAAGGCGCGCCGTGAACTGCAACTATTACATGAGGGCAAAGTACTGAAGACGTATCGCGTCGCACTCGAAGGCAATCCCATCGGCCCGAAGCAGAGACAGGGCGACGGGCGCACTCCGGAGGGAACGTACTTCATTTCAACGCGCAATCCGAAAAGCCAGTTTCATCTTTCCCCGCGCATTTCTTATCCAAATCAGGAACAGCGCGGACGCGCGAAAAAGATGGGAGTCGATCCAGGCGGCGATATTTACATACATGGTCTTCCGAAAGGCTGGGAATGGGTCGGTGCAGGACATCGTATGAAGGATTGGACAAACGGATGCATCGCCGTCACGAATGACGAAATCGAAGAGATGTGGCGTGTTGTGCCGAACGGTACACGAGTTGAGATAAGGCCCTAGCCGTCGTCGTGCTCTGCCGCCCTTACGACCGTTTGCGGGTGGAGCGGGGTTTGGCTGCTTTCGTCCGTTTCTTTACGAAGAAGCTGAAGTGATGCTTGGTCATGTCCACGCGAAGTCCAATGAATTGGACGCCTTCGGTTTGCAGACGCATGCGCTGTTCGAACCCTATCTCGCCTGCGAGAAGAATTCTGCCGCCGGCGCCCACGACGCGTTGCCACGGAACCGAGACGCCGTCGCTGCTGTGCAATGCCCATGCCACCTGTCGGGCCGACCCCGGGAATCCGGCAGCATAGGCAACGTCTCCGTAGGTTGCGACCATGCCGCGCGGAATGCGGCGCACCTGCTTCAGCATTGCAGCGAACATGGAAGTCTGCGGCATGTAAGTGAGTTATAGACGAGTCGCGTGTCGAGAGTCGAGGGTCAGGTTCGAGACGCGGGTCGCGCCCACAGCACAGCCAGAAGTGAGTCACTCGTCCGCTCTGCTTTGTTAGTAGTATTGCCCAATGGTCGTTGGTCCGCTGCTCGGTGGCGCGATTCGCAATGGCACGACGGGAGGCATTCATGGACAGAACGTACGTAGAAACCCTGTACAGAGAGCTTGTGAACGCGTTCAACCGGCACGATCCGGTTGCACTCTCGGATTGCTTCTCGGAACAATGCGAGAAGATTGAACTTGATGGCAGCCGGGCGAAGAATCGGGCGGAAGTTCTCAACCAGGCGCAGAACCTGAAATCCAACATCTACAAAGATGCCCAAATTACGCTGGACATCGAGTGGCTCCTTCCAATAGCGGCCGAAGTTGCGGCCGTCACGAGCAGATTCACGCTGACAGGCGCGCGCAACGCAGATGGCACACCTATGCAGGAGCTTAGCGGTTTTCAATTCTCAATCGTTGCGCTCGATGAGGGCACGCCGAAGATCAAGGTTGCGCACTCATTCCTGCCCGTGCCGGACCTTCAACCAATACAGGCTGTGGCGTGACGGCGGATCGGCGCAGCGGCCTCTAGTCTTACCGCGCGACACTTCTAGACGACACTCCTGACGATGAAGGCACTCCGTCCTAATGCCCGCCCAATCCGATGGGTGACTTTGGCGCTGATACTCGGGGGCAAAGCACTCGCTGTGATCTTTCTGATTACGGCGATCGCGAGCCCTCGGACGCGAGTCATTTACGTTTCACAATTTGCGGAACCGGCGCGCGAACGGATGTTCTGGGCATCAGTTGCGTTCTTTCTGACGTTCGCCTTGGTGCGCGCTCTAACGATGTCGATTCGCGCCGGCATTGGCCCATTCAAAAATGTGGTCGTGGGCGGCAGACATATCCATCATCTCGTCTGGGGCATCGCCCTGCTGCTTCTCGTCGGTTATGGGTGGCTGATTGAGATTGGCGGTGGCGCAGCAGGAACATCGCGGTTGGCGGGAAGAGCAATGGCTGTTCTCTATGGAATCGGCGCGGCGCTGACGCTGGACGAGTTTGCCCTCTGGTTCAATCTGAAGGACGTTTACTGGGCGCGTGAAGGACGCGAGAGTATCGACGCAGTCGTGCTGTTCGGTGCACTGCTGTCGGTCGTTTTTTGGGGTGGACCGTTTTTCAATGCGCTGTTCCGCGAGGCGGGCAAGCTGATGCACTAATTGGGGCCTTACCTCAGCGGCAAAAGCCGCACATCAGAGCTGTTGTGGATGGCACGGCTTGCAGCCGCGACCCTCAAAGCTTAACCGGACAGACTTCTTGGTTGCTGGATAACAGACTTCTTTCGCGCTGGGAAGAAGAACACTGTCCCATGACATTGTTACAATGAAAAATTCCCGCCTGTTCTGATTTGCTTATTTCTTCCACGGCGGACGAATGGACAAATATGCATCGCTGGTCACAGCTCTTTATTCCTACCCTTCGTGAGGCTCCGGCCGACGCGGAAGTCGCGAGTCACAAGTTCCTGGTGCGTGCCGGCTATATTCGACAGCTCGCGTCCGGTATCTACTCCTACCTGTTCATCGGTCAGCGCGCGATGCTAAAAATCACGAACGTGGTGCGCGAGGAGATGGACAAGATCGGGCAGGAGTTCTATCTGCCGGCGATTCATCCGCGGGAGGTATGGGAAGCGAGCGGTCGCTGGGCCGGCATGGGCGACAACATGTTCCGACTGAAAGACCGCAAGGGCGCGGACCTCTGCCTGGGCATGACAGCAGAAGAGGTGATGACGGAGATCGCCCGCAAGGAGTTGCGCAGCTACAAACAGCTTCCGCAGATCTGGTACCAGATTCAGTCGAAGTTCCGCGATGAGCCTCGTCCGAAGAGCGGACTGTTGCGCGTGCGCCAATTCACGATGAAGGACGCGTACTCGTTCGACATTGACCCCGCGGGGCTGGACATTAGCTATCAGAAACATTACGACACTTACTGCCGCATCTTCGACCGTTGCGGCCTGAAGTACGTGGCGGTGGAAGCACATTCGGGCGCCATGGGCGGTTCCGCGTCGCACGAATTCATGGTCTACACCGAAGCCGGCGAAGACCTGGTGGTGAGCTGCCAGAAGTGCGGCTATGCGGCCAACCTCGAAAAGGCGACTTCGCGTCTGGACATCGTCGAAGATTACGAGGCGAGCGGCGATGGACAGCCGGAGCTGGTTCACACGCCAGGCTTGAAGACGATCGAGGCGGTCGCGAGTTTCCTGGGCGTGTCGCCGAAGAACAAGATGAAGACGCTGGCGTACATGGCCGTGAAATCGAATTCGGCGGCGAACGAGATCAGTGAAATCCCCGTGGTTGTCTTCGTGCGCGGCGACCATTCGCTGAACGAAGCGAAGCTGGCCAGCACAGTGCCGGGTGCGGAGTTCCGGCCGATGCATCCCGAAGAGATACAGGAAGTCTTCAATTCACCTGCCGGATTCCTCGGCCCAATCGGCATGGAAACGATGCACCACAAGGGCATCAAGGCGAAGGTATTCGTGGATCGCGCGCTGCTGGGTCGCAAGAACCTGATTGCCGGCGCGAACAAAGAGGACTATCACCTTCGCAACGTGACGCCAGGGCGCGACTTCAAGGTGGAAGAGTCACAGTGGCTCGATCTGCGCAGCGTGGAGCAGGGCGAAGGTTGTCCGAACTGCGGCGAACCGCTGCAGGTGGGCAAGGCCGTGGAGATTGGACACATCTTCAAGCTTGGCTACAAGTATTCGGAGTCGATGGGCGCGCGCGTGCTCGACAAAGACGGCAAGGAAGTGACGCCGATCATGGGCAGCTACGGTATCGGCATCGAACGCATTCTGACGTCGGTGATTGAGCAGAACCATGACGATAACGGCTTCTGGCTGCCGCCGAACATTGCGCCTTATGAAGTGGTCGTCGTACCGACCAATGTTGCCGATGAGAAGCTGCTGGCGGCCGCTGTCGAGATTGCGGCCTCGCTGGAAAAAGCCGGGTTCGATGTGCTGCTCGACGATCGCGACGAGCGTCCGGGAGTGAAGTTCAAGGATGCCGACCTGGTAGGAATCCCTTACCGGATCAACGTTGGGAAAAAGGTCGTCGAGGGCAAGGTTGAAGTCGTTACCCGCTCGACACGAGAGAGTGTGGATGCTACTATCCCCTCGATTCCAGTGTTAATGATGAAGCTGCTGCGGCCGCAGGTGTAGCCCGGTGGCGGGGAATGTTGCAGGATGAAGAATCTCAAAGCTCTTTTCGGACTTGCGGTTCTGTTTGCGGCGGTCTACGTGGCGTGGGCGGTGTTGCCGCCCTATTACAACAACTTCCAATTTCAGGACGCGGTGGACGCCGAGGCGAAGATGAGTTCGTACTCGACCAAGACCGAGTTTGAAATGCAGGAGTCGTTGGCCAAGAAAGCGCAAGAGTTCGACATTCCACTCAAGGCCGAGCAAATCCACGTGGTGCGCTCGGGGAATGAGCTGAGCATCTGGGCGGAGTACCAAATCCATGTGGATCTGCCACTCTATCCGGTGGATCTTAGATTTCAGCCTGCAACGAAGAACAAAAAGATCTGAGCAGAATCGTTGTCTAAGGAGCCCGGGCGAAAAGCTCGGGCTTCTCTTTTTGGGGACAAGCCCGAACGCAGCGCGGAGACCAAAGTCAGGCGAGAGTCACTAGTTCAGATGTGCGCTTGAGTTGTCCGCAGGCTGCGTAGATGTCTCGACCACGCGGACGGCGGACAAAGGCTGGAATGCCGGCGTCAACAAGCACCTGCCTGAAGATTTGGACGCTGCTTTCCTCGGGCGTGGTGAACGGAATGTCCGGGCCGGGATTCAGGGCGATAAGGTTAACCTTGGCGCGGAGGCCGCGCAGAAGTCGAGCCACTTCGCGAGCGTTCTGCACGGAATCGTTGTCGCCGCCTAGCAGCACGTATTCGAAGGTGAGGCGTTCGCGACGACGTAGCGGGAAATCGCGCGCTGCGGCCATGAGCTTCTCAATGTTCCATTTCTTATTGATCGGCATGACGCGCGTGCGGTCCGCGTCATTTGAGGCATTCAAAGAAATCGCCAGCTTGGGGCGGACAGTCTCCTGAGCGAAGTCGTAGATGCGGGGCACGATGCCGGAGGTTGAAACCGTCATGCGCGACTCAGGGATGCCGACGCCTTCAACGAGCAGGCGGACGGCTTTCATGAACGGCTCATAATTCAGGAACGGCTCGCCCTGGCCCATGAAAACGAGATTGACGCGCTCCCTGTCGATCTCGACCCGGTGATCGTTGAGGACGACGATGATCTGGCCGACGATCTCCCCGGCGCTGAGGTTACGCTTAACCCCGAGCAGGGCCGTCATGCAGAACTGGCAATTGACGGCGCACCCGACCTGGCTGGAGACACAGATGGTGGCGCGGTCGTAACGGGCTTTGCCTGATACGTCGCCACCTTCTTCATTGCCGGCTTCGGTTCCGTCGCCCGCTTCCCCGCCATCCCCTTCCGGCATCCAGACGGTTTCGACCGACTGCCCATCAGCGAACTGAAGTAGATAACGGACGGTGCCGTCCAGGGAGACGAAGCGTTTCTCTATGTCGGGCAGGCCGATACGAAAGCGAGTCGCAAGCTCTTCGCGCAGATTTTTCGGGATTGTGGAAATGTTCTCGAGAACCGAGGTACGTTCCCGGTACAAAGCCTGGTAGAGCTGCCGGGCACGGTAGCCGGGCTGCGCTGGCTGCCGCAGAACGTCCGTAAGCTCTTGAAGATCAAGGCCTAATAGTTCGAGTTTTTCGAGGTTCTCCATGCATCCAACAGACAATTGAGCAGTGACGAGGGCTTTCTGGCCACGCCGCGGCAATTGGATTAGATTCTATAGGCAGTCGATTCCTTTTGCAGGTTGCGAGCGAGTCCTAGCGCCACCTGTTCCCAACACGGGAATTAACTGTAACTTTCTGCAACACTGGGTCATGTGGCAAGGTGTTCGTGAAAGGTCGCGATCACGGACGGGGGATGTGTGCAAGAATCCATTAGGGGTGCCATGAAGGCCGTTTCCATGCAGAAGCAGACGTTCGATGATTTGCGAAACGTCCAACGGACGGTGCTCCCGAACGGACTGACGATCCTGACCGAGGAAATGCCGCACGTACGCTCTGTCTGCATTGGCATCTGGATCAAAACAGGTTCGCGGCATGAACCGACGGAATGGAACGGCATTTCTCATTTTCTTGAGCACATGGTGTTTAAGGGAACGACGACCCGTTCGGCCGAGGATATCGCGCGTCAGGTGGACTCGATTGGCGGGAACATGGACGCGTTCACGGCGAAGGAGTGCATCTGCTTCAATGTGAAGGTGCTCGATGAACACCTACCGATCGCCATGGACGTGCTGACCGACATGGTGCTGAACCCAATCTTTGCGGAAACCGATATACAGCGAGAGCGGGGAGTGATCCTGGAGGAGATCAAGATGGACGAGGATAATCCCGACTACCTCGTGCATGAGATTTTTACCCAGAACTTCTGGAAGGACCATCCGCTGGGGAAGCCGATCCTGGGCACGAAAGATACGGTACGCCGTTTCGAGCGGCAGATGCTATTCGACTACTATGGCCAGCGGTTTTCATCCGGCAACATCATTGTGTCTGCGGCCGGTAATCTGGACCATCACGAATTCTGCCGGCTGGTGACGCAGAGCTTCGAGCACCTGCAACCGGTCCCCAACGGATCGCACGAAGCGCCGCCGAAAACGGTTTCGCGCATCATGATGCGCAACAAGAAATCGCTGGAGCAGGTGCAGATCTGCATAGGCGTGCCGGCCTACTCCATCTCGCACGAGAACCGGTACGTCTCCTACATATTGAACACGCTTCTGGGCGGCGGCATGAGTTCGCGACTGTTCCAAAATGTGCGCGAGCGCCAGGGATTGGTGTACTCGATCTTTAGCGAGTTGAGCCCCTTTCACGACACGGGATGCCTGGCGGTGTACGCTGGCACTTCGCGCGATTCTGCTCCGAAAGTGGTGCATTCGGTGATTAACGAGTTCCGCGAGCTCAAAAACATCGCGGTGCCAGAAGAGGAACTGCGACGCGCAAAAGACCAGATGAAGGGTTCTCTCATGCTGAGCCTCGAGTCTTCAACGGCGCGCATGTCAAACCTGGCTCGCCAGGAGATGTATTACGACCGCTTTGTTGGGATCAATGAAATCATCGATCGCATAGAATTGGTCACTTCCGAAGAAGTGCTGGCGCTCGCCAACGAGTTCTTCAGGAGCGAACAGATCGCGGTAACCGTGCTCGGGAACCTGAACGGGTTGAAAATCTCTCGCGATCAACTTGCCTGTTGAAATTCTAGTAAAATATTCTCAAATGGCCTGTGGGCGGCCCTTGCAAGTGAATTCCCCTGGGCGCGACGCGGTCGCGGAGTTGTAGGAGCGGAGGTTCAAGAGGGCTCCTCCGACCCGGGCTTACGCCCTCGCTCGGGAAGAGAACCGCCTGCCACCATGATTAAGAGATGAACAACGCTATCCATGACAAATTTGTGCTTCGCCGAGTGACACTATTTGTCAGTGTGACTGCGTTCGCCGGTACGCACAAAAGTTTTGAGGCTTTGCCAATTGGGAGCAATACACCTAACTTCTTAGAAACAGACAACATACAAACCAGTGCCGAAGGTAACCAACGCTGCAAACACGTTTGGCGTCCGACGTGCCCTATACCACGACAGTTGTGAATTCCACACAGTCGAGAGAGATGACATCCATGCGTAAACAGAAGGGCTTTTCGCTTATCGAGTTGCTGATCGTTGTCGCGATCATCCTGATCATCGCGGCCATCGCGATCCCGAACCTGCTGCGTTCCCGCATCGCCGCGAACGAAGCTTCGGCCGTAGGGTCTATCCGCACCGTCAATACCGCCCAGGTCACGTACGCGTCGACATATCCGGGTTATGGCTTTGCCGCTGACCTCGCTGTGCTTGGCACGACTGCAACCCCGCCGACCGAGGCCGCCTCGGGGCTGATCGACAGCGTCCTTGGTTGCCCCAGCCAGCCCTGCAGCAAGAGCGGATACAAGTTCGCGATCGTTGGCACCGCGGGTGATGGCACGACTCCGAACGGCTCGTACCAGATTAACGGTGAACCGATCACTGCCGGGACTACCGGCCAAGCCTCGTTCTGCTCAAACACTGATGGCGTCGTTCGGAAACAACAAGCCGGTGGCGCAATCGCCGACGAAGCGGCTTGCTTGGCTCTGCCCCCGATCCAGTAACAACTAAGATTGGCGAAGTACCTGGGGGAGGGTACAAGCCAAGGGGAGCAGGAGCAATCCGGCTCCCCCTTTTTCTTGGTTAGTTGCCGTGCGAAGCGGAAGTCGGCAGTCTGGTCGTTGCTATCGCGAGTTCTTTTCAGCCACCGTATAATGTCTGATCGTTCCTGACACTTAAACTCTATGGCCGCCATTGAGACTGTTGCGCTCGAGAAACGCTATCCTGCGGGATTCTGGCGCAAGACATACAAACAGGCGCTGCATCCCCTTTCGCTGACCGTTGAGGAAGGCGAGGTCTTCGGATACCTGGGGCCGAACGGCGCCGGTAAAACGACTACTTTGAAGCTGCTGATGGGGCTGGTGTTCCCGACCGGGGGCACGGCAAGGATTCTCGGACGCGAACTGCACGATGCGACGATGAAGGCGCAAATAGGCTTTCTTCCCGAGCAGCCCTATTTTTACGATCACCTCACGGGAACAGAACTGCTCAATTACTACGCGCAGCTCTCTGGCGTGCCGCCGAAGGAGCGCCGCCGCCGCGCAGAGGAAGTGCTGCGCCGCGTGGGACTGCCTGAAGCGCAAGACACGCAGCTACGGAAATACTCCAAGGGCATGTTGCAACGGATCGGAATTGCACAGGCAATCGTCCACGATCCCAAGCTGGTCTTCCTCGACGAACCGATGTCCGGACTGGATCCGATAGGGCGCCGGGAAGTGCGAGACCTGATCCAGAGTTTGAAAGACGAAGGCAAAACCATCTTCTTCTCGACCCACATTCTCTCGGACGCGGAAGCGTTATGCGACCGCGTTGCCGTGTTGAACAAGGGACGCCTGCGCGGTATCGGCGTGGTGGCAGACCTGGTTCGCGAAGTTAGCGGGCGGGTGGAAATCATGTGGGAAGGCGCGGCAGCGACGGCGGGGATTGTCGCCCTGGGCGGCGACTGCCACGCAAGCGGCGATGTGCTGCGGGCGACCGTGCCCGAGAGTCGAATGGACGAGGCGATTGACGCGGTGCGACACGCGCGTGCGCGATTGATCTCGGTCACGCCGGTACGCGTAACGCTCGAAGACTACTTCGTTTCGCGACTTGAGGCAGAACAGGCGGTGCACTCATGAGCCGCATCGGGGCAATTGCATTCAACACCTTCCGTGAAGCGGTGCGAGACCGCGTGCTCTACAACCTTGTCGTGTTCGCGATTCTCATGGTGGGATCGGCACTGCTGTTCGGGCAGATTTCGATCGGCATCGAACGGCTTGTTCTGGTGAACCTTGGATTGACGGCGATTTCGCTGTTCGGGATCGTGATCGCAATTTTCATCGGCATCGGGCTGGTTTCGAAAGAGATTGAGAAACGCACGCTCTATACGGTGCTGGCGGCGCGGCCTGTGCGGCGCTGGGAATTCATTATCGGCAAGTTCTTCGGGCTGATCGGCACGCTGGTAGTGAACGCATCGTTCATGGCGGCCGGCTTCTTCGCGGCGCTTCTCTACCTGACACATAAGCTGCAGGCGGCTGATGCCTATCTGCTCGTCGCCATTTACTTCATCGTTTTACAGTTCGTGCTTATCACTTCGCTGGCGTTGCTGTTCTCAACCTTCTCTTCCCCGCTGCTCTCATCGGTATTCGCGTTCTCGCTGTTTGTGATTGGCACATTTGCAGAGGACCTGCGGGGATTCGCGGCCATCGCAAGCGGACCGACGCGATGGCTGGCGGAGGGACTTGCCTACTTTGTGCCCAACTTCGCGGCCTTCAATGTAATCTCGCAGGTGGCACACTCGGTGCCCGTGCCCGGGAAGCTGATTCTTTACAACAGCATCTATGCCGTGCTGTATGCGACGGCGGCGATTTCCGGCGCTGTGCTCATTTTCGAACGCCGCAACCTGAAATGACTTCGCGTAAGCACATCTCGCTTGTGTTCTCGGCGCTGCTGGTGCTGGGCCTGGGCGCGAGTGTCCCGCTGGTGAAGCGGATCGATCGCGCACGAGAAGCTACGGCGCTGCAAGAGGTGCTCTACATCCCTTCAGCGAACACGGTGAAGCGCATGAGCCTGGGATACACCGGCCTGCTGGCCGATGTTTACTGGACGCGAGTGGTGCAGTACTTCGGGGGGAAGCACCACGAAAGAGCGCTGCAATTCAAGCTGCTAGAACCGCTGCTGGACATCACGACGACGCTCGATCCGCACCTGATGGTGGCGTATGAGTTCGGGTCCATCTTCCTCGCACAGCAGCCTCCTGAAGGTGCTGGCGATCCGCAAGCGGCGATCAAGCTGGTTGAGCGCGGCATTCGGGAGAATCCGGCGGCCTGGCGGCTGTACTACCATTTGGGCTTCATCTACTGGCAGGAGCTGGGCGATTCGAAGAAGGCGTCGGAAGTATTCTTGAGAGGGTCGGAAATTCCCGGCGCATTGCCCTGGATGAAAGTGATGGCGGCGACCTTCGCGCAGCACGCCGGAGACGCGGAGATATCGCGCCTGCTGTGGACGAAGATACTGGAAAGCACGGAAGACAAGCACATCCGGGCGAATGCCATCAAGCGGCTTCGGGCGCTGCGCGTAGATGAAGAGGTGACGACGCTGCAACAGTGGGTTGATAACTACGCCCGCAATACGGGCCGCGCACCTGCTTCTTTCCAGGAAATGGTGGCGGCTGGATACCTGAAACGTCTGCCCGTGGATCCGCTGGAAAATCCCTACCAGGTGCGCGGAGGACGTGTCGAGGTGGCGTATCCGGACGACCTGCCGTTCATCACCAAGGGACTGCCGCCCGGTCGCAAAGCATCGGTTGTGCCCTCTCCGGAATCCAACAAGTAAGCACCTGAATGAGATCATGAAAATTTTGTTGAGGACTCTTCTCGCAATTCTCTGCTGCGGTCCACTGTGGCTCGTGGCGACGGCGATGGCCCAGACTTCGCCGGCAGATATTCAAAAATTGGCAGAGGGCGTTGATAAGCACTACAACAACCTGACTTCCATGCAGGCCGACTTCGCCGAAATTTATCGCGGTGGCGGCATGGCACGCAGCGAGTCGGGCGTGATGTGGCTGAAGAAGCCGGGCAAGATGCGCTGGGAGTATAGGAATCCGCGGGAGAAACTATTCATCACGGATGGCAAGACGGCGTGGTTCTACGTCCCGGGCGAGAGGCAGGCACGGAGAGCATCTGTTAAGAGACTGGACGATATGCGCTCTCCGCTACGTTACCTTCTTGGCAGGACAAAGCTAATGAAGGAGTTCGAAGGACTGTCTTTGGCACCGGACGCTAGACCGGCCAACCAAGGAAACGTCATGTTGCGCGGAGTCCCGAAAGGAATGCAGGACAGGGTTTCCCAGGTGTTGCTGGAGATTACGCCGGAGCGCCGCATTGCGCGCATCTTCCTTGAGGAACTCGATGGTTCGACTACGGAATTCCGCTTTCTCCAGCAGCGTGAGAACGTCCAGGTAGCCGATGAGCGCTTTCGGTTCAGCCCTCCGCGTGGGATAGAGGTCATGGAAGCCAGCGAACTTGCCCCGCAGTAGGCAGGCGGACTTTGGCCATGATACTTAAAACAGGTTTTTAGGGGCCTGTGCTTGGGCCTTAGTGACCTTGCAATTACCGTCGATTTCGATTTAATGCCGAGAGAGCGTCTGTACAGCTACAATGCTTGGGTTTTCAGGATGTTAGACTCTAAGACAGGCAGTTAAATCCCCGGCTGAAACGTTCAGGGAATCGGCAGGACGCGTGGCCGTGGGGCCACCTTGCCGGTAGCATGGCTCACGAGCATGGCAGAATTCCTTATCAAGATGGCCGATGAGCGGGGGAACGTTTCCGAACTAATGGAGGCGGGCTTCAGTGAGGCTGAAGTGCGCGAGCACTTCGCCCAGCAAGGATACCTGGTTTATTGGGTGAAACCCCGCGGATTGCTCGCGGGCGGCGAAATTCGCCTGCCACAGCGCAAGCGCGTCAAACTGGAACAGTTCGTAATATTCAACCAGCAGTTTGTAACACTGATCCGGGCGGGCCTGCCGATCTCGCAGGCGCTCGACCTGCTCTCAAAGCGGCAGCGCAATCTGTACTTCCGGTCCGTGCTGGAAAACGTGCGCGACCGCGTTAAGAGCGGCGAGCTGTTGAGCGAAGCATTCGAGGCCCAAGGCGTTTTTCCCAAGATTTATTCGACGACGATCCTGGCGGGCGAGAAGAGCGGCAACCTGGAAGAGACTCTGTCGCGCTATATAGGGTTTCAGCGGCTGGCGCTCAGTTTCCGCAAGAAACTGGTAGCTTCGCTGATCTATCCATCGATCCTTGTGATTGGCGTCACCCTGCTGCTCTCGTTGCTCATCACATTTGTGGTGCCGCGCTTTGCCGCTCTCTACAACGACATGGGCGCGCCACTGCCGGGGATCACGGCATTCACGCTCGCCGTCGCGTTGAGCATCAAGAACCTGCTTCCCTTGCTGCTGATTGGGTTGGGTGCTACGGGATTCCTGCTATGGCGCTGGAGTCGCACCGATACGGGGGCTGCGCAGATCGACAAGATCAAGCTGCGGACACCGATCCTTGGGCCGACCTGGCTGAAGTACCAGGTAGCGGTGTTTTCGCGGATGCTGGCAACACTGCTGGCGGGCGGCCTGTCGCTGGTTCCGGCGCTGGAGACGGCCAGCGCTTCCATGCAAAGCCGGCTGATGGCAAACGGCATCAGCGTGGCCGTGCAAAGCGTCCGGGAGGGACAGCCACTCTCGCGCAGCCTGGAGGCCACGGCGATTTTTCCCGAACTAGCGGTGGAGATGATAGAGGTCGGCGAGTCCACGGGTGCGCTCCCGTCCATGCTTACGTCGGTGGCGGAATTCTATGAGGAAGACGTGCAGAACGCGCTCTCGGCGGCGATGTCGCTGATCGAGCCGTTCATCCTGATCTTCATGGGCCTGGTGGTCGGCTTCATCCTGATATCGCTCTACATGCCGGTTTTCAGCATCGGAACTACCGGGGCCGCGGGCGGAATCGGATCGGCGGGGGCAGGCCGCTAGAGCTAACCGGCGCCTTGCCAAACGGCGCACAGATATTTTCCTGGAGTAAGTATTAATGGCACAGCTTTTCATCAATGGCGCAAGCACAGTCACGGGCGACGAGGAAGCGCGCGGACGCGACTTAGCGCGCCGCTATCGCTGCGAGTTCGTGGACCTGCGCAACTTTCATATACAACACGAACTGCTACGCAAAATTCCTGTTGACCTGATGTTCCGGCACAACTTCGTCCCGTTGGAAGAAACAGAGGACGGACGCCTGGCAATTGCAGTCGCCGACCCGAGCCAGTTGATGATGATCGACGAGATCAGCCTGCTGCTCGCACGGCGCATCCAGCCGAAGGTCGCGACCCTGTCGCAGATCACGGACATTTTAAAAAAGACAGAGCAGTCACAGCGCGTGCTGGAAGAAGCCAGCGAGGGCTTTGCGCTGGACGTTATTCCGGAAGACGAGAGCGCCGACGAAACGATCTCGATTGAGCGGCTGACGGCCGAGAGCGACATCAGCCCGATCATCCGCCTGGTGGATACGACGATCTTCACCGCGCTGCAACGCCGCGCCAGTGATATTCATATCGAAACCCGCGACGACTCGGTCGTAATCAAGTACCGCATCGACGGCGTGTTGCAGCAGGCGATGCAACCCATCGCGAAAGAGCACCACTCGACCATCATCTCGCGTATCAAGGTGATGAGCGAATTGGACATCGCCGAGCGTCGCGTGCCGCAGGATGGCCGGTTCCGCGTGCGCTACAGCGCGCGCTCCATCGATTTCCGCGTTTCAATCATGCCCAGCATTCATGGAGAAGATGCTGTGCTGCGTGTGCTCGACAAGGAGTCGATGAGCGAGAAGTTTCACAAACTCACGCTCGACGTGGTCGGCTTCAGCGAAGATGACCTTCGCAAGTTCCGCCGCTACGTGGCGGAACCCTACGGCATGGTGCTGGTAACGGGTCCGACGGGCTCTGGTAAAACGACAACGTTGTACGCGGCGCTGAACGAAATCAAGACAGACGAAGACAAGATCATCACGATCGAAGACCCTGTCGAATACCAGATTCGAGGCGTGACGCAGATTCCGGTGAACGAGAAGAAGGGATTGACGTTCGCACGCGGCCTGCGTTCGATTCTTCGCCATGACCCTGACAAGATCATGGTCGGCGAAATTCGCGACACGGAAACGGCGCAGATTGCTATCCAATCCGCACTGACAGGACACCTGGTGTTTACGACGGTACACGCCAACAACGTGGTGGACGTGATCGGCCGCTTCCTGAATATGGGCGTTGAGCCGTACAACTTCGTTTCGGCCTTGAACTGCATCCTGGCGCAACGACTGGTGCGCCTGATCTGCGAACACTGCAAACAACCTGTGCGGTATCCGGCTGACGTGCTGGAAGCGAGCGGGCTCGACCCGGAACAATGGAGCAATTTCACGTTCTATGAAGGTCCGGGATGCATAGAGTGTGCGGGCACAGGCTTTCGCGGGAGAACGGCGATTCACGAACTGCTGGATTTGACGGACAACGTTCGCGAGATGATTCTCGAAAAAAGGCCCAGTTCAGAGATTCGGAAGGCGGCGCGCGAAGAAGGAATGACGTTCCTGCGCGAGTCGGCCATCGCTAAAGTAAGGGCCGGAATTACGACGCTGAAAGAAATCAATAAGGTCACGTTCATCGAAACGACGCGTTAGCACGACAGAACTCGGTATGAGAGAGAACGGAAACAGAATGGCCAACAACCTCAGCAACGGCCGTCCACGGATCGCCTGTGAAGTTATGGCAACCCGCGTGACCGCAGCGCGGGTGAACGCCACGCGCCACGTAGTGGAAGCGGTGCACTCGCGAACACTGCCGCCAGGAGCCGTGACTCCGAACCTGCTCGCGACGAACGTGGCTGAAGGCTCCGCTGTCCGGGACGCTATCGAGGAGATGGTAAGCACCGTGGCCGGCAGAACGCGCGACGTGATCGCCATTGTGCCGGATGCTGCCGTTCGCATCGTGCTGCTGGAGTTCGATACCCTGCCAGAACGCCGGCTGGATGCCGACTCGGTCGTGCGCTTCCGGCTCAAAAAGTCTTTGCCGTTCGACATCGACAAAGCCGCGCTCAGTTACGACGTTGCGCGCGCGCCCGGGATGGTGAAGGTGGTTGCCGCGGTAACTCCGTCGGCGGTATTGCAGGAGTATGAGCAGGTTTTCCGCGATGCGGGGTGCAATCCCGGCATCGTGATGCCCTCGACGATTGCAGCACTCGGCGCGGTGGATACTTCCCGTCCTACGCTGGTGCTGAAGGTGGATGCCGACACAAGCAGCGTCGCGATTCTGAACCATGGCGAACTGCTGCTGTACCGAACGCTGGAGAATGGCGGAACCATAATTTCGGGCGAGCGTCTTGCGGAGGACGTGTATCCTTCCGTCGTGTTCTTCCAGGACACCTTCGGAGTGAACGTGGAACGGGTGCTGGTCGCAGGCCGCGTAGCGATTCAGGACGTCGCCCCGGCGCTGGAAGCGCAGACAGGTTCACGCGTGCAGGAACTCGTTGGACTGACGACACTTGCCATGAACGGCAACACCGACCGGTCGGAACTGGCGGGCGTAGTTGGAGCCCTGATCGGCTGAGGAGCGAACAACAACGATGCGCCTGAACATCAATCTCGCAAGCCAGCCGTATGAAGACGTTAAGAAGTTTCTGCTGCGTTGGGGAACGCTGATCGCGGTGCTCGCCATTTTTACGGGTGGCCTTGTTTATTACGCCATCTCGTCGTGGCGGCAGTCGCGTGACGTGAACCGGCAGATCGCTATGCTGCGGCAGGAGATGAATAGCCTCGACCGCGAAAAAGCGGCCGGCATGGCGTTACTGAATCGTCCCGACAACAAGGCAGTCGCCGAGCAGGCGCGATTTCTGAATGAGGTTATCGCACGCAAGGCATTCTCATGGACCCGCGTGTTTGAAGACCTGGAACGCGTGATGCCACCTCGCTTGCATGTGGTTTCCATTGCGCCTGAACTGAACGATCAGAACCAGCTGCAAGTTCGCATGATCGTCGCCGGAGATTCGCGCGAACGCGCCGTCGAACTGGTGCGGAAGATGGAGGAGTCGGACACCTTCCGGCAAGCGCAGGTACGAGTCGAGTCGAAGGCCCAGCAAGCTTCCGGAACCGACACGGTTCAGTTTGAGATCAGCTCCATCTACGCGCCACCGGCGGTGGGTGCGCCGTATACGCCGGAATCGAACGGTACCTCCGGCAAGCTTGGCGACGCTGGCGTGCAGAAAGTTGGCCAGCGATGATCCGTAACGTTCCCGAAGCACGCCGTCGGCTGTTAATAGTACTGATCGTTCTTTTGGTTCTCGATGCAGCGGCTGTTGCCCTGCTGCTCTCGCCGCTCGGCCGTTCGCGAAGTGCACGCGAGAACGATTACAGCCGGGTGCGTGCGGAATTGCAGGCCAAGCGTCGCGAGTCGCTTCCGGCGCGCGGCATGGACCAGAAGCTGGATACCGCGCGGAAGCAGATCGACGTCTTCTACAGGGATCGTCTGCCGACTCGATATTCCGAAATCTCCGCACAACTGGGGAAACTCGCGAACGAAAACAAGATACAGATCACCGGTATCCGCTATGAAGAGCAGGACGTGAGTATGCCCGGAGTGCAGCGCATCGGAATCGATGCATCGCTCACGGGCGACTACGCCAATGAGATGAAATTTATCAACGCGCTCGAACGCAACAAGCTGTTCTTCGTGGTGAACAGCGTGTTGCTGGGTGAGGCGCAAGAGGGCACGGTACGCCTGCAAGTGCGCTTCGAGACATACATAAGGACGGCCGCCTAGTGAAGCTTGGATCCGAAAGCCGGACGAAGTTCATCATCGCGATAGTACTGATGTGTGTGGCGGTGTTTCTTCTGATCAGGATGCTGAGTGGAGCGTCTGCACCGGAGCCTGCCAGCGCGCCAACAGCAACAGCGACGGCGACCGCTGGAGCGCCGGCGCAGGCTGCTAGTGCACCCGCTCCGCCTCCGCGCACTGCACAACGCCGTGGCACGCGCAGGGCGCCCGCAGCGGTGCTGAACGACACGCTCGATCCTACGCTGCGGCTTGATCTGCTGAAGGCCAGCGAGGAAACGAAATACGAGGGTAAGGGACGCAACATCTTCAGGGCACAGGCCGAACCGGCACCCGAGCTTCCGAAGCCGGTGCAGCCGGTGATGAATCGGCCGACGGCGAACAACAACGCGCCTTCGGGTCCACCTCCGATTAATCTCAAGTTTTTCGGATTCGCGAGCCGCCAGGGCGAGGCAAAGCAGATTTTTCTTTCCCAGGGTGATGACATCTTCGTCGCCGGGGAAGGCGATATCGTGAAGAGCCGGTACAAGGTGCTACGCATCTCACCGAATGCGGTGGAGATCGAAGACGTTCTAAGCAACAATCGCCAGAGCATTCCCCTGTCGCAGAGCTAACCGCGCGCGGCAAACACAAATTCCATGAAGTATCGCGGATTCCAATCACGAAACAAGCGCAAGAGAGGCAGGCAGTCTGGCTACATTCTGCTCATTCTGCTGCTGGCCATGGCACTACTGATCCTCGCCATGACGGCCGCCGCTCCGCGCATAGCCCAGCAGGTTAAGCGCGACCGCGAGCAGGAGATGATCCACCGCGGCGAGCAGTACGCGCGTGCGGTCAAGAAGTATTACAAGAAGTTCGGACGCTACCCTACGCGTGTCGAAGACCTTGAGAAAACGAACAACATACGTTTCCTGCGCAAACGATATAAAGACCCCATGACCGAGAGCGGCAACTGGAGGCTCGTACGCTTTGGCGAGGTTCAACTCGGACAGACAGGCGGGAGCACAGGCAGTATCGCCCCAAGTGCGCAGCAACCGCAAGGGATCGGCGCGAGTGCCGGTACGCTCGGGAGCACTTCGACCACAGGTACTTCGACCACAGACGGCGAGCAGCCCAAGGCGGAGGCGCCACAGTCTGGCTTTGGCGCCTCAAGCGGCTCCAGTAGTTTTGGCTCAGGCAGTTTCGGCTCAGGCGGCTCTGGTTTCGGCGGAGGCACCGGCGGTCTTTTCGGAAACTCGAACTCGAGCCCGGGAAACACAAATTCTGGAACTCTGGGTTCGGGAGGTTCTACTTCTGGGAGCTCGAGTTCTGGAAGTTCGTTCGGAAGCTCCCTCACCGGACAGACTTTTGGCGGCGGGCCGATACTTGGCGTCGCCAGCATGAGCGAACGAACCGGCATACGCGAGTTCAACAACAAGCGGCGCTATAACCAGTGGCTGTTCGTCTTTGACCCGGCACAGGACCGTGGCGGATTAATCAAGGGACCGTACAATCCCCTCGCCGGAGCGGTGGGCGCGACGCCTGGAGTCAACATGCCAGGCGGAACTGCTGGGGGTTTTGGATCTAGTGGGTTTGGAACACCCGCTGGATCGGGAGCGACGACAGGATTTGGAAGTCCGGCAGGTACCCAACAACAGCCGCAGGGTAGTAGCGGCTTTGGCATGAACCCCAGATAGAACCCAGAGCAGCCCCACACGAACGCTCCAGGCGATAGTAGATGAGATGCTAAAAGGCCGCGTCGAAAGACGCGGCCTTTTGAGTGCTCACTCTCGCGAATTTACGCGCTGAAGGACGAGCCGCAACCGCACGTGCTCTTGACGTTCGGATTTTCGAACTTGAAGCCGGCACCCTCAAGCGTCTCGACGTAGTCGACAACGCATGACTGCAAGTACATTAACGAAGTCGCGTCGACGAAAACCTTAAGGCCTTCGTAGTCGAACGTCTTGTCCATGGCTCCCGCGCCGTTCTCAAACGACATGCTATACGAAAAGCCGGAGCAGCCGCCTCCAACGACGCCAACACGGAGTCCCGCGGGAACAGGATTCTGCTGCGCCATGATTTCCTTCACCTTAGCAATTGCGTTCGGCGTCAGCGAAACCGGGTTTGTTTTTTTGACTTCGGGCGGTGTCGTAGTCGTGGTCGACATTCGTGTCTCCTGTTGATTGCCGTGTACCAGAAATTATAGCAAATACTCCATCACATTTACCTGTGATGCGAACTTTTCGATGCAGCGATATGCGCTTAAAACGAGCAACACTGTTTTAGACGCCGGATGGAAGCAGATCGTTGCAAAAACTTGAGTCTCGCGTTGGATGCGCGAAAACAAAGTCCTGCGCGGGCAGCCACTTTGCCCCAGTCACCAGGCAGGCGTCCGAGAGTTGCCGTAGGCGAGTGTTTGGAAAAAATATTCATCCCATCAGGAAAGACTCGGAGATATAATTTGCCGCACAAAGGGCCCCATACCCGCGGCGGCTGGCCGCTCATCCGGGTTGGGCCGGCGTAGAAGTGGGAGTGCGCCGGTGGGTGAGCTGCTCAGAAAGCCTCTACGAGTGCGCGGGATCAGAACCTGAGGTGGCGAATGCCGTTAATGCAAGTGCTGCTGATAGTCTGGGCCGTACTTACGACGATTCTTGTGATCCTGATCATCTATCGCAGCACGCTGACCATGCATGAGGATGATCAGCTTTTCATCGAGAAATCCGAGTCGCATATGGAACGCGAACAGCAGGAGCTGCTGCTCAAGTTGAACCGGCTCACGCCGATCGTCGGCTGGCTCGGAGCGACTTCAGGCGTGCTCATCCTGGTGATTGCGGGCATGTGGATCTGGCGCGGATTGAACGCGGTTCAATGATCTAACTGAATTGCGATAGAACCATTGCTGATCGGGGGCGCTTCAGCCCCAGTGAAAGTTGCTGCAAGCAAGAAGCGAAGCTCCGTCTTGAGATATTCCTTGTGGTCTTGTAAATGAGCACAGCTTCCATTCCTTCGAGGTTACGCCTTCACAGGATCACACTCCTCAAAAGATAGCGGATTGCCACCCTGCAAGTTACCCACCCGCACACATCGCTTGCCTTCGAGAATACCCAGCAGAGGTGTGCCAAGGATTTCGCCGCGCCAGCCTTCCAGTAATGCGGGCTCGTTGTCCTCCGGATGTAATCTCCACCGAACCAACTCCTGCAGGTCTGCCGTCGTCGCGAGGAGAGCCGCGTCGATGCGGTACTCGGTAGCGAGGCCGTTCGAAGCCACGGAAAGAAGCTTGGCGAGGATCGCGACCTGCGGTGGATCTTCGCGACGTTCATTGCTCGGCAGTTTACTTTCCGGCAACTCTATCGCGACATGCACGGCTGCGACGATATCAGCGGAGGCACTGCGGACCAGGCGACGATCGAGGCCGCGCAGTGCGAACAGGTCTTCCTCGGTTGCCGGGGACCGGCGAGCGATCTCCACAAGTAAACTATCGCCCAGAACCCGCGCGACCGGCAGGTTTAAATGCCGCGCACTACGGTCGCGCCAGCGCCACACCTCCCGCAGGACCCCCAACTGCCTCCGAGTCAAGCGCGCGCTGCCGGAGACGCGCCAACGCTCTTCTTCGCACAACACATCTTGCGCCAGACGAGCACACTCGCCCTCAACCCACTCCAGGCGGCCCATCTCTTTCGCGCGTTCGAGTACCTTTTCGCGCATGGCGAGCAGGTATCGCACGTCATCGGCGGCATACTTTAGCTGCACGGGTGTGAGAGGACGCTTGCGCCAGTCGGTAAAGCTTTCTCCGCCGTGTACGCGGACGCCGACAAGCTTGTTCACCAAATTGGTGTGACTGAGTGGATATCCGTATCCGACCAAACCGGCGGCAACCTGTATGTCAAGGACACCCGCAGGGGGCGCGCCGGCGCCTTTAGCGCAGAAGCGCACTTCCTGCCGCGCAGCCACCGCCACCATTTCACGGCCAGGCTGGACGAGCAGTTCCCATAATTTATGGAGATCGGGAATGGCAATGGGATCAACGATCCAGATTCCATCTGGCGTCGCCAACTGCACGAGGCAGAGCGCCGGCTCATATCGTCCTTCGGAGATGAATTCGGTATCGAGCCCAATAATGGCATATGGTTCAAGCTGCTTCAGCAGCTCAGTAAACTTCGCGGGCGTATCTACGTAAACGGCTGGGTTCGTGTCCATGGGGCGTTACTGAAACATTGTAATCGGTCGGAGTTGCAGACGGCTCACGGTGCTTAGAACCTTCCCTCCCCTGCACGCGATGATCAAGCCTGCTTCGCATGGCCAGCAAGACGAAAGGCACGGCTTGCGGCCGCCCTCATTCGCTAGTACAAGGTCATCGTCCACGTTCATTTCGTTCCGCTGATGTTCAGTTCGTAGAGCATGTCGGGACGGGCGTCACCGCGCCAGTCAAGAACGTGCAGGAAGAAGACGACGTCCTGCCCCGCTGTCCCAGGCACCTGGAGCTGTAGCAAAGAATCGGTGGTGCCGGAATACTGGTCGTCGTTAAGACACTCACCAGTGTAGTTGTAGCTGCTTTGGGACCAACATTTCTGGAGCCGTATGCCATTTGCGTCGACGATCTCGATGACCGTGTCCAACACGCCCGAGGTCTGCGTGTACAGCGCCCTGGCACCGACCTTCACCATTGCGCCAGCGATGGCGGTCAATTGGTAGTAGTCGTGGTCGGACTCTGTGTCGGTGCGAGTGTCCCAGTATGGGCTTAAAGATGCATTGTAAATACCCGGCCCGATGGGAGTGGCGGTGATGACTGTGTCATTGCGGGCGCTGTTTGCCGGGCGGAAGATGGTGAGCAAGTTATTTGTGACGCTTTGTGGCTTTGCCGTGAACGCGTCTGTAACCTGGACCGTTACATACGATCCGCCGAAACCCGTCGGAGTTCCCGAAATTACGCCGGTCGAAGCATGCAGCGTCAAACCTTCGGCTATCGGGAGCCCAGCATCATCACTGAACAGCTACATTGGAATTGCATGAATGAAAATGAGTGAATAATTTCCGCAGCAGCGACTTGCCTGTTCTCTGGATAGACGCTATACACTACGGCACAGAAAGATCAATCAGGCCGCCCGGTTTAGTTGCAATTGATTTTGCAGCAGTCCGTCCCAATCCAGCCGCGGTTCCAATCGCGAGGACACCAATGCCCCCCGTTGTTCCCCCTCCTGTTCGGCAGATCACCAAGATCTTCGATCACGTCGATCTCGCCCTCAGAAACGGCCGCCGCCGTAACCCTCTTCTCGCGCGTATTGCGTGCGCGTGGTTGGTGTTTGTGACCTCAATGCTGGTTTCGGCCGCAAACGCACAAACGCACATTGCGGTGGGCTACAAAGATTTCTATTACGGCACGACTGGCACCGGTACCCCGACGGGCGAAAAACCGGAAAGCAAGTTGTGGTGGAATGATGGCTACTGGTGGGGAAGTTTGTACAACGACGCCGCGCAGGAGTTTCACATCTACCGCTTCGAACCCGCGACTCACAGTTGGCAGGACACTGGAACGGTGCTCGACGACCGCAACAGCAGCAGGGCCGACGTGCTGTGGGATGCAGAGACGAACAAGCTCTACCTCGTATCGCACATCTTCACCACGCTGGGGCAGACAACGACCTCAAGCAGTTGGGGACGCCTGTACGTCTATACCTACAATTCGAGCACGAAGACGTACACCAAACAACTTCAGGTGAACAACGTTACGAGGGGCAAATCCGAGACGCTGACGCTCGCGAAAGATACGACCGGAACGCTGTGGGCCACGTACGTAGAGGGCAGCAAGGTAATGGTGAACCACAGTAGCGGCACCAACTACGCGAGTTGGGGCACTCCCTATGTGTTGCCGATCAGCTCGAGCGCAGTCAATGTCTCGTCGGACGACATCTCGTCGATTATTGCCTTTGGAGGCAAAGTAGGAGTGATGTTGAGCAATCAGCTCACCTCCAGGTTCTATTTTGCAACTCACGCGATGGCGATCCTCCGACGACCTGGCACCAGGAGGTACCAATTACAGGCGCAACGGGCTTGGCTGACGATCACATCAGCCTGAAAGCCACCTCAGACGGACGGGTGTTTGCCGCAGTGAAGACCTCGTACACCGGCTCCAGCGATCCGCTGGTGCTGCTGCTGGTCCGCAACACGGCAGGACAGTGGAGCAGCTATACCTTCGGACGCAAGAGCGACCACCACACCCGTCCCATCGTGCAGTTGGATCAGCAGAACGGCCGGTTGTACGTGTTCGCGACGTCGCCAGAAAGCGGTGGCACGATCTACTACAAGACTTCGAGCCTGAGCAGCATTTCGTTTCCCACCGGACTGGGCACGGCGTTTATTAAGAGCACGACCGAAGCCAACATCAATGACGCCACTTCTACGAAGCAAAACACAAACAGCACCACAGGACTGCTGGTAGCCGCTGGCAATGTCACTGTTCGCTATTACTTCCACAACAGCTTTGGACTCAAGGAATGAGCACGCAGAGGCTTCGACCGTGACACGAGGTCCACGGCCATTCCCGATGTGAGCAACAAATTCAAAGCGCCTGCAATCGCAGGCGCTTTTCATCAAGTGTCGCGCTCACCTCCGCCGCAGCGTGCCATATTGCGGATGCGTGTGCCGCGACTGCCTCAGGCGATGGTGGCGCACCGATGCTGAGTCGAGTTTTCGGCAGCAGCCGCTCCGGAGGTACAATAGCTATGAACGAGAAATTGAAGTGACTGCGACAATGACAATGTCGAGTGGAAAAGCTTGACGTTGCATTCAGTCCCTTCCAGAATTCTTTACGATTCTTAATGCGAGAGTGGCGGAATTGGCAGACGCACCAGACTTAGGATCTGGCGGGTAAAACCGTGGGGGTTCGAGTCCCCCCTTTCGCACCAAATACTTACGGGCACCCTCATAAGGTGCCCGTTTTGCATTGTGCCCAATTTTGTGCCCACCTGAGATTTTCTGTGCCTAGTCTCCCGCTGGCGGAAGTGCCGCAAGTGCAGCGTTCGTTGTCTGCTGAAAGGCGCGGTCTATCGCGTCCGCCTGAGGGTGAACATATCGCTGTGTGATCGTGATTGAGGAGTGCCCAGCGATGCGCGCCAGCGTGAACACATCACAGCCCGCCTCTGCTAGTTGCGTCAGCGCCGTGTGCCGGAGCACGTAAGGCGGGAAGGCTTTGATTTCCTTTTCCCGGCTCGCCTTCGCTTTCGCGTTCGCACGATCGAGGCCGCGCTTGTGCTGGTCCTTCGCCGTGTCTTTGTTGAGGTGGCCTTCAATCGAGGTGGCGGGGAATACCCAACCCTCTTCCGGCTTGCCCGCGGAAATATAGCGGTTCGACATGGCGACATACACGGCCGGGACCATCGGGAGCATTCGGCGCGCGGCTTTCGTCTTGCCCTCTGTGACCTGTATAAGCCCGCCTGTGCCGTTCAGATGGATATTCTCCCACCGCAGCGCGAACACTTCGCCAGGGCGCATTCCTGTGCCGCGAATGATGATTGCAGCGTCTCTCCACGGCTGCGGGCATTCTGCGATGTACCGTTGCCAATCGCCATCTGTGAGCACGGTGTCACGCTGGCGCTCGCCTTTCGCGAGAGTGATCTTCACGGGCCTGTCCAGCTTGCCCCACTCGAATGCGAGGTTAAGGGCGCGGCGTAGGGTGCGAAGGCCGCAATTGATGCGGGAAGGGGAGAGGTGGGCATACTTCGCGGCGAAGTGCTGTGCGTGCTGGTCGCTGATCTTGTCCAGTGGATCAGAGGCCCAATCGCACTTGCAAATCATGTTCGCGCCATCGGTGTAGTATTCGGCCGTTGCGGGCTTCGCAGCGTGTTTCGTCTCCACGAATGGCACGAAATCGTCTTTCAGAAAATCCGCCAGCGCTGGCGCGGGTTTCTTTTCACGGATGCCCACAAGGCCATTCGCTAGCGACGTGCGGTGTGCCGATTCAATGTTGCGCGCCTTCTTGTCATTGCCTTGCTTCGTGGACTCGCGGATCAGCTCGCCATTCCACATGAACTTGTACCAGTAGACACCGCCGCGCTTGTAAATGGACATAACTAGCTCTTCGCCTCGTTTCGGTTCCTTCGGACTGATTCAAGATGACCGCAGTATTGATCGCAGTAGACCCGCTTGTGCTTTGACTCAACTTTGAAGATCTTCGGGCAGTCGCTACGCGCGCATACGCGAAACTCCGTTCCTAGCAAATGATCAACGGTAATGGTGCCCAATAGTGCGTCTATGCAAGTTCGAGCTTCAATTCTGAGGTGGGGAAACTCCGGACGGGGCTTTCCGAACGGTAGCGATGCGAATTGTGAACCTAGCCAATTCGCTGCCGTGCAGAGCAATCCCGAACTAATTAGTTCTCTTACGTCGTAGTACTCATTTGCTGTACGCGGCACAGATACATGCCACACCCGCTCTGCGAACGTGACCCAGGGAACTATCTTGTTGCTAGAGCGATCAACTGGTTCACGCGGCAGGGTAACGGAATCCCATTGCCCATAGCGCGACAGAAAGGCCGCTAAGCCGTTCGTCGTTTCATCGAGCTCGAGAAGTTCGTCCCGCATCTGCCATGCGTCAATCTCTTTAGGCACATAACTGACAAGTCTCTTCCCAGCTTTGATCGGGAAATCAGCTATTAAAGCTTCTGCTGTTCTGTTCTCACGAATTGCGCGGAAGCGCATCGAGTTTTTACCAGTCACCTTGAAAGGAACGACATCTCGGAGTTCCGTGGGTAGAACAAAGGGACGCATTCTTTGGCGGAGCCCTTTGTATTCGCCGGGCTCGGTCACTTCCACAACTGTGAAGGTTGAAATTTCGTCCTCTACCCAGCCAACGCTTTTGACTTTACCTACTGTCCAGCGAAGCGGAGTAGTAGCGAAATCTATTACAGCAGCGACTTGGATTGGGTGTGCCACAATTTGTGTCTCGATTGTGGCATTGTGCTATGCCATGCTTCGGTTGTCAAGCATGGCATTCGCTTAGACGTGAATTGGGAGAACCTAAATGGAAAAACTATTCTCGGTTACTGAAGCTTCGCAAGTGCTCGGCGGCATTAGCAAATGGACGATACATTCTTGGCTTTCAAAAGGCCGTATTCAGCGAACGAAAGTAGGCTCTCGGACGCTAATCAGGGAGAGCGAGCTTCAGAAAATCATTGAGGACGGCGGCAAGAGTCAGGCACCGCGCCGCGGAGAGGCAGAGGTATAGGGCATGGGCGCAAACGTAAAGGCTCCAGGTGTTCGAGCACCGGGAGCCTCACCGCTCACTCTCAGTCGCAACGATCAGGAAGCAACAGAAAGGACGGAAGTGGTGACCAATTCGTTTGCATTGTCCTCCAGCGAGGGCACTACTAGCAAGCAAAAGCAGGGAGTTTTTCCAGCAATACGCGCGCGCGAGGGTGGGCTTTGGCGTGACCATCTCGCAACGCCAAAGCAGAGCAAGCTGGTATTCACTGCCGGCAATCGGAAAGCGACACAAGCCGATGTGCTCATTGAGTTGCTACGCCAAGCACGCTACGAAAAGCGAGCACTCGAGCTGCCCGAAATCATGGCCGTTGGAATCGCGCAGCACGGAACACGGTTCAATGAGATACGCAAACGCGGTTTCGACGTTCAGAACGAACAAGAGCGCGACGAGCACGGCCGTGTGCTCTCTCGATATTTCCTAGTACACGACCCGGAGACAGACGCACTGTGACCGTAATGATCGACACGTTCTTTGGCATTCATCCTCACGTTATTCGCTCTGGACTGTGGGCGAACATGAGGCCGGGTGAAAAAGACCTGTACGTCTATCTCATGGAAGAGAGCGAACGGTACCGCACACGCGAGCTCAGAAGGACGGATGCGGAGATTCAAGCGGCAGTAGGCACAGCGCCGCGAACACTGTGTGACGCACGAAAGAGACTCGCAGAACACGGCCTGATTGTTTACAGACGCGGGAGCGGGAACAAGTACACCTATGTGATTTGTGACCCTCTGACGCGTGCTCCATATCCGGGAGACGCTGATAAGCCAGTACCGTACCGCAAGCGCTCTGAGGAGCCTTCAAACGGCAGCAATGAGCCTTCAGTGGGTGGAGCGGCAAGCATCGGCTACTGTGCCGAAGCTGTGAAGCAACGGCCGGAGGCACACGGCTTACCCGGCGTATTCGATAACTAAACAAGGCAGAGCAGCAAGAATTGCCGAGCTGGTATGAGGGGAGCAGATAAGCAAACCTTGCTACACGTCAAGCAATTCTTGCTACTCAGTTCAGCAAGTTCTGCGCTCGCACTTTGCGCAAGTGTCGCACTTGCACTGTGTTGGCGCGCCAGCGTCCATTCCTAAAACATTCCTACTAAAAGAACATTCCTATTCAATGGTTTTTCTTTCGTAGTTGCTTGCTCGCTATTTGTAGAGCCTCGCACAAGCGTGCTTTCGGCTGGCGTTTGATTTCTCGAAAATCAATGGCGAAATCAAAGCCGAATGCTGCCTGTAGGGGGAGGGGGTGGTCTCGATCTTCTGGGGATCGTGATTCAAGACCATGCGGCTAAGAACACGCACGTTTCCGCGAAATTAAAAAACGGCGTTTCTTATGTATGCGCGCGCATGTGAATATCTCCTTCCAAAGAGCGACAAGCCAGCGCATAATGCGTGCCGTTTTCAGAACGATGCAAATTGTTAAGGATTGTTAAGGTTTCGAAGCACCGCTGCGGGTTTTTGGAGCAGTACGCGCGCGAGAGGATTACGCACAAATGTTCACGCTGAGCACCATGACACTAACGGCCGTCCTTCTTGGGGCAGCCTATTTCGTCTTCAAGGTCAGCCTCGCGCTTGATGCACTCACAAAGCGAGTTGAGCAACTCGAGCACATAGCTGGAGCACCTCGCGGCAGAGAGTGGGGAGATGGCGAAGGGCTAACTCGGCGTGTCCACGATCTTGAAAAGCGTCTCTGGGATATGGACGCGGCCGCAATCGGCTCAAAAGTTCCGTACCCTCACGAATACTGAACGCAATAATCTCAGGAGGGATTCGATGTTACTCAGCATCTTGGGTGTGGCCATCATTGTTCAGCTTTGGTTCGTATGTGCGCTACTGCGGGAAATCAGGTTCGCGATTCACCTAGTCACGCAACAGCTGGAGTATCTCGGAGCACCTCTTGAATTGCACGGCTCGGTACTGTGTGCCGCGAAAAGGGCAAGTGAGTAGCAACTCTGACTGTGCCCAATTTTGTGCCCAGTGGTCGGTTGTATGGGCTTGTCTCTCGCAGAACCGCGGTGCGGGAAATGCGCATAAATACTGGACTATCTCAGTTCATGCAAACCGCGCTAAGTTGTTGATTGTTCGTGCGCCGTGAACTTAGGATCTGGCGGGTAACTCCGTGGGGGTTCGAGTCCCCCCTTTCGCACCAAGAGCTTGGGGCCGATATAAGAATCGGCCCTTCTTCATTGTGCCGAACACCGACCCAGCTCATACCTCGTAAAGCCGGCACAAGGACGTTCGGGACCGGCAAATCCAAATTCATTGAACGAAAGAGCAGAGATCACCGACGGCACAGGTTTCTTGCGCATCCGTTTGTCTGATAGGCTGGGCGAACCACACTTGCAGCGAGGTTAACAATGGCCGCTCCACAGCAGCCCGAAATCAACGTAAGCAATACCGAAGACTACCGCGAGAATTATGCCAACAGCGTGCAGGTGCGCGTTAACGTTTGGGACTTTTTTCTGTGCTTTGGGACTCTGACGCCCGCGTCCGAAGAACGGCTGGAGGTGCGTAACTTCCAGGGCATCTATCTGAGTCCGCAGCAAGCCAAGGCGCTCGCAAACATCCTGGCGCAGAATCTCGTGAACTACGAGCAGACGTTCGGAGAGATCAAACTCGATCCGCGAATGGCATCCGGGCCAATCCACTAATCCAGCAATCTCAAGAACAACGGCCGATGCTCGCGCACGACAATTCGACCAGCAAACGGCACGGGCCTGTCCGTGCGCGTGCCAGTATCGCCGACAGGCCGTTGCTTCTTTTCGCGCTCATCTTTTGCGCCATATTCGCGCTTCATGCACCCGTGTTGCGCCTTCCGTATTTCTGGGATGAGGCGGGATACTTTGTGCCGGCGGCGCGAGACTTGCTGCTTACCGGCGACCTGATTCCGAAAACCACGCTTTCGAATGCGCACCCACCGCTGGTGATGGCGTGGCTTGCACTGTGGTGGAAGTTCAGCAACTACACGCCGGCGGTGTCGCGCACAGCCATGCTTCTGGTGGCGGCCTTCGCGCTCCTGGGTGTGTGGCGGCTGGCACGGAGTGTCGCGAACGAGAAAGTCGCGGCAGCCTCTGTCATTTTGACGGCGCTTTATCCGGTGTTCTTTGCACAGAGTTCGCTGGCGCAACTGGATATCGCGGTGGCGGCGCTGACAATCTGGGGCGTGACGATGTACGTTGAGCAGCGCCGCGTGGCTGCCATCGTCTTCTTCTCGCTGGCGGCCGTGGCGAAGGAGACCGCGCTGGTAGCACCGTTCGCGATTTTCGGATGGGAGCTGGTTTGTCCCCTCATCGCACGCTGGCGCGGTGCCGAATTGTGCGGTCACCGACCCCGGCTGGCGCAAACGTTCTCGCTGCTGCTGACGGCTGTTCCGCTGGCCCTCTGGTACGCGTACCACTACCACCGCACGGGCTTCGCGCTGGGCAATCCCGAATATCTGAAGTACAACCTGGGCGCGACGATAAGCCCCCTGCGGATCGTGCTCGCGGGAATGCAGCGGTTGTGGCAGGCGTTTGGGTACATGAATCTTTTCGTGCTGACGATGCCCGCATGGTTGGCCATGCAATATCCGCCTCTGGTTGATGACGGACGAGAGCGGCAGCGCATCAGCATCCCCGTGCAACTTGTCTTCCTGGCGCTGGTGCTGGCGCACGTGGTTGCGTTTGCGGTGCTCGGCGGCGCAGTGCTGGCGCGGTATATGCTCCCTGTGGTTCCGCTGGTGATCATCGTTTCGGTTTCTACCCTGTATCGCAGGATCCGGAGGTGGACGCAGTGGGTGGCGCTGGTGGCGGTAGCATTCGTGATGGCGCTGTTGATGAATCCGCCATGGCGCATCGCGCCGGAAGACAATCTCGCTTATACGGACTTCGTGCGGCTGCACAAGCAGGCTGCCGTCCTGTTGGAGACGAAGTACGCCGATGATCGCGTATTGACGGCCTGGCCGGCCTCGGACGAACTGAACCGGCCATTCCTGGCGTATGTGAAGAAACCGCTAACGGTCGTGCGCGTTGAGAACTTTACGTTGCCGCAAGTGATGGCCGCGGCGCAGCAGCCGGACGCGTTCGACGTGGCATTCGTTTTCTCGACAAAGTATGAGCCGCCCCGAAACTTGCTGTCACGTTTCGGGTGGTGGGAGCGGATGCAGGAACGCTTCTTCGACTACCATCGCGATCTGCCGCCCGAGGTGATCGCCGAGATGCTGCATGGAAGAATCGCATGGGAGCGTCGGCAGGGTGGGCAGTGGGCTGCGGTCATCGAAATAGACAAAATCAGGAATGCGGAGTTGCAGCCACTCAGCACTCAGGGTTCGGCGGTTAGGAATCCGTAGTCACTGTTCAATAACCAGCTTCGCTAACGAAGCCAGATAGGTTCGCGCCTGTCCGCAGCGTCTTAGCGCTCCGCTAGTTTCTTCGCTGTTCTGAAAACATCCGTAAACATCTTCTCGGTCAGCTTGCCGGTTGCCGTGTTCTGGTTCGACGGGTGATAGCTCGCAATCAGTGTGACTCCGTTCGGCATCTTGTAGCGCTCGCTATGGCCGAACACATACTCCTTCTTGGTCGCGATAATCCCCTTGCGCTTGAGGTAATTCAGATACGCCTCGAAACCGATCTTCCCTAGCGCGACCACAACCTTTACGTTTTCGAGTGCTTGCAGTTCGCGATCGAGAAAGGGCGAGCAGGCGGCGATCTCGTCTGGTGTCGGCTTGTTGCCGGGCGGAGCGCAGCGCACCGCGGCCGTGATGTAGCAGTCGATCAAGCGCATGCCATCTTCGCGATGATCGGCGTTGGATTGCGAAGCGAATCCCGTCTTGTGCAGAACGGGGTACATGAAGCGTCCCGACATGTCTCCGGTGAACGGGCGACCAGTGCGATTGGAACCGTGCGCACCGGGAGCGAGGCCGAGAATGAGCACGCGCGCCTTCGGGTCGCCGAAGCCGGGCACGGGCTTCGCCCAGTACTCCCACTCCATGTAGGCGCGACGCTTCTCACGGCCAACATTTTCACAGTGAGCAACCAGCCGAGGGCAGCGTCGGCAGGCAACAACTTCCTGATGCAGAAGGGTAAGCGCGGAGGACATTGCTCCTATTGTAGAACCGCCGGTCGTCATTTGACCTTCAGCGGTTAAACAGGCTGCTGAAAGAGTCCTACTCTTGAAGACATTGGCCCTCAGCGGCTAATAAGGCCGACGTTCATTCAGTGCGACTTACGGCACGCCTGAAGGCGTGCCCTTTCAAACAGCTAATTTTCAGCAGGCATTCAAGAAATCGCGTCAGCAGACCGTAAGCCGCTGAGTTACGCCGGAAGCGCGCTACACCCTCTATCCCACAGCTTCGAAGATACCGAGGAGTTGTTCGCTTTCGGTCAAGTTCTCACATTGCCGGTCGATGGCTTCGTATTGCGACGAACTACGCTGGCGGAACTTCTGAAATTCGGAGCGTGAAGTCCAGCGATCGATGGTGAGATAGCGTCGCGTTTGGTCGGCATCGCGCAGCAGGGTGGTTCCCCGGTACGCTGGATCATTGGCGAAGAGCCTGGCCCAGATGCCAGACGACGAGTAGAGAACCTCGAATTCTTCTTCCCTGCCCTCGCGCACCTGGAATTCCCAGACAATATCGATCATTGGCGTCGCTCGATGTCGCGACTTGTCTTTTTCATGGCGGGAACATTGTACTGAAGGAACGTACTGAAGGGATCGTTTTGGAAGGCGAAATGGAAAACAGCTTCCGCTCGTTTGACCGCATTCCTTTGCGTCTCTTAAACTAGAGATTCGCGGAGCCTTCACTCGGCGGCCGCTGTCCAGTTCATTCTTTAGACCGGCAAGTTTTTGTCGGCGCATGCACGGCCGCTTTGATCCGGCCCAACTGATCGAAATCCTGTCGTCCCCGGAAGGCACTAACCTTGACTTCTACCGAAACAAAGAACGAAAACGTGAGCGCGTGCACCCGCGAGGTTTCCATCGAGATTCCCGCCGATGTCGTGACGCGCCAAACCGAGTCTGTCATCAGCAAGTATCAGAAGATGGCCCGCATCCCGGGCTTCCGCCGCGGCAAGACGCCGGCGACGATCATCCGCCAGAAGTTTATGGAAGACATCCGCACGGAGGTCGCGGAGACGCTCATTCCGAAATACTTCAAGGAAGAAGCGGAAAAGCAGAGCCTTGTGCCGGTATCACAGCCTCGAGTGACCGATCTGCATATCCATGACGGCGAACCGCTACGGTTCAAGGCAACATTTGAGGTAATGCCGGAAATCGAAGTGAGCGGATATCAGGAACTCCGTCCAGAGCCTGTGGTGGTCACGGTCACCGACGAAGAAGTCGGGCAGACGCTGGAGAACATTCGCCAACAGCACGCGACATATACCAATGTAGAAGAAGATCGCCCGTTGCAGGATGGCGACTTCGCGCAGGCCAGTTTCAAAGGTTCTGCTAAGACGGATGGCGAATCGCCTGCCGAAGGTGAAAACAAACCGGTCGAGATGGACGAAGTGCTAGTGGAGATTGGCGGCAGCAACACCATCGCAGAATTTTCAGAAAACCTGCGAGGCGCCAAGGCGGGAGAGGAACGCAATTTCGAAGTTACTTACCCCCAGGATTTCTCCGATCAGCGCCTCTCCGGCAAGACCTTCCAGTACCAGGTGAAGATCAAAGGCATCAAACAAAAGAGCGTGCCCGAATTGAATGACGAGTTCGTTAAGGAACTGGGTGGCGAATTCACCACGCTCGACGAATTGAAGGCGAAGATCCGCGAGGGCATGCAGCAAGAGAAGGAGCACCAGGCCGAGCATCAGGCAAAAGACAAGATCGTCGAGGATCTGGTGAACAAGTATCAGTTCGACGTTCCTGACTCACTGGTTGAGCAACAGATCGATGTGCGTCTCGACAGGGGTTTGCGCGCTCTGGCCGCGCAGGGAATGAAGACGGAAGATTTGAAGAAGCTGGATTTTGCGCGTTTGCGCGATGGACAGAGGGAAGCTGCGAAGCGTGAAGTTAAGGCGTCTCTGCTGCTGGAAAAGATTGCTGACAGTGAGAAGATCGAAGTGAGCGATGATGAGTTAGCAAGAGAGATTGAGGGGATCGCGCGGCAGATGAACCAGACGCCGGAAGCCATCCGGGCTCGTTTGACACAGGATGGGGCCGTCGATAGAATCCGGGACAGAATCCGCAACGAAAAAGCCCTCGAATTTTTGTACCGCAGATCCGCATAGGGCGGGCTGCTTTCCACCCTTTCCTACAATCAAGCAACTCGGAAGTGTAGGCACGGGCTGAGGCACCCACGCGGGGCCGCACAAAAGGAGCGGAAACTATGCTTGTGCCCATGGTGATCGAACAAACCAGCAGGGGCGAGCGCGCGTACGACATCTACTCCCGGTTGCTGCGGGACAACATCATCTTCATCGGCACTCCTATCGACGACAATGTGGCGAACCTGGTGATCGCCCAGTTGCTGTTCCTGGAAGCCGAGGACCCGGAGAAGGATATCTCGTTGTACATCAACTCGCCGGGCGGCTCGATTACGGCGGGCATGGCAATCTACGACACGATGCAGTTCATCCGTCCAGACGTTACGACAATCTGCATTGGACAGGCAGCTTCAATGGCTGCGCTGCTGCTAACGGCCGGCGCCGCAGGCAAGCGTTATGCTCTCCCCACTTCACGTATTCTGATCCATCAGCCGCTTATGTCCGGACTCTCGGGCCAGGCGACCGATATCGACATCCATGCCCGGGAGATCCTGCGGATGCGCGAGATCACGAACCAGCTGCTCGCCAAACACACAGGCCAACAACTGGAAAAGGTGGAGAAGGATGTCGAGCGTGACTTCATCATGAACGCGCAACAGGCGAAGGAATACGGGATCATCGACGACATCATCTACAAGCACAAATAGTAGATGACGGTGGGCCATTGAACCTTCAGCAGGGTAGTAGGGTAATTGACGGATTTCACGCGGCCCAGACTTGAGAGATGATCGGCGTATTGCATATCCCTCCGATCGGATTATCCGGGCGGCACGGTTAACAAAGCATTAGCAATGGGAAGCAGCTCCGGAGCTTGACCATCCCCGGGGTGAACAATCGGGAACGTCTCTCCGACCGGCGCTACATCAGCCATCCGTTTGAATGGCTCTGTAAATGCGAGGAAGCCGGGAAGGGCGTGCAGGTGAAGTAAAAGGAGTATCCATTGAAATCCAGGTCCGGTTCTGATGAAGTATTACGGTGTTCGTTCTGTCACAAGTCCCAGGACGCCGTAGCAAAACTGATTTCTTCGCCTAGCGACTACCCTCGCGCCTATATTTGCGATGAGTGTGTTGCGGTCTGCAATTCCATTCTGGAAGACGATCGCACAGAAGCGCAGCCGGCCGCCGCTCCGAACCATCTGCCCAAGCCTCACGAAGTGAAAGTGTTTCTCGATGAGTACGTGATTGGGCAGGAGCAGACCAAGAAGAAGCTGGCTGTTGCCGTCTACAACCACTACAAGCGCGTGTACATGAACCGGCAGCGGACCAGCGAAGTCGAACTGGCCAAGTCGAATATTCTGCTGATTGGCCCTACTGGCACAGGCAAGACGCTGCTTGCACAGACGCTGGCCAAGATGCTGGATGTGCCTTTTGCAATCGTGGACGCGACGACACTGACCGAAGCGGGTTACGTCGGCGAAGACGTTGAGAACATCATCCTGAAGCTGCTGCAAGCGGCGGACGGCGATGTGGCTCGCGCGCAGACTGGCATCATCTACATCGACGAGATCGATAAGATCGGGCGGAAGGACGAGAACCCGTCCATCACTCGCGACGTAAGCGGTGAAGGCGTGCAGCAGGCCTTGCTGAAAATTCTTGAGGGGACGGTTGCCAATGTTCCACCCCAGGGTGGACGCAAGCACCCGCACCAGGAGTTCACGCCGGTCGATACGACAAACATTCTGTTCATCTGTGGCGGCGCGTTCGTCGGACTGGAGCGCATCATCGGCAGGCGTGTGGGCAAGCGAGCGATGGGCTTCCGCAGCGGTGAAGAGGGCGGCGACAATGAACTCCTGGGCGGCCAGAAGCGCGACAGTGAGTTGTTGCAGCGCGCGGAGCCGCAGGACCTTGTCAAGTTCGGACTGATTCCAGAATTCGTTGGCCGCATGCCCGTCATGGGCGTACTTAGCGACCTTGACGAGAGTGCTCTCGTCGAAATCCTTACGCGTCCAAAGAATGCAATTGTGAAACAGTACCAGCGGCTGTTTGAATTCGAGAACGTTCGCTTAAGGTTCACCGACGATGCACTGCGCGCGATTTCGCGCGAAGCGATGCAACGCAAGGTTGGAGCGCGTGGCCTCCGCATGATCCTGGAAGAACTGATGCTCGACTTGATGTATCACTTGCCGAGCCAGAAGAAGCTGAAGGAATTTGAGGTGACGAGCGAGATGGTAGAAAAGCGCGAACTCTCGTCGCCCCTCATTGAAAAACAAGCCAGCTAGGTTACGGATTCGCCTGAAACGCCCGGCCAGGAGCCGGGCGTTTCAGTTTTCCGTACAACGCGACTTGGCGGTTCAATTACTAAAGTATAAGAAGCTTGTTGCCGAAGGCGTTTGCAGGTTCGCCCCGTTTCCGGCCCCATTCCCGGAATCATATTGGTACCGTTCTAAGAAGGTTCGGGACTGGGTAGCAGCGGTTGCCGACGCGTGTCTGATGTAGTAGGCTCGAATTACAGATGTACGTGCGGCAATCTGGGGAATAGCTTGCAAGTGATTGATTTTGCAAGCCATAGCCGCACAGGAAAGCGGGGCAGAGTGACTCAAGTGAAGGAAAAATTCGAGACGCGTAAGCTGCCGATGATGCCCATTCGGGACGTCGTCATCTTCCCGCACATGATGACGCCATTCGTCGTCGGTCGCGAGTCCAGCGTGCGCGCCTTGGAAGAGGCGTTAGCGTCGGACAAGAAGATATTCTTGGCAACACAGCACGACGCCAGCGTTGACGAGCCGAAGCCGAACGAGATTTACCAGGTCGGCACGATCGTCAACATCGTCCAGAGTCTCAAGTTACCCGACGGAAACATCAAGGTTCTGGTTGAAGGTATCGAGCGCGGCAAGATTCTGCAGGTGATCGACACTGACGGCTTCTACGAATCGACTGTTCGGACCGTGAAGTATACGCCCGAGGTGACGCCGCAAATCGAGTCGGCGATGCAGCGCGTGATCTCGCTGTTTGAACAGTACGTAAAGCTCTGCCAATCGCTGAACTACGAGACAATGGCCGCCACCGTCCGCATGGAAGATATGTCCAAGCTGACGGATACCATCGCGGCGAACCTGCAGCTCTCGATCGAGGAAAAACAGGAACTGCTGGAGATTTTCGACCCGGTGGAGCGACTGAACCGCGTCGCTGACGTACTCGATATCGAAATCGAGAAGTTGAACATGGACCGCACCATCCAGTCGCGCGTGAAGCGCCAGATGGAGCGAGCCCAGAAAGAGTACTACCTCAACGAGAAAATCAAAGCCATCCAGAAGGAACTGGGGCGCGGCGAAAAGAGCGAATGGGACGAGTTGAAGAAGAAGGTGGATTCGGCCGGAATGCCGAAGGATGTGCATGAGAAGGCTATCCAGGAACTGAAGAAGCTGGAAGCCATGCCGCCAATGTCCGCCGAGTCAACGGTTTCGCGCAACTACCTGGACTGGCTGCTCGCCGTTCCCTGGAAGAAGAAGTCCAAGGAAATCCGCAGCATCGAACATGCGGAGAAGATTCTCAACGAAGATCACTACGGGCTGGAGAAGATCAAGGACCGCATCCTTGAGTTCCTCGCCGTACGCCAACTTGTGAAGAATCCGAAGGGCTCGATCCTGTGCTTCGTGGGACCTCCCGGCGTGGGCAAGACTTCGCTTGGGATGTCGATCGCGAAGGCTACGGGGCGTAAGTTCGTGCGCATGTCGCTGGGCGGCGTGCGAGACGAAGCCGAGATCCGCGGACATCGCCGGACCTATATCGGTGCGCTGCCTGGCCAAATTATCCAGATGATGAAAAAGGCAGGAACCAAGAACCCGATCTTCATGCTGGATGAGGTCGACAAAATGTCGATGGACTTCCGCGGCGACCCGTCCTCGGCGCTGCTCGAAGTTCTCGATCCCGAACAGAACTTCATGTTCGTGGATCACTATCTCGACGTTGAGTACGACCTGTCGCAGGTGTTCTTTATCGCGACGGCAAACGTGATGCACACCATCCCTGCCCCGCTACAGGACCGCATGGAAGTGCTTCGTCTGCACGGCTACACCGAGCAGGAAAAACTGGAGATTGCGAAGCAATACCTGGTGAAAAAGCAACGCGAGCAAGCCGGCCTGACCGAAGCCAACATCAGATTCACGGAAGGTGGGCTGAAGCAGATCATCCGGTACTACACGCGGGAAGCAGGCGTCCGCAACGCCGAGCGCGAAATCGGCAACATCTGCCGCAAGGTGGCGCGCCGCGTTGTGAAGGATGGCGACAAGTACTCCATCGAAGTCACGGAGGCCAACGTCAGCGAGTTCCTGGGTGTTGAGAAGTTCCGCGACACGGCGGCGAACGACAGAAGCGAGATTGGAGTCGTCACGGGCCTTGCATGGACGGAAGTTGGCGGTTCAATTCTGAGCACAGAAGTTTCCGTCGTGGATGGCAAGGGCAAGCTGACGCTAACCGGAAAACTCGGGGACGTGATGCAGGAGTCGGCACAGGCTGCCATGAGCTACGTGCGCTCGCGCGCCCATGGTCTTGGCCTGCCCCGCGACTTCTATCGCAACGTCGATATCCACGTGCATGTGCCAGAAGGGGCTATCCCGAAAGACGGCCCGTCGGCCGGCATCACGATGGCTACCGCGCTGGCAAGCGCACTCAGCAAGATTCCTGTTCGGCGCGACGTCGCAATGACTGGCGAGATAACGCTGCGCGGCAAAGTGCTGGCGATCGGCGGCCTTAAGGAAAAACTACTGGCGGCACACCGCGCGGGCATCATGGAAGCCATCATGCCCAAGGAGAACGAGAAGGACCTGGCGGACCTTCCGGAGAATCTACGGAGCGAGATGAAGCTTCATTTCGTGGAAACCATGGATGACGTGCTGCGGCTTGCGCTGGAGCGTCCGCTGCCCGACGTGACGGCTGAAGAAGCGGCTCCGATCGGCACAATTCCTCCACCGCCGGAGTCGCCCACCGCGCGTCAGTAACATTAACATTGGCTTCAGGTGGAGCAGACCAACGTCGTGCTCCACCTGAGAGCCAAGGCCCCAAGCGACGGGCAGTCGGCGAACCAATGCCCGGGCATATTCCCCAGCCCGGGTTTCCTTCGGCAATTTTTTCAGCGACAAGCGAGGTACTCGAGTCGAGGCACTCGCGATATGATGTATAAGCAAACTGTGACATCGTGAACCGAGACGGCAAGGGCGCGGACACGACGCGAAATCGTAACTCATGAAAGTTCTAACCAAATTCATGATGTCGGCTGCCGACCCGCAGCGCTTCCCTTCGCCGGGAGCGCCCGAAGTCGCGTTCATCGGGCGATCAAACGTCGGCAAATCCAGCCTGATCAATTCGCTCGTGGGAAACAAGATCGCGAAGACAAGCAACACGCCCGGACGAACGCAGACGATCAACTTCTTTGAGATTCGCTGGCCAGGCCGCCCTCGGCCCGACATTGTTTTTGCCGACCTGCCCGGCTATGGATATGCTCGCGTGCCGCGCGAACTCACCCAGGAGTGGCCCAAGTTTATTGAGCCTTATCTCAGCCAGCGGCTTAATCTGGCGCTATGTCTCTGCCTGGTGGATGCCAATGTTCCGCCACAACAAAGCGATGCGCAGATGGTGGAGTGGCTTCGCACGACGAATCGGCCATTCATGGTGGTTGCAACAAAGGCAGACCGCGTCGGCACGCGTCTCGTGGCTTCACTTAACGCTCTCAAGAAGGAACTCGGGATAGAGACGATCGTTGCGTATTCGTCCAAAAGCGGCGCCGGACGCGATGAACTGTGGCGCGCCATTCGCGAAGCTGGCGAGCGACACCACGACGCGCAACCAGAGGCTTCCTAGAAAACCCTGAAGCAAAGCCGGGCGTTTCCGGGTACGTCTCACGACACGCTCATACTGCTGACAAAATCATGCTACGGACGATCTGCTTCGTTTCCAGCGAGGCACAAAGCAGGTCCTTCAAGATGACCCATCTCTCTTTCGAGTTCACTTGCTAGATTTGTCAGCTCCGAGTCAATCTTTGCGGCGTGTCAGCTTTCGAAGAAGCGGGTCTCGTCGATCAGCGGGACGAAGCGGCAGGCGTCGAGTTGGGTGATACGAGGCTCGCCGTGAAGCTTGCGCACGAGTTGAAGTGTTTGCACATCGGGCGGGCCAACGGGGATCACCATGTTGCCACCTTCGGCAAGTTGCGCGACCAGTGCATCGGGGATGCGCACCGCAGCAGCGGCGACGATGATGGCGTCGAACGGCGCTTGCTCGGGAAGACCCTTGCTGCCATCTCCGACCGCGACTACGACGTTCTTGTAACCGAGGCGGCTAAGAATTTCATTGGCCTGGCGTGCAAGCCCGGTATGTCGTTCGATGGTGTATACCTGTCCTGCGATCCGCGCCAGCACTGCCGCCTCGTATCCGGTGCCGGTACCGACTTCCAGCACCTTGTCTTCGGCGCGCAAAGCCAGCGCCTCGACCATGGCAGCGACGATATACGGCTGCGAAACGGTTTGGCCGGACGCGATGGGGAGAGGGTGATCGGCGTAGGCATCGCCCCAGTAGCCTGGATCGATGAACTCGTGTCGCGGCACCGTCTCCATGGCCGAGAGCACGCGTTCATCCCGTATGCCGCGCTGGCGCAGTTGCGTTTCAACCATCACGTTGCGCGCGACCCTGAAGCGGTCTGAAACATCTTCCGGCATATCGAACTGAAGCCACCGAAGAGGTTGATGCTATTTCTTGCGCTGACGCACCCTGATGTCGAAACCCAGGACACCGTTCTGGTCGCGCACCGCAAGGATAGAAACGTTGCGGTTCAGGTTGTACTCCATCTGGATGATCTGCTGCGCGGACTGCGACAGGTTTGTGATGTACGTCAGCGTGATCTTGTTCGAGACCTGCTGCTCGATCGTAAGCCGCGCGTTCGGGTTGTTCTCAGGCCCGCCGACCTGCGGGTCGATTTTAATCCTGCTCACGCCAAACAGTTTCTGCACGCGACTGCTGACGGTGGCGTTCAGAGCTTGTCCGAGCAGCGCGTTCGATGCCGTTTCCGTCATGTTAGGTAGCTGCTGCGGGTTGTACATCTGTGCCGTCGCAGATTCCTCGCGAGTTCGGCCGAGCGCCAGCAAGGCGATGATGTCGCCGGTCGGTAGCGGCGGGTCGGAACGATACGTAGTGCTCAGCTTGTCCACCGAGCCATGAAAGCCCAGCGAAATCTCATAATCCCGGACTCGCGCGGAGGCTTCAACATCCAGCACCGGCTCGATGCGAACCGGATTCGTGAACGTGATATCGCCACGCTCGAGGTGATACTTGGTCGCGTTGAAGAATACGTCGCCTTCCACGATGTTCACGCGTCCGAGGACCGTAGGATGGGTACCTGTGCCGCGCAGCCGCAGATCGACGTCGCCCGACACCTTGGCCAATGAGGTCTGTACCTGCAACTCCGGTGTGGAGATCACGTGTACGTCGAAGCGCAGGTTGTTAAGCGGCGAATCCGGCTTGGGCGTTTGCGGTGCCTGCTTACTGCTGGCGAGATAGAGCGCGAAGTCAAAGCGGGGATTCAGCCCGAACTTTGTGATCGTCACGTCGCCGGAGAGGAGCGAGTTCTTTATCGTTCCTGCGAGCATAAGGTCAGCATCGGCTGTCGCACTGATACCCGGCGGATAACGCAGCCGTATATCTTTTCCGCTTGCCGAAAGGTTGAAGGTGAAGGCGCGATCAAAGGTGATGAAGCCTCCGATGTTCAGCATGCCTCCGCCGCTACGGGCTGTCAGTTGCTGGACATGGAGGCGGTTTTGCGTGAACACCATGGTGCCATTGATGTCGCTGAGGCCATTCGGCAGGTCGATATACGAAATGCCTCCGTTCGAAATCTGTACCTGACCCTGCAATGCCGGGCGGTTGATCGTGCCTCCCACGGTGACGCCAAACTCGGATGTCCCGTAAGCCATCAGGTCGGGACCGAAGCTTTGCAGCAGCTTCATGTTCACTTTGCCGTCGAGCCTCAGGTTGAGTCTGCGAGCGCCGCCAAGTTCTGCGGTACCGCCGGCGTTGATAAAATGCGCCTCCTCACCTTCGAGGCGGAAGCTCTCGACGCGAATGACCTGGTTCGCCATGACGAAACGCAACGGCCTGGCACTCTGCACGCGAACATTCTCAACTTCGGCCGAGAACTGGTCGATGGTCGCAATGGCACTCAGCAGTTTCGGCTGCTTCAGCGGCCCGTCCACGACGATATTCCCGGCCATCGAGGAGCGCCCCGTAACGCTTCCTGTCACAAAGCTCTTTAACAAAGGATTGACGTTGAGGCTCCCAAACCGCACCACGAGATGACCAGGCATGTCTCCGCGCAGGTGGACGTTTCCGTCCATCGTGAGATTTGCGTTCTGGAAATTCGAACGCGCAGAGACCAGCATCTCCATTCCCTGTGTCTTTGCGTCGGCATTCAAGTCACCGAGCTTCTCACCGTTGACTACCAAATTACGCATCCGCAACCGAGCATTCAGGACAGGCTCCTTGAGCGTGCCCGAACCCGATGCATCCACGTTCAGCAATCCGTCCACCTGGAGCTTCTTCTGGAGTTGCTTGACTTGCGCCATGCGCAGGTCGGCTCCGTGCAAGTCGAAACGGAACACTTCCGATTTCGTGTTGTAAGCAGCTCCGCCGCGGACACGCCCGACATCGCTTTCGAGAACGATGTTACGGAGCTGAGCTTCCTGTCCGCCGAAAACGATGTCTGAGTTGAGGGAGCGAATCGGCTGGCCGTATGCCACGGCATCCGTGAGCGCGAAGCGCCCGCTGCCGTGCGTGTTGTTCTTTGTGCCGCTGACCTGGACGTTGGCGTCCAGCATGCCGGTGATGGGATAGTCGTAGCCGGCGATGGATTGCAACTCCGCGACTTCGGCGTTGGTGACGTTCAATCTGGCTGTGAATGGCGAAGCGTCGGTGAAAGATCCTTGCGTCAAGGTTGCGCTCGCGTCGATCTTGACTTGGGCATTTCCACGGCGCAGCGTGCCGTGGCTCACCGAAGCCTGGATCTGTGAATACTGCACATCGGCTGAGAGCCTGTCCCAATGTATGCGGCGCTGCACGGGCTGCGACCCTAACACGGGGATGGTTGCCGCGGCGTTCGCGAGCTGTGAGTTTTCAGCTACGCCCTGGCTGGGCTGCGTAGGTGCAGGCGTGTACACGGTCGTGAAATCCTGGAGTTCCAGGTGGCCTGCAAGCGAAGGCGCGGTTAACCTGCCCGACATGGTTCCGTTGAACGCCAGCACGCCGGCTATGTCGACGGGCAGCGGCTCCGGGCCACGCACGGCATCAATCAATGGCTTGAACTCGCCAACGTTGCTGCTGTCGATCGCAAAGCGCAGATTCGCGCGAGTTCTGCCAAGCGACCCGGTTGCGCTCAGCCGCGTCGCCCGCGTGACGAGGTTCATCTCTGACAAGTCCAGCGCCTGCGAGCGTGCGCTGTACGCCCCGCGTATGTTCGCCGTAACCGGAAGTTGCTCGGGAGGAACGAAGGCAGGCGGAGTCACGTCCAGCGCTATGGAGGCTTGAGTATCGGACGCCGATCCGGTCCACCGTGCAACGACTGTTCCGCCGGTAGCGCCAACGAGATTCAGCCGATCGAGCGGCACCTCGCGACTGGAGAGTGCTTCCGCGATTTGCTGTACCGGAATCGAGTGGATATTGAATGTGGCCGAACCCTGTTGCGGAGGATTTTTCGCCATGCCGCGAGCCTTCGCGATGTCCGGCGGTGGCGTCGTCATCCAGTTGCGAACGTTGGCTTCGCCTGTCACGGTTCCGCCGAAGACTCGCGCGAAAACATGCGATAACGAGAGACGATCCTGATCGAGCGAGAACTCCGAACCCGCGTAGGCATCGCGAAGGTGGACGTTGCCGTCGCTGTATTCGAGCGTCTTGATTTGCAGTTTGCCGTTGGACGAGAAGCCCTGAAGCGAGTAGGAGCCCTGCCCCTGCACGTTGAGCGTGCCGGCGCGCAACTCGCGCACTCGAGCAATGCTGGCAGCTTCGGCCAGGTTGGCGCTGACGTTATAGACGAGTTCAATCCTGGGCGCACGGAAATCGCTTATGCTTCCGTGTGCCTCCAGTTGCGTCTGTCCAGACGACCATTTGAGACCTTTTACCTCGGCGCGGTTCGGAAACACGCTGAACTGCACTTCCGCGAGGGATGAGAACGGCCGGTAATCCTGCAGCTTGGTATCAATCTTGCCGATGTGGATGCTGCCGTCGTAGCGCTTCGCATCCGCCTCGTAGGTCATGCCGGCGCGCAGGTCGCTCGCCGTGAAGTCCATAGGGATGCGCCGATGGTTCCAGATCAGCATCCCTTCCTGAACCTCTGCGCGTTCGATAGCGAGATCGAACAGCAACTGCACGGGATCGCGATTGCTCTGCTGCTTCACCTTCGGTGTCGGCTGGTTTGTGGTGCCATCGGGGTACACGATGATGTGCACGACCGGGCGGTTGATCGTAATCTGCCGAAGCCCGGCTTCCTTCCGAAGAAGCGAGATGATTTTGAGGCGCGCGTAGAGCCGGTCAGCATGCGCGTAGGGCAACTCGTCCGGCGATTCGAGGCCGTGGATGGTGATGTCCGTGGCCTCCACTTCCAGGGCCGAGAGGTTCCAGCGCAGAGTCTTCAACTCGACGCGACCACCGGTCATCTGCTCAAGTTGCGCAACAAGCCTGCCCCGAACGAAGTCGCGGAAACGTCCGCTGGTGAGGTACCAGGCAGCGACAACAACAAGCATGAGCAGAGACAGGCCGAGGACGGCCTGCACTACTGTGCTTCGCGTCGTGCGCGGATTGCTGTTGGCGTCTGCCATCTTCACTTCTACTCGCGACTTCTACTTCGCGCTGGCGGTCCCGTTCGCTGTGCCGCCGCCAGGCACCAACTGCGTGTCGGGTGTCGCGTGCGCCATGTGGACTTGGCTCTGGTTCCTTAGGTTCGACAGCCATGCGCTCAGGAGTTCATCCATGCGCTGTTGCGTGAGCAGTTCTTCAATGTTTCCCGAGACGGCGGGCAACGGCGCGATCTGCGCGCCCGTCTTCGTCAACTCCGGCACGAGTTTCTCGCGGTAATAGGCCTGTATGTTCTCCGTCTCTATGTGGACCGCGGGGCGCAACCGGAGATCGATGAATTGCAGCATCTCCATCTGTGCCTGAATGCGCTGTTCAAAATCAGCTGGTGTCATTCCGTAGGCGGCCAAAGCATTCCGCCAGCCGTCCTCGGTAGTTGTGCCTGGGACCTGCGAGCGTACCTGCACGATGCGTTCCTTCACCTGCTCCGGCGTAATACTCTGGATGCCTTGCATCTGCTGCCGCAACAGTTCCTGATCGATGAGGCGCTCGAGCGCAGCCCTCTGTTCCTGGATTGTGAACGTTTCAAGCTTGCGCCCTTGCAGGAATGCTTCGAAGCGCAGCGCATCCTCCCAGTCGCTCTCCATGAGCGGACGTCCGTTGACAGTCACGACGATGCGGTCGATGACGACGCCTGCTTGGATCGTCGCAAGGCCTGCGACCAGCATAACGAAAATGAGTACGAATGCCTTCCGTGCCATCAAAATGTTTGTCCAATACTGAAGAAGAAATTGAAGCGCCGCAGCGTTTCGGAATGGGGATTGGCGCCCTGGAGCACCTGGAACGCTGGCGGGTTCAGGTTATAGCCGAGGTCAAAGCGAACCGGACCGATCGGGGTGCGATAGCGTAACCCGCCACCGACAGCATGAGACATGTAATTGAAATCGCAAGTTGAGGTAAGGGTGCGACAACCCTCCCGATTCCGCTGCGAAAAGCGAACGAGGTTCTTCACCATCTGCTTCCCCTCGCCGAACACATTTCCCATGTCATGGAAGATAACGAAGCTCAGGTTCTCCTGCACAAAGGGCAGAGCGACCGGGGGCAAGCGAAGCTCAAGGTTGTTGACGAACATGGCGTTGCCGCCGAGTGGCGTGCCAGTCTGAGGGTCGCGCGGGCCCGCCTGGTTTATGGCGAAGCCGCGCAGCGAGTTCCCACCGCCGGCGAAGAAGCGCTCAGGCAACGGCACAAAGTCGGAGTTGGCGTACGGTGTCTCGAAACCGATACGAGTGTTGCGCGCAAAAACATAGTTGCGCTTGAAGGAGTGGTAGGTCGCGTTCTGAATCAGCAGCCGCCCGAAATTCGCCTCAGAGCCGAAGTAGCCGGAAGCCACACCAAAATCGGCGGTGGTGTAGTTGCCCTTGGTGGCGTTAATGGGATCGTCGCGACGATCTCGCAGCAGGATGATGCTGGGCATACCTACGCGTACCGGCTTGGAAAAAAGCGGAACGAGTTCGGGAGTAAACCCCTCAGGAAAACTCGCGGGGTCCACCTTCACGCGGCGGTAGGAAAAGCGGTACAGCAGGGTCGTGGCGCGGCTCAACACTTGCTCCAACTGGGTGGAGGCCTCCAGCCTTTCCGAGGCGAACGTGTTCACGTCGCGAGTGTTGTCGTAGAACGTGCTCACGGTGAAGCGCCAGTTCGGCAAGTCGAACCATCGCGGCGAGTCGAAGCTGAGCAGGGCGCGCCTCTGTAGCCGTCCTAATCTCGATTTGAAGATGATCGACTGATCTCGTCCGCGGAAGTTGATGCGGGTTACGTCAAACGATACGCGTGGGCTGACGCCCGTCTTGCCTTGCGGGGCGGTACCTGCACTCTGGTTTGCGCCTGTTGCGATTTCGATACCGAAGCCGTAGTTGAAGGTGTATCGCTTCGCTTCTCGGGTCTGGAACAGCAGGTTCTTGCGGACCGCGTCGCCATTTGGATTCTGCACGGCCATATTCACTTCATTGAAGATGCCGAGGTCGTACAGCCGTCTCTGAGACTCGAGCATCGCGGCCTGGCTGAGCGGATCACCCGGCTTGATGGCGAACTCCCGGGTTACGACGTGCGGCCTCGTGTTCTCCAGTCCGGAAACAAGGATGCGATCGACGAAGACTCTCTTCCCTTCGATGATCTTGTACACCACATCCATGCGGGTAGCATCGCCCGCATGCGGCTTTGCACTCGTTTCGAACTGTACGTCGGAGAAGCCGTGGTTGAAATAGTAGTTCACCACGGAGTCGCGGTCGCTGGCGACGTTCATATCCGAGAACGGCTGGCCTTCGATGGTGGTGAGCAGGCTGCGTACTTCTTCGGCGGGAATGGACGACGTGCCGACGATTTCCAGCGAGTTCACGCGTGTCTGCGGTCCTTCATCGATGCGAAGCACAACGCGCATGCGCCCGGAATCGCCATTCACGTTACCCTGCACTGCGGACGTAACCTTGACCTTCGCGAAGCCGTTCGCCTGGTACAAATTCTCTATGGACTGGATATCACGCGTGAGAATCGACTGGCTGAAGCGCCCGTGCGAAAGCAAAATCCCAGCCGGTTGCATAATGAGCCGTTCGCGAATGAGATCGCTACCGAAGTACTTGTTCCCCTCCAGAACTACGTCCGAGAGTTTGTGGCGTTCTCCGCGATTGATGTCGTAGACGATATGCAAGTGGTCGTCTCTTGGATCCGCTTCGTGTTTGAATTCGATAGCTACATCGAAATAACCCTGCGTCTGGAAATAGTCGCGCAGGTTACGACGGCCTTCATTCAGCAGGTCATCATCGACGGCGTTCTCCTCGTATACAGGAACATACTTCTTCAGCTGGCCTTTGCTGACCTTAGCGCCCTCAACGTGGATATCGACCGTGGGGCCACGCTGTATCTCAAACGTGTAATCGAGCGTGTTCGATTCGGGGTGATACTTTCGCTCGACAACCGCCACCTGCGACTCTAGGCGCTTCTGCTTCTGATACTTGTTACGAAGCCGCGTCAGAGCGCGAGTGATGGTATCGCCCCGAACCTTGTCGCCGCTGTGCAGCTTCGCAATGTCGCGTATCTGTCCGTCTGAATACCCTGGTTTGCCACGCACCACTACATCGCCGACGCGAGCAGGCTCTCCTCCCTGCACATGGAAGTTGATGTCCATCTGCTGCGTTTCGTCATGCGGAATCTCATCGGCCGTGATCGTCGCTTGGTAGAAGCCGTGGTCTTCCATGATCTTCTTCATACGCGTCAATGCGAGCTCTACCATCTCGTGCGTAAACATCTCGCCGAGGGCAAGCTTGCTGGCCGTCACGAGCTGGTTGGCACTCGGTCCACCCTTGGGAATGCCGTCTACCGTGATCCCGCCGATGAAGTAGTTTTCCCGTGCGACGAAAACCAGCGTTACCTGGTTATTCTGCGTCCGGTCGGCCTCAACCTGAAGTGAGGCGAAACGCCCCGTAGCATAGAGAGTTTGCAGACTGCTGCGTACCTTGACGCGATCGAGCGGCTCGCTCGGCTTCTGGGCAATGATGTCGAGCAGACTTTCATTCCTGGCGCCGCTGACGCCTCTAAAATCGATGTGATGGACAATCAGTCCCTGGAGGGAGGCGATGCCAGAGAGTCCCGGCAATAAGGAGGCCTGTTGTTTACTGGTCTCCGCAGAGCCAGGAAGTTGCGCGACACTGGTGTTCGTCTGCGACGCTGGGGTGTTCGTCTGCGAAGCGGGCACCGTACTTTGCTGGTTCTGAGCTGGGCCACCTGCCCAGACAGGAGTGAGCGCAACGAGCGCCAAGGCGGCGCAAGCGGCAATGCTCCTTACCAGTCCTGTGATACTGGCCAGCAATCGCTCTCCTGTCCAAAAAATAAGACCTGCCAGCCCCAGTTACGCTTATAACTGCTTCGATGAGCAAGCGCGCCGTGCTTGTTGTACCGCTAAGGCCGCGTAAGCCCATGATGCAACGGGGTTTCCCTGAAACCGATCCAGCCCGGCAAGCGCACCTGAATTTTCCTGGATGACAGGCCCTTATAATACCTGTTCAACCCTTCTACTATGGACAGCAAAGTGCGATTCGAAGAGCGGTATTCGCGGCAGATCCTTTTCCGCGGCATTGGAGTAGAAGGACAGCAGCGCCTGGCCCAGTCGCGCGTAGCCGTGGTTGGCTGCGGAGCGACCGGCTCTGCCCTTAGTTCCCTGCTCGCGCGCGCCGGAGTGGGACACCTGCGCGTCATTGATCGCGACTACATAGAGCCTAGCAATCTTCAGCGCCAGGTGCTGTTCGATGAGGCCGATGCGGCTGAGTCCCTGCCCAAGGCCATCGCAGCCGCGCGCAAGATTGGCGCATTCAACTCAGAGATCACCGTCGAACCGCAGGTCGCCGACCTGACGCCTTCCAACATCGATGAGCTTCTGCAAGACGCACAGATCGTGCTCGACGGGACCGATAATTTCGAGACGCGATACCTACTGAACGATTACGCGATTCAACATTCGGTGCCGTGGATCTATGCCGCTGCGGTTGGCAGCTATGCCGTAACCATGAACGTGCTGCCCGGCGAGACGGCGTGCCTGGCTTGCGTCTTTCCTGATTCGCCGAAGGGCATCGTCGAAACGTGCGACACGTCTGGCATCCTCAACTCTGCGGTGAACCTGGTGGCGTCGGTCGCGGCAACGGAGGCAACGAAGTTTCTGGTTGGCGCGACTGACAAGATGCGGCGAAGCTTGCTCTCGTTCGACGTCTGGAGCAACGATCATGCCGAGATCGGTACGGAACGGCCTCGCAAAGACTGCCGTGCGTGCGCCGAACACGACTTCGTTCACCTGGCTGGCGAAGGGCGTCCTCACATAACGATGTGCGGCCGCAACTCCGTGCAGATACACGAACGCAACCGGCCCATCGACTTCGGCGAAATCACACGGCGACTCGAACCGCACGGCACCGTGCGCCACAACGAGTTCGTGCTGAAATTCTGGCGCGATCCCTACGAAGTAACGCTCTTCCCCGACGGCCGCGCCATCGTTAAGGGCACAACCGATGCCTCCATCGCCCGCAGCCTGTACGCCAGATTCATCGGATCGTAAAAAGCAGACATCGGACGTCAGACGGCAGACGATAGACGTCGAACTCGTGCCGGCATCATCTGGGGAATTGCGCCTGGCAAGTCTGACCTTCCGTCCTCGTCATGCGCCTTGCGATCACGCCCGCGGCCTGCCCCCTGAAGTCTGCGTTCGTCGTCCGCCGTCTGCTGCCCGATGTCTGACGTCTGCGGTCCAATGTCTGCCGTCTGAAGTCTGAAGTCTGCCTTTTGGCATCCTCTGTTTACTTCCTGTTAATCCAACGTACGTTGATGGCGCTCGCGCAGAGTTGCGGGTGCGGGAGACTTCCGTATGAGGCAATTGCTGATTCTTCTAGGGCTGCTGTTGTGGTGCGCGTTGATGTCTGCACAGGTGCCGATTGCTGGCACGTTTTCCAGCCTCCCGCCACAGAGTGCAATCGTGGTCAGTGGTCCGGCGTTGTCGCCTCCAATCCTCGACCTGGGCAATGGACTCACGCCGCCCGTAGTGCTCAATAAGACATACGTTGTCGTGCCTACCTACGCCAATACGGAAGTGCAGCCCTCGACGGTCGGCTTGCCGCAAGGCGCAGAAATGCCACCGGTGGGCCGTCTGGGACAATTGCGCTTCGACTTCGTAGTTGCGGGCGGCGAGCCAGCCTACGGTTCCAAGGCTGCGCAAACCCGCAGTCTTGGCGAGATCGCTAGAGAGCGTCGCGGAACGAAATCGCAAGCAGGCCGCCTCTACACCAACGAGGATATCGACCGGGTGAAGCAGCAGTAAGCGTTGCGTAGCTGCACGAGTGACCGAGCTTTGCAAATCTTCAACTCGCGACTCAACGTTCTTCGCGGTCTTCCTGCATCATCATCATGCTGGCGCCGCTCTTGGTCTGCGACATCACAGTGATGTTTCCTTGCGAGACGCCGAGTAGCGAGTTTGCCAACCCTATCTGGACTATGGTGCGAATGTCGTCATCGGGAATTTCCTTCAGCAGGCCTTGCGCCCAAGGTGGCGAGATTCTCACTGCGGACGCGATCATCGAGCGCCAGCCGTTGGTAGAAGGCCAGTAGGCCTTCATCGCCGTGTTTGGATCGTCAGCGTTGACATCGGTCTTGTAAACCTTTTCGGCCAGCGCAATGCCCTTCTCGATGACCTTCTTTGCGTCTTCCGTCTCATTCAATTGCAGGTACATTCCTGCGACATCGCGCAACTGCATAATCTGGTCGTCTGGCTGTAGCGGAGCCATTGCGTCCAGCGCCTTACCCAGTGCGGCGCGAGCTACGCTGGAATTCTTCTTCAGGGTGGCGCGCGCAATGCCGAGGAGCGCGCTGGTTTTTTGACGGGGATCGCTTAACGCACTGGCATTGGCGAGGGCGTCCTGCGGATGCTCGTCAGCGTCGGCCACGATTTTCGATGCTCTCTGCATTTCGACTGGGCTCGGCATGGGTCTACCGGCACCTGGCCCACCAGGTCCGCCGCGTCCTGGGCCACCGGGTCCAGGGCCGCCTGGTCCGGGGCCGCCACTGGAGACCATAAAAGATGTTCCACCGCCAGCTTCGCGCCGGCGTTCACCGCTGTCGGGACGCGATGTTTCCGGCGCAACGCCGCCCAGCCCTTGCGGATACCTATCGAGCAGCGTCTGCAGGTTTTGCTGATCCTTCAGGAGCTTTTCCGCCTGGCGTTCATCGAATTCGCGGATGATCGGCAAGAGTTGGAACAGCCTGTACTCGTATTGCGAGTTCAGTTGAGCCGCTCCCTTTGCGGACGCGATGCTGATCTTCGACTTGTCCTCGCCCTTCTCGTCCTGCTTCTTCGCATTCGAAAGCAGCACATCGATGGCCTGCTGCACCAGCACGGGCGGGAGCTGCTTGTAATAGGACGTGACGAGCGCGCCGAAGTCGCCTGGACCGATTCTGGACATGCCGGTGTGCTCGTGATCGCGGAAGCTGCTGAGTGCATTGGTGAATAGTTGCTGAATCTCAGCTGACTGCTCAGGCTTCATGCGCGCCATGACGCGGTTCACCGCAGCGTACGGAATCTCCTGCTCCTGTCCTATCCGGTAGATCATGTCGATGGCGCGGTCGAGTTCGTTGTTCTTTTCGTAGTACGAGAGCAATGCGATCAACACGCGTTCGCGGACGTCGAGATCGACTTCGGAGAGCAACTCGTCCACGCGTTCCGCTGTGATGGGCACCATCGTATTCAGAATCTGCTCTTGAAGGGTTCTCTTGGCAGTGCTGCGGGGGCGAGAATCGCCTGTCTCCATACTTCGCGCCGAAGTCAGGGCATCTTCGAGCAGGGCAAGTGATTTCTTCCTGTTCGCCGCCTGGTAGGAGCGCGCCAGTTGCAGCAAGGCGTATGCTCGCGAGCCAGGGTCTTCAATGCCGCGAGCCTGGCCCTCGGAGGATTCGAGCATCTGCATGACATTCTCGCGTTCTTCGGCAGAGAGCTTCTTCGCCGGAGGCTCGACGCTGCGGCGGCGCTCAGGCTGCGCGCCAACTCTTTGCTCGGTTTGCTGTATGCGTTGTTCCTGTGCGCTGAGCACACAACTCGCCAGCAGGATGACGGCAAACACGGCGAAAGTTTTTCTGGAAAACACTCTTTTCATAAGAAAGCCTCCAACGAAATTGCCGCCCCGGAACGGATCAACATACTTTACGCGCAGTTACGCTTGCCGCATAGACGCGAGCCTATGCCGAGCGTGAACAACGTGGCAGAGCGAAAGAACCCGTATCCGCGCTCTACCGCTGCCTAGCCGCGCGGCGCGGCATCTGCTATCGTTCAGCCTTCACGGTGAGAGCTGTTGCCACCGTGCGCTTTGCAGACCAAGTGAAAGGGTCTCCCCGATGGCCGAAGCTTACATGCCGAGCCAGCGTCCACAGCCCAGCAGAATGTATCGCTGGCTGGTGCTGATCTTTATCAGCCTTGCGATGTTTGGCAACTACTACGTTTACGACAGCATTGCGCCAATTGCCGACTTGCTGAAGTCGCAGTTGGGCTTCAGCGACGTGATGATTGGCAGGCTGTACTCCGTGTACAGCTACGCAGCGGTCGCAACCTTGCTGCTGGGCGGCGTCATCATCGACCGATTCGGCACGAAAAAGGCCGTCATGCTGTTCGGCGCGGTCTGCACCGTTGCCGGCGTCTTGACGGCGATTTCGCCTAACTTCTACGTGATGCTGGCTGGACGGCTTCTGCTGGGATTAGGCGCCGAATCGTTGATTGTGGCGGTCACGACGGCGCTGGCGAAGTGGTTCAAGGGCAAGGAGCTGAGCTTCGCCTTCGGCATCAACCTGACCGTGGCGCGGCTGGGATCGGTTGCGGCAGACAATTCTCCAACCTGGGCGGGACGCTGGTATAGCAACTGGCATGATCCGCTATGGGTCTCTGCCGTTATCGGCGGCTTCTGCCTCCTGGGGGCAATTGTCTACTGGATGCTGGAGAGTAACGCCGAGCGCAAATACACGCTTGGTGAAGCGGGGTCCACTGACAAGCTGGTTTGGCGCGACTTGCTTCGCTTCAATCGCTCGTTCTGGTACGTGGTGGCCTTGTGCGTCACTTTCTACTCCGCCATCCTGCCATTCCGCGCATTCGCCATCAAGTTCTTCCAGGAAGGACATGGATTGTCGCGCGAAGCTGCCGGCGGGCTGAACAGCCTGCTGCCGCTTTCGGCGATGATCGCCACGCCGCTGTTCGGTTTGCTGGTGGATCGGATCGGACATCGCGCCCTGTTCATGGCCGTGGGCTCCCTGCTGCTGACCCCGGTCTTCGTGATGATGATTCCTGCGCTCCACTTGAGTCTCTATCTCCCGATTGCGTTCGTTGGAATTGCGTACTCGATGATCCCTGCCATCATGTGGCCATCGGTGGCATACATCGTGGACGAGCGCAAACTGGGGACGGCATATGCACTGATGACTCTGGTACAGCAGCTTGGCGTGGCGGGCATGAACGAAGCGATTGGCAGAGCGAACGACGTGTACGGAGCGGGCGCCGCCAATCCCTCCGGCTATAACCCAATGCTTTACACGCTATCGACGCTCGGCTTCTTAGGGCTCCTGTTCTCGTTCCTGCTCTGGAAGACCGAAAAGGGTCCGAGCGCGCACGGACTTGAGACCATTACGGCCGGTGCGGCATCTAAGTAGTAGGGGCGCAAGGCCTACGGGCCGACCGGAGAACCTGCCGGTCAGCGCACCCGAGCTTTTAAATTGAGGCGCTCAGGCAACCAAAGTGGCTGCCGAACGCCTCTTTTATGTTGGCATCCAGTCTTAGGCCCGATCTCACCCCGAACGCCGGTACTGCCGACGTAGGCCGCGGACCCACGGTGAATACAACGTACCTCGTAACGATGCACCTCGTAGCCCGGGGACGCTCAAGTACAACGAACAGCTACACTGGCCGCATCTCACCAGATAGCGACCTGACAAGGGCGATTTGACACAAGCGAAGAAAATTCTGGCTTCCGGTATCTCTGAAGCGGAGGCGATCGAGAGAGCCAAGCAAGGAGACGCCGAATCGTTTGAGGCGCTGTATGGCCTGCACAAACGGCGTGTGTACTCACTCTGTCTCCGAATGACCGGGAACACTGCTGAGGCGGAAGACCTTACGCAGGAAGCATTTCTCCAGCTCTACCGGAAGATCGCGACCTTCCGGGGCGAATCCGCCTTTTCGACGTGGCTGCACAGATTGGCAGTAAACGTAGTACTGATGCACCTGCGCAAAAAAGGCCTTCCTGAGGTTTCGCTGGAAGAAACCATGGAGCCGCAGCAGGAAGATGGTCCGAAAAAGGACATTGGAGCGCGCGATAACGTCCTTGCCGGATCGATCGACCGCGTAAATCTTGAACGCGCGATTGAGAGCCTGCCCCCCGGCTATCGCATCATATTTGTGCTTCATGATATTGAGGGTTACGAGCACAACGAGATTGCCGAGATGATGGGCTGCTCCATCGGAAACAGCAAATCTCAATTACACAAAGCGCGCATGAAGTTGAGGGACCTCCTGAAGACCAGCAGAGCCGAAAAGGCCTTGAGGCGGTAAGGGAGGCGTGCCCCGGCGGCATGGCACGGCAAGCGAGTGAACTGAATGACACGACATTCCGAAGCGCCAGGCGACCGGGCGCGATATCGGGGAGAGAAGAAATGACCTGCGCAGAATTTCAGCGCGATTTGCCATACATTATCGATGGTGGCGGCACAGCCGCGCACGAGGAGCATCTGCGACTCTGCGCCGTTTGCTCCGACCTCGTTTCAGACCTCAGGTACATTGCCGAGCAGGCAAAGCTGCTGGTTCCCATGGAAAGCCCGAGCCCGAGGGTCTGGGACGGAATCTCTAAATCGCTTGAGCGGGAAGGCCTGGTGAAACCCGCCCAGGCAAGGAGGGGTCTTCTAGGACCCCAACGGTCCAGATGGGGATGGCTCCTGCCAATGACGATCCTTTTGCTGCTCGGCGTTGGCTTGTTTGTATATCGCAGTAAGGGGATGCGCTCCGCCGAAATCACAAACGCGCCGCTTGCGGAACCCGTGCCAGCGCCTACCGCCGCCGTGGACGAAGATGATCAGCAGGTGCTGCAAGCTGTCGCCGATCGCGACCCTGCGCTGCGACAGAACTACGAAGACAATTTGAACCAGGTCAACCTTTACATCAGCGACGCCAAGCAATCCTTGCAGGACGATCCCTCGGATGGCGAAGCTCGCCAATACCTCATGCAGGCGTACGAGCAGAAGAACATGCTCTACCAGATGGCGACCCGTCCCGCAGAATGAGCGACGTGAGCCCCCGGTTGCTGCGACGGCGCGCGAGCTGAGGGCAGGAGAGAGGCATGGGAAATAGGCTTACGGCTGCGAAGCTGGCTGTTGTCGCCCTGGCGTGCCTTGCTGCGATCCAGGCACCGGCTCAAACCCGTAAGGATTTCAAGTTCTCTGCCGCGCCCGGCGCGACCCTCACAATCGTGAACGAGTCCGGTGCCGTGACGGTGCGTGCATGGGCGGGACGCCAGGTAGCGATCGCTGCAACGACGTACTCCGATAAAGTCGAGATCGACCAGAACCAGTCCGGAACCCGTATTGAAGTTCGCACCCACCTGTTACAGCCCAAGCTTGACACAGACCAGTCACGTGTCGACTACGAGATTTCCGTGCCGCCGGATGTGGCCCTGAACATCCGTTCCTCAAATGGCCCCATTGCGGCCGAACGCATGCGCGGAGACATCAACCTTGAAGGCGACACCGCCCAGATTGACGTCCGCGAGTCCGGCTATGGTCATGTGCACGTGCGCACGATGGGCGGTCCAGTGCGGCTTGTGAACGTTGCGAACGCGCACGTTGAGATCACCTCCGTTTCCGGAAACGTGGAGCTTACAAACGTCGACGGTCCACGTGTGGAAGTGAACACCACGAACGGGAAAATCGCTTACTCCGGCGACTTCGGCCGGGAAGGTGATTACACGTTCACCAGCCACTCAGGCGACATCGATGTCACGTTACCGGCCAGCGCCTCGGTTGACATTACCGCGCGGTCGGTCAAGGGCAGCGTGCAGAACGACTTTCCTTTCCAGCCTAAGCAGCACACGTCCTTCGCTGCCAATACACGCGCTTTTGCCGGCACGTCCAACTCGGGCTCCTCTTCGGTTCAGCTCCGTTCTTTCAGTGGTACAATCCGCGTCAAGAAGCAGTAAACATCGGTTTACTGAGGCGTGAATGCCGGCTCCCATGGGTGCGCACATGGTGCGCACCAGGGTTTGTACTCTCGCCAAAGCTCGCAGAGAAGGTTGAGCGCTCAAAGTGTGTCCGGCGTCACAAGTCCGTCATCAGCGTCGCGTTGTATTCCTCGTCGGCTTCATGGGATCGGGCAAGACGACGGTGGGCGCTGCGCTCGCCGAACGCCTCGGCTGGCGCTTTATCGACCTGGACACCCAGATTGAAGCGCGCGAACAAAAGTCGGTGGCAGACATCTTCCAAGGCGGCGAACAGGCGTTTCGGCGCGCAGAGGCGGATGCGTTGTCTGCATTGCTAGGCGCGTTGAACGACGGCGACCCGACGGTGGTTGCGCTCGGCGGAGGTGCATTCGCGCAACCGCAGAACCAGGAACTGCTCGGGAAATGTGGCGCACCAATAATCCATCTCGACGCATCCGCGGACGAACTTCTCGAACGTTGTCGCATGGCCGGGCCGGAGCGCCCTCTGTTCAGGGATGAATCACAGTTCCGCCTGCTATACGAAGAACGGCGGCCGCACTATCTGCAGGCGACCTTTCACCTGCAAACGACCCGGAAGAGCGTCGCCGAAGTCGTTCGGGAGCTTGAGTCTCTTGTGGCAGAACTGGCATGATGCAGCGGAGGTTTCACTTGGGTAAGCGCAGAATAGTCCTGGTATTAGCTCAGATGTTCGTGGTCCTCTTCGCTCTGTGTGGCGTTACCGCGCTGTTCGGAGCCGACAAGAAACAGCGTGCGGAGAGCCCGGTAGTGGACTCTGGTTCGTTCGGTATATTCGTTGGCGGACGCCGTGTCGCGACGGAGACATTTACGATCAAGCAACAGCCGGACGTCAGCATCGCCACCTCTGAACTGAAGGTGGATGACGGCAAAGTCAAGGCGACCCAAACCTCGCGGTTGGAACTCACGCCGAGTGGCACGCTCCGGAAATATGAGTGGCGCGAACTCAGTCCCGGGAAGTCGCAAGCCACGGTCGAACCCAGCGATCAGTTCCTGGTTGAGCGCACGGTCGTGAACAACAAGACCGTCGAGCAGCCTTTTCTCGTCCCCGCGAGCAGCATGGTGCTCGACGACTACTTCTTCTCTCACCGGGAAATCCTGGCGTGGCGCTATCTCGGAAGCACATGCAAGGTGCCGCCGGGCGGCACATCCTGCGAATTGCCCAAATCGCAGTTTGGCATCGTTGTCCCGCGCCAACGCACAGCAGCCATGATCAGCATCGAGTTCAAGGGACGGGAGCAGGTCAACATTCGCGGACAGGAAATGCAACTCAGCCGCTTCAATCTCGAGGCCGATGGCGGAAACTGGGCAATGTGGCTCGACAGCAATCACAAACTGATCCGCATCGTGATCGACAGCGACGGTACCGAAGTCGTGCGCGACTGATTGGGGTACAAAGCTCACGGGGGATGCGCAAACAACAATTACATCCAGATCAGCTTGCATCCAACAGGACGCAGATGACTTCGCCCGCAGCCTGGGCTAACATCGTGCCCCTAACCCTATGGCCACTCAACACCGCTCAGATATCCTGTTCACATTTTTCGTAGCTATCCTGCTCGCGGCCGCATGGCACGTTCGCAGCGTGCTGCTACTCATCTACATTGCGGGATTGTTCGCCGTCGTTGTCGGACCTGGCATCAAATTCGTCCAACGCATGCACGTTGGCCGCTGGCGTCCAGGGCGAGGAGTGGCCACACTGTCCCTGCTCGCTGCTGGTTTCGGGGTGCTGACGCTTTTCTTCGTCTTCGCCATTCCACCCATCTTCCGTGACATTCAGGCATTCTCCACTGATCTGCCTGGCAAGGTGTCACGCGTCGTTGAACGCGTGCAGCACTTGCCGTTCGCGCAGGGAGTTGATCCGTCGTCGCTGCAGGGCTATGTTGCGAATGCCCTTGGCGGGGTCCTTGGCGTGTTCAAGGGCGTGGCGGGAGGTGTAGCCGGATTCTTTAGCTGGCTGGTCCTGACCGCCTACTTCATCATCGGCGGTGAGCGCGCGTTTCATTGGACCCTGTCGCTGTTTCCGCAGGAACTACGCCCGAAGCTTGAGTACACTGCCGTTGTCGCAGAGCGCCGCGTAAGCAGGTGGCTGCTGGGACAGCTCACGCTCATGCTCATCCTCGGCACTTCTTCGATGATCGTTTTCTGGGTCCTGGGAGTGAAATACTTCTATGCGCTCGGCGTCTTTGCAGGAATCACAAATATCGTTCCTATTGTTGGGCCGGTAATCTCTGCGGTGCTGGCGGCGACCGTCGCCGCATTCGATTCGTGGACGAAAGCCGCCGTCGTAGTGATCTTTTACTTGATATACCAGCAGGTCGAGAACGCGTACCTGACGCCGCGCATCATGAAATCCACGGTCGATCTACCCGCGCTTGCGGTGGTGATCGCACTGGCGATTGGCGGCACGCTGGCTGGCATTCTAGGCGCACTAGTGGCGGTGCCTACGGCGGCCCTGATCGCGGTGATCCTGGATGAGTACGTGGTCAAAAGCGATACCGCCGCAACCGCGCCACACGGCAGATGAGGTGCGCCGCAGCGCGCCTCATCGATGGACAATCGGCAAGTTGCGCAGGAATTCCGCAGCGGCCTCCGGCAACACGGTGTTGATGAACATGCCGGAGCCCAACTCAAAGCCGGCGACGCGCGTCAGTCGCGGGATGATGCTCAGGTACCAGTGGTAGTACTTCACACCCACGTTTTCAGCGGGTGCGGAACGAATGGTGTAGTTATAGTCGGGATTCTGAAGCCCTACATAAAGCTTGGCCAGAACGGTGCGCAGCACTCGCCCAAGGTCTGTCACTTCGAGATCGTTGATCGCACCGAAGCTGGCCATGTGGCGGCGCGGATAGATGTGTGTAGCAAACGGCGTTGGCGACGCGAACTGCTCTAACGCCACGAAGTGCTCTGTCGCGACCACAACCCGCGTTTCTTCTTCCAACTCCTCGTTGAGCACCTCGCAGAAAATGCATTCGCCGAACTCGTCATAGTGGCGAAGCGCCTCGTAAATCCGGTTGCGCACCTGGTGCGATATGACAGGCGTCGCGATCAACTGCGAATGCGGATGCTCCAGGCTTGTGCCCGCTGCGAGACCGTGATTCTTAAAGATCGTCACGTGCGTGACCCGAAGGTCCTGGCTGACCTGCAGATAGCGCTCGCGGTAACAGCGCAGAATGTTCGCCACATGCTCGTCTGATAAAAACGCAGTGTTGGCGTTGTGGTCACGCGCTTCGACGATAACGTCGTGGATGCCGACACCATTCATCGTTCGGTGCGACCGCGAGATTACGCGCCTCGGTTCTCCCTCGCGCGCCAGAGCCGCAAACTTGTTCGGAATGACGCGCAACTGCCAAGCGCCATCCGGGCCGTCCATGTGACACACCTCGGGAGGCGCAAGGCGCTCGTTACCCGGACAGAATGGGCAAGCCGCGACATAACTCGGCAAGGGCTTGACTTCGTGTAGGATGGCCATCTCTTCCGGACGCTTGGCTCGTTCGGTGGCGATGATTACCCATTCCTTCGTGAACCGGTTCTGGCGTAGTTCCGGCATGTTGCCTCCGTGTACTGGGAACGCATCAACCTGTCGCCGCGGAGCATACCAAACCTGAGGGCAAAGGCGCAGAATCGCCGGACAGGCAGGTGCTGCGCCCCGAACTCTTACGACGAACGTCCTGTCCCGAAAGAACTGCGCCCGTCGCCTCGCGACAGGTGATATAAATTCTGAATACCCCTTTGCCTGCGCGCGCCTAAGTGTATTCGCAAGCCGCGTAGTGTTTGGATCATAAGTTGATGCAAAAAAAGATTTCTGTCGGCATTCTTGGCGCTACCGGTATGGTGGGCCAGCGCTTTATTCAGCTTCTCGAAAATCACCCTTGGTTTGAGGTGGCGTGGCTTGCCGCCTCGGAACGCTCGTCAGAAAAGCCCTACGCCGAAGCCGCCCGCTGGAAGATGCGCACGGCAATCCCTGCGCGCATTGCCGGAATGAAGCTCTCGCCGGCCGCGCCGGACCACGCGCCGAAGGTGATCTTCGCCGCGCTCGACGCAGATATCGCTCGTGATCTTGAGCCGCAATTCGCCGAAGCCGGTTGCGCCGTCATCTCGAACTCCAGCGCTTTCCGCATGCACGAGAACGTTCCGCTGGTCATTCCCGAGGTAAACGCCGATCACCTGAAACTGATCGACAAACAGACCTGGCGCAAACAGTCCGGCGGGTACATCGTGACGAACCCGAACTGCTCCGCCATCGGACTGGTACTCGCGCTCGCACCGCTGCATAAAACGTTCGGCATAGAAAAAATTTTTGTCACAACCATGCAGGCCGTGAGCGGCGCAGGATACCCGGGCGTCGCTTCACTGGACATCCTCGGCAATGTCATTCCGTTCATCAAGAGCGAAGAAGAGAAGATGGAAGCCGAGACGCGCAAGTTGCTCGGCAAACTGCACGGTGCTGCCGTTGAACAGGCGTCGTTTGGAATGACTGCGCACTGCAACCGCGTTGCCGTAGAAGACGGCCACACCGAATCTGTCTCGATTGAATTCAAGAGAAAGGCGACAGCCGATAGCATGATCGCAGCGTGGAATGACTTCCGAGCCGTTCCACAGGAGCTGAAACTGCCACACGCGCCGGCGCAGCCGATCTTCTACGATGTTCGTCCGGATCGTCCGCAGCCGCGCTTCGACGCGGAACGCGGCAATGGCATGAGCGCCAGCGTTGGACGCCTGCGTCCGTGCGGCTTGCTCGACTGGAAGTTCACCGTGCTGTCGCATAACACGATTCGCGGGGCCGCCGGAGCAGCCATCCTGAACGCTGAGTTGCTCAAGGCGCAAGGATACTTCAGCTAAATGCGATCCGTGGTCAGACATATCCGTAATCAGACTTTACGTCTCCGCGTTCAGCGTGGCATGAAGTTGGAGCTGAGGGCGGAAGTCCGCAGCTAAAACGAACCGAGAAGCGCATTCCATGATTGTGATGAAATTCGGCGGCACGTCCGTCGAAAATGCCGAGGCTATCGACCGCGCGTGCGCCATTGTGAAGGGCAGAGCCGCGCGGCGTCCGGTCGTTGTCGTAAGCGCAATGGCCAAAGTGACGGACACGCTACTTGCCATGGGGCGCGCCGCCGGCGCTAGCGACCGGGAGAAGGCGATCGAACTCTCGCGAGGACTGCGCGAGCGTCACTACAACACGGCAAGCGAACTGCTCAGGACGGCCGTGTTCACCCAGTTCCACGAAATCCTGGAATGTGAGTTTGATTCGCTGGATGAGCTCCTGCGGGGCATATCGGCCGTCGGAGAACTGACGCCGCGCACGTCCGACTACGTAGTGGCTTATGGCGAGCGCCTCTCCAGCAAGCTGGTGACTGCCGCATTCTCCGCGCGCGGGCTGAATGCGACACTGGTGGATGCGCGTCAGGTCATGATCACCGACGCGCAGCACACGCGCGCCATCCCGCAGGTTGACACTGTCGACGATCGCGTACAGACAATCATCAAGCCGCTGCTCGACGAGGGCCGGATTCCTGTGATGGGCGGTTTCATTGGCGCAACGCGTGACGGTGTGCAGACAACCATCGGACGCGGCGGGTCAGATTTTTCGGCTGCGCTGATCGGCTCCGCCCTCAACGCCGAGTCCATAGAGATATGGACCGACGTGGATGGCATGAAGACGACCGATCCGAACATCTGCCCGGACGCGCACCGGATCAAGGTCATCAGCTTCGAAGAGGCCGCCGAACTGGCCTACTTCGGGGCGAAGGTGCTGCACCCTGCGACCGTTCTGCCTGCGGTGCAGAAGAATATCCCTGTGTACGTTCTCAACTCGCGGAATCCGAAGAACGAGGGCACGCTGGTTGTCGCAATCGCGCCCAAGTCGAAGAGTATCTTCAAGGCCATTGCCGCCAAGAAGCGCATCACGATTGTCGATGTGGTCGCGGCTCGCATGTTGATGGCGCACGGATTCCTGCGCACAATTTTTGAAGTGTTTGATAGGCATCGCTGCCCGGTCGACGTGGTCTCGACTTCGGAGGTCAGCGTCTCACTCACCGTCGACTCCAACGAAGCGATTCCCGCCATCGCCGCCGACCTGGAGAAAATTGCCGACGTGAAGTATTCCGGACGCAAGGCAATCGTCTGCCTGGTGGGCGAGAATATTCGCGAAAAGCCAGGCATCGCGGGACAGGTTTTTTCGGCCATCGAGGACATCAACGTCCGCATGATTTCGCAGGGAGCGTCGGAAATTAACATTACGTTCGTCATCGACGAGGCCGATGTGCCGGAGACGGTCCGCCGCCTGCACCAGCAGTTCTTCGCCAATCCAGACCCGGAGACGTTCGATTAGCCAGTGCCTCGAGAGAACAGGAAAACGCCATGAACTTCGTCCTTGTGGGTGCGGGAAAGACAGGATCGCTTGTCGCGGAAATTGCGCGGGAACGCGGACACAACGTGCGGATCGTGGAACAGGAAGAGAATGAGAACGGCGCTGCGCTGACTCGCGAGTCGCTCTCCGGCGTAGATGCCGTCATTGACTTCACAACGCCCCAGGCCGTTATCGCCAACATTGAAGCGTGTGCTCGTGCGGGCGCGAACATGGTCGTCGGCACTACCGGTTGGTACGAACACATTCCGCAGGTGAGGCAACTCGTCTCCACGAGCGGCACGGGATTCATCTTCGCCTCGAACTTCTCTATCGGCGTGAACCTGTTCTTCCAGATGGTGCGCACGGCCGCTGCGGCGATGAAACACAACTACGAAGCGACCATTCTCGAACGGCATCACGTTCACAAGAAAGACTCTCCGTCAGGCACGGCGGTGACAATTCAGCAGATCATGGAGCAGCACGGCGGCAGCAAGGTTGAGATTGCGTCGATTCGCGAAGGCGAAACGGTTGGGATGCACGTTCTCATGCTCGATTCCCCTGCCGACAGCATCATGCTCACGCACGATGCCAAAAATCGTCGCGGCTTCGCCGAAGGTGCGTTGCGGGCGGCTGAGTGGATTGCCGGACGCCAGGGCTTCTACGAGTTCAAGGACATCTTCGACCAGTTGTAGGGCTGTTGTGCGTCGCTTCGGACTCTCCGTCCTGCTTCGGTGTCGTTCCTGCGACCCGAAGATGCTCCAAATCGACATTCCCCGTTTTCGGGCCCATGGCCGGATTTCTCGCGACAGCTTAGAATGGTCAAAACTTCCAGCGGGGTAAGGTTAATGAGACTGCGTGGATGCGGCACCGCAATCGTTACGCCGTTCAAGAACGATGGCTCGATTGACGAAACAGCGCTGCGTAATCTGGTTGCGTGGCAGGTTGAGTCCGGCATCGACTTCCTCGTGCCCTGCGGCACTACGGGCGAAACGCCGACGCTCACGCGAGAAGAGTGGCTGCGCGTCATCGAGGTGACAATCGAGGTAGTCGCCGGGCGCGTGCCGATCCTCGCCGGAGCCACGTCCAATGCGACCCGCGAAGCGGTGGAGCGCGCACAAACCGTCGCGCGCATCAGGGGCGTGGATGCCATCCTGACCGCCTCGCCGTATTACAACAAGCCCACGCAGGAAGGCCAGTACCAGCATTTCAAAGCCATCTCGGAAGCAGTCGACAAGCCGCTCGTTCTCTACAACGTCCCAGGACGCACGGCGGCAAACATCGAGCCTGCCACGCTGGCGCGTCTGGCAGAGTTGAAAAACGTTGCCGCAGTGAAGGAAGCCAGCGGCAACATCTCGCAGATCGCCGATGTGTTCAACGCTGTTCCTGAGGGATTCCTCGTCTTCTCGGGAGATGACGCCATCACGCTTCCGGTAATTGCGCTTGGGGGCGTCGGAATCATCTCCGTTGCGTCGAACGAGATTCCGAAGGAAATGGCCGAGATGACTCGCGCCGCGCTTGCGAACGATTGGACGACGGCGCGCCGCCTGCACCGCAGATATCTGGCGCTGATGCAGGCCAACTTCATCGAGTCGAACCCGATGCCGGTGAAAGCCGTGCTCGCCATGATGGGACGCATCGAGGAGAACTACCGCCTGCCCATGTTGCCAATGCGCAAGGAGACTCGCGCGAAGCTCGAAAAGATTGCCGCCGAAGCGGGGCTCATCAGGAGCAGCAGCACGGCGCAATAGCAGGTTGGCGACGGAGCAGCAGCAGCTCGGCGTTGATGAAATGGTCCTTCGACTCCGCGACTTAGCCGCTCCGCTCATTAAGACAACTTGTGAGTATCCTTCGACTCGGGCTAACGCCCTCGCTCAGGAGGACCTTTTTTCAAGGTGTTTCTCACATGCACGACTTTGTCAGCAATCTACGCCCACTAAACTCAACGCTGCTGTAATACACCCTTTTCCGAGTCGGCACACACCTGTTCGTAGATCGCCTCGTACTGGCCGGCCATGCGACTCGAAGTGAAGTGTTCCTCCACTCGCGCGCGGCAAGCCTCTGGCCAGATGCAGTCCAGGTCATCGAGCGCAGCGAGCATATCTTCCTTGCTGCGGACAGCGTACCCGGTCACGCCGTGGTCAACGATTTCAGACAGAGCGCCGTGTCCGAACGCCACAACTGGCGTGCCACACGCCATGGCCTCCATGGCGACGAGCGAACTCGTTTCGTGCGCTTGCGTTGAGATCAGCAGTGCCCTCGCGTGTCGCAGCAGTTCAACTTTCTCTTCGAAGCTGGGCGACTCCACGTAGCGAACAGGGCTGTCCGCGTTCTCGATGCGGGGCTTGATCTTGCGCTCGAAGTACTGCTGGTGGTAAGAGAAGGGATATACCTGCCCGGCGATGACCAACGGCACCCGCGCGCGTTGCGCCACCTCGATTGCGATGTGCGGCGCTTTCTCGGGACAGATACGGCCCAGCCAGAGCAGGTAGTTCTGCTTCCCTGGCGTCAGAGGAAACCGCTCGACAGCAATACCGTTGGACACCACGCCAACCATGCCTGGCAGGTCCCGGAATTCGCAAGCTTGCGAACTGGAAACGCAGTTGAAAAACACGTTTGAAGCCAAGGAGCGGAACAGACTTTCCGGATAGAAGCTGCGCGGCAGGTGGAGGGTCACAAGCACGGGCCGATTTATCTTTGCGGCGTGCTGCCAGAAGTGGCCGCTCTTGTCATGAACAAGGTCGAATCCGTTTTCGCCGGAGAGGAAGTTGATAACCTTGCCGGCGTGGTCGGCCGCGCGCTCCTCAAATGCATCGTGGTGCTTCGGCGCGTATCCGGTCGCGAGGAGTTCGCCGCTGACGCTTGAACCATCGCACGCTGCAACGCTCGTTCGCCAGCCGCGAGCGTTCATCTCGCGCTCCAGCGACCACAGCATCTGCTCGGCACCGCCACAACTGGCGTCGCTCACGGGCAACATGGGATACGAGATATATAGAACGGAGCGTTTCATCTAGGTCGCCTGCTGCGCCAGCTACTGCGCAACTTGGACTCGATCACGGCAGCTCAGGTTGCATCCAGAACTGGCACTCACGCGTGCCGCCGTCTGCGCAATCCGTGGGCCCGCAGAAAATCCGCAAAGCTTGCGCACACGTCGGCTCCGGTCATCGGCCATTGCCACGCCTCGTAATTCAAGCGTCCCTCGTGCGGCGGCTTCGAGTAGTCGTACTCAATTTGCGGACGAAACACCTCGCGTGCAATGTCAAAGACCTGGAGGAAGTCGCCTTGCGTCTTGTACTCGGCGGTCATGGCGCGTTTGCGACGAAGTTCGCCTGGGGTAAGCCGCAGATCAATCTCGCCACCGCTCGTCCCGATAAAAGTCTGCGTGCCGAGATGGCGATGTTCTTTGCCCGCCAGTTCTACCCGGTGGTAAAGCGGCGCTTCCCAGGCAGGCAGGTCATAGTCGCGGGCCAGTAGCGACGTGAGAAAGCTGCATGCGTCGTGATCCGGATGTCCGCCCTCATAGGCCAGCGTGAGCAGCGCGTCGGGCCGCACCCGCTCAATCACGGCCGAGAATCTTCCGAACGCCTCCGGCAGATCGCGAAAGAGTTCCTGGTCCACCAGGACTCCGCGCAACTCGGGCGCGTCGGCCAGAAACTCCATCTGGTGTACGCCAACGTGAGCAAGCGCGCGCCGGGCCTCCTGTTCCCGCAATGCGGCGTAAGTTTCGCGCGAGCCATAGCTCTTCCAGAAGTAGCGGTCGCGCGGCGCGCCGTCCGTGGCAAACACTACGTCCGGCTCGCGAATGCGTTGCAGCAAGGCTCCGCACGCAATACATTCATCATCCGGATGCGCAACCATGACGAGCGTGCGCCCCAGCAGTTGGTCCAGTTCCGCCATCGAGCTACTTGGATGCAACGTGGACCGGTCGCGCCGATCTCTCATGGTTTCGCCTGAGCGCATTCGATATACTCCCACCACAATGCCTGAATTGAGATACGAGATAGAACGCCTCTTCGCGTTAGGGGTAGAGGCCGCCAACGAGCACGGCGCACGCGCCATCTTCAGTGAATTTCGCGATGCCCTGACCCATGGACACGCTCGTGCCGCCGAGAAGATCGGCGGCACCTGGCAGACGAACGTGTGGGTGAAGCAGGGTATTCTGCTCGGCTTCCGTCTTGGAATGCTGGCGCCCGTAAACGAAGGCTGCGGGCTATCGTTCATCGACAAGGACACTTTCCCGGCTCGCCATTTTACGATCGAAGACCGCGTTCGCGTCGTCCCCGGCGGGTCGTCCGTTCGTGAAGGAGCCTACGTCGCGCCGGGCGTGATCTGTATGCCGCCCATGTATATCAACGTCGGCGCTTACGTTGACGAAGGCACACTGGTGGATTCCCACGCTCTTGTCGGTTCGTGCGCCCAGATTGGCAAGCGCGTGCACCTGAGCGCTGCGGCGCAGATCGGCGGCGTGCTTGAACCGGTCAACGCCTCTCCGGTGGTCATCGAAGACGACGTTCTCGTTGGCGGGAACTGCGGCGTTTACGAAGGAACGCAGGTGCGGCGCGGCGCAGTGCTGGGAGCGGGAGTGATACTTACGCGCTCGACTCCGCTGTTCGATGTGGCGAAGGGCGAGACATATCGCTCGTCGGGCGATCAGCCGCTCATCGTGCCGGAGAACGCCGTGGTCGTCGCTGGTTCGCGAGCAGTAACCAAGGGCAAGGCCGCTGAGTGGGGACTCTCTCTGTACACTCCCGTCATCATCAAGTACCGTGACGAGAAGACCAATCGTGGTGTTGAGTTGGAAGACCTGCTGCGCTAGTACGAAAGGGCCGTTGTGTCGCGCGGCCCGAACACCGATGCCTACGACACTTTTATGAAGACGAAAACTCTTTTCATAACAATCGCAAGCCTGACCGTCGCGGCAATCCTGACAGTAGTAAATCACTACCTGATTTCGATTCCGGGCGGCGTTCTGTTCGCTGCGCGCTGGGTTGCGATTGCATCGCTGATCGTCTATGCGATCTACAAGCGCTCGCTGACTACATGGATACTGGTTTCCATGGTTGTCGGCGCGGAAATTGGGCACGACTTCCCCGTCGTCGCACAGGACGGACACCTGAATGCTCGCGTCCTGAGCCTGATATTCCTGCGCATGATCAAGACGATCATCGCGCCGCTTATCTTCGCCACACTGGTAGTCGGGATCGCCGGCCACTCTGACCTGAAACAGGTCGGGCGAATGGGTGTGAAGGCGCTGATTTACTTCGAGATCGTCACAACGGTCGCGCTGTTTATCGGCCTCGCGGCCATCAACCTCAGCAAGGCCGGTGTGGGCATACAACTTCCGGCCAGCGCGCAGCACGAACAACTCACAGCCGTGAAGCAGTCCGCCTCAGACGTCATCCTGCACGTCTTTCCCGAGAATGTGGCGAAATCCGTGGCCGAAGGCCAGGTGCTCCAGGTCGTCGTATTCAGCATTCTGTTCGGGATTGCGCTTGCGATGCTGAGCGAGCAGCGCCGCCGCCCAATGCTCATGTTTTGCGAGAGCCTGTCCGAGACGATGTTCAAGTTTACGAACATTGTCATGCTCTTTGCGCCGGTTGGCGTTGGCGCCGCAATTGCGTACACGGTTGGGCACATGGGCCTGGGAGTGCTCGTAAATCTCTTCAAGTTGCTGGCGACGCTCTACGTGGCACTGATCGTCTTCCTGCTTGGAGTCCTGTTGCCGGTTGCGCTGATTGCGCGTGTTCCCCTCCGCAAGTTCCTGCGGGCAATCGCCGAACCGGTTTCCATTGCGTTTGCGACTACCAGTTCTGAAGCCGCACTGCCCCGCGCCATGGAGTCCATGGAGGCCATCGGCGTTCCGCGACAGATCGTGGCGTTTGTCATGCCGACTGGGTACAGCTTCAACCTGGACGGCAGCACGTTGTATCTGTCGCTCGCTTCAGTGTTTGTGGCGCAGGCGGCGGGAATCCACATGAGCTGGGGACAGCAGTTGATCATGGTCTTCACGCTCATGCTGACCAGTAAAGGCGTTGCCGGTGTGCCACGCGCTACGCTGGTCATCCTGCTGGGCACGGCAGCGTCATTCAATCTGCCAATCGAACCAATTTTCATCATCCTGGGCATCGACGAATTGATGGACATGGCGCGCACTTCGGTGAACGTTATCGGCAACTGCCTGGCAACCGTTGTGATTGCGCGTTGGGAAGGTGAGTTCGGCAAGGAGCAACCTTCACCCGTGGTGGAGGCTGCGCTCACGCAGTAAGCAGCCGGCGTTTAATCAGAGGGGAGTTGCGAGATCGTCGCGCGTTGGTAGGCCATTGTTTCGCGGAGGCGGATATGTTTCTCGCGGAAGTGGCTGGCGGCTCGCTCTCCCCACGAGCGGACGAAATAATAATTCAGTGCCGCGCCAATGGCGGAGCTGGCCAGTGGAATGACCCGGCCGGCCCACTTCTCGACGACCTCCGTGCTGGCCGAAACCGCGACCTTCTGAATCACGCGCGGCACGAACCGGTTCACCACGCCCCGCTCCAGCAATTCGCGACTGATGTCCACTCCAGCCGCGCTGGCCGCCGCCACCCATAGCTCGGCGATCTCATCGTCTGTATTGAACTGGAATCCGTACACCAGGCTGAGCTTCTGCACCGTTCGCATGGTGATGGCGGACAGGACACCCATATCCGGCACCAGCGTCAACAGGCCTCCAAGGCCGAATCCTGCGCCTTCAGCGGCGGCCATCTTCATACCGGCGCGGATGGTATCGGCTGCCACATCATCCAATTGCTCGATGCCAACCGAGAACATTCCCTCGTAGGTCTGTACGGGTAAGTTGTGGGCCATCCGAAGGTGCATGAGATACTCCTCCGGATCGACCTTGATGCTCTCATATGCGTGCGCGAAGCCATCCTTCAGCGCCGCTTCCACGCGACGCCTCAGCCATGACGAATTTTGAGCAGCTTCGGGCATAACTTTCTCATCAACAGTATAGTTCTGCCAGCGCCCCCAGGTGGTCCACTCCCTTCTAAACGTTCCACGACTGTGAGTGTGTGCTAGCATCGAGGTTTATGCCTACAGGTAAATTGCAAGTAGTGCCTCTGGGCGGTCTTGGCGAGTTCGGAATGAACTGCATGGCCGTTCGTTGGGGCGACGACATCATCGTCATCGACGCCGGACTCATGTTCCCTGAAGGCGAACTGCTCGGCGTTGACATTGTTGTTCCCGACATAACCTATCTCATTCAGAACCGCAATCATGTTCGCGGCATCGTTCTAACGCACGGCCATGAAGACCACATCGGCGCTCTGCCCTGGATCCTCAGCGAGCTAAACGTGCCTGTTTACGGCACAGAGTTCACGCTGGCCTACGTCGAAGGCAAACTGGAAGAACACGGTCTGCTCGACGACGCGATCCTGAACGAGATACGTCCCGGCGAGAAGTTCAAGCTTGGCCCGTTCACCATCAATCCCATACAGGTCACGCACAGCCTGGTGGATTGCGTAGCGTTGGCCATTCACACGCCGTTGGGTGTCATAATCCACACCGGCGACTTCAAGGTTGACCCCACGCCGACGGATAACAAGACCTTCGACCTGCACACCTTTGCCGAATACGGCAAGGAAGGCGTGCTGGCCTTGTTCCAGGACTCCACCAACGTGGAGCGCCCCGGATACACGCCGAGCGAACGCGCCGTGCGACCGAGGTTCCAGGAGATATTCGCGCGCTCCAAGCGCCGCCTGTTCATCTCCTGCTTCTCCTCATCGATCCACCGCATTGCGCTCGCGCTGGAACTCGCGAACGAGTACAACCGCAAGGTGGCCCTCGTCGGCCGGTCGTTGACGGAGTCGACCGAGATCGCGCAGGACCTTGGCTATATCGACGCGCCCGACGGACTTTTCATCAATCCCGGCCAGATCAGGGACTACGCACCCGACAAGGTTCTCGTAATGATCAGCGGAACCCAGGGCGAGCCCATGTCAGCCCTGTCGCGCGCTGCCGTTGATAACCACAAGCACGCGAAGATCGAGCCCGGCGATACCGTCGTTCTCTCGTCGCGCATCATCCCCGGCAATGAAAAGGCTATCTACCGAGTCGTCGATCACCTCTTCCGCCGGAACGCGCACGTGATTTACGAGGATGGCTCGAAGCCGCCTGTGCACGTCAGCGGACACGCCAGCCAGGAAGAGCTCAAACTCCTGATCAATCTGGTGCGCCCGCGCTACTTCATCCCCGTCCATGGTGAATATCGCCAACTGAAGCTGCATGCAGAGCTGGCAGCGTCGATGAAGAACGTTGTCGGCAACGTGATGATGATCGAGAGCGGCGACGTGCTCGAGTTCGACGAACTCGGCGCTCGCAAAGCCGGACAGGTTCACGTAGGTCGCGTCTGCATCGATTCGGGCTCTTCCAGTGCGACGGACGTCGTGGAAGACCTCGTCATTAAGGATCGCCGGCACCTGAGCGAGGACGGCTTTGTGCTGCCGATCATCGCCATTAATAAGCTAACCGGAGCGGTGGAAAGCTCGCCAGAGATCGTGATGCGTGGTTTCGCAGGCGCTCCTGCGGAGAACGGCTTCCTGGACGCGGCTCGCCATACGGTCATGCGGACGCTTGAACAGTCGAGCAAGGAAGAGATGGGCGACTACGGCGTCATCAAGGAAAAGATCCGTCAGGACCTGAAGCGCTATATCTCCAAACAGACTCAGCGCAGGCCGCTGATCATGCCGGTGATTTTGGAAGTCTAGGGCTTGAGTAACACATCAGGGAAGAAGGCACCCAAACCCGAGTGCCTTCTCTTCTTTTGTGAGTAGAAGATTTTCCGCTACCCACTAATCTTCTTCACATCCGGCCAGAACTCGGATAAAACGGCGTGCATGACTGGCCGTGCATCTTCGGCTCCCGCCCGGAACAGGGCGGGACGCGTTTATATACCTCTCCTCGCAATCCCCACCGTTCTTGTCGTTCTCATCCTCGGCACTTCACAATACCTGCGCGCCACCTTCTTATTGCTCCACATCCAGAATTCAGGTATGACTTCGGGCGTTACCAGCATCGGCATGTACGAGGTCGATGAAACGACGACGACGCTGGATGTCTCCGGCCGCAGTGTGCGAGCGCGCTTCTACATTCCGCGTGGCCTGCCGAATCCATCAGGACTCGTGCTCCTTCATGGCGTTCACCATCTCGGAATCGATGAACCACGACTCGTGAGTCTGGCTCGAACGCTTGCCGAAGAGGGCACTCTGGTTTACACGCCGGAACTGCCGGCCATTGCCGACTATACGGTTGACGCCACTTCGCAGCCAATCATCAATGCCGCCGTCAGCACACTCTCTGCCCAGCTTGGCGCCGAGCGAGTGGGACTGATGGGCCTGAGCTTCGCCGGTGGTCTAGCTCTTATCGCCGCAGCAGATCCCACCTGCGCGCCACATGTTGCCTATGTGGTTGCCATAGGCGCGCACCATAACTTGGAGCGTGTGCTGCGATTCTTCGCGACCGACCACGTGCAGGGACCGGACGGGGTCGACCACTCTCTGCCCGCACACGAGTACGGGCCGCTCGTGGTCGTCTATTCGCATACGGAAAACTTCTTTTCGCGAAAAGATGCGCCTGTGGCGCGACAGGCACTGCGATTGCTGCTGCATGGACGCACTGACGAATCGCGCGCCGCCGCATCCCGCCTCACGCCAACCGGCCGGGCGAGAATGGCTGACCTGTATGCCAAGCATCGAGACGCCTTTTCAGCAGAAATGCTTCGCGCATTGCCCGAGCACCGCCAAGAAATGCAAGCGGCCTCTCCGGCTGGCCGATTATCCGCGATCACCGTTCCCGTGCTCCTGTTGCACGGAGCGGGCGATACCGTGATTCCGGCAACTGAAACCGAGTGGATTGCCAGGGAAGTTCCTGGTGAGCGCCTTCGCGCTGTGCTGGTGAGCCCCGCAATCAGCCACGTCGATCTGGGCAAGGGTCCTGGATTTCGCGACAAGCTCGCGCTGGTGCGCTGGGTTTCCGCCTTGCTGGAAGTAGCCGAAGACGCGCCTAACGCGACGAGACACATACAAGTGCCAACGCCTTCTGCTATTGTTCACGAACAGACAGCGATACGATCTACTATCGACTATGGTGCCCCTCGAAGAAATCAGGCTGGCGCAACAACGCATACGCGGAGTAGCCGTCCGCACGCCCCTCGTTCGCTACTTCCCCACCACGGCCGGGCAGTCCTCGATGCCGAACGTGCAGGCGACCCCGCAGCAACTCTACCTGAAGCCTGAGAGCTTCCAGCCGATTGGCAGCTTCAAACTCCGCGGTGCCTATAACAAGATCGCTTCCCTGTCCGACGAGGAGCGCCGGCGAGGCGTGATCTCCTACTCCAGCGGAAACCACGCGCAGGGCGTCGCCTATGCTGCGCGAGCGCTCGGCGCCAGGTCGGTCATCGTGATGCCCCGCAACGCTCCCAAAATCAAGATGCAATCCACCGCCGCTCTCGGGGCGGAGATCGTAACCGTGGGTACCGCTTCAAGCGAGCGCCAGCAGAAAGCCGAGGATCTCGCGCGTGAGCATGGATATGTCATCATTCCGCCTTACAACGATCCGCAGATCATTGCCGGACAGGGTACGATTGGCCTTGAGATTCTGGAAGACATGGCCGATGCCGACCTCGTCCTAGCGCCCATTGGCGGCGGCGGCCTTATCAGCGGCATCTCGGCGGCAATCAAGCTGAGCGGCTCCAAAGCGAAGGTCGTCGGAGTGGAGCCCGACCTGGCGAACGATGCGCAGCAGAGTTTGCACGCGGGAGAGATCGTGCAGATTTCCGCCGAACGTGCCTCCAGCACCTTGGCCGATGGACTCCGCACGCAGAGTGTCGGCCCGCTAAACTTTGAGCACATACAGGCTTTTGTCGATGACATTGTTAGCGTGACAGAGCACGAGATCACGGACGCCATGCGCGCCATGGTGACCAGTGCGCGCCTCATACCCGAGCCCAGCGGTGCCGTTACGTTCGCGGCCTGGCTGTTCCACTCAGACCAACTGCCTGCTCACGGCAAGGTCGTAGCAATCGTCAGTGGCGGCAATTTGGAACCCAAGCTGCTCGCGCATGTGCTGTCCGATACTCAATAGGCGCAGCCGATGGCCGACCTTTTCGGCGCAATGGTGCTGCCCCGCAAGATGCCCGCTCGTGTCAGATTGCTCTCTGATTTAGAATTCGAAGCAGGAGAATTGCTTTGAAACTATCTCTCCGCCTCATCGCTTTTGTCGTTCTTGCCGCCATCTCCAGCTTCGCCGCCGAACGCGGTGTGATGATGCGCGAAGCCATCCTGTACCTCGCACCGAACACGACGAGTGAGAAGCTCGCAAACGTTGCCCGCGGGCGCGAAGTAGTGGTGCTGGAGCGTCCCAAGGGCTGGGTACACGTGCTCGCCACCATTAGCCAGACATTCGGAGCCGACCGCGACATCTCCGGCTGGATACAAGACAAGGGCATGATCACGGCCACCACGCCCAATGGTGATTCGTTGCTCTACGGCGAAGCGGTTGACAGCGAGAACGAAGCAAGCCGCCGCGGTGGACGCAAGAACGCCGCGCAGGATGCCATGCGGCTGTACGCGCGCACGGCTGAATACTTCCCCAACTCCGCTATTGCCGGCGAAGCCCTGTATCGCGCCGCCGACATCCGCTGGCAACTCGACAAGGACGAGAGAAGCTCGCGCTCTTCGGCGCGCAAGCGCGATCCCGGTGATCGCATTCCGATCGAAGAAGACGCGATGAAGCAGGTCATGAAGAAGTTCCCGCGGACCAAGTGGGCCGACCTGGCAGCCTTCCACCTCATCGATAACAAGCTCTGCGGAGACTGGCAGGCGCAGTCGAAGTGTCCCGAAAAAGAAGCCAGCGTTTACGAAGACTATGTGAAGGATCACCCGACTTCGCCAGCAGTGCCGGAGGCGCTCTACAACGCGGCTTTTCGTTATGGCGCTCTCGTGCAGTTGTATGGCATGGAGGGTCAGGCGTCCAAGATCAAGTCCGCTGAGGAGCGGGCCATCGCCACCGCTCAACGCGTCGCCCAGGTTCCCAACGTAAGTTCTGATTGGGCCGCACGCGCGCGCAGGCTCGCTTACATGGTCGAAAACAACATCCCGACCTTCGGCAACAATATCGACTGACTTAGGCAAGCGTGACGATGGACGGGCCAAGTCCAGGCTTGCTGCCGTACAATGTTCCTTCTCACCTACATACAGCTGGAGCATCGTTGAACCACTATCTATTGGCTGTCCTGCTTGGAATCATCGAAGGCCTTACCGAATTCCTTCCCGTCAGTTCGACGGCGCATCTACGGATTGCGGAAGCGTTGCTGGGCGTCGATCTTTCAGACGGCTACTGGAAGATGTTCTCAATCGTGATCCAATTGGGCGCCATTCTCTGTCTGCCGATCTACTTCCGTGAGCGCATAAGCCGATTCCTGTCGACATTCCCCCGCGGAGAACGCGGCGACCGGACCGCGCTAACCCACCCGCTGACGCTGACGATCATCGCCTTCGTCTTCACCGCAGTCCCGGCGTTCCTGCTTACGAAGGTCATCGGCAAGCATCTTGAGAGTTTGTTCATCATCGCGTCGTCCCTTATCGTTGGCGGAATCGTGATGTGGGTTGTTGACGCTCTCTATACGAACGGTACGTTCTCCGCGCGCCCGACCGAGCACATGGAAGAGATGTCCCTCGGACAGGCAGTGTGGATTGGGCTCTGCCAGACGCTCTCCGCCGTATTCCCCGGCACCTCGCGCTCCATGGCCACTATCGCCGCCGGACAACTCTCCGGAATGTCGCGCACGTCGGCCCTCGAGTTCTCGTTCTTTCTTTCGATCCCGACCATGGCCGCGGCTACTGGGTACGATCTGCTGAAATCCCTGCGCCACCACGGCTCAGACCCCAGCGCACTCGGCTCTGTACACATGACTCCTGAAGGCTGGGTCACGCTCGCCATCGGCGCAGTCGTCTCCTTCATCGTTGCATACGGCGTAGTCGCGTGGTTCATGCAGTGGGTGCGTTCGAGAGGATTCGTACCATTCGCCGTTTATCGCATCATCCTGGGCGTAGGCGTGCTGTTCTGGGCGCTGAGGTAATTTTGCTGTTTCGACTTCGATGCCGTTAGCAAGGCGCTTACCTCAGCGGCTAAAAGCCGCTTGTCTTCATCTCGTAATGGCACGGCTGAAGCCGTGCCCCTTCAAAGACAAACCCTCACCCGACCATTCCTAACTGCCCCAATCTAACTCCCGATTCCCCGGCATCTTCCAAGCCAATGTTTTCGCCTTCTTTTCTCCTTTATTGCCGACGTTTCTGGCATAATCTAACTCGCTCTGGTGCGACTTCGGGCAGTACAGGAACACGGCTTTCGCCGCGGCGCAGACGTGTCTTGCCCGTCGGCGTTCCACGGTTCCGTATGCCATCTGTATCTATGAAGTTCTTTTCGCGCCTGTTCACCCCGACGAGCAACAAGCGACTGAATGAGCTGATCGGCTTTTTGATGCTGGTCGCCGCGGTCCTCCTTCTCCTTGCCTTAGCGTCCTATTCGCCGCTCGATCCCTCGCTCAACACCGCCGCCAACCATGGAGATTCCCGCCCAGCGCACAATTGGATTGGCATGATCGGAGCGAACCTCAGCGATCTGCTGCTGCAGTTTGGCGGCGTAGCCGTTTTCCTGATGCCTGTTTTCGTCTGCCTGATTGGCTTGCGCTGGTTCCGTTCACGGAAGGTGGACTCACCCGGCGCGAAGACGCTCGGCGCAATTTCGCTGCTCATCTTCTTCTCCGCCCTGCTCGCGCTGTTGCCATGGCATTGGCGCTGGATGCATGCCGCACCCGCCGAAGGATTGCTCGGGCGCATCGTTGGCGACGCCCTCATTCACTACCTCAACGTCACTGGCGCGTACATCGTCTGCGTTACAGCCATCGCCGTGGCGCTGTATCTGTCCACGGCTTTCAGTTTCGGCGCGCTCCAACTCTGGTTCCAGACTCGCTTCGCTTTCGCCTTTACGGCGTGGGACCGTTTTGAAGATTGGCGCGCTGCACGCGCCAAGGTTCGCGCCCAGAAGGAACTTGAAAAACGTCGTCAGCAGAAGCCCGTCGTTACCGCTCAACTTGTCCCGGGCGGAAAGCGCGGCGCTGCCCAGAACGTGCCCGCGACCGTCCAGCCAATCCAGGCGAAGTCCGGCATAGAACGCATGTTGGAAGAGGAACTGCCGGTTGTACCCGAACCGCCCGCGCCGAAAGCTGCGCCGCCGGTTGAAGCCGGTGTGGACGCGATCGAAGTCACTTCGCGGGCCGATGAGGATGCTCGCCGCAAGACCACGACGGCAAAGATGCAGGGCGGATGGAAGCTACCCTCCAGCTCTCTATTGCGCCGTCCGGACGCGCGCAGCGAATATGACGAAGAGGAACTGAAGCGCGTCGCACAGGTCCTCGTCGAAAAGTGCGCTGAATTCGAGGTTCACGGGCAGGTCACGCAAATCAATCCCGGCCCCGTTGTCACAACCTTCGAGTTCAAGCCGGAAGCTGGTATTAAGTACTCGCGTGTCACTGGGCTGCAAGACGATCTCTGCCTGGCGCTGAAAGCCGAGAGCATCCTGATCGAGCGCATGGCCGGCAAGTCCACGGTCGGTATCCAGGTTCCGAATGTGAATCGCGAAACCATTTGGCTGCGAGAAGTGGTTGAGGCCGACGAGTTCTCGCATTCGAAGTCAAAGGTAACTTTTTCACTTGGCAAGGACATCAACGGCCGCATCGTCACCGCCGAACTAAACACGATGCCGCACCTGCTCATCGCCGGATCGACTGGCAGCGGCAAGTCGGTGGCGATCAATGCGTTCATCATGTCTGTGCTGTACAAGGCCACGCCGGACCAGGTTCGCCTCATCCTGGTCGATCCCAAGCGCCTTGAATTGGGGAACTATGAAGGCGTGCCGCACCTTTACACGCCTATCATCACGGAGCCGAAGCTGGCCTCGAACGCGCTTCGCAACGCCGTGCGAGAGATGGAGCGCCGCCTCAAGCTGCTCGCGGAAAAGGGCGTCCGCAACATCGACCAGTACAACAAGCTTTTCGAAGGGAACTCAACGCCTAGCCTTTTTGAGGATGGCACTGAAGAGAAACCGATTCCGTACATCGTCATCATCATCGACGAGCTTGCCGACCTCATGATGCTGGACGGCAGCAATGTTGAAGAATCGATTACGCGCCTGGCACAGATGGCGCGCGCCATCGGCATACACCTCGTGCTCGCAACGCAGCGCCCGTCGGTGGATGTGATCACCGGCCTAATCAAGGCGAACTTCCCTGCTCGCATGTCGTTCCGTGTCGCCACCAAAATCGATTCGCGGACGATCCTCGACGCGAATGGCGCAGAAGCGTTGCTGGGACGCGGAGACATGCTGTATCTGCCATCCGGTTCCGCACGTGTTCACCGCGTACACGCTCCGTTCGTGACCGAAAAGGAAATCGCTGCCACCGTCGAGTTCTGGAAGGAACAGTCCACCGCCGAGTATGACGATAAGTTCCTGCAGGCGCCCAGGGAAGAAGGCAACAGCATTGGGACGGGCGGTGAGGGCGGCTCCGAGGGTAACGGCGACAACGACGAACTCTACCAGGATGCCGTGCGGCTGGTGCTTGAGTTCGGCAAGGCCTCAACGTCGCTCATACAGAGACGACTGCGTGTGGGCTACGGACGCGCCGCCCATCTTATCGACCTAATGGAGCAGGACGGAATCGTCGGCCCGGCCGACGGCCCGAAGCCTCGCGAAATCCTGAAGCGTCCCGACTGGCTTAGCGAAGTGGAAGACAGCCTGCGGTAGAGCGGTTGCCAGTAGTCAGTAGTCAGTAGTCAGTTGCCGGTGCCTGTGCCTGTATTGAAAGAGCCCCTCGCGAGAGGGAGTCAGATTGCTGACAAACTAGAGCGTCATGTCGACCGGAGCGCCGAAGGCGCGGAGCGGAGACACCTTGTGTTTCCTATGCGGCCGAACGCACAAACTGGTCACTATCCACTGCTCTTCCTCATTCCGCTGAGAGCCACTGCGCCCAATCCCACCACGGCGGCGATCAGCGCCGCCCACAATACCCAGGCGTGGCGATCCGTCCACGGACGAGAGTCAGGTCGTCCCTTGAAGTCAGGATTGTTCTGCGGCGCAGCAAGCTCGGCCTTCTGCATCTCCGGATCGCGACGGAACCAGTTCGCCAGGTCGTAGGTTGGCCGCTCGAGTTCCTTATCACCGTAGCAGAGAGCGAACTCGGTCTTCCCCGTCGGATAGAAATACAACCGGCGTTCATAAGCCATTGGTACGACGCGTTGGATTGCGAGCGGGCGGTCATCGCCGTTATGAACGAGGAGCTTGAATTTCGACGAGTACTGCGGACCGTGCAAGTCGAGCACAAGCTGCTCGCGGTCTGCCGGTTTTCCCTCGCGCGTCAGGTGCACGCGTGCGATTTCTCCCGTCGCGAGAACGTGTCCATCAGCATCCTGCAATTCGACCGAGCGCCGGAAATTGTCCTGCCCTGCGATCGCGAATTGCACGCTCTCCACGGGCATGCTCCCTGCGGCCCAGGTTATGACCGAGTCTTTGCCCTCTGTGGCCGTCTGCACGTTTGCCCGGAGCGGCGTCCAGGCGGCTTTCGTCTCCTCTGTCGTGGCGACGGTTGCGCCGTTCACATCGTCGGGCGCTACTCGTCCCGGAATCCTAACGCGCAGATAACGGAAGCGCGCCGGTGCCGGTAAGTTGATGCTGAAGTTCGAGCCAAGGTCCTCGCGCTTGAAGTCGAAGATTGTTCCTGAACCCAGGCGAGTCCACGCCAGCGCGTTCGGATCGTCCTCGCCCTCAACCAGCGCGCGCGTGATGAAGTTGCGCGTGCCAAGGTCAAGCGTCACGGTGTCGTACTCGACCGGTGCGGTCTTCGACTCCGGTCCCCATATCTCCAGCTTGAACTCCGTCGTCGCCCCTACCGCGCCGAGATCGAGCACACGGACGGGCGCGTGCTGCTGGGAGCGGCGACCATTCTCGACTTCAAGCGCGTACGGCACCTCGCTGCCGTCTTGAGCGTAGAGGCGAAGATCGCCGAGATCGCGGCGCGTGCGTTCCCAGATATCGGCGTCGATGGCTAAATAGTTCTGCCGGTCCGCGTGAGCCACGCGGACATCGCGACGCCATTCGAAGTACTCCCGCCGGGCTTCGCTCGCTGCCATGGCAACAACGACGCACGCGATGACCATCGCAGCCCATCCTGCAGTTCGTCTCATCGCGCGCCACCGCCAGCCGATTCCCGCCTCATGCTCTGTAGACGCAGGATGTGGCGCTGGTACAGGAACGAGATAGCCAGCAGGATGACGCCGAGCGCGATGAAACTCGCGATCCGATAGCCGCGCTCCAGCGCCGAGACGTCATAAATAAACACCTTCAGCACCGTCACTCCGATCAGCACAATCGCCTGCCAACGCAGGAACGACGAACGCTTCCAGAAGCCTACAAACATCAACGTGGCTCCATACGACATCCAGACAGCCGAATACGCGAATTCGCGAACGATGTTGAGCCGGCGCAGTTCGGTCGAATTCCAGTTCACATTCGGCCGCAAGCCTGCCTGGGCGGTAAACAGGCGCAGGAAATAATCGCTAACCTCAAGGTGCAGAGCGATCAGCGCGAATACGTTGATGAGCACAACTCCAGCCGCCATCACCGTCCGCACCCGCTCGTCTTCTGCATGTTCCCGCTGCAGCCACACGATGAATCCGAGCGCCGCGATTGCGACCATGTACGTCAGGAAGCGATGGTTCAGGAAGAGCATCTGGACGCGTTGATCGGAATCGACCGCAACCAGCTTTGCCGCACCGAGCGCGAACGCCGCAACAGCGAACAGCTTGATGAAACCGGTTCGCGTGCGATGGCCAATCCAGAAGAGCACTGCGGACTCCACCAACCATCCAAGCGTGATCCAGTGCGCCTCAAGCTTCAGCGGAATCGCAACGGTCAGAAAGCCTACGGCGATCCCGATGTGAAGGAGCGGCATCAATCGCGCTCCCGGTAATTTCGAATCCAACGATACACGCGGCACAGCACGAGCGAGGGCCAGATACACGGCGGCCAATGCAACGGCGACCCAGGCGGTCCAGTCTCGCCACTCCTGGCGCGCATCGAGCATCACGTAGACCTGGAAAAAGTAAACCGCTGCGTTCAGCAACGCCACAATCACAAGCGTTCGCGAACCGTACGGCGCGTCCGGTCGCGGCTCTACATGCGACACCACGGCCGACACCGCAAAGATGACGAAGAACACAGTCGCGAAGAGCAGCGTCATCGCCATCTGCGCGCTGGTATAGAACGCGGCATACCAGCCAACGTAGAGCAACAGTGTCCCGGCGAACGCGCCCGAGAGCAGCCGATGCCATGGCCTCAGACGCACCAGGACCAACGTCGCAAGATCCAGCAGCGCGACATAGGCAAAGAGCGCAGCTTCGCGGTTCTGTCCCGTGGAGACCAGTACCGGCGTAAGAAAACCGCCGATGAGCGCGAAGGCAGCCAGCACCTCGGCATTCTGCGTAAACGCCATTGCCGCTGTTGCGGCAGTCACCAGCGCCATCGCCGCGAATGCAAGCGGGGCGGGCATGAGCGAATACAAATGGAACGCCGCCCACAGCGACAGATACATCGCTCCCACGCCGACGGCCTTCAGCGAGTAGGAGAAGACTTGGAAGCCGCGCAGCCGGAAGCGTTCGCTCCACAGCACCACGCCTATACCGGAGAGAAGTCCGATGGCGACCCGGCCTGCCGGCCCTATCCACTCATTGTCGAAAGCGAACTTGAGGAAGTAGGAGACGCCCACGAGCACGGCAACGATGCCGATGCGATTCAGCCACTGCGAGCCTATGCGGCTCTCAAGCGACGTCTCCTCGCGAGCTTCCATGGTGGCGCGCAAGCCCGCACGGCCCGGCACGTCTGCTGGCGTAGAAAGTGGCAGAGTGGGTGGCGGAGTAAGTGGCGGAGGCGGTGCAGCCTGCATCGGCGGCGTAATGATCTCAGGAATAGGCTCCGCACCGGCGCGCTGTTCCGGAGCTTCGTGGGGAACGCCTGACATCTGCTCCAGCCGATAGACGCGTCGCGTCAGTTCGGCCAGCAAGCTACGAATCTGCTGTAACTCGTCTTGAGTAGCCATCGGGGGCTAAGGGTAACCGTTTAGAGCCGCGCCTGCAAAGACAAAGAGGACGATCATCGTCAGCGTGACAAGCGCGTCAAAGTGATGGGCTAGTAGCCTTGTCGTGATCTGGGATGTCCTCGATTTCTCTCTAAACAGAAATTACGGATGCGACGGGCTGGTTGGGTTCGGCTGGCCAGTAGTGAGCCATGCCGCCGCTGCTGCTGCTCCGGCGGTCACGAGAGCGATGCCAGCCGCCATCCCCGTGCTCATCCCAGAAACGGTTGCAATCTTGTCATTCTTCTGCTGATTGTTCTTCGCGTCGGTATCAACGCTGGTTGCCGCACCGGCATCAAGGTAGGTAGTGCCGGTAGCGCTCGTGATGGCCAGCGCTCCGGCCCTGGAGACGATCACGACTTTGCCCTGAGTTTCGGAGATCTCAAACTGAGCGGAACGCTGCTTCGGAGTGATGGTGAGGCCATCCACGCGAGCTTGCATGGCCTTTGTAGTGGTGATGACCGCGCCGCCATTATCGATTTGAATGGCGTTTCCGCTGAACTGTACCGACGACTTTGCAGCGACCAGAACAGTCGAGCCGTTCGCATGGATGGTTGCGGCCGAGTTCTCGGCAGTTTGAATCTTGTCGCCCACGAATACGGCACTCGAACGCGCCACGCCTGCACCGTTCAATGTGGCGTGTCCGGTCGCATAGAGCATTGCGGCATTCGTATCTGCCAGCACGATGGAGGCGGGAAGCACTGCAATCATCATCACACTTAGCCATCTGGTGCAACGGTTGCGCATCTGCACTCCCTGACAGAAATCGCTCTCGGCAGAATACGAAGCCACGTCGAGCGCGTCAATCGATTTAAAGCTGGATCGACGCGACATAGCGGCGTTCGCAATCCTGCACTCGCCCCAGCGTTGGGCAAACGAAAACGGCCGAAGCGTTAGCTCCGGCCGTTGCAATCAAACAGAAGAGTTGTGACAGAACCGCTATATCGAACTCATGTTCTGAAGGAAGTCGGCATTCGCGCGCGTTTTGCTCAGCTTGTCGATGAGCAATTCCATCGCTTCAACCGGCGAAAGAGGATTCAGCACCTTGCGCAATACCCAGATGCGCGCCAGGTCTTCCTTCGGAATCAGCAGTTCTTCCTTACGGGTGCCGGAGCGCTGGATGTCGATCGCCGGGAACGTGCGCTTATCCACCAGTTTGCGGTCGAGGATGATTTCCATGTTGCCCGTGCCCTTGAATTCTTCAAAGATCACGTCATCCATGCGCGAACCGGTTTCGATCAGCGCCGTGGCAATAATCGTCAGCGAGCCGCCTTCCTCGATATTGCGCGCCGCGCCGAAGAAGCGCTTCGGACGCTGCAACGCATTCGAGTCCACTCCGCCTGACAGCACCTTGCCCGAAGGCGGAACGATTGTGTTGTAGGCGCGAGCCAGGCGCGTGATGGAATCCAGCAGGATTACCACGTCGCGCTTGTGCTCCACCAGGCGCTTCGCCTTTTCGATCACCATCTCGGCCACCTGTACGTGGCGCGCAGCCGGTTCGTCGAAGGTCGAGCTGATGACTTCGCCCTTCACCGACCGCTGCATGTCCGTCACTTCTTCCGGGCGTTCATCGATCAGCAGCACGATGAGCACGACTTCCGGGTGGTTCGTAGTGATGGAGTTTGCCAGCGATTGCAACAGCATGGTCTTACCGGTACGGGGCGGAGCTACGATCAATCCGCGCTGCCCTTTACCGATCGGCGTCAGCAGATCCATGACGCGCGAGCTGATGTTCTCGCGAACCGTCTCAAGCTTGATCCGCTCTTGCGGATACAGCGGCGTCAGGTTGTCGAACAGAATCTTGTTGCGAGCCTCTTCTGGAGACTCAAAGTTGACCGCCTCGATCTTCACCAGCGCGAAATACTTTTCGCCCTCGTGTGGGGGGCGTACCTGCCCACTGATCGTGTCTCCCGTTTTCAGGTCGAACTTGCGGATTTGTGAGGGCGAGACGTAGATGTCATCGGGCCCAGGCAGGTAGTTGTAATCAGGCGAGCGAAGGAACCCATAGCCGTCCGGCAGGATCTCCAGCACACCTTCGGCAAATATGTGCCCTTCCTTCTCGCTCTGCGCTTGCAGAATTTTGAAGATAAGGTCCTGCTTGCGCAGGCCACTGGCGCCAGGCAGATCCAGGGAACGAGCTATACGGGTTAGCTCGGTGATGTTCTTTTCTTTCAGTTCAGCGATCGTCATGTTCACCTACGGGAGTATTAAGAAAGGGAAGGTCGGAAGAGCTCAGTGCCGCTGCGGCTCGGATGGCGCGCGGCGAGGGCGTCCCGCTTGATCGGTCCGCCGGTACGCTGCTGGTGGCTCATGCCACCGGCTAGCGCTCCGTCGAATTCGATCCGGCACAGTCGTGTGCCGCTTACAAGGGCTAGGCTGCCCGGCGCTGCGCCTCGTTGGCGTGCTCCGGTTCAGACATCACTCTCTGCCGCTCCGTGCCGGCGATCCGGGAGAACACATCATTCGTCGTGTCCTGAATCCGGGTGTTCGGCTTGTGGAACTTCCGAGTTGCTTTGGATGCAAGCTGGCAGAGCATATAACGGTTCTGCAGAGTATGTAAAGCTTCAAAAACCTTATCTGACCGCATCTCGTTCTCCTAATTTCCGAGAATTTCTACTGAGTCCGCGGCGCGAAACGCGCCAGCCGGGAGTCGGCTCGGACTTTACTCAGACCTGCAAGGGTCCGGAAAACCTTATTGCAGTTGAAAAGAGGGTCGCTGTCCTGCGAGGCTTGTAGCATCTCCAGTCCCTCATTGGATGCCACGAACCGCCCCTAAGTTGCTCTTTCCCCTGCCGCCGACAACTTCGCCCAAATACCTACCGGACAACAACCGCCTCCGCAGTACGTGCGAAGACCATATCGCCTCGCTCAACCTTATTTTTGGGATTTCCCCTAAGTGTAAGCGTTAGAGCCTGCCCAGCAGGAGGGTGCGAGATCTGTCGTTGGAGACTACCCGGAGCTTGCCGCTCCGGCAACTACCCGTTTAAGGTAAGGCCAATGTACCCACAGGTCAAGAATTTTCGCATCGCAAGTTAACTTCCATCAGTACAAGCACTTATGTGCCACGTCTCAAAGCTTCGGCCACCACGGCTCAACGTTACGGCCGACGTGCGAAAATCTTCTCGGTTCCAGTCCGCTAGGCCCAGTATGTTCTGTCCAACGTCCTGTACTGAATAGCTTCGGCTATGTGCTTGCTCTCGATCTGCGGAGCGCTTTCCAGATCGGCAACCGTGCGCGCAACTTTGAGAATGCGATCATGAGCACGTGCGCTGAGTCCCTGCTGGGTCATGGCGCGTTCCAGCAGACGCTCGCAATCGGCGCTTAACTCGCAGAACTGCCGTATCTGCCGGGAACCCATCTGCGCATTTGCAAACGTGCGCTCCCCGGCGGCCTTGAAACGCGCTAGCTGAGTTTCGCGCGCCCGGATCACTCTCTCGCGAACAGAGGCCGACGACTCCGGCTGCGGTCCGCCTCCGCGCAGTTCCTTGTAGTTCACGGCAGCCACGTCGATGTGGATGTCTATGCGGTCGAGCAGCGGCCCGGATATTTTCGAAACGTAACGCTGGATCATCGGCGGAGTGCAGTGGCACTCCCTGGTGCGGTCGTTGAAATATCCGCACGGACACGGATTCATTGCCGCCGCCAGCATGAAGCGCGCCGGGAAGGTCATCGACATTGCCGCCCTTGCAATTGTTACCAGGCCGTCTTCCAGAGGCTGCCGCATCACTTCCAGGACATTGCGCGGAAACTCCGGTAGTTCGTCGAGGAACAGCACTCCGTGATGCGCGAGCGATACTTCACCGGGCCGTGGAATCACGCCTCCGCCGATCAGTCCCGCGTCGCTGATGGTGTGGTGCGGCGAACGGAATGGACGCACGCTCACCAATCCGGCACGCGCATCCAGCACGCCGGCGACGGAATGGATCTTCGTCGTCTCCAGCGCCTCTTCAAAACTAAGGGGCGGCATGATGGTTGGCATCCGCTTGGCCAACATCGTTTTGCCTCCGCCAGGAGGCCCGATCATCAGGATGTTGTGTCCGCCTGCGCACGCCACTTCCATAGCTCGCTTCGCCGTGTGCTGACCGCGAACATCTTTGAAATCCACGGAGAGCTGCTCGCATGAATTCAGCAGCGCAGTTGTGTCCACCTCGATTGGCTTAGTCCCATTGCCGGTATTCAACAGGTGAACCACTTCAATCAGCGAACGCACGGGATAGACATTGACGCCGCTCACCATCGCCGCCTCACGCGCATTCACTTCCGGCACCAGCAGGTTCTTGATCTGCTTCGCACGCGCGGCGATCGCCACCGGCAGAGTGCCGCGCACAGGACGCAGGCTGCCGTCCAGCGAGAGTTCGCCGACCATGACGTAGTCTTCCAGTTCGCGCTTGTTCAGCGCGCCGTAAGCGCCAAGGATGCCGAGCGCCATCGGCAGATCGAAACCTGACCCCTCTTTTTTCAGGTCTGCGGGAGCCAGGTTGATGGTGATGTGCGTTGGAGGAATGTCATAGCCGCAGTTCTTCAGCGCCGCTCGAATGCGTTCCCGGCTTTCGCGCACCGCCGCATCCGGTAGGCCCACCGTAGTGAAATGGTCTTCATTGAGCTTTACGCCGGAGACATCAACCTCGACGTCGATGATGTTCGCGTCAATCCCGTACACGGCCGCACTAAGAGTTTTGAAGAGCATGGGTCCCCGGACACAAAGGGTTATCCCTATCAAAGGCTTGATCAACTCTGAAGTGCCGGTGGTCACAGCAGTGCGTGACGCGCGACTACATCGGTGACTCTGAATCTCAATATCCTGAATGCAACCTTGGTCCGGAGGCGCTTGTGCTCCCACGACCCATACCCGCTATCCATCGTTGGCACGTAGTCGCGCAGTGCGCATCTGCTTCTATGCTCGACCGCGTCTCTGTCCCCTGCTGCCCGCTGTCACGCATTCCTCCAGGAGTGTCTGCCCATGTCCACCCGTCGTCACTTTCTCAAGGTGTCCGCATTAACCGGTGCGGGAGCCCTACTCGCCCCACGTATCCCTGTGCCACAACTCTTTGCCGCGCGTCGCACCTCGCCCACACTCGCGCGCTTCGTTGATGTCCTGCCGCGTCCCGCTGTCATGACTCCAGTGACTGGAACGGCCGGTGGCGCTGCCACCTACCGCGTCTCCATGTCCGAGTTCGCGCAGCAGTTACATCGCGACCTGCCGCCGACTCGCGTGTGGGGCTATGCAGGTCAATATCCCGGCCCCACTATCGAGGTGCACCGCGGCCTGCCCATCGCCGTGCAGTGGCAGAAGAATCTGCCGAGCGCGCACCTGCTTCCGATCGACCACACAATCCACGGAGCTGGTTACGACCAGCCTGACGTACGCGCCGTCGTTCACTTGCATGGCGGAAAGGTAATGCCCGAGGACGATGGCTATCCACTCGCGTGGTCTACTTCTGCCGGAGAACACGGCCCGAACTATTACAGCGACACGTTCCTCTACCCCAACGATCAACCTGCAACGACACTCTGGTATCACGACCACGCGCTCGGAATCACTCGACTCAACGTCCACGCCGGGCTTGCTGGCTTCTTCCTCGTGCGAGACTCGGTGGAAGACGCGCTCAACCTTCCTCGCGGTCAGTACGAGATTCCTCTGGTCATACAAGACCGCAACTTCAACGCCGACGGCTCGCTTTTCTATTCCGGCGAAGGACTCACTAGTGCGCACCCGGTCTGGATTCCTGAATTCTTTGGCGACACTGCGCTGGTGAATGGCAAAGTGTGGCCGTACCTCGAAGTGGAACCGCGCCGCTATCGCTTCCGCATGCTCAACGGTTCCAACGCGCGTTTTTATCACCTCGCGCTCGACAAGGGCCTGCCGTTCTGGCAGATCGGCACCGATGGTGGCCTTCTGCCCAGGGCGGTCGCGATGCCGCGGCTTCTCATGGGGCCGGCCGAGCGTTGCGATGTGATCGTGGACTTCAGCGGCCTCGCGCCCGGAACCTCCATCAATCTGGCAAACAACGCGCGCTCGCCTTTCCCCGATGGAACAGACACTCGCCTGCCGCAAATCATGCAGTTCCGTGTCACTTCGCTGTCTTCGCCGGACGCGACCACGCCGCCGCAGAACCTCTTGCTACCCAACGTGCCACTGCTCGACCCAACGGGAGCCAACGTTCGCGATGTCGTCATATCCGAGATCATCGACGAAGAGGCCGACGCTCCGCTCGAAGGTCTTCTGGACGTCAAGTATTTCGACATGGAACCGGACAAGCTGCCAGCGCTCGGATCTACCGAGGTCTGGCGGATCATCAACACCACCGGAGATGCGCATCCCATCCACCTGCACCTGGTTCAGTTCCAGATTCTCGACCGCCGCACCTTCGACGAGGAGACCTACGACGAAACGGGCAAAATTGTTTATACCGGCCCCGCAAAGGCGCCTGCACCGAACGAGCGCTCGGCGTGGAAGGATACCGTTCTCAGCTATCCCGGCACGGTCACACGTATCATCGCGAAGTTCGAACTGCCGGCGGGAGCTGTAACCCAGCCAGGCCAAAGACTCCGGTACCTGATCCACTGCCACATCCTCGAACATGAAGACAACGAGATGATGCGGCCCTACGAAGTTGTTTGCTGAAGACGTGTCTGCTTTTTGAATTGCTACCTGAAGAAGAGCGAAGCTGATGTATCAGCTCCGCTCAGATTGGCGGCAACTAGAACAAATGGGTGGAGCAGGCCTTCAGGCCTGCATTGAGCTGAATGTTGCAAGGCGGTTTCAGCCGCTGAGGGACTGCCTGACTCAAGACGGCGCCCTCTACCATCACGTTCGCGGCTCTTGCGTATCGCCGCATCCTTCAGTCTGTTGAGGAATTTTTGTCAGTCTTTTGCGCTGCTTGGTAATCTGATTTACATGGAGAAGCATGTAAAGACATACCTGTTCGCAAGCGACTTCGACCAGACGCTCAGCTTCAACGACTCTGGTTATGTTCTGAGCGAATTGCTCGACATTCCCGCCGAGGAGTTCAAGCGCAAAGCTACCGGGATGGCAAAGCTGCGTCTCGTTCAACAGGGCGCCGAGCTGGCCTATCTACTCCTGCACGATCCGCAATTCCGCAGCCGCGTACGGCGCGAACATCTCATTGAGGTCGGAAAGCGCGTACCTCTGAAGCAGAACATCGAACTGCTTTACAAGCTCCTGGAGACCGGGATCGACGGATACCGGTTCAAGTTCTTCGTGCTCTCGGCTGCGCCGGTCGAGATCGTGCAATCAGCGCTTGAAGGCATGGTGCCGAGAGATCACATCTTCGGAACCGAATTCCAATACAGCTCCAGTGGCGAGATTGAGACGATCTCCAATGCGACCGCCGGTTATGGCAAAGTCGCGCGCCTTGACTGGTTGCAGGAACAGCTGCAGATCGGTCCAGATCACGTTATCTATGCCGGCGATGGAAGCTCCGATCTTCATGCCATGCTGCACGTGAACGGATGCGACGGGCTGACGATCGCAGTTTCCGAGTCACGAAAAGTGACGCGAGTTGCGCAACGTACAATTCTGAGTTCAAACGCCCTCGCAATGCTCGTCCCAATCCTTGAGCAGATCGTCCGCTGGTCGCCTTCCCAGATTCGTGAATTCTTCGAGTCGAACGGCCTTCTAGTCCAGGATTGGGCTAAGGTTCGGATTGACTGGTTCAATCTGCGGCCCGCAGGTGAAGAACAATTAGCAGGGGAAGAACAACTAGCAGATGGCGCGAGTGTCTGAAAAAGAATGACATAGCTTCATCCCATCGGCTGGGTAGCGATGGAGTTTCTTCGACATCATAGTTTCAAATATCGGAGCGCCGGACGAAGGAATCCGGGGCTCCGAGTAACTGAAATCAGCAACAACAAGCGACGGTATCGCGCCGACCCTTTTACAAGCTTTCTAACGCCATTGCGACCGCGTTACCGCCGCCCAGGCAAAGCGCCGCGATGCCACGCTTCGCTCCACGCTTCTTCATCTCGTAGAGCAACGTAACTATGATTCGGCAGCCGCTTGCACCAATCGGATGTCCAAGGGCGACTGCGCCGCCGTTCACATTTACACGGCTGAGGTCGAGCCCGAGTTCGCGTGTGACACCAACAGCAGCCACGGAGAACGCCTCGTTAATCTCGTAAAGATCAACGTCGCCGTTCTTCCATCCGGTTTTCTGCCATATCTGCCGGACCGCATCCACCGGGGCCATCATGACCCACTCCGGGGCCACGCCGCTCGTCGCCTGCGCGACGATGCGGGCCATCGGCTTCGCGCCAAGTTCCTCGGCCTTGCGCGCACTGGTCACGACCACCGCAGCGGCGCCGTCGTTCGTGCTCGGAGCGTTGCCGGCCGTTACTGTGCCATCTTTTTTGAATGCCGGTTTCAGAGCTCGCAGCGCTTCGATGGTCGTGTCTTCGCGCGGACTCTCGTCCGTGGTGAACATCGTCGGAGCGCCGCCCCTCTTCTTTGCCGGAATTTCCACAGGTACGATCTCGTCTCTGAACTTGCCGGCCTTGATCGCCTCGACAGCTTTGCGATGCGAGTTGAGCGCGTACTCATCCTGCTCTTCGCGCGTGATGCCGTACTTCACCGCCACGTTCTCGCCCGTGTTGCCCATGTGGTAGTCGTTGTACTTGTCCCAAAGTCCGTCGTGAACCATCGAGTCAACGACTACACCATTGCCCAGGCGATACCCTTTGCGCGCGCTTGGGAGTAGGTAGGGCGCGTTGCTCATCGATTCCATACCCCCAGCTACCACAACTTCCGCGTTGCCCGTCTGAATGGCTTGTGCGCCTAGCGCGACGGCTTTCAATCCCGAGCCGCACACTTTGTTGATCGTCATCGCGCCGACCTGTGGTGGCAGTCCGGCGAACAGCGCAGCCTGACGCGCAGGGTTCTGTCCGATCCCGGCGCTCACCACGTTGCCCATGATGCATTCGTTGACGATGTTCATGTCCGTGATGCCGGCGCGACGCACCGCTTCGCAAACGGCGAACGAACCAAGCTGCGGCGCGGAGAAGTCCTGAAGCGCGCCCATGAATTTCGCTACCGGCGTGCGGACGCCGGAGATGATCACTACGTCTTCAAACGAAGCCATCCATGCTCTCCTGGAAACTTGATTACGGAACTTGATAGCGAAACTTGATTACGCGAACTTGATTAAACGAATGAAGCCTGCTGGCCACTCGGTCGCGTCGGGACCCCACGTCCCAGACTCTCTGGCGCTGCCGACGCCAGCTACTCATTATAAGATGGCCATCAAGCAGCCTGCGACTCAAGCCGCGCCGGACCAGCTGCGCCGGAGGTGAATCGCCAATCATGGACAGCGTCCCCATCGTTTCGCCGCATGACGTCTCTGTACCGACGCCCAGGTACCCTGCCATAGCGCCTTGGTGGCATACCATCTCGTTCGTCATCATCCTGCTCGTCTTTTCTGCCGCAGGTGCTGCGGCTGACCACACGATGAGCGCGCGCCACGGACGCTGGGTCCAATACGCCGTCACCATGGCTTGGGAATGGATCCTGTTTGGATACGTCTGGTTCGGGATCAGGCGGAGCGGGATTGGAATGCGCGAGCTCATCGGAGGCCGATGGAAGCAGGTAGAAGATTTCCTGCTCGATGTGGCGCTCGCGTTTGGATTCTGGATCGTTGCTCTTGGAGTGCTGGCCGCGCTCGGCTACGCCATGCACCTTACGGGCGCGAACAAGCTCGAAGAAGCGCGACGCCAACTCGGATTCCTTGTCCCGCGAACGGGTCTCGAGGTGTCGTTATGGATCGCGCTCAGTTGCACGGCAGGAATCTGCGAAGAAGTCATCTTCCGGGGATACCTGCAACGTCAGCTTTCCGCCTTCACTCGCAACGCGTGGGTCGGAATCTTTCTCTCCGGAATCGTCTTCGGTGCGGGTCACGGATACGAAGGTGCAAGGCGCATGGTCCTCATCGCAATCTACGGAATGATGTTCGGAATCCTGACGCACGCAAGAAAAAGTTTACGACCCGGAATGATGGCTCACGCGGCGCACGATGTCTTCACCGGACTCGCGCTTCGTTTCCTGATGAAGTAACGGGGCAAATTCGCAATGCTCGCAAACATGCATGAACACTGCACGAAAACGATGTCTCCCCGGGACAGAAGTTTTGCGTCAATCGATTGCGAGAAATTTTCGAGCGCGAATTTCGTCTCTCCACCGCTCTCTCTGCTGCCGATAACCGTGGTCACAGCAGGACTCTCTTCTCTTTTTTTCTTGACATCGTTTTTCAATCAACTTATACAACTAGAAAATTGCAACAGTTGATCGTTGCAATTCTCGATGACAAATCGAAAGGGAGAATAGACACTATGGCAACGAAAAAGGCTGCAAAGAAGCCCGCGAAGAAGGCCGCAAAGAAAAAGAAGTAACTTGGCCTTCAGGCTAAGACAACCGGGGGACGCGAAAGCGTCCCCTAACTTTTTGGTTATGACTGAAATTGGTTATGACCGAAATCGGCTATGACTGGAATTGCGCCGGGCACTCAGACTTGCGCATTGTGGATACAGCCGTAGCCCTGAATCGATACTACGGCCAGCGGCTACCAGCTTCGTACTAAGGCCGTCGCGGCAATCGCAGCCGTCTCTGCTCTCAGGATGGTGTCTCCCAGGGAGGCCGATTTCCAGCTTGCGTCGGCGAACATCTTCAACTCCTCTTCCGTCCACCCGCCCTCGGGCCCTATGGCCAGCGCAAAGGTTCGCGCCCCGCCGCCATCGACCAGATCGCGCAGTGTCGTTCCATCCTCGACCTCCGAGAGCACGATCCGCAGTTCGGCTTCGGGGGCAAGCGCCTGCTTCAACCTCAGCGGCTCCGCAATCTCTGGAGGCGACACGCGCCTCGACTGCTCCGCCGCTTCGCGGGAGATCTTCCGCCAACGCTCCACGCGCTTCTCCGCAGCCTTCGCCAGGTGCGAATCCGTACGGCGCGCGATGACCGGCACGATCGCCGAGACTCCCAGCTCGGTACACTTCTCCACCGCCCACTCGAAACGATCGAACTTGAATATCGCCAGCAACAGGATGAGCGATGCCTGCTCTGCCGTCTCGACCCGCTCGCCAAGCTCGAAGTCCACGCGCTCGTCACTGACGGAGAGCACGAGTCCGCGCCGCACCTCCCCGCCGGCAGCGATATCGAATTCCTGTCCAACACGCGCCCTGAGTACGCGTGCAAGGTGCGAGGCATGAGCACCCACCAGCGCAGCGCGCTCGCCCTCTACCTCATCCGCAATCCATCTTCGTCTCGTCATAAGCGTGTCTTGTCACAGAAACGTCTGTCACAGAAACGTGTCACAGAAGCCGCTCGCAATAAAATAGCGCAGCTCGCGCTGCGCTACGAAAACTTTCGATCGCCGAAGCTGCCCCGGCGCTGTCGCCGGCTGCCCGGTGCCAGCTTTCTAACCGAACATATCTTTCACTTTGCTCATAAGCGACCGACGCTCTGGCTTGTTCTCGACTTTGCCAATCGATTCCAACTCCTGCAACAGTTCGCGTTCCCGCTTGGAGACTTTTGTTGGCGTCAGCACCTTCACCTGTACGAACAGATCGCCACGTCCATGCCCGTTGAGCACAGGCACACCCTTGTGACGAAGCCTGAAACTCGTACCCGTCTGCGTGCCTTCAGGAATCTTGACGGTTGTTTCGCCCTCCAGAGTCGGGATCTTGATCTCGGCTCCAAGGCCCGCCTGCGCGAATGAGATTGGAACAACGCAAAACAGGTCCTTGCCTTCGCGTTCGAAAAACGGATGCTCCTTCACGTGCAGCACGACGTAAACGTCGCCGGAAGGGCCTCCATGAACGCCAGCTTCACCTTCGCCGCCGAAGAGAATACGGGTTCCCTCTTCTACGCCAGCCGGTATCTTAACCTCAAGCGTGTGCTCTTCCAGCGTGAGTCCCGAGCCCTTGCATTTCTTGCACGGGTCCTGGATGACAGTGCCCGTTCCCTGGCACGCTGGACACGTGCGCGAGATGCTGAAGAAGCCCTGCTGATAACGTACCTGCCCGCGACCGCTGCAACTGCGGCAGGTCACCGGAGCCTTGCCGGGTGCCGCGCCGGTTCCGTGGCAAGTCCCGCAGGCCTCGCGCCGGCGGATTGTCACCTGCTTCGTGACCCCGAAAACCGCGTCCTCAAACGTCAGCGTGAGGTCTTCGCGAATGTCGCCGCCGCGTTGCGCGCGCGAACGCCGTCCGCCTCGGCCGCTGAACATGTCGCCAAAGCCGAACAGGTCGCCGAGTATCTCGCCGAAATCGACCGACGGGTCGAAGCCGCCGAATCCACCCGCGCCACCGCCGACGCCTGCGTGTCCGAACTGGTCGTACTGCGCTCGCTTGTTGGAGTCGCTGAGGATGGCATACGCCTCGCTGCATTCCTTAAAGCGGTCTTCGGCGTCCGGATTGTCGGGATTGCGGTCTGGATGAAATTGCAGTGCCATCTTGCGGTAGGCACTCTTAATTTCCTGGTCGTTCGCATTTCGCTCAACGCCCAGGACTTCGTAATAATCGCGTTTGGTATTTGTCGCCAGAATTCGTCCCTGCTGCTTCCGTTAGAATTTCGCTCCGCACACCCACGCAGTGCGGGAAGTTGCTCGTCTACTTGTTATCTGGATTGCTCGCCACGCGAACCATCGCAGGGCGAAGCAGCCGATTGCGCAGCTTGTAGCCGCGTTGCAGTTCGTCGATCACCTGGTTGTTCTTCGCTTCGGCAGTGTCAACCATCTGGACCGCCTGGTGAAGGGTGGGATCAAAATCCGAACCTGTCGCCGCAATCGGCTCCACGCCGAGCTTGGAAAGCACGTCGTGGAATTGCCGGTCGATCAGCTCGATACCCGCCCGGAAATCAGCGGCATCGGCGTTTTCGGTTTTGAGCGCGCGGTCCAAACTATCCAGGATCGGCAGAAACTGCTTCAGCGCCTCCGTCAAAGCGTAGTCCCGAAACTCCTGCTGCTCACGCGCCGTGCGCTTGCGGTAGTTATCGAATTCCGCTTGCAGCCGCGCCAGCCGGTCCAGGTACATGACCCGTTCGGAGCGCAAGCGTTCCAGTTCGGTCTCCAGATCGGCGATGCCCGCAGTGGGGAGTTGCGCCGGGTTTTCGGTCGCCCCTGGTTCGCCCGCTGCCTTTTCGTTTGTCTGGTCGTCTGTCGTTCCCGGCACGTTATCCGCGTCGAGACGGTTCGTCTCTCCGTTGCTCTTTCCGTTCCTGTCTGCCATGGGGATCTACGATTCCGAATCGTTAAGGACTTTATCGAATAGCCGCGCAATGTACGACACGGCCGTGATCGTGTGCTGATAATCCATGCGTGCCGGCCCGATCACTGCGAGCGAGCCAAAGACCTCGCCACCCACCCGCGCAGGAGCGCCGATCAGGACGAAGTTGCCCAGGTTTGGCATAGCTTCTTCCAAACCGATTACGACGCGCACCGCTTCCTGCCGGGAGTCCAGGTAAGCCGAGAGCAGATGCACAATCCTCTGCTTCTCTTCCAGTGTCTCAAGCATTTCGCGCAAGCGTTGCTGGTCCTGATCGCTCGTCAAAAGATTAGCGGCGCCTTCCACGTACACATCGTGCAGAGACTGGCCAGTCCCCAGCGCGCCCTTGCGACACAGGTCTTGAATCGATCTCATCAGGCGGTCGTATTCGCTGCGCTCTTCTTCAATACACCGAGCCAACTCAACCTGCACCGCTTCCATGGTCCAGCCTCGGAAGTTGTCATTGATGTATCGGCTGGCCAAATCCAGGTCGCCTTGCGACAGGTCTGCCTCCGGACGCAATACCCGGTCGCGCACCACGCCGCCTTTGGTAACTACGACCGCCAGCACCTTCTGTTCGGCCAACCGCTGAAAGTGCACATGATCGAGCGCGTTGCGCGGACCACTGCCTGCCATGGCTACCCCAACGCCGCGAGAAACCAGCGACAGGACGTGCGATGTCCGCTCCATGAAGTCCTGCACGTCGGTCGTACCCTGGAAAAACTTCTGAATAGATTGTTCGTCTTCGTCCGTCAGTTGCGCGTTTCCGGAAAGCTTCTCAACGTAATAGCGGTATCCGGACATACTGGGCACACGCCCCGCCGAGGTGTGCGGCTGTTCGAGCAAACCAGAATCCGCTAGGTCGGCCATAACATTCCGAATCGTGGCGGCGCTCAACCCCTCAGGATTGATGCGCGCCAGCGTACGCGAACCCACGGGTTCGCCCGTCGAGATATATGTCTCAACGATGGCCGTAAGAATTTCTTCCTCACGACGACCGATATGTTGCGTAACTGACATAACAGTTTCGCCCAGCACTGCTGGCATCCCCTTTAGATGCAGGGGCTTAGCTTTTGGATTCGCGGACTATACATCGATTCTAGGTAGCTGCCGAACCGCTGTCAAGGCGGATTGGCACTCCCCGCCCAAGAGTGCTAAACAAAGGCAAACGACGCTACGGGACAATATATAAGGAGGGCCGAGACGACTCGCCCCGTCGGCTACTGCTTCTGAGCTACAGTCCTTGCGCAGGAATCCGGGGCCTAAGCACACGAAGCCAAACGCCTTACAACTGTTCAGCGAAGCCCGGATTTCATATAAGCAGATAAGAACACCCAGCATTGAACTATGCTGGGTGTCTCGGTTGCAGGTCGTAAAACACGCGTTACGTGATCTCAATAACGTTTTCGCCCGGCGTGGACTGAATTTCTTTTACTCGCTCTGCGACTTTCCGCGAAAACGCGAACAGCGATTTGGCGTGCTCCGACTGCTCGCCTTCCAGCGTCACCGGATGTCCGGCATCGCCGCCCTGGCGGATGCTCGCATCGAGCGCGATCGCGCCCAGGAACGGAACTTTGAACTGCTCGGCCGTTCGCTCCCCGCCACCTTTCGAGAAGATATCGACTTCATGGCTGCAATGCGGACACACGAAGTAACTCATGTTCTCGACTATGCCTATGACATCGACCTTCACTTGGCGGAACATCTCGATTGCCTTGCGCGCGTCTTGCAGCGAAACGTCGGAAGGCGTCGTGACCACGATGGCGCCCGTCAGCGGAACCGTCTGGATCAGCGAGATGGCAACATCGCCAGTGCCCGGCGGCAGATCGATAACCAGGTAGTCCAGTTCGCCCCATTCAACCTGTCCGAGGAACTGCTTGATGATGGAGTGCAACATCGGCCCGCGCCATACCAGCGGCTTGTCGCCCGGGTTCAGCAGGCCGACCGAGATCATGCGTATCCCGTAGCGCTCCGCGGGAATGATGCGGTTTTCCCCCGCAATCTGTGGCGGCTCCGTCGCGCCCAGCATCAGCGGCACGTTCGGGCCATAGATATCTGCGTCGAGCAGGCCCACTTTGTGGCCTAGCCGAGCCAGCGAGAGCGCTAGGTTCACGGCAAGCGTCGTTTTGCCAACGCCGCCCTTACCCGAACCTACGGCGATGATGGAATCTACGCCCGGCAATGCTTGCGGGCCCTGCGGCTCATGACCATGAGGAGGATGTGGATGCGAACTCACGAGAAGGTTCCTTGTTTGTGCGGGACTGTGGACCGTAACTTCTGATTATACCCACGACCACGCGTCATCTGTCGCGCCGGAACGCCGAGCACCGGGCCGTGATCGCCGAACCAGCTTAGTCGCAACGAAAAACCGCCGCCCGGATTCGGACGGCGGCTGCAACTAATCTAATCAGCTAGGAAACTCACACAGACTTACGCGTCCTTCTTGCCTCCGCAGCAAGTGCCGCTCGAGCATTCGCAGGAGTGCGCGCCATGCGCGTGCGATTTGCTTGCCGCTGGAGCGAATCCGAAACGTTTCAGCTGCTGCTCGAATGGCATCGAGAATTCCTTCTCGATCTTCTCGCGATAGGTCGGGCCGGAGTTGTAGGTGCAGAAGGGATACAGCTTACCGTTCGGCGCGGCGTATTGGATGACGCAGCGCTTTACGCGCTCCACGTCGTAGTTGTGGTGATCCATAAAGTGCATGCCCGCCACCAGCAAAGTGCGATACGTGAACGTGCCGTCCATGCCGTCCCGGCCAAGTTTCTTGTCCGTCATCCCCTGCAGAGTGTCCAGGAACTTCTGGAAGGTCAGGCCCGGGGGCGCGAATTCCTGCTTGAAATGCTTGTTCAACTGCAGGAACGCCTTAGCGCCGTGATAGTACTTCGACTTGAAGAATGACTTTTCGGCGCTCTGTGCCAGCTTCTCGATGTCCTGCAACATGCCCGGCATATCGACGAACTGCGTCACCGGCACGGCCTTGCCAGACTTCTCGTCCACGAACATATAGGTTCCAAGCGAGCAATGTGGATGGCAGGAGATAGTCGGCACACCGGCGCCGCGGATCGCAGCCATCAACTTGGAGAACGGCGTAACTGCCGAAAGCGGGAACCAGTCGTTGTACTTGTCGAACATGCCGGTCTGCTCGCTCAGCGCGAAAGCCATGTCAGGCAGCGTAAAACGTTTCTCTTCCAGTTCTTTGCGTGCGATGCGCCCCGTGAAGGCCACCGGTTGGAAGCTGATGCCACTCACCGTGTCAACATTGTCGATCGCGACTTTCAGGATCGCGCCGAGCTCGTGATCGTTGACACCCTTCACGATCGTCGGGACAAATACGATTTTGATTCCCGCCTTGCGGCAATTCTCGATGCACGCCATCTTCTTCTCGAAGAGCGGCTCGCCGCGCGTCTTGCGATAAACATCGTCTGTTACGCCGTCGAACTGAAGATAGAGCGTCGCCAGGCCAGCAGCCTTGCAGCGCTGCGTAAACTCAAGGCTTGCGCCGATCATGAGTCCGTTCGTCGCAGCCTGTATGTGGCTGAAGCCCATCTCGCGGGCCATGGCGCAGATCTCGACAAAGTTGGGATGAATCGTCGGCTCGCCGCCCGAGAACTGCACGACTCGTCCTGCAACCGGACGCTCATCGCGCAGCGCCTGCAGCATGACGCGCACGCCGTCCATATCGGGTTCGTAGAGATATCCGGCGGCGTTGGCGTTGGCAAAGCAGACCGGGCAGGTAAGGTTGCAGCGGTTCGTCAGGTCAACATTCGCCAGTGCCGAGTGCGAAGTGTGCAGCGAGCAGAGGCCGCAATCGTCCGGGCAAACCGAGTCCGCTCCTTTGTTGATTGCCGGATTTTCCAGGCCGCGAGAATCGCCGAATTCCCACTCTTCCATCTTGAGGTAGAGAGCGACATCGCTGTACACGCAATCCTTGAAGTAGCCGTGTTCCGGGCACGTCTTGTCCATCATCACCTTGCCGTTTTCTTCGAACTCACGGGCGGCGATAACTTTGCTGCACTCGGGACATAGCGACTGCGTTTCTTTCGGAAGGCCCTTCTTGATTTTCAAGATCGGGCCGCCGGTAAACGTCGTCTCCGGTTGGATGATCTTCAAGTCCGAGCGTTTTGCAGACGGGGAAAGCGTAGTGACACTCAAGTCGGTCTCCAGAACAAGATTGGCTTCGGATGTCCGTGGTGCATCCAGCGTCATCGCAACCACAGAAACACGCGAAAACACACGGCAATCCAGCCAATGATTGTCCCCTTTTGAACACACGTCGGGCTGTGCCTGCGGTCACGATAATCAGTGACTCAAGCTTTCAGCGAACGGTAAAAACAAGTGCCAGACGGGGTAATTGCAGTACCCAACGACGCATGGTTCTGCACGTTTTGCAGACGCCCACATTCGCTCACACCTTTGCTCCCCTGCTGGCGGTCGCTCCATAGTTCTGCTGGCGCGTCTCGTGCGCTTCAGCTACCATGCGCGAACGTAAGCTTTACAGTTCAATCGCTGCTGCGGGAGGCCTCATGCCGAAAGCGCTTATCTCCGCCCTTCTATTCGCCGCAATTGTTCCGAACGCACTCGCCCAGGCTGCTCCGAAGCAGGCCGCGAAACCGGCACCCGAAACAGCTTCCAGCTTGTCAACTTCCGCCGGACGTGTCGCTCACGACAACCAGTTGCCGGTGCGGCGCGTAGTTCTCTACAAGAACGGTGTCGGATATTTCGAACATGCCGGACGTGTGCGCGGCAGCCAGGAGGTGAACATCGACTTCACCACCTCTCAGCTCAATGACGTCCTCAAGTCGCTCACCGTCGTGGACATGGGCGGTGGGCAGATCACCGGCGTGCGCTACAACTCGATAGCCCCGCTTAGCGAGCGCCTGCGCACGTTGCGCGTCCAACTCGGCGAAGACACCACGCGCGCGAGCTTCCTCGGCGCACTGCGCGGAGCCCGCGTGGAAGTCCGCAGCGGCGGCACAAGCACCCTTGGCAAGCTGCTCAGCGTTGAGCAGGTGCAACGCTCGACCGGACGCGAGCAGCAGGAAGAAATCACGCAATTCGCCGTCGTCACTGACACGGGCGAGATGCGTACCTTCGACCTGACGCCCGCCGTCAGCGTCCGCATCGCCGAGCCTGAATTGAACCAGGAGATCGGCCAATACATGACGGCCATCTCGTCCTCCCGCGCCAGGGACGTTCGCCGCATGAGCATCGGCACGGCTGGTACGGGCGAGCGCGATCTCTTCGTCAGCTACATCAGCGAAGTGCCGGTCTGGAAATCGACGTATCGCATTCTGCTGCCCTCGAAATCCGGCGAAAAGGCTTTGCTGCAAGGCTGGGCCATCGTGGACAACACCGTCGGCGAAGACTGGAAAGACGTGCAACTCTCGCTCGTAGCCGGCTCGCCGCAGTCCTTCATCCAGCAAATCTCGCAGCCATACTACGTGCGGCGGTCGAGCATCGAGCTGCCGAAATCGGCAATGCTGACGCCACAAACGCATGAGGGCACCATGGAGGCTGAAAATGCGCCACCACCGCCGCAGGTAGCTGGCGGGCAGATGGGCGGCGTGATCGGTGGAATCCTCGGAAGTCCCCCAGTTGCCTCCGGGAGCGGCGGGGCTGGATACAGAGTCAGGGTCGCGACACCATCTCGCTCGATCAAGCCAAATGCGGACGAGGCTGCGGCCCGCGTGATGAACTGGCTGGCGCCGCAGATCGACGCAGCGGAAGGGTCGTCCGTTGGCGACCTCTTCCAGTACGCAATCAAGCAGAAGATTACGGTTTCCAAGAACCAGTCTGCGCTCGTACCAATCGTGAATGCGCGGGTCGAAGCCGAAAAGGTCACGCTCTGGAATGAACAACAGAAGCAGCCGCTCCGAGCACTCTGGATAAAGAACTCCAGCGGCCTGACGTTGGACGGCGGCACGTTCAACATCGTTGACGGCGATGCGTTCGCCGGAGAAGGCATCCTTACGCAACTGCATCCAGACGAGCGGCGACTGGTCTCATACGCCGCTGATACCGCTCTGCGCGTTCACGTTGAAACTCGATCAATGAATCGTCCGGTGACCCATGTTCGCATTGCGAAGGGCATCATGCGTATGACGCGCGAGCAGCGCGAAACGAGAAAGTACACCGTGCGCAACAGCGACAAAGATGCGCGCTCGTTGGTCGTAGAGCATCCTGCCCGGAATGGCTGGAAATTTGCCGATGGTGTCAAACCTGAGGAGTCGTCTGAGAACCTTCACCGCTTCCGCGTTGCACTTGAACCAAATACGACAGCCACGCTGAACGTGGAAGAGTTCCGTCCAGAAGATGTGACGTACTACGTTTCGAACATTGACGACAACCTGGTCGCCATGTTCGTACGCGATAGAACGATCAATCCGCAGGTCGAGCAGGCTCTGCGTCGTGTGCTGGCCAAGAAGAATGAAATCGGAGCCGTGGATGCACAACTCGCATCGCGCCGTCGCGAGATCGGACAGATCGGCAACGAGCAGGTCCGGTTGCGCGAGAACATGAAAGCCCTGAAGGGCAGCGCCGAAGAGAAGGCCCTGCTGCAGCGCTACGTGCAAACACTGAACCAGCATGAGGACCGCCTCATTGCCCTCAATCGCGAGATCGGCGACTTGGACGCGAAACGTGTGAAGCTCGGCGCCGACCTCGACCAGATGGCACAGGAGATTGTCCTCGACGAGAAGATGTAGACAACGGATATGACTGACCGACCTTGCCTGAGAGTTGACTGATGGTTCAAACGGCATGCCTTTAGGCGTGCCGTTGTCGCATCGAACGAAGACCGACTGTACTGGCTGCCGAAAAACCAGATTCATTGAAGGGGCACGCCTTCAGGCGTGCCGCAAACCGCACTGAACGAAAGGCGGCTTTAGCCGCTGAGGGCATGCCTTGGCGAGCTCGCGCCTCCGGTCACTCGAAGCTATAAACCACCTTCCCATCTGTATCTGCAGTCGGACCATATACTGAGGGCACACGCAACTCCAGCAGTCGTAGATACACAATCAGCTGCCCGCGATGATGCGCCGAGTGATTAAGTCGGCGCAGCATCACCCACGCGCGCGAACGCTCGACGTCGAAGAACGTCGCAGGTTCGCGCCACCACGCGTCCGGCATGTCACGCAATAGTCGCAGCCGCTCGCGGGCATCCTTGCGGTACTTCTCGATGAATGCCAGCTTGGTGGGCTGTGGCGCATTCCAGTCACCCGAGTCAATACCAAGAATGTCCCGCATCCAGCGCCCTTCTGACTGAAGCTGGTGATCGAATTGTTCCAGGACCGTGCGGGCCTTCGCCGCCGGACGAAACTTTATTGCATCTTCAGGAAACGCTGACCAGATACCGATCGTCTTCAGAATCTCCGTTTCGTATGTATCCAGCAGGAATCCGTAAACGCTTCCATTCGCCATCCGCTCACCCCATTGCCTTACGAGTGCACTTCATGGCCGCAAGATGTCCGCAGCGTAGACGGCCTGGACCTGAACCGGATTCGCTGGCAACTGGGAACTGGCAACCGGCAACTGACTGGCACCGGCAACTGGCTTCTGATATCGTGTCCGGCACGTTCGGATGGCCAACATGGCGAAGCCACGCAAACCCTCTTCGACTCCGGAAACCAGGAACGCCAAACCCCTCGCGCCCGCCAGCAAGAACTACGACGGCGAGGCGGCATCGTCTTCTCTGCGCGCCTATAACATTCAGGACTTCCGCCTCGAGCACCCCGACTTCTCCATCGCGCTCGAGCAGGATCCCGACTCCGACGAAACCCATTACCACGTCTCCGGCGATCTCTCCGCCTCCCCGCCGCCCATCCGCGACTCACGGTATCTGACGCGCGAGCAATCCATCGACATATATCGATGGATGCTGCTAAACCGCCGCATGGAGTCCGTCCTCGAATCACTCTATAAGCAGAGCAAAGTTGTGGGCGGCGTGTATTTCGGACTCGGCCAGGAAGGTTGTTCCTGCGCCTCCGCTTACGCGCTGCAGAAGGATGACTGGCTCGGCCCCATGATCCGCAACCAGGGTGCGCTGCTCGTCCGCGGATTCTCCCCGGCGGACATCATGCGCCAGTACATGGCCAAGGCCGACTCGCCCACCTTCGGACGCGACGCCTCTTCGCACTTCGGCGACATCGTCGAGCGCAATGTCTGCTCGCCCATCTCCATGCTCGGTGAACTCATCGGCGTGATGGCCGGCGTCTGCCTCGGCGCGCGCCTCCAGGGACGCAACATCGTGGGACTCACCTACATCGGCGACGGAGGCCAGTCCACGGGCGTTACCTACGAAGGCCTCAACTTCGCTGCCGTGCAGAAGCTAGGCCTCGTGCTCATGGTCGAGAATAATCTCTGGGGATACTCCACTCCCGCCGACATGCAGTTCCGCGTCAAAGACCTCGCAGAGCGCGCCGTTGCCTACGGCATCCCCGGCGTCATCATCGACGGCACCGACCCCTGCCAGGTTTACGACGCCACGCACGAAGCCTGCGAACGCGCATATCGCGGCGAAGGCCCCACGCTCATCGAAGCCAAGATGATGCGCATGAAAGGCCACGCCATCCACGATGCCGCCCAGTACGTCCCGCGTCCGCTCATGGATTACTGGCTCAAGCGCGACCCCATCGCCCGCTTCGAAAACTATCTGGTCGAAGACAAGCAGTGGCTAACGCGCGAAGCGCATGACAAGCTCGTCGCCGAAGTCGATGAGTATCTCGCACGTCAGCGCGCCGAGGCCGAAGCGTCGCCGTTGCCAACACCGGAAGAAGACGCTAAACACCAGGGCGTCTACTGCGATCCGAGTTGCCACGATATCAAGCCGAAGTACGGAGAGGTGAGGTTCGGAGTAGAGAAGAAAGTGTCGAAGCAGAGGTCCAGCGAAGGAGCGGTGCACTTGAAATGAGCGTATTCAGACCGGCATTGATGCTCACGCTTTTTGCCATAGTTAGCTACAGCGCAGCCCGGGAGGTCCGTTACATCGACCTGACTGGCGTGACGCAGCGAACGAATCTGCGCACCATCGAACCTCCACCCGCCAAATGCCCAGACGGTGGTTCTTGCGTCGGAGGTGCTAGGGGGGCTACAAGGTGGGGAGATTGCGCCGCCCGCTTCAACGATCCCCAAGCCTTGCGAACAACGATAACGTGGACAGACGGGACTACCTATAACGAGGGATCATCGGCCACTTGGGAAGTGAACCTCGAGAACATCGGGTCAGTAGAGTTCGATGTCCCCAGCAGCCCACATTTGGCCGACTTGCAACCCAACGACCCAGCCGAAGCGTTCAAGTACTTTAGCATCGGCCTCACACCTTATATCCCACTCACTACAGGCATGGCCGACCTCGGTCACGTTCTTCTGTACGGATCAACACAGCGCTCCGACAGCTTCGTACGTCTGAAGCCTGGCGATTGGATTCGCGTCAAAGCGCACACGGTAGTCAAACTCACGTCCTACAGCAATGCTTCGGTTTCGCCCATCGAAGGGCCTATTCGCTCACGCTTCTGGATTCACGAGGTGACGTTCTCGTCGCGTGCCGAGAAGGACTCTTCAATCACCATGATGTCCGACGTTGGTGGCCTCTGTCCCAGGGCTGAGTACATCGATGGCCCTACGATCCGCGTCGAGCCGGTGCAGAAAGTGAAATGAAAACACTAAAGATAAGTACCATACGCAACGATTGGTCATCGGTCATACGCAACGCCGAACGTGGCGCACGCACGATTATCGTCAGACGCGGCAAACCAGCTGCCGCGATCATCTTTTCTCAAGACTACGAATTCATTCAGCGTCTCCGGGCTCGTCAACCAAGAACGAAGAACTAAGAACCAAAAACGTCTTCAACCGGCAACCGGGAACGGAGAACTGACAACCGTGGTCACCTACCTCGAAGCCATTCGCCAGGGTATCTGGGAAGAGATGGAGCGCGACTCGTCCGTCTTCTGCATCGGCGAAGACATCGGCATCTACGGCGGTGCCTTCAAGGTCACTGAAGGGTTCATTGACCGCTTCGGGCCCGAGCGCGTCATCGACACGCCGATCGCCGAGACCGCCATCGTCAACGCCTCGTTTGGGGCGGGTCTCACAGGTCTGCGTCCCGTGGCCGAGTTCCAGTTTATCGACTTCATCAGTTGCGCCTTCAACCAAATCACGAACCTGCTCGCCAAGGCGCACTATCGCTGGGGAGCGCCCGCGCCCATCGTGCTGCGAGGCCCTTGCGGCGGAGGCGTACACGGAGGCCCCTTCCACTCGCAGAATCCCGAAATGTACTTTGTCCACACGCCGGGCCTCAAAGTTGTCTGTCCTGCGACGGCCTATGATGCCAAGGGCCTCATCAAGTCCGCCATTCGTGACAACAACCCCGTCTGCTTCTTCGAACACAAGTTCCTCTACCGCCGCATAAAAGAGGAGCTACCCGCCGACGACTACACCGTCGAGATCGGCAAAGCACGTATCGCACGCGAAGGCCGCCACGTCTCCATCATCACCTACGCGGCGATGCTTTACGTCGCCCTTGAAGCCGCTGACATCCTCGCCAAAGAAGGTATCGAACTCGAGATTGTTGATCTACGGACGCTGCTCCCGCTCGACCGCGACGCAATCGCACAGACGGTGAAGAAGACGAACAAGGTCATCATTCTGCATGAAGACACAAAGACTGCCGGCATCGCCGGCGAGATCGCCGCGTGCATCAACGAAGACGCCTTCGACTACCTCGACGCGCCGATTACGCGCATCGCGTCCGCTGACACGCCCGTGCCGTTTTCGCCGCCGCTAGAAGCTGTCTTTCTGCCGAAAGTTGAGGACGTCGTGCGCGAGGCGCGACGTTTGAAAGCGTACTGAAATGCATCCAACACTCAGGCCCCGGTAAGCTGTAATAAACACAATGAAACAGCGATAAGAAAGGCACCTATGCGCGGATTCATCTTCGGCACCATCGTCATGCTCCTTGTGATTTTCGGCGGCGGGCTCCTGCTCCTCCGCCTGGGATACATACCCGTCGGCGCCGACAATCCCCCGGGCCGTTACGAGAAGGCGCTCGCCACTTGGGCCATGGACACCTATGTTGATCGACACGCGCCCAGGCAGGAGAACCCGACGCCGATCACCAACGAAAATCTGATCGATGGTGCGAAGGAATTCGAAGAGCACTGTGCCTTCTGCCACGGAGGCGCCAAGTCTAAGGTCAGTCCCCTGGCTGGCAAGTTCAATCCGCCCGTTCCGCAGATCATTAACCGCGTCCCGCACGATCCCGACGCAAACCTGTTCTGGATCACCAAGCACGGCATCCGGCTCACCGGAATGCCTTCTTGGGATGGACATCTTACCGACGAAGAGATATGGAAGATCATCGCCTTCGTGAAGCACTCCGACAAACTTCCGCCCGAAGTTCAAACAGCATGGCAACAAGCTGCCCAGGAATCAGCCAGCGGCGAGGCACATGTCGGCGAGCACGACGATCACGGTCCGGAACGGCACTGAACCGTTAGGAGCCGCACAGGTTTTTCATCCAACCGCCCCGCTTGGCATCTAAGTAGCGGGGCTTTGTCTTTCCTGCCCCGTGCCCTGCCAGTCTGCATCGTTCAAGTTGCTATAATTTGAGGTTTGCTGTGGGGGCAAATTCTTACATGCACGCTCGTGCGTTAAGCACATTCGCGGAAGGAAAAAAATGCCAACTGACGTAATCATGCCGCAGATGGGGGAATCCATCTTCGAAGGCACGCTGACCAAGTGGCTCAAGCAACCCGGCGACAAGGTGCAGCGCGACGAACCCTTGTTCGAAATCTCCACCGACAAAGTCGACGCCGAAATCCCCGCGCCCGCCAGCGGAGTTCTCCAGGAAGTCCGCGTTCAGCCCGGCACAACCGTTCAGGTCAACACCGTTGTTGGCGTCATCGGCAATGGCGACCAGGCCGGCGTGACGCAACCCTCGGCTGCGGCCTCTCGACCGTCGCCTCCCGCCGCACCGGAGCAATCTGCACCCCCAGCCGCTCAGCCAGCCGCGCCTCAACCACCCGCCGCACCATCCGGTCCGGCGACCGAGATCGTTATGCCGCAGATGGGCGAGTCCATCTTCGAAGGCACTCTCACCCGTTGGCTCAAGAATCAGGGCGAACACGTCAATCGAGACGAGCCTCTGTTTGAAATCTCCACAGACAAGGTTGACGCCGAGATTCCCGCGCCTGCTTCCGGCGTGCTCAACGAGATCCGCGTACAACCCGGGACGACCGTTCAGGTCAACACCGTCGTCGGCGTCATCGGCGGCACGAATGGCGCGGCACAGCCGTCCGCTGCCGCTGCCGTGCCAGCCGCCGCAGCTCCTTCCACGCCTGCCGTAACTGCCGCCGCAACCACCGGCGGCGCTGTGTCAACAGAAGGTCCCGCAACCACCACGCCCGCCGCCGAAGGCGAACGCATCCGCTCGTCGCCGCTCGTGCGCAAGATTGCCGAAGAGCACAAAGTCGATCTTCGCCAGGTTTCCGGCACCGGCATGGGTGGTCGCGTTACGAAAGAAGACATTCTCGCTTTTGTCGAGAAGTACCCTGCTGGAGCACCGGCTCCTGCTCCCGCCGCACCGCCCTCGGTTGCCGCTCCAGCGCCTGCTGCGCCGGCTGCGCCGGCTGCAGCAGCGCCGCTCCCGGCGACTCCGGCCAACAAGTTCGTCGGTGTTCCCGGGACCATCGAGCCGATGTCCGTCATGCGCAAGAAGATTGCCGAGCACATGGTCATGTCGAAGCGCACCAGCGCTCACGTGCACGGCGTCTTTGAAGTGGATATGTCACGCATCGTTCGCCTCCGTGAGAAGATGAAAAATATCTTCCAGGAAAAGACCGGACTCAAGCTCACGTACACGCCGTTCTTCGCGCGGGCGGTTACACACGCTCTGCGGATCTGGCCCATCGTCAACTCATCGGTTGAAGGCGACAGCATCCACTACAAAGCAGACATCAACATCGGCATCGCGGTCGCCCTGGATTGGGGATTGATCGTGCCCGTCATCAAGCATGCCGACGGATTCAATTTCGTAGGACTCCAGCGCGCAGTCACCGACCTCGGCGAACGCGCGCGCGCCAAAAAGCTGAAGCCCGAAGACGTCCAGGGCGGCACCTTCACCATCACGAACCCCGGCATCTTCGGAGCTAAGTTCGGAATGCCCATCATCAGCCAGCCGCAGTTGGCAATCATGGGTGTCGGTGCCATCACCAAGAAGCCGGTGGTACTCACCGACAAAGATGGCAACGATACAATCGCCATCCGCTCGATGATGCACCTCTCCATCGGCTACGACCATCGCGTCATAGATGGCGCAGTCGCCGACCAGTTCATGAGCGTCGTCAAGAACTACCTCGAAAACTGGACCGAACCTCTGATCTAATCTGGCGTAGTTCTTCAGGCTGAAATAAAAAACGGCAGGCCACCAGGCCTGCCGTTCTATTCGAAGTTCTCCTACAATTCGCCTGCTTTACTTCGCCTTCGCCCAGGCGGAAGCATTCAGACACTCAACAACGCCGTCGATGATCTTGCCGAGTCCGCTTCTAAACCGGTCTTCATCTACGATCTCACGGCTCGCAACGGCTTCTGTCATCGACAAAGCCGACCCCACAAACGAAAGCGCCGCTTCCTTCTTCTCGTTTCCGCTCTTGCTCCCGAACAGTGCCTCTATGCCGTGCACAACGGCAGGCACGAATGAAATCCCGCGCAGTAACTTCAATGCAAAATTCATCCCCACTCCTCTTATGAAATCGACCCCAACTTCTTTCAGGAGAATCCAGCCACAACGATTCTCACTGCCCACACCACCCACCACCCACTCACCACAACCCGTCATCCTAGGCGCCACCCGGCAACAACAAAACAGATCGTCATCCTGAGCGCAGCCCGGCAACGTCTCCTACAACTCCGTCATCCTGAGCGCAGCCCGGCAACGCCGGGCGCAGTCGAAGGACCCTGCGGTTACGATCTCAACCGCACCACCCACCAACCGCTCACCACAAATGCGTCTTGCAGATCGTCATCCTGAGCGCCACCCCGCAGCAGCGAGACAACCCGTCATCCTGGGCGCCACCCGGCAACGTCTCCTACAAACCCGTCATCCTGAGCGCAGCCCGGCAACGCCGGGCGTAGCCGAAGGACCCTGCGGTTACGATCTCGACCGCACTACCGTACCGCCCACTCACCACAACTCCGTCATCCTGAGCGCAGCCCGGCGACGCCGGGCGTAGCCGAAGGATCCCTATTGCCCCGCCCACGAGCGAGCAGCACGAAGCTCAGCGATCCAGCTCCACCAACCCACTTTCCGCGTACACCTTCATCAACTTCTCCGCATACTTCGGATCAGTCGCCCACCGCTTTGCCAGCGCGCGAATAAACTTCTCCGGATCCTTCGCCGCCGTCCGTGCTTCCAGATACAACGCGCCGTTCGCGATCAATGCATCCCGGCACGCAAAGCATTGCGCCATGCTCTCGTACCTCGCGAACTTCGCTTTCACCTTCGAAGCCGAGCCTCCGAAGAACTCCGTCGTCGGCATTTCCACCCACGCATGTTTCCCGTGCGCCTTGATGCCGAAGAAGTTATTCGCCCGGCGCGATAACTGTGATTCACCCCAACGACTTTCCAGTGCCGCCTGCGCCACGGTTACTCCTGCCGGCAGGCCGCTCCGGGCCGACGCCGTACGCGCTGCCTCCGTTGCTACTCGAATAAATTCATCTCTGGTCATGGTTGCCGTTGAAACACCCGTAAATAGTCGAATGCAAAATGGATCAGCGTCATCAGTGCGCCCACCGCCACGCCGATACCTCCTGCGCGTTGCAGGTATGAATCGTGCTTCTGAACGCGAATCTCAAGTTCCTGTATTTTTCCTTCGTTGCCGTTCCCGAGCACCCAGCGCATGTGCGCCTTCAACTCAGCCAGGTCGCTCAATACGCGCTCTTCAAAGCTGTTCATAATGGGTAGTCCACATGCAGTACCGTCGAGTACCTTGAGTAACGCCGTGGCGTAGAGCCGTCGAACAGACGCAAGTAGTATTCCTGCACTCGGGAAAGTCGCGGCAGCGTAAAGCTCCGCGTCGTGAATCGTCCCGCCAGGTTGCGGTCGTTCTCCGCCTCCCAGCTCGTGTCGCTTCGTCGCACTTCGATTCCGCCCGCCGCTGTTGGCGTCAGCCCCGCATCAATCGTCAATGTTGTCGAAGTTATCTCCGTCACTTCCGCGTTCGGCAAGCACTCTAAGAAACCCGCCTGTGTGCTTTCCGTTGTCGCCGCCACATCCAGCGGCTCACGCAATGCGTCTCTGTCGATTTTGAAAGACAGCTCTTCAGCAGCATCATTGGCGAACACCAGCTTGTACCGGCTACGATCGTCTGCCGGATCGGCCATCTGGATTTCCACTTCGCGCACAATAGCCTCGAACTCCGCTTTCCGCGACGGCGCGCGTACCTGCAACGCTTCTCCCGGAAAAATGTCGCTCGCCGTACCCGGCAGCCAGTCGCTCCATGTCTCGTATTCTCCTGCCCACGCAGGTTGCGTGCGATCATCGAGCACGGCGAAACCGGCTTTCTCGCAATCTGCTGCCGTCCTCGGTGGCGGCAACATTAGGTCGAGCACTGCACCTCGCACTCCGTCATCATGCTGACGTGCGTGCTCGCTCACGCTTGTCGGATCTGTCACGCGCGCCATCGCCCTGCCGGCGCCGCGATAGCTGACCATGATCGTCTCGTTCGGCAGCGGCGGATTTGCCGCGTAGAAGTACAGCGCCGGCTCACTGCTCACGCTGCACTCACCGCCTTCAGACAACGCACTAACCAGGCGCGTGTGTGCAGGTTTTCCTGGCTCGCAACTCCTAACCTGTGCGTCCACAGCCCTTCGCATGCGCGTGTATGTCAGCTCGCAATGCAGGTCCGTGCTGTTCACCACCGCGTAAGTCGCAGATGGCAGCACGTCGGCCAGCACACCGTCGTACACCACCGTCGCCGCGGCCGCGAGTGTCGCCGGGTTCTGCGGATCGACATCACGCACTTCAAGCACAACGCGCAAGTCGGCCTTCACCGATGCGCCTCCGCGCCCATTCCCGGCGGCGTGTACGGACGAGTGGAACCTCTGCTCCCGCCGATACACTTCGCTCGAATAGAAACGCGTCGTCAGCGAATACCTGTGGCCAGCCACGGCCGTAACCACCGGCCCTATCGCCACACCGTTCACTACCGCCTGCAACTGCGTCTGCGCACCTGACTTCATCGCCTCGAATCCAGCCACGCAGTTGGCTTTCGTCACCGACGCTCCGTACAGACCTCCGAGCAGTCCGGCACTCGGCGCAGCAAACGTCACATCCCCGTGTTGCAGAATCGCGGCGCCACCCAGCTCGACCTGCTCGACAAAACGCACCGTTGTTGCGCCGTCGCCTGCACCGCCGCTAACGTGCAATTTCCCGCCAGCCACGGACACCGCCTCGCTCGGATCAACCATCGACCAGTACTCTGGTCGCAGCGCGCCGCCCGCATACTCTTCTTCCACCACCGTCATGTTCCTGCGCGAAAACGGTGACTGCGACATCCCGAAGCGCAACGTGTACCCATCGCCAAGGAAGTAGTCCTTCACGTACGCGCGCGGCTCCACTCGTCCAACGATCGTTACGTCGTTCAACAATCGCGGCAACCGCCGCACCTTCAACCGTTCGGGCGTGAACCCGGCCTCCTGCTCATCGAGCAAATGGCCCACGCCGCCCAAAGGAGCAAACTCCGCGCGACCATCGTGTACGCGGTAATACGATCGCGTGTACCGCGCCAGCTCCGCCGCTTGCGCCGACCACTTTCTTCGTGGATCGCTCGCATACGACGCAACCTGTTCCACCGCCTGTATCCCGCTCGTGTCCAGCAGCGGAGACAACTCGTTCGCCATCTCGGCCAGAACTTCGCCTGCCGCACGGTTCACGAACGGAGCCCGATTGCGCACCGGCTTGCGATCCAGCAAGTACTCGTCTCCGGTCGCCTTCAGCGCATACCGAAAGACGGGCCCGCGTTCGCCTTCTCCCAGACATTCGTGCTCGGGCATAGCCTCCACATGCCCCGTGAAGATCCGCACTCCATCGCGTCTCTCGATCACCACGCGCGCGCCGTTCACCGGCGTTCTGAAGTTCACGCCTTGCGCTACCAGCCACGCTTCCAGGCGTGCAGGCTCATTCAGCTTGCGCACGATGTTCGCTGGCCGCTGCGCATCCAGCATCTCCGTATAGTCTCGCGGCCCAACCATATCGAAGTTGTCGATCGTTAAAATCATCTCTCTGCTTTCCTTAACTGCTCGCGAATAGGCCCGTGTGCATCAATGCCTAACCCGCCGTGTTCCCGCATCGTCCAGCCGTGCTTCCTGCATCCAATGGAGCTAGGCGCCTGCCGAATATGGCAAGCACCGCCACGACATGAGCCGATCAGAGACCGAGTCCATTGTTGAGTTGCAGCACCGAGTCCGCATACGTCTCGCGGAACTCGGCTTCCCTCCGGGACGCGCCGCCAGTAACATCGAGCGCCATCTTGCTGAAATCGCCGTGCTCGCCCGTGCCTTCACCGAAGACACGCTGCCCCTCTTCCTTTCACTCTCCACCGATCATGACGAGTCCCTGTCGCGCCTCGCTGTGTCCATCAAGTGCGATCTAGAAGAGCTCCGCGACGCCCTCACCGACGTCGAACCCGACCTCATCGAACTTATGCAATTCTTGAATCGCGAATAGTTCCGCCAGGAGTAGCTGCAACAACTCGCCTGCGGAATAGCAAGGCGTCATCCCGAGCGAGGCGAAGAACCTGCTTCGTCCGTGCCAGAAATGAAGCAGATAGTTCGGCCGTGTCAAAGCACCAGGGCCGCTATGCACACGCCCTTCAAGGCGCCTGCCCACGCTTTCAATAAGAGTTCCCAGCAATCTTGGTGGCCTCCCTGCTGAGACGAGCTGCCTCAATGCGGCTTTTGGCTGCTGCAAAGCATGATTCTTTGAAGGGGCACGCCTTCAGGCGTGCCGTTCACGCACTGAATGAACGCCGGCGTTAGCGGCCGATGGCAATGTCTTCAAGAGTAGGACTTTTTCAGCAGCTTGTTTAGCCGCTGGGGTAATGCTCATTGACCCGCCGAGCTCTAGTACACAGGTGCGTTCACCGCCGGAAAATAACTCCGGAAGCAGACAACTTGCTCACCGTCATTGCGGTCCTCGTAAGGCATGGCCATGAACGAAGCGCGCAACGCCATCGCCTCCAGCGGACGCGCAATCTCCACAGCCGCTTCCGACGCCGGCGCACCGCTTTGCAGCCGCGGATAATAGAAGCAAACACGCCCGCCAGATTCTTCCGGCAACACAAGTAACGCCGACCACTCCTGGAAGAACGAGCCTCCCTCGCGATCCACGAACGCCATCACTTTTTGCACCGCCGCGCCGCTCGGCGGCACGCCTCCCAGCAGAGGCTGGTCGAGCACGAGCACATCGCCGGTCTTTCCCGCCACCCGTCCCACGTTGAACGTCACGCGGCGAATGTAATCCGGATGCTGCAACACATCCATCGGATCGCGCACATAAGCTGCCGCGATTCCGGCACCCACGTATCCCGTCTGCTGCTGGTAATCGAGATCGACCGCCACCAGATCGCCCGCTTCGAATTGCCCCGCGTTCGCTCCCAGCTTCAGCTCCGTCGACGTCGATCCCGCCAGCAGCGGCACCGCTGCAACTGGTGCGCCGCCCGATGCACCTTCTTCGCCGCCGGTCTCCGCCGCCAGTACGTTCATGTGCTGCGAACCCGCCGCGAGCGCCATCTGCAATTTTCCCCACTCCCGAAATTCAACTTCCACGCGGGCTTCCAGCCCTGTCCTGTACTGCACCCCGCTCGCGCCCTTACTCCCCGCGCACGCCGATTCTGTTTTGGTCGTGGAAGTACGCTTCAGGTTCTGCGCCCATCCCAAGTCCAGCCACGGTGCCGGTGGCGCATCCAGATCGAACGCCCCGTGCTTCGCCGGATCGAACAGCGCCGGAATTCCACCCGGACGCTGCACCGGCGCAAAGTACGCGCGAACCTCGCGTGTCACAGGTACCATTAACTTCCTCGTGCTCATCGCCCCTCCACCTCGGCAAAGTAGAAGACCGTCAGCGCGGCCTGTCTCCACAGTGTCTGGCCGCGAACTTCAAGCGCGCCAAGCCTCGGCGCACTCCAGAAAATGTGCGTACCCAGCTCAGTACTCGCCAATTGCGTAAAGTCGCACTTCGCCCCCGATGCCGGTTGGCAAATCCTCAGTAGTTCGCAATCTAAAGCTGCCAGCGCGCGACCGCGTCCCAGACTGCCAGCCTCTGCCGTGCCCGCTGTGCTGTACTCAACCGTGCACTCCAGCGCCCCTGGTCCCTTCTCTCCTGCGCCACTCAGTGCGCCCCACCGCACATAGAAGACGTCCGACATCCCCGTGGAGAGTGCAGGCGCTTCGTTCTCCACCACCACGATCGCCGGTCGCACTTCGCCATCGACCTCACACGTACGCGCCGGGTTCAATGCCGACAACCGATTTCGCAACGCCATGTAGAAGCTGTCTTTCGCAAATTGCATCGCGTCACTCCGTCACTTTCACGTGGTAGAGATACTCCATTCCAGCAAAGAACTCGGCCGACACCTGCTCAACCCGCAGCACTCTGTCGCCAATCACCACGCCATCCGCCATCGCGAACAGTTCCTGCGCGGTCGCCGCCCCGCGCGCTTTCATCTCACCTTCGAGTGCGCCCGCGGCGAACAGCACTTCCACCTTGGACCTGCCGTCTTCCGCATCCTGGCCACGTACCACTGCCGGTCCCAGTTGCACGTCCTCCACCTGCCTCAGAGAAAGCCCCAGTTGTCGCGCATCGCCGCCAGCAACCGCCAGCAACGCGAACCGCACCGTAACCTCGCGTCCACCAAGCGCGCGCAACATCGCCTCCGCCGCTCGCGACGCCATCCTTCCTTGCCACGCTGCATGTGTCACCACCAGGTCAACCATCGCTAACCGACCCTCTGCGCAACGTATGGCGCCAGCATCGCGCGCACGCCCGAATCCAGCAACGTGTCGGAGAAATACTCAAGGTGCATGCGGTCCAACGAGCTCGCTCTCACGTTCAGCGCCGGCGTAGCCTGCGCATTGCGGACCACCTGCGCGCACGCGCACTTCACCGCTTCGGGCAGCACCTCGAACCCGGCCATGTACATCACCTCAACTTCGTTGAACGCGAGCCCAAGCGGATTCATCCCGAACGTCACCTCGCCCGTTTCCGGCGCGACGTCGAGTGAGTTCACGTCCACGTCTATCCAGCTTCCCGGCAGTGAAAATGCCCGAGCAACTTCTCCGGTCAGCACGTCGCCGCCGCGCACCGCGCCATACCGCGCCCGCGCCGAAACGATCTGTGCCACTGGCAAAAAACTCAGCCGCACCACATTCCTGCCCGCAATCAATCGCACCCGCTCCACGTTGGACGCAATACCCAACGTGCTGCGCCGGCAGTGCGCATCCATCAGCGCGGACGCCGCCGCCACCCACGAAGCGGGCGTCACAGCCTCCAACCCATACTTCTCGTACTCAGAGGCATTCAAATAATCCATCGCTCCCCCACCACCCGATCTCCGTATAACCCGCAGTCGCCATGGATCCGTCATCTCAGCACGCAAACCCCGTCATCCTGAGCGAAGCCCGGCACCGCCGGGCGCAGTCGAAGGACTCTGCGGTTACGATCTGTACCGCACCACAAAAAACAGTGCGGGCCGGCATGCGTCGGCCCGCCACTGCTTACCGATTTACGTCCACTTTGTAATGCGCGTAGCTGGCGCCCTTCACAACCAGTCCGCCGAACTTCGCCACGACCATCTGTGCGGCGAGCGACCCGCTCATGCCCAACTGGAACACGCGCGGATTCGCATCCGTGAGCCAGTGGTATTCGATCAGGTCTTCGCTGACGATGTACGCAGGCAAAACAGCCGTTCCGCTGCCCGGAGTACCCGTGTAACTCAGCGACCATTCCGGGATCAGCGGCAGATCGCCAGCCTGCGTGGAAAGCGTCTTGACTCGCAGTCCTCCGGCAACTTCCGTTGTCGAAAGCACCACGTTGAATTGCGCCTTCATTTCGCGATCGATCAGGTCCAGCAGAACCGGATTCGCATAGATTGCAGTCGGACGAACCTCGTAGCTCGAGCTCGCAACCATCTCCGCGATCGTCTGCTTCAGTCCGTCGACAATCCCCTCAGTCGTGCCGATGGTCGCGACGTTGCCACCCGCGGCGATCTGTCCGGCAGCACCGTAGTACTGCTGTGTCGTCGGAGCCGCCAGTGAAGTGTCGTTGCCGTTCCAAAGTGCGACGTCGTGCGTGCGCATCAGGCCGTCCACGGCATCGGCCAGGTCCTTCGCTTGCAGGAACGCAAACTGGCTCTGCTGGGCGCCCACTTCCATGTCAAACAGGTTGTAGTTGATCTGCGACACCAGCGCCTTCAGCGGGACTGAGCGTTCCACGCGTGCCGGAGCGCTCACCGTCGCCACAATGTTTCGCGGATCGACAAACGCATCTGCAGCCGCGGGCGATGCGATCGCCGTCTGCTCGAAAAACCGCGACGGATGGCCCGTAGCAGGAATCTGCTTGATGCGCTGTCCAAAGACGCCACGGCGCCGAACGATGTCCGTAATCTCCGTCTGGTACCGCGTAACTTCAATCGACCCCGGCCCCATGAAATCAGCCGCGGCATGCAAATCTACAAATCGAGTCATTATTTTCCTTTCAAAGCTTTTATGAATCTTGTTCCAGAGCGCAGTCGGCCACCGCGCATCACAAACTCGTGAGCGCCACCCACCGATCGCCCCCACAAACCCGTCAATCCTGAGCGCAGCCCGGCAAGCCGGGCGTAGTGGAAGCCCTGCATTTATGCTCTGTACCGCACCACGGGCGCAGTCGAAGGCTACAAGCCCTAGCCGATCATCCCGGCGCGCGCCATCTCCGCCTTTACGGCAATCCGCTGCTCCACGCTGAGCGCCGCCAGGGCCTTGTCCAGCACAGCTTCTTCCAGTTGCAGACCTTCCACGCCGCTCTTGGCCAGCAGCACGGAAACCGTTGGCGCCAGTGTTTTTCGCATCGCACGCTGGGCCTGCGCTTGCAACTCCGTATTCTCCTTCTCAAGACGCGCGACTTTCTCTCGCATGTCGGACGACGCCTCCACGCCCTGGCGTGGCGCGATCGCCTCATCAATCGTGGCGATAATGCGATCCACCTTGGCGTTCAGCGACTCATACTGAGCGTCGATTTTCGTCAGCACCTTCTCCAGTGCCTCGCTCGCGCTCGCCAGTCGGTCAGCGCTCGCTGCAAGATCCGTTCTCGCGTCTTTCCCGTCCACCTTCACCTCGTCCATGCTTGCTCCCAATAGAAAAGGCCGGCTCCTCGCCGGCCTAAATTATTTTCCTGTTGCCATGCCCTGCATATCGCCAACAAAGACCATCGCGGGCCAATTCGTTCCGCTTCGTCCGATGTCCAACATCCGCCGTCTTGCGTCCAATGTCTGCCGTCTGAGGTCTGCGGTCTGAGGTCTGCCGTCTACGATGTCTGGCGTCCGCCGTCTGCCGTCAACGCGATCCACGTCCGCCCGTAAGCGGCCTTGTCCCGGCGCAACACCGCCGCCCCCGTAAACGTGCACTCCGTGATCAGCCACACCGGCGCATTCGTATCCGCCACTCGCGCGTCCGCAATCTCGTATGACATCCCTAACCGCGACTGACCGCTCGCCCGTATCTCCCCGACAATCTCCGGGAAGTCCCGCGCAAACAGGTAGCCGCTCACTAGCAGCTTTTGACCAGGCGTGCGCTCCGCCGCGGCACGCAGCGCCGGAGACTCGCCTCTCCTCGCCGGTGCGGCCCTCGTCTTACTCTCCCGCTCGATCACGGCCGAGGTGATGATGCCCACCTTGCGGCGCGCATCGTGACGGTCCAGTTCTGGCGCGTAATCCAGCGCCATTCCCAGCAGCGAAGGCAGCGCCCGCTCCGCAGCCTTGCCCGTCAGCACCACGCGATGCCCTCTCGCCCCGCTTGGCGCCTTGTCCGACGCCGCATCCACCAGCGTCAGCACTCCACGAAACGCCCGCCGGTTCGGATGCCCGTCCACCTCCGGCATCTCGATCGCCATCGACTCCAATTCAATGTTCATCTATCCCTCTGTCCCGGCCCTTTCGCACATCAGCGCACGACTCCCCGTGTAAAGCGCCACCGAGCGACTTCATTGGTGAGCGCAGCATGAGTGACTTTATTGTCTTGGTGAGCAAAGCGTGCGCAGCACGCGAAGTCGAACCATCCCTACCGAACCACAACACTCCGCCCCGCGAATTCGAGTTCACGACGCCTGCGACTTCTCCGAGAACGGCGCCAGTCCTCGCATCCGTCGCACCTCATCCACTGTCAGCACTCCGCTGCGCAGCAGGATCTCGTGGATCTCCGCCTGCTCGCGCTCGTTTTGCGCGTCCACATCGGTGAATACGAATTCGAGGTCGTGCCACCCTAGCGTCTTCGCGATGGCATCCCTCGTCAGGTGCTCCGCCAGCAATTTCGCTGTCGGCACGATTGCCGTCCGAAATGCCTGGTCTCCCAGTTCGCCTGCCGTCGAGCGATTCACGTCCGACTGCAATCCCAGGAACAGCGGCGGCAGATCGAATGCGTCGGCAATCACCCTCAGCAGAAACTCCTGCCATTGCAGCCGCAGGTCGGCGTCGGTGCCACCGCCGAAGCGCAACACCTCCGGCCTGGATTCCGCCGACAGGATCGGCACCTTGCCCGTGCCCTCTATCTCGTCCTGCCACCACCGAATCAGCCGTTCGTGCTGCGTTGGATTCAGGTTCTGCAACCACAGTGCATACTGCACCACCGAATTGCTCGCCAGGCGCGACGCGTAACGATGCGCGCCCAGGAACGCCGCAATCGTTTCGAACGCCACCTCCAACCGCCCCAGTCCAAACGGCGTATGCGTCCGCGGGTTCAGACGTATGTAAGACAACTCGTCATCGTTCAATACGATCTGTCCATCCGCTCCGAACCTGCCGGTTGCCTGCACATACCGTGGCGTGTCCGGACGTCCGTCCCAATCCGAGCGCATCTTGATCGTCGCTCCATCCACAGGCCACAGCAGCAGCGGACGCCCCGCATCTCCCGTCGCCTGCAACTCGATGGCGCCGAAGCCGCCAACGATTACGTCTTCGAGCACCTGCTCCGCCATGGACCGGAATGAGTCGTCGGGATTCGGTTGCTCGAAGAGATCCGTCAATACCTGCACTCTCTCTTCGCCCGACCGAAGCCCTTCCAGCGACCTCCCCCTCCGCGGCTGTACCCGCCACTGCATTCCGGCAATGCGATCTTTGATCGTGTTGATCGCCTTCCGCGCGACCGGAGTCTCGGCGAAGCGGCGCAGATTGGCCGGAGTCGCCTTCGGCATCGCATCGGCACGCCGCCCATATGAATTCAGAATGGAAGGCAGCGCCGCCGTGTGCCGCTTCTCCCCCGTTGATGTTTTCGTCTCTGCGCCCGCAGCTTCCGCCGGCACACGTCCACCCAGGCGCTTCAAAGCGCCGCGCAACTGTTTCCTAATCTTCATGTTTTCTTTCTTCACCGGACTCTGTGCAGAACACAAACGTGCAAAACCCAATGCCGAAACAGGGATATGCAAAACAAAGAAAGCTCCCATTTGGGAGCTCAGATTATTGACAAACTAGAGCGTCATGGTCGGAACGCCGAAAGCGCAAACTGGATCACTTTGTTTTTCGTGTGTGGAGAAAACACAAGGCGGTTCGACCACCCGCTTCAAAAAACGGCGCTACGTTAACATTTCGACAGATTACGGCAGACTAAATTAGCTGCTGCAAACTCGATTCTTCGAAGGGGCACGCCTTCAGGCGTGCAGTATGCGCACTGAATGAACGCCGGCTTTAGCCGCTGAGGGTCAATGTCTTCAAGAGTAGGATTTTTTCAGCAGCCTGTTTAGCCGCCTGCGCCTCTGAGACAGTTTGCTTGCTGCACGCTAAATCTTCAACTCGCGCCTGGCCCGCTCTGCGATGCGCGGCAGGTCAGCGACGGTCGCAACGCCAATGTCATGCCCGCGCAACGTGGCCAGCGCAAACGCGATCGCATCATCATCGCGATCCAACTCCGGCTCAACGATGGCCGTCAATTCAGCCTTTGCATCCTCCGACTTCGCAATCCCCTCGCGCACTTGCGGAAAGCTGAATGCCAGCACCTTCGCCAGGTTCACATCCGTTTCCAGCGAGACGGCGTGGAACATCCGCACAACGCCGTTCGGCCTGTACGCCGCATCGATCTTTAGCGGGTCGCCTTTGTGCGTGAACTCCGCAACCGGGATCGCCTTCCGCATGAACTGCCACACGCCCTGCCGCTCGAACTCATGGCGCATCCTGCCGAAGATCACCGAGCGACTGCTCTCAGGTCTGGCTCCTCGCCGCGCCCTTTCCAGGTATATCTGCGCCAGCCGCGCAATCTCTTCCTGCGGACTATGCGCCAGCACTGCTTTCGTCGGAGACAGTTGGATCGCATTCGAGAACGAGTCTTCCATTCTTTTCACCAGCCACTCGCGCCCCGCCGCACCTTCCGCCAGCCTCTCGCGGATTTCCGCTTCGAGCGCCTCAAGCATCTCAAGATCGACATCGGGGTCCAGGCACCGAACGCGCTTCCAGTCCTTCGTAAAGCGCACGTCCGCAAACGCTGGCCCGTCGCCACTCGCCTCTACGAGCACCACGCCCACATTTACGAACTCGTTCTTCACCGCGTCCGGCACGTACCGCAGAAGGAAGAACTCGCATTGTCTTAGTTCTGGCATCCGAAATCAGTCGTTAGTTTAGTCTTACTTTTTTCGTGGAACCTTGTTTCGTGGAACGTTGATTCGTGGAACGCTTCCCATCCTCATTCTCAGCTCGAGACTGCCATCCTGCGACTCTCAGCCTCAAGGCTGTCACCTGCGGTTCGACCTCAAGCGCGTCATCCTGCGGGGGTTCGTCTCAAGTCTGTCATCCTGAGCGGAGCGACAAAGTCGCGCAGTCGAAGGATCCCTACGGGTCTCCACCCTCACATCCGCCGTACCACCCTGCCAAGCGCCGCCTGACGACGGCCTCAGTTCACCCGATCCACCCAATTCGGAAACGGCTGTCGCGACGAATCCCTGAATGCCAATATCAGCTCTGCCACTCGACTCCGGCGCTTCAGCAACAGTTCGATCAGGCGCATCATGTCATCCGTCTCGCCGTACCATTCCGGCGGAACTGCCTCCGCACATTCCCAGACTACGCGGTCATCGATCCCTTCAATTCGCCCCAGCCAGGGCTGGAAACTTTCCCACCCCGTCACCTGCCGATAAACATCATTCCGCGCGTAGACGCCCCGCAGCGGAGAATCCGGAAACGTCCACTCACCCGCGTTAAAACAATATCCCTGGTCGATAAATGAAACCGTCCATTTACGCTCGCGCGACTTCTTCCAGAACGCCGCTTGCCTGCCATTGGAGTTGCACGTCCACTTATCGAGCGCCAGCATCCCGGCGAATGTCTCCAGGTTTCGAACCTTGTCCAGCATGTGCTCCGGAAGATAGTCGTAAACCAGCCCTTCCATCGGCGGCACCACAAAACGCGACCCGAATTGCAGCCCTGCTTTGCAGCACGTTGCTCCATGCACCAACTCAACCCGCAGCTCCGGCGTGTGCTCAATCAGCCATTCGCTAACGCTTACCACCTCGGTCGCAGGCACCGGCAACCCGACCTTCTCCGCCAAACGTGTAGCCAGCAACTCATTCGCAAGAACTCGCAGATGCTGCGGATTGTTCTGGAACTTCACCACATAGAAGTTCCCGTCCGAGCAGCGCATCAAGTGACTCTGCGCACCGCCCCTCATCCTTCGCACGTGTTGGACCGCTGTTATTGTCAATCTTTTCTGCTTCGCGACGCCGCGTCATATCCGTTTTCCGCGCACTGCGTCTTCCAGATTGGTCCGCGGCCCAATGCGGGAAGCGCGCCACCATCATCTTACAATGACGGTTTCCATACTGCGCCTCCCGCCACCCACGAGGTCCGCTTGCAACGCCGCCCCAGGCGTAAGCGAGCACCTCGGCACCAAACTCATGTGCCACTCCCTAATCGTCATCCTGAGCGAAGCCCGGCAAGCCGGGCGCAGTCAAAGGCCGCTGCGTTTACGCTCTGCCTACAACACTCCCACTCCCACAGTCTCCGCTTTCGCCACTCTGCCCGCGCACTCCGCCCTTACTGCCAGCGCCACGGCCATTGCCATGACCGTGTCGTCATGCGCACCCGAAGCCGCTGCCGTCGAACCATCTGCGTGCCGCACAAACGTCCTGCACTCTTTCAGCAAGCGAATGCTGCTGAACAACTGCGGAGCCGCCCTCAACACGGCCGCGAAGTTCTCGATCATCCTCGGACGCGTTGCCGCCGACGTCAGCCATCCCGCTTGCCCGCCCGTGCGATAAACGTTTTCGTACGCCTCGCTCGTCGCCAACTGGGCCAGCACTGCGTGCCCGTGATTGTTCCGCTCCACCGCCAACAGCGCGCCGTTGTACTCGCGCGCCAGCTCCGCCGATCTGCGTGCCAGCTCCGTCGGAGTGCAGTGCCCGTGCCACTCCGCGCATTGCAGCCCGGTTGATCGCTCAATCACCTGGGCACACGCGAAGTCGCCATCCGCTCCGCCGCCCGCCGGGTCCACGCCAATCACATACTCGCGTCCCGTCTGCGGAGGCCACCACACCTGCAGGCGGCCGTTTTCCCGATGTTCCACTGCCTCCGGGCGAGACGCCAGCCGCGCCTCGATCATCGCCATGTCGAACACGCACTCGCCGCTCGCACGGAAACACGAGTGTGCATCTTCCGCAAACTCTTCCGCCGCCCGCGTACCGAAGTTCGCCCGCATCTCTCGACGAAAAGCGATCTGCCCGGAATCCAGGCCGTACCGCTTGACCAGGTCGCGTTCTTCTTCCGTAAGCTCTCCCGCGACCACGCCCTCGCGCCGATAGACCGGTTCCCACCACCACGGGAAGAAGTGCCGCACATGCCCCGTCACCTCCGCCCGCTGCCACTCGTCGTAGAAGCATCCGCCCGCGCCGTTCGGCGTTGACTCCAGCACCACTTCGCCATCCGTCGGAACGGCAGCACGCAGTGAAGCCAGCGTTCCCGCCGCATCCCGTGGCCAGCGTGCCACCTCCGAGCAATGCAAGTTGCGAATCGTCAGCCCGCGCCCGGCATTCGGATCCGCCGCCGTCTCCACCCTGTATCCGCTATCCAGCCGCGGAAACACAATCTGCCTCGCATTCTCACGCGAAGTGACCAGCGCTCCTTTTCTCAATCGCTCCGGCAGGTTCTCCAGGAAGCGATGAACAATGCGGAATATCTCTTCCGCCGAGCGCTGGTCGTGTGCCACCTGCACACTCAGCGTGCCGGGACGCGTAATCGTCTGCAGAAAGAACCTTCCCGCCACATACGTCGTCAGCCCAAGCTGCCGCGCCTTCAGCACGATGTTCTTGTGCCCGCAGCGAGATTGGAACTCGCGCTGTGCCCGGTTCAACACGAAGGGCGCCAGTCGCCCCTGCTTGTCCCGGATCTTTAAAAGACCCGGCATCAGCACTTCGCGAATTGTGGCGCCCTTGCATCCTTCCGGCCTGTCATCCAAACGTCGGCCCAGTGCCGTCAACACCTTCAGGTCAACCTCTGCCGACATCCGCTCTCCCCAGCTCTAGCCCCCTAACTCCCCTGAATCCCATGCCACACTCCGAGTTCTCGCTACAGACCGTTCCGCGGCCATCTAGTTTCCGGTAAGAACGCGCATCGGAAGCCAAGTGCCGGGAGTTCCTCCCGCAACGCAGTACCAGCCGATCACGAGATACTTGCCGCCAGCCGTCCCCTGCTCCGTTGCAGCCGTGTTGTAAACCACGTCCCCAACCGCCCAGGTAAACGTCGTCGGGGCAGCCGTACCCTCACGCACTTTCTTCTTACGGAACGTTCCCATCTCCGCCCATTGCGACGTGGAGACCGGATTCGAGCATCCACCGCTCTGCAGACATATCCATCCGGTCGCACCGTACGCTAACGAGCTCGTATTTACGTCGGGGGCGCGGCTCAGAACCCGCGAGTATTGCGGCCATGTACTGCTCGCTGGCAGCGTCGGAACCGAATAGAGGTTGGCGGAATCGGCGTTGAGCGCCGACAGGCTGGTTCCGTTGAACTGCAGCACGTCTGTCTTGTAGGCATTCTCCACGCTCGTTCCGCCCATCGCTTTCATCCCGCCGGAAACAAAAGGCGCACCCGCGTTCGAGAACTGCTCTATGCCATAGCAGTTCGCCGAAACTCCAGCCGCACGCGTGAACCCTGAATCGGCAATCATCAGCGTGCCGCTTCCACTGTTGCTGCTTACGCAGTCGATCATGCCCAGCCGTCCGTACTGGTACCACATATTGCCGATGAAACGATTGCCGTTGCTGCCCGATCCCGAAAGCGTGACGTTGTAATCGCCGCAGTTCGCGCCGCTACACAGGCCAAAGCCGTTGTTCTCCACGACTCCCTGCGAGTTGTCCAGGAAGAGCTGACGGTATGCGTTACCAGATTCCGTGCTCTTGTCCTCGAACCGGTTCCACGCAAAAGTGAAGCGCGACTCGTAGCCGAGTTTCACCGCCCCAACCGTCGTAGCCCCGTGATAGTTGCTCACGAAGTGCTCAAAATCATTCTGCGAATAGACATTCCAGTTCGCGCCGCCCGAGCCCGACGACGCAGACTCGATGGCCCAGTTCCCGCAGATCCCGAATTCGTTGCGCTGAACGTGCGTGTTGATCACCGGTCCCAGCGTGGCGTCCCACTTGATGCACGAGTCAACCGGACCATAGAAAAAGTTATGGTCAACAACATTGAGCCAAGTGCCCGAGGCGCCAATCCCGTTCTGCAAAATACCGAAGTAGTTGTCTTTCGCTTCGTGCAGCTTTCCGCTCGCCCAGTAAATGCCGACCGCAAGATGCGCGTCGTCCACCGAATGGAAGCCGCAGCCCTCCACCGTCATTTGTCCGCCGTAGTTACCCGCCGTGCCGTCGCCGGCCTGCAACATCCTGCCATTCGACGCACCCGTCCACACCAGCCGCGTTGAGTTCATCCCGCCCATGCACCGGATCGAAGTACGCAACGTCGCGGGACTGTAGCTGGTTACCTTTACCGTGCTTCCCAGGATGTAAGTGCCTTGCGGCACGTTGACCGTGCAACCGGCCGTAGAGCAATAGTCTGCCGCTGCCTGGAACGCCGGCGAGTCATCCAGTTGCCATCCCCATACCGCGCCCTTGTTCGAAATCGTCGTGCTCGCCGCATCCGCAACGTCCACCTTGTCGATTCCGACATAGTTCGTAATCGTCGTCACCAGCGCAACGCCGCCGGGCCCCGCGCCTTGAATCTTCACTTGCTTGCCCAAGTCGGACGCCGAGAAGTACCAGCACGTCAGCCTCTTGTTTCCAGCCGCCATGGAGCACGTCTGGTAGAACTGCGCGTCTCCGCGTGCCCCGAAATCTTTAACCGAAAGATATCCGCCCCGGAACGCACCCAGCTCGCGCAGGTCAAGTACGGGCCGCTTATCCGGATTCGTGAACGCATCCCTCCCTGCGTAGCCAGCCGGAATCACCACGCTCCCGGCGGCCCCCGCATCAGTGATCGCCGCGGCAATGTTCGCGAACCGGTCGGCAAAGCGCATGCCGTTCACATCCCCACTTGCCAGGCGGTTTACCTCCAACGCCGTGCCCGCAGGCTGGTTTACCCGCTGAGAAGCTGTCGGATTCAGTTCCACCTTGCCCGCTCCACCACTCGCCGACGCGACGGACGTGTCAACATACTGCTTGTTCGTAACCTGTTGATCCGCAACAGGCACAGGCACCAGCGGCGATACCGAAAAAGTCTTCACGCCGGCAATCGTCTCGTCGCCGTCCTTGTGCATCACCGCCGCATCCGTCGCCTTCCACGCAACCAATGAATCCACGTAATCGCGCCCCACAAACTGTGCTGCCACCGTCGCCGGCACCACCTTGGAACGTATCGCGGAAACCGTGGTCGTCGGCGCATCCGGAACCGTCCAGTACTCCGTGCTCGTCGTGCCGTCGTCCAGTTTCAAAACCACTCTGTAATGCGTTCCCGCCGGATCGGCGCCCGTGTTCGCCGCCAGTGCAAGGCTGATTGCGCCACCCGCGCCGATTTTCACGCTCTTCACGCCGGCCGCCACCGGCTGGCCACCCTTCGTCGTAAACGCCGGCCACGAAATCAACAATGTGCCCTGTGCTGCTGTGCCGTCTGCACGGTAAATCACGTCCACCACGGTCGTCGTACTCGGCCCTTCGGCAACCGCCCGAGGCACGCTCACCGTCACCATCACCATCACCAGGAACCAAAAGAAAAGCCGCCCCTGTGGGCGGCACACGTTCAACATGACCTCACTCTTCCTGTCTCAATTCCGCGGTCTCACTCCATCCCGCTCACCACAACTCCGTCATTCTGAGCGCGGCAACGCCGGACGCAGTCGAAGGACCCTGCCTTTACGATCTCGACCGCACCACCCACCCCGACAACTAATCCGCTGCAGCATACTGCTTCATGAAGTCTTCCACACTTCGAACGTAAACGTCTGCGAAGTCCACCACATACCGCTTCGACTGAATCAAGTGCTTGGCTTCCCGGAGTTCGTGCCCCAGGGCTCGCATCACCGCCAGCGCCATCATTGGCGCGCGATGCACCCCAGCCGCACAATGAATGAATAGCTTCGACTCCGGTTCCTTAAAAGCCTCTAGCGCAAAATCGACTCCGCGCTGGAAAATGTAAGCAGACTTCGGCTGAAAATCATCGTCCACCGGGTTCCACAGCACCTCGACCCCGGTTCCGTTCGCCAGCGGAGTGTCGTCGAACTCGATCTGCATATCGATGATGTGCGTCACCCCGGCGTCGACCACCTCGGCCATCTTGCTCTTCACCCAGATGCCCCCGCCGACCGCAATCCGATCTGTGATCCAAGTCATGTCCATCTGCGCTCAGTATCCATTCCAGCCGCTCTGTTCGGCGGCAGATTCATCGATTAGATGCAATCGGCCCGGCTCTTCTGGCCCGCCACGTCGGCAGTCTCACCCGCCGACACGTCATTATGAACCCCTAGCGATTTCAGCAGGATCGTCAACGAATCTTGCGCCTGCACCTGCTCGCCGTCATCAAACGGAACCTTGTCCACGCCTGCAAACTCGAACAAAAACTTCGCCGTCGTATGACTCCCCTTCTTGGCCTCTTCGATCAGGTCGTGAACAACGCCATCGATCTCCCGGTAAACCCGGTTGCGCGCTTTCCGTATCAACTCCTGCCGATCCACCTTCCTGCCAGTGGATCTGCCCGTCGGCTTGCTCTTCGCGCCAGACTTCCTTCCGTCTATCCCCCGACCCTTCGTGCTTCCTTTGCCCGCTGCCTTTGCCGCCATCCCTCTGCCCGGGAGTTCTACTCCCTACTTTCAGAATATCAATTCGCATACCCAAACTGTGACATCGGAACGAAAACTATATTCCGTTCCGAATCAACCCAGTACGTCGCTTCAAATCCTTATACCCCCTTGACACACCCTCGTTGCCTTTAAAAAATCCGTCATCCTGAGCGAAGCCCGGCAACTGCATCACAATGAGATCAAGCGCAGCACGGCAACGCTCGGGCGCAGTTGAAGGACCCCTTTTGTTCCATTCGCTGAATTCCCGCACATCTTCCAAAACAAAGTCGGGTGCAAGGCCAGCGCCTCGCACCCGCAATCTTTTACCTATATCCAGAATAGCAGTTTGAACGGCCTACCTGTGACATCGATAGACGAACTCTATTTCCTTGCGAATGCGGTACATGAGTGTGCTGCTTGGCTTTTCCCCTCTTGACAGCTGATCCGTCCACTCGGTTTTCTCCTCGTCGCTTGCTCCTCTCGTTCCCTGCCATTCGATGTATGTACCCCAAGCACCGATCGCACCGTTCGTCCGTGGCGGACCGTGTCAAGCGGCAGCAGGAGTTCCGCCTCCAGCAGGATGCGACTCGTCTCGTCCAGCGCAACTGCGTACTGCCGCACGATCTGCCGGCGCGACACGCCCAACATCCTGCTCACTTCCTCATGCGAGTATTCCTGCAACACGACTCTTGCAATAATCGTGCGCGACTGCTCATTCAGTTTTTCCAGGCACCGCTCCACATCGTGCACAAAAATCACGACATCTTCGAACGTGTGCAGCTTGTAAGAACTCACCTTCGCGCGGAAGAACTCGCCGCCCAGAACCGATGGCAACCTGCCTATGTCGATCGACATGCGGAAGTAGCGCCGCAACAACGCAACCGTGTACTCCCGGTACAGGCCAATACTGTCCCAGTCGTCATCTTCATCGGCAACTGCATGGATTTCCAGTCGCAAGCTGGTTCTGCACTCTCCGAAAACCCGTTCTCGTTTTTCTGCGCGCATCATGCCCGCCCCACTTCCTCGGGCATTGCCCCGAAAGCCAGAGTTTCCAGCCACGCACAATCGTTGGCCCCTGGGGCCGCCGATGCTAGCGTCAAAGCCAGCATCCCGCTATTATCCCTGCGTTCCCGTTGCTTTCGCCGTTCAGGCATCTGAGCTTCCACCCGGGCACAAGGCCCGCAGAAACTCTCGTCCAATCCAGAACGGCGCACCCACAGCCCGCCACACCGTTCGCAGTACTTCAATTCAAGCCGAATTAGAACCTGGTCACCGATAAAGTTCATTCCCTCTTGTCCCATTGGCCCACGCAACAAAGAGCCCTGCATCCATGCGAATCCCACACGCGGTGACATCTCGGAACGTTTTCTGGCCCATCAGAGCCAGAATGGAAGACCGTTCTGAAATCGGACTCAGTCGAGAACTAAGCCGGATTCACATCTGGACGCAGGGCTCGTTTTTGTTACGATGACCTGCTTTACTTATTTATTTAATTGGTTTTACCCGACGTACAACCCAGTCCAGGATGTTACTAACTGTAGGAACATCCGTCGCCTCTCGTTACTGAAGCGGCGAGTCCAAGAGCTGGGAACTTAAACCAGCCGATCGTCCCAACGACGGCTAAAATACCCTTCCTCGTAACCGGATTTCAAAACGCGGCCGTTCTGAACGATAACGCTGACACGGCCCGTAAACTTGAGCGCCACGAGGAGACGTTCAATGGACGACGAGATGATTTCTCCGTCCCGGACCTTTCTGCGGAATTCCAGAAACACCGCTTCGTCTGGAGTATTAGTGCTCGATAATTTCATGAAGAGTCCCCTTGGCCCTTTGGTGGTGGGAAGGCGCAACAATACTTCGTTTCAATATTCCGGGTCAAGAATTCTATTTCTATAAGAATTAATTGTTTATGAATATTATTGCTGAAAGCTATTTATTACACGAAAAACATAAACCTCTATGACCTTCAAAACTTTGCAAGACGCTTTGCGCCAACTACTCGCTGACCGCATCGAGCAGGGCGAGTTCACCGGAATCGTCCTCGCTTCCCGCGCTGGCTTCAAACAGGCGCATATCTCCAACTTCCTCAATCACAAACGCGGCCTCAGCCTGGAAGGAATGGACCGCATCCTCCACGTCCTCAAGCTGTCTGTCCTGGACCTCGTCAATCCGGCGGAGATCAACAAGCGAGCCAGCATCCCGCCTCCACCCGAGCGCGAGTACGAGAATGTGGTGCTCGTCCCTGGCATGCTCGCCGCCTCCGCCCCCTTGATCCAGCAGGAGAGTGTCGCAGACACCCTGAAGTTCAAGCGCAGCTTCCTGCGACGACTACGCCCGGATATGGCCAGCCGTCGCGATGACTGGTTGCGTTTCGTGCTCATCAAGGTCGATGCCGAACAGGCCATGGCTATGTATCCGCGCATGATGCCGAACGCCACGCTCCTGCTCGACCGACACTACAATTCGCTCAAGCCATACCGGCGCAATGACCGGACCATGTATGCCGTCCGTAAGGACCGCGAGTGCGTCATCCGCTACGTCGAACTTCAGGGACGCCAGCTTTCCCTGCGTCCGCAGAATGACGAGTATCCGCTCGACTTCATCCCGATCGCCGCAGGCAAGACCTTCGCCGACTACATCATCGGCCGCGTCTGCCACGTCGGCATCGAGACGTAGTCACGGCCCAGCATTTCAAGTGCTCTGGCAATAACAGAAGTATTCGCTTCTTGAAAGGGCTTCTGGTAATCCAGTCCCTGCACGGGAAGGGCTGCCCTGGATGAGTTGATGTCCTGGCAGGCCTTCACAAGCTGCCGAAACACTGGCTTCGCAGCCTGCTGAGACTCGATTTTCGAAGGGTGCATTCAGGCGCGAGCCATCGCTCTAAAAGAACGCGGCTCAGAAAGCTGTTGAGAAACCAGATTCTTTGAAGGGGGCGCGCCTTCAGGCGTGCCGTAAGTCGCACTGAATGAGAAGCGGCTTTTAGCCGCTGAGGGCCGGGATCGCTGCTATCAAATCTGCCGCCGGCACGACTCGCGCACGGCACTCTTTTTGGATATCATCTCGAAAGCTCGGATCGAGTGAAGCTCGGTCACTCACATCGGCGGCCGCATCGGTTTCTCATACCATCACTTCAGGAGGCAAGGCTTCAATGGATCCGCTCTCTGGCATCAATCTCGCGCCCCGTCGCGACGAGGACATTGCGCTCGACATGATGAAGTTCATCGCAAGCACCACGGGATATGGCAAGGCTGCTTCTTCCGGCGCAGGATTCCAGAGTGGGACTGCGAAGGGAGCGGAGGAGTATGCCACGCACCTTTTGGAGTTATTCGGCCGTTGCCTGTCTGCCGTGCGGAAGAAGTAACTCGATTCAATCCTGCGATAGCAAAGACGAAAGCCGCGGAATATCTTCCGCGGCTTTCGTCTTTTCTGTGCTACTCCGTCCCTTAGCGCCGGCTGCCCGAACGAGTATTGCCCCGCATTTTTTTCTTGGCGGCCTTTTTTGCGCCGCCCTTGCGGGCTGCTGTCTTGCTTGCGGCGCTCTTGCCCGCAGCTTTCCGGGCTGACGTCTTCTTTGCAGGACTCTTCCTCGCAGGCGTCTTCTTCCCAGAAGTTTTCTTCGCTGCGTTCTTGGCGCCACCACGCGCTGCTCCGACCTTCTTTGCGGCTTTTTTCGCGCCACCGCGAGGCGCAGCTTTCTTCGCCGCCTTCTTTGCGCCACCGCGCACTGCGGCTTTCTTCGCCGCTTTCTTTGCTGCCTTCTTCGCCGGCTTGCGACCTGCGCGCTTCCGCGGAGCTTTCTCCTGTTCCTCTTCCGGGATCACCTCAGCTTCGGCAGCCTCCGGCTCTTCACCTGCGGATTCGTTGTTTCGAATGGCGGAAGTAGGTGGCATCTCGCCGGCTTCTTCCTCTTCTTCTTCTTCTTCCTCGTACTCGTCTTCCATGTTGTCGTCGTAGGAGCTCGTCGGGTCTCCGTAATCGTCCATCTCGTCGTCACGTCCGTACAGGGTCTTGTCGTAAAACGTCATGCTTCCTCCTGATGTCTCTTACAAGGACTCCGCTTTGCGGAGTACAACAGCGATGGATAACAACACGACTGCTCAGCCTGATGCTGATCCCAATAGGCGCGGGATTATAGCACGCGCCAGCCAACATACTACCCCACCCGCTCGGATGCAAATCTCGTATTGCTGCGTCGCCTGAATCACTCCTCACAACCATGCCGCATCGACTCTCGGACTCTCGCCACCAAAAGCATAGGCCCGCCGGAACGGGCCATCTAACATGATTCTGCAAACTCGAGTTTCAGCGATGGCCTTCAGGCTCGCCGTAAGCCGCGGGGAGTGAACTTCGATTTTGGCTTCTATTTCCGGTTGATCACAAGCACATCGCCGGCACGGAGATTCGTGGCGACTTTCTTGTTGTCGCGCTTCAGGCTCGCGATGCTCACGTTGTATTCATTCGCGATGCTCGTAAGCGTCTCTCCCGCCTTAACCTTGTGCTGCACCTTGCGTGCCTGGGCTTTGGAAGTCTTGGCCGAGGTCACAGAGGCCTTTACTTTCTTAGACTTAGCAGGCAACGGGTCATTCTCCCCGTCATCGAGATCCACTACGGGCTTACTCTTCTTCGAAACAAGCGCCTTGCTCCCCTGCTTCGTCTTGGAACGACTTGCGACCTGTGTCCCGGCTCCTTCTGGCGCGGCGACTGGCTTATAGATCGACAGTGTCCGTCCTGCACGCAGTTGATTCCCCTTGAGGCGGTTCCACTTCCGCAAACGCTCCACTGGCACGCCAAAGTCGTCGGCCACAGACATCACCGTATCGCCCTTGCGCACTTTGTAACGGGTCGCCTTGCGTGAGAAAGCCTGGCTCTCCGTCTCTTCGCCGCTCGCCGCCCGCCGCCCTGGCGCAACCGGAATAATTAGCTTGGCGTCTCTCTTCAGCTCGTCATCTTCTTCGAGGCTGTTGACCTCGGCGATTGCCTTACTGGTGGTTTTATACTTTTGCGCGATTTGGCTCAGCGTCTCACTCGGACGAACCTTGTGGTAGCGCCACCACACCCGCATCTCCGCCGGAATGGCGCCAATCGCCCCCTGGAACTTATCCACCGTGCCGGCTGGTAATCGCAGGTCGAAGCTCTGGTCCTTGGGAGTGGTCAACCGCAGCAGGCTCGGATTTAATTCCTGCAACAAACTTACCGAGGTATCCACGCACTCGGCGACCAGGCGCAGGTCGACCGGGTAACTGATGGTGACCTTGTCAAACGTCGGCGCAGAATCGGGCGTGATGTGGTCAAGCCCGTACTGCTCGGGGTTTTTCGCCATAATGGTTACGGCGACAATGATCGGCACGTAGTTCCTGGTTTCACCCGGCAACACATCGCGCCGGTACAGTTCCCAGAAATCGGCATAGCCAGTGCGTTGTACCGCACGCTGCACCGTACCCGGACCGGAGTTATACGCCGCCATCGCCAGGTACCAATCGCCGAACTGGTTGTAGAGATCCCTCAGGTGACGCGCAGCCGCCCGTGTCGCTTTCTCGGGGTCCTGGCGTTCATCCACCCACCAGTTGCGCGCCAGTCCGTAGCCGGTAGCGCGGCTCGCCATGAACTGCCACATTCCGCGAGCGCCAGCGTGCGAAAGCGCCAACGGATGGAAGCCGGATTCCGCCTGCGCCAGGTAAATCAAGTCCTGCGGAACGCCCTCTTCGCTCAGCACCCGCGAAATCATCTCCCGGTATCGGCCCGAGCGTGCCAATGCGCGTTCCAGGGTTCCGCGGCCTCGATTGGAGAAGTAGCTGATGAAGCTGGCAACATGATCGTTCATCACCAGCGGAAGGTCAGACTTCGTCGTGCGCACTTCTTCTTCAGCTTTTGCACGGATATTCGGATCGACCGGAAACGTGGCTTCGTTCGCTTCGTCGATCGGAGCGGGTTCCGGCTTCTGTTCCGTGAAGCCGTCACCTTCTTTCAGCGCCAGCATTTCCAGACTGTTCACGGCCTCAACGATTTTGTCGAACTCGCGCTCAAGGCGTTCGTCCGAATGAACGTCCACGGGACCTTGCAGCAGCATGTCGAAAGCGCGGTCGAAGTCATCTTTCGCGGTCTCGAGGTGCCCGGCCCGATAGTTCGCCTGCCCCTTCAGGTACTCCTTCTCAACGCGGGCGATCAGCGCATCGACCGGGTCCTGGCGGACACTGAGGTTTTCCTGAATTCTCGGTGGTTGCGCGGCGGCGGGTACTGTGATGGTCGGCGCGTTGGCAGCCTTAGGAGGTGCCGCCGCAGAACGCTTCGGTTGGCTCGTTTCGCAACCGCTGGTAACAATCACAGCGCCCAACAAGGGTAGCGAAAGGTAAAAGCTTGAAATCTTCATGTCCCTCGTTAGCCAACAGCATGTTTCGCGCTCGCAAAGCTTGCGCGACGCAAACCCGGATCGTGCCCACCACGCTTGTGCGTGCCGGAACCCAGATAGATAGCGGGAGCGGTCCACCTACTCCCGGCTCCGAAAATCGTACTACGCTGTTGCAAAAAGGGTCAATCGAGCAAAGGACTGATAACTAACTAATTACCACACGCGGCTTGCGGTGTTAGAGATCTCCTAATGACGATCCTGAGCCTCTTATCCCAAAGCCCGCGCGAGGTCGGCAATCAAGTCCGCCACATCCTCAATTCCCACCGACAAGCGCACCGTCGCTGCCGACACGTCCAACAGCTCAAGCTGTCGCTTGTCCAGCCCGCTGTGCGATGACAGCACCGGATACGAGACGGTGGATTCGACACCTCCGAGGCTCGTTGCCAAGTACCAGAGTTCGAGAGAATCGATGAACTTTTCGGCCGCTCGTCCGCCACCTCGTATATCAAACGACAGCATCATCCCGTAGTCGCGCATCTGCCGCGAAGCGATCTCGTGTCCTTCGCATCCTGGCAATCCCGGATACATCACGCGCTCCACCTTACGATGCTTCTGTAGATACTCGGCAATCCGCGCAGCGTTCCGGCAGGCCCGCTCTACCCGAATCTCCAATGTCTTCAGCCCTCGTATGAGCAGGTATCCCGCACCGGGATCGAGACAACCGCCGGACTGGATCATCATGGTGCGGATCGGGTCGATCCACTTACGCGCCCCAACCACGGCACCGGCAGTCAAATCGCTGTGGCCGCCCAAGTACTTGGTCGCCGAATGCACGACGAGATCGGCGCCTAGATCGAGCGGCTTCTGCAAAATCGGTGTCGCGAACGTGTTGTCCACGGCGACGCAGATATTGTGCTGGTGCGCCATTTTGGCCAGCGCAGCGATATCTACGCAGCGCAAAGTTGGGTTCGTAGGCGCTTCCAGAAACAACATCCGGGTGCGCTTGGTGACGAATCGGTCGAGGTGCTTCAATTCCTGGTAAGGCACAAACACGGTTTTCATGCCGCAGCGTGTCAACACATTGTCAAACAGCTTGATCGTGCCGCCGTAGATGTCGAGCATACTGACGATCTCGTCACCAGCCTGGCACACGCCGAGCGCCATCACCATCTCCGCCGCCATGCCGCTCGCGGTCACGACGCAGGCTTCGCCACCCTCCAGGGCCGCGATCTTCTCCTCAGCCGCCGTGATGGTCGGATTGCCATAGCGCGAGTAAAGATATGCGTCGGACTTTCCTTCCGCGTAACGACGCAGTTCGGCGACGTTCGGCAGGGTGAACACCGACGTCTGCACGATCTCCGTGGTCAACGGCGCCTTGCGCCCATGGCGCTCTTCGCCGGCATGGATGCAGGCAGTGGAATCAGCGTGGCGGGTCGTTTTGTTTTTCATAGACTTGTCCGGACTAAGGCTTTGTGCAGCCAACGATTGAAAATGAAAACCGCTCGGGAAGCAAGCGACGAACTCCGGCGTGAATGAGTTCCGTGCTCTTCGAGATGGACCGTGCGCCGCTGGGCCAGGCCGATTTCTCGAATCGCGATTCACCTGATGTGAGCCATAAAAAAAGCCCTCGCTTTCGCAAGGGCATTTACGCACGGCTTCTTTGCCCAGAGTTTCCTACCAGTCTGTGGGAAGCAGACTCGGTTTTTGGGGTTGACAGTCCCGTACCCTCAGCCTCCAGATGCGTCACTGAATGACGATCACTGGATTTCCAGCTTGAGGGCAGCAACTCGAACTGTACGGATATGACCCCGCGTCTGGAGTGAAACTGATGGTCAGGGAACCGGCGGTTGGGCCGGTCTTTGCTGGTACCGTGTAATCGGGTCCTGACGGGTTGGCATTTGGCAGATTCAAGCCCGAGATGTTGCAAGCTTCGCGATGGTGATTCGTGAGCGTCAGACTGGTGGTATTGTTGCCGGCGGGGACTGTTCCCCCCGCGCAGACATCGAATTGGTTAGCTGGCATCAACTTGCTCCTTGCGTGAATGTCGCATTGCCTGGGCCCTGATTGCAGATTCCCAGATGATGCCTGCCTTCTATCTCGTCTTTATGAGTTCTTCGAATTGCGGATTGTTTCGTAAATTACCCAGCGACGGTGAGTCCTTCACCGTATCTACCGAGTATCCCGCTTGCATTGATTTTCGCAACCATTCCAGTGCCGGCCCCGTCTCGCCCAGCTGGTTGTAGATCAACGCCGCCGCAAACAGCGTCTCCTTGTCGTATTTGCTGTATTGCAGCGCTTGTTCGAGATATTTGAGCGCTTTGGCCCGCTCTCCGGTCATCGCGCTATAGTCCGCCATGTCTTTCAGCATCTGGGGATCGTGTGGATTGACCTTCAGACCCTGCATCGCGATATCGATAGCTTTCAGATACGCCGCTCGTGCTTCGTCGCGCCTTCCCGCAAGATAGAGAGCTTCGGCAAGGTTTCCCCAAGCCACATAATTCTTGTCATTCAGCAGCACGCTCTGCTTATAAATCCTCGCGGCTTCGCCGAATTGGCGGGAGTGGTAATACGCAGTGCCAAGGTTTAAGTAAGTCGCCGCCGTGGGACGTATGGCCAGCGACTGCTCGAACGACTTGATCGCGTCCTGGTACTTTGCTTGATACAGGTAGGTCGCACCCAGATTCGCATACCCCCTGAAGCTTTCAGGAGTAAGCTCCAATACCTTCTGAAACATCTGCGTGGCCTGATCGAACTGTCCTTGCCTGAGGTAGAAGCCGCCAAGAAGGTTGTAGCCTTTCCAGTACGTCGGGCGCAGCTTCACTAATCTCTGGTAGGTGCTCTCAGCTTCACGTGGACTTTGCAAGCGCTCGTAGGCCGATCCGAGTCCGACATACGCGCCGTCATTCGTCGCTTCCAACTCCAGGGCACGCTTGAATTGTCCGGCAGCTTTCTCGTAATTGCCGGTCCCGTTTTCGAGCACGCCGAGACACTCATGGCCTGAAGCGCCCGAGTTCCCTGCCGCTACCGCTTTCAGACATGCGCCGCGCGCCTGTGCGATGAACTTCTTGTCTTTTGTCGTTTCAAACTTGGACCAGTACGCCATCCCTAGTTCTGCCTCGGCCTTGCCGTACTTAGGGTCTGCTTTCAGAGCCTCGGTGAGCAGGATGACTGCGCTGTCGGCATTGGACGGATTGCTCGCATCCTCCAGGTATCCCTCAGCTTGCGTGAAGTAGTTGTAAGCATCGGCATTGCTTGTGCCGTGAAACGCGAATACCCGCCTCTCTTCAGCAGTCAATTGGATCCGCAACGCCGAAGCCACTCCATCTGTAATCTTGTTTTCTATCGAGAAGGGGTCGGTCACCGGGGCATCCAGGTTCTCGGCTTTGATTACCTTGGCCGTCTTCGTGTCGGACACGGTGTAGGTCACATGGACCAGATCGCCTGAACGTTGCAGAGCTACCTTCAACCCGAGGTGCGCTCCAAATTCCTGTCTTGCCTCTTCCAATCGTAGTACGCCCTTCTTTCGAATTTCGTCCGCCGAAACCACCTGGATTGGATGGTTTTCAGCAAGCTGTGTCAGCTTCGCCGTCAACGAATCCACGAGTCCGTTGCCAAACGCCGTCATCTTAGGATCGTTGCTGACTGCATCGAAAGGCAACACCGCCAGGGTCTTCGGAGCAGCACTCGTCTGCTCTTCGATCGCCACCCCCGTCTTCTCGGAGTGCGACACATTGAGAGCGCGCCACCACAGCAGACCACCCGTCACAACTATAAGCGCTGCAATTGCAGTGATGATCCATGCTGTGCGCGGTGCCCACCCTGCGGATCGACTGCGATCTCGCGCAAAAATGACCTTCGGCTTTCCACCCGCCTTAATGCGGCGAAGGTCCTCCACTAATGACTTTGCCGACGGATAGCGCCGATCCGGGTCCTTGGCCAGCATTTGACCCACCAGACTCGAAAGCTGCGCGCCGACGTTTGCATTCAGTTCCGTAACAAGCGGCGGATTCTCGTGCAACACGCGTCCGAGCGTACCGGCAATGCTGTCGGCCTGAAACGGCTGTTGCCCCCCAAGCGTCTCGTAAAAAACCACCCCGAGAGAAAAGATGTCGGCTCGTCCGTCATACGGGCGCTGCGTCAGAATTTCGGGAGACATGTATGCAGGAGTGCCGCTGGAAGAAAATGCCAGGGTGTCGAGGCTCGACGTTGCTTGTTGTTCATCTACAAGTGTGAATTTTCGAGCGACGCCGAAGTCCAGGATTTTCACTCGTCCTGTTGGCGTCAACATGATGTTTTCGGGTTTGACGTCCGCGTGAAGGATGCTTCTTTCGTGGGCTGCGGCAAGAGCCTCGGCACATTGCTCGCCAACGTCGAAGAACTCATCCAGCGTGATGGCGCCGCTCTCGGTCTTCTGCCTCAGTGACATTCCATCTACACACTCCATCACCAGGAGCAGTTCGCCGCCGTCTTCAACCACATCATAGATGGAAGCTATGTTTGGATGGTTCAAGGCCGATGCGCGTTGCGCTTCGCGCAAGAGTGCCTCGCGATCATGGTCGCTGAGTTGGCCGTTGAAAGCCATGCGCTTGATCGCGACGAGACGCTTTAGCGTCAGGTCTTCCGCCTGGTAGACCTGCCCCATTCCGCCCGAGCCCAGAATCTTAATCACCCGAAAGCGGCCGGCGATTGTTCCACTCAGTTCGCGAAAGATGGGATGTTTCTGCGGTTCGTGCATAAGGCGAGTAAAGCAATTGCAGGATTCTACTCTGGAAAGCCCTATCTTTAACAATCCTGTTGCAGATTCCTGAAGAGTGAGTCCATCCGCCTACCGCGATGCCCCAGGTTTACGCGCCCTTACGTCATGCGGACGGCTCATGCAAGCCGGTGTCGCTTTAAGACGGAAAGCGCGGTTAACTCCAAAGCTCAATCCAGAAGAAAATTGCGTTGGCGATAACCATTCCCCCGACCGCACCGCCCAGCCAGAAATTCTGCCACCGCGTGTTGGTTGTACGCATGATGCGGCGGTCGTTAGATATCCATAGAATGAAAAATAAGATGGGGACGATGACGATACCCGCCATGACCTGCGACCAGTAGAGCGTTCGGACGGTATTGATACCGATGTAGTTCACGACGACTGCGATCAGCAGAACGATGCAGATCAGCACGTAAAAACGTTTTGCCTCCCAGGGATGCTCGCTCAAGCCGTAGGACCAGTCGGCCGCTTCGGAAATACTGAAACACAACGAAGCTACGAGGATGGGCAGCGCAACCATTCCCGACCCGATAATGCCGAGTGCAAAGAGAACCGGACCGAGTTGACCGAGTGCGGAAAGCGCCTGGGCTGCCTGGCTCGTGGTCATGGTAGAAGGGTCAGCAATCTTCATGGTCGAGGAGGCGATGACCACAGAGAGTGACACCACGGCTGCTACGACACACCCGAACCTTGATTCCACGTCGTGGAAACTCGCTCCGCTTTCACGCTTCGTGCCCGTCTGCCAAACTACAACATCTGGAGTGAGCAGTGACCCGAATACGGCAATGATGCCCATGACGTATCCCGTACTGGCCGGCAGCTTAGGCACCACAATACCGGTCACAACATGGCCGATTGTGGAGCCGATTGAGAGATAGGCAGCTCCGACGTACGCGAACAGGAACAACGCAAGTAGTGACAAAGTACGGTTTACGCGTTCGTATCCAGCGAGTGTCAGGATGTACCACACCGTGAACGCCACTATCGTCGGGAAAAATGTGGCACGCTGTTGCAGCACAATTGAGAGCGCTTCGCTGACAGCCCTGATGTCCGCAACGATCATAAGGACATTTACAGAAACCACCAACCCGGCTAGCGCGATGGCAAGTCGCACTCCGAAGTTCTCTCGGACCAGTTTGATGAGCCCGAGCCTGGTCTCATGTCCGATACGGGCAGACACCCCGAAGACGGCTATCAGGATGGGAATACATAACAGCACTACCCATCCCACAGATAATCCGAATGTCGCGCCAACGACTGTGCCAGTCAGAACTGCGGCGGGGTCAAGATCGGCAGCGCCGGCTATGACTCCGGGGATAGCCTTGCGAACGAACGTCAAGGGCATCGCGGTTGTCGATTTTGCCTTGTCCTCGGAGTGCGGGAAAGCAATCACCTTTCCCTTTCCCCTGTCCTCCGGAGAGCCGAGCCGTCGCTGCTGTTTGAATGCCGTAATTCTTGAGGCAAAATCTCTGATTCTTCTGAACACAGCCCGTCCCATTCACGGCCCCGGAAGTGAGAAGCTGTTTGTTTGATGGGCATTCAGAATGGCAGGTTGGGTACCGGACTGCACCGCACTAGCGACGAAGGGTGGGCCATGCACGCCGGTGTTGCCTGCATGGGACAACGACTAGCGGTAGCTGTCGCTTGAGTCTTTCCTTATATGATATGCGCCGCTGGGCATGGCGAACTGTTGCAGGCTGGTTTCCATGTTTGCACGCGCATACGCAAAAGGCTCCGGCCTGAGCCGGAGCCTTCCAACGATTTACCCAATTACCACGACAGTCGCAGCGCAAACTGGAACTGACGCGGGTCGAAAGCCGCTGTCGCCTGACCGGCGTGATCCCACAACGGATTCACGTCGGCGACGTTGCGGCGGTTAATGAGGTTGAACACGTCCATGACGCCGTCGAGGCCGATGCGCTCGGTCAGCCGTATGCGGCGGGACACGCGCAAATCTGTGAACAGAGTCATGGGGCGGATTCCCGTATTGCGGCCAAGGTCACCGATATATTGGCCATCCTTGTAGCACGCCGGAATGACGAACCCGGTGGGCGAGAACTCGGTGGCGCTGGCGGTCTGGCCGCAACTGTTGGTCTGTCCAGCCTGCGCCATCATAGGACGGTCTGTCGTGGTACCGAAGTCGAAGTTCTGGTCGATACCCGTGATGATGTTGAACGGGCGTCCGCTGCCGACTTCGATGATGGGGGCGAGCGTCCAGTCACTCAGCAGCTTGTTGAAGAACCCCTGACCGAGTCGTCCGCTCTGGTATACGGCGCTGAAGACGAAGCGATGGCGCTGGTCGAACAGCGAGTTCGAGCGCTCCAGGTCGGGCCGGTAGTTGTTCTGCGGCGACAGCGGCGACTGCAAGTCGGTCGAGTCGTCGATGGAGTGCGACCACGTGTACGAAGCGAGGAACTCGTAGTTTTTCGAGAAGCGCTTCTTCACATTAGCCGTGAAGCCATGGTAGACCGAGCTGCCGTTCGAGTAGTTCGACGGCATATCGCTGAAGGGAACGCTGACTCCGTAGCCAAGTTTGTCGAGCGCAAGCAGACCCTGAACCGCTGGATTGCAGCCATTCAGCGGACCACCCGTTCCTAGCAACGGCGCGAACGACGGGTTCAGACCCGACGGACGGAAGAAGTTGACGATGAACGGAGCCACCCAAGGCACCCCGCCTGAGCCGACACCGCACGGCGCGCCAACTGTGCCCACGGAAAGCGGACCACTCGCGGCGCCGATATCGCCCGCTGCGAGCGCATTCTTGTAATTCGCGATCAGCAGGTCGGTGCGGACGGCGTTTGCGTTAATCGGGCGGTTCAGGTGGTGTCCGCCGTTGAAGTTGTACTGCAAACTCACGGAGAGGTTGTGACCGTAGTCATGCTCGATTGTGAAGTTCGCCTGGTTCGAATACGCGTAGACGAAATTCTTTCCGGTCGGGAATCCGAACGGCAACATCGTCAGCGGCACACCGGCCGTTAGGAAGTTCTGGTTGACCCAGACCGAGTCCGTGTTCGGCGCTGGATTGAAGCGCTGTTCGTTGGGCAAGTAAGTGAACGAGGCAGGCAGACAGGCCAGGCGGCCAGTGAAGGCGTTGGCGGCGTTCAGGCTGCAACCCGAGGGTGTTCCTCCGAAGAGCACGATCTGCGGAGCCTGGGTTGCATCGGCCACGTCGGAGTCGAACGCCAACCCAAGCAATGGGTGGTCGTAGAACATGCCGAAAGAACCGCGCACAACGGTCTTGCCGTCGCCCCACGGATCCCACGCCAGGCCGATACGCGGTGCAACATTGTTGAAGTCGCGCGGAATACCCTGCGTGATGCCGAGCGCATCCTGCGCAGACTGCGCCAGAGACGTTGCAGCCTTGAACGTCGGCGTGTACTCCACGTCATACCGCACGCCATAGTTCAAGGTCAGGTTCCGGCCTACGCGCCAGCTATCCTGCAGGAACACGCCAAGCGTCTTGTTGGAGAACTCGTCATGGGGATTGCCAACGCCCTGGATGAAATTCTGCGGAATGCCCAGCCCGTAAGCCTGGACGGCAGAGACCGGGAACCCGCAGTTCGCGGCGTTGCCGAGTCCGAGCGCCTGGCACTGCGGCGCAGCGAGCCCGGACGGCAAGCTGATATCGCCGAAGTTGTAGATGCCGCCAAAGTTCACCGTGAAGTCGGCCTCCAGCGGCAGATAGTTCACATCCGCGCCGAACTTGATGCTGTGCTTGCCGATCGTCCACGACATGTTGTCGGTCGTCTGGTAGCGCTGCTCGGTGCGTTTTACATAGCTGAACGGCTCGCGTCCGAAGAATGCCACGCCGGGGATGTTGACCGCGACGTTACTGCCGTTCGGCCCCGTGGAGTAGCTGTACAGCAGGCCACGCCGTGAATACTGGAAGCGGAACTCGTTCACCTTGTTGTCGCCGATACTCCAGATATGTTGCGCTGTTCCCGAAGCGTCGTGGAAGTCTTGCCGCGAGGTCCGTGACCACGCGTTCTGGCCGAAGTTCTGCGGGCCTTGCGCATTGACCTGGATGCCATCGCCCTTGCTCGGCGTCACACTGCCGCGGAACAGCAATTGCTGGTTCGCCGTGAGCCGATGGTCAAGACGCATGCTCCAGGTGTCCGTTGTTTCAGAAACCGGGAAGTTGCCGACAAGAGTATTCAGCGGCACGAACGAGGTTGGGAAGCGATCCAGTTGCGGCACGCCTCCAGTAACAACGCTGGGCGCAAAGAAGTTCGGCCCAAGCGACGCGAATGCCGGCGCTCCCGTGCCTTTCAGGAAAGCCGTCAGCGGGTTGACGCCATTAATCCCAACCGAACCGCCCATCAGCGCCACGGCGTATTGCGCCGAAGCCGCGCTCACCGGGAGCACGCCCAGCAACGTAGCCTGCTGCGGCGTCACCGGCACTACGAACGTGCCATTCGGTTGTGGCGGTATGCCAAACGGTCCGAGCGATGCGTTAATGAATCTCGTGATATCGGCATTCTGCGTGAGACCGAAGTTGTTCTGGCCGATGCTGCTGTAACCGCTCTCGTGGCGGCGCGTTGTTTCGTAGGAGAGAAAATAAAACGTACGGTTCTTCACCAGTGCGCCACCGGCGGTAGCGCCCGCTTGCACTCGCGTATATGCCGGGTCTGCCAAGGTGCTGAACGGGTTCACCGCCTGAATCAAACGGTTCCGGAGATACCCAAAGGCGCTGCCGTGGAAGTCGTTACTGCCCGCTTTGGTAATGATGTTAATGACGCCGCCGGACGCGCGGCCGTACTCAGCCGAGTAGCCGTTGGTCAGCAACTGAAATTCCTGCACAGCCTCCTGCGACACGGTGGAGCGAATGCCGTTCGTGGAATTGTCCACGTTGTCCATTCCGTCCACGTTCACCTGGTTGCTGCGGGCACGCTGTCCGCCGACGTTCAGTCCAGAGGTTGGCGCAGCGCCTATGGAAGGCGCGGTATCACGCGCAAGCTGTGAATTGGTCAGCGCGAAATTAATGTAATTGCGCCCGTTGATTGGCAGGTTCTCGATGCGGGCTTGCTCGATCGTTGTCGCCGCAGAGCTGCGCTGCGTTTCAACCAGCGCAGCTTCGGAGGAGACGTTGACGACTTCGCTAACGCTCGCAACCTGGAGGAACACCGGCAACTCAGCGATCTGGCCGACGGTGACGGAAACTTCGGTAGCGACAGCCTTGGCGAAACCAGCAGCCGTCACACTCAACTCATAGCGTCCGGGCGGAAGCGCGCGAAATGGATACTCGCCATCCGTATTCGCGGTTTGCGTGCGCTCGATTCTGGTTGTCTCGTTGCGAACTGTGACGGTTGCGTTGCGCACAACCGCTCCCTTGGCATCTTTGACGGTGACGTGAAGTTCGGCGGACGCCACCTGGGCCACAGCGCTCGCTGTGACTAGAAATAGGAGCACGAAGGCTCCGAACAGCTTAGCCATCCTGTTCATTTTCATTTTCCTTGTGCCTCACCTGGGCAGGCGATTTCACAAAAAGGGAAGAAACCATCCTCATATACCTAAGGTAGAGCCGCGACACATGACCCCACACATGTCAGCTCTGAACACCAAAGGCAATGGGGAAGGTTGTATATCAGGAGGTACTTACAACGCAAGGAGATGCAAAGAATTATTCAGGAGGAGTAACAGGAGCTTCGCGAAGAAAGCCGCAGCTCTCGCCAACTCCGGAGCGGAGGGTTGTTGTCTTCCTTCTATAGCGGAGCGACGCAGTCGCGGAGTCGAAGGACCCCTGCGGCCAGCACGGAGGCGCAAAAGGGCTCCTTTCGACAAGCGAACCTGGTCGCGCACAAACTCCAAAAGCAAAGGCGCGCCGCAGCGCGCCTCACCTTGTACAATCTCGTTGCTGCGGTGCTACCCCTTCGCGGAGCTGCTCACCGGCGGATCAATCGCACCGGACTTTGGCTGCTCCTGCGCCACGGCTGCCTCCGCTGCCTGGAATCCGATCTTCGAGTGCGTGCCGTCGCAAAAAGGTTTTTTCGTGCTGGCGCCGCAGCGGCACAACGAGAACGCCGGCTTACCGGTCAAGTCGTACTTGTTTCCGTTCGCGTCCACTAACTCAACGGAGCCTTCCGGCGCTTCCACGCGATACGGTCCGTTCGGCCGGATCGTGATCCTCACATCTGCCATCTTTCCTCCTCTTTCTTGCCCCCTCAGAACGATACCACGCGCAAGCCGGTAGTTTGGTCATACCATGTCGGCCGAGCCGATCACGGACTCAACTGGACAATGTGTTCACGCCTTTATGCTGCTCCTGAAGTTTGATGCTGGATGGCGCCTGCCGGCGACTTACTTTCTGAAAGCCACTTACTTTCTGAAAGCCACATTGACCAGCAGTTTCTCGCCTTCCACATCCACCACGTTGCAGAATGTGCGATCGCCACGTCTCGTAAAGTCCAGCCCCACGCATGAACGCCCAATCCGCAGGTTGCGAATGTGCAGGTAGTCGAGCCATTCAGGCAGCAGCGGATTGATGATGTTCAACTCTTTGCGGTGCGCACTCGGACGTATGCCAAGCACCGACGTCAGGATCAGGAACATCGCTCCGGACGCCCACGCCTGTGGCGAGCAGGAGACCGGATAGTGCACCGGCTCGTCGTAGTCGCGCCGCTTAACACCGCAGAACAGTTCCGGCAACCGGTAATCGCGGAAGTTGAGCGCCGCCTGGAACAACGTCGTCATGATCTGCATCGCCGGTTGCCGATGTTCATTTAGCGCCATGCCATGCGCTATCAGCGAATTGTCGTGCGGCCAAACGGAACCGCGATGGTAGCTCAGCGGATTGAAGACTCGCTCGTCGTGCGACATCGTCCGCCAGCCCCAGCCCGAAAACATGTCCTCGCGCATCAGGCGCTGCGTCACCGTCCGCGCCCGTTCGCGTCCGATGATGCGGCTGAACAGCAGGTGTCCGGGATTCGAGGAGACGACCTGTATCTGCTGCTTGTTGCCGTCTAGCCCCATCGCATAGTACGAGCGTTGCGGATTCCAGAAGGCGCGCTCGAAACGCCGCGCCAGGTCGCTCGCTTCCTTCTTCAGTCGATCGGCCATGTGCGCGTCGCCGAAGCCGCGCAACAACGATGCCATTCTGTACTTCGCGTCGTACACGTAGCCTTGAACTTCGCACAGAGCAATGGGCGGCTGCGCAACTGTGCCGTCGCGATGCATGTTCGCGTCCCAGGAATCCTTCCAACCCTGATTTACCAAGCCCTTTGGCGAACGCCGCTGGTACTCCACGAATCCGTCGCCGTCCAGGTCGCCGTAGTTTTCAATCCATTCCAGCGCCTTGTACGCTGCCGGCAGCAGTTCCTTCACGAGTTCTTCATCGGCAGTCCAATTGAAGGTTTCGCTCAGCAGAATGAGAAATAGCGGGGTCGCGTCCACAGAGCCGTAGTAGGGGCCGAACGGAACTTCGCCGCAACGCGTCATCTCACCATCCCGATACTCATGCAGGATTTTCCCGGGCTGCTCGTCGCGCCAGACACTGTCCTCTTTGCCCTGGTAGCGCGCCAGCACGCGTAACGTGTCGATTGCGAGTTGCGGATTCAGCGAGAGCGACTGGAAAGCGGCGATGATCGAATCGCGGCCAAAGACTGTTGCAAACCACGGGATACCGGCTGCGATGATGTGTTCCGTACCGTCAGGAATGAGGAGCGCGTGGAAGTCGCCCGTAGCGGTCCTCAACACCTCGTCGAATACTTCGTTGCTGCTTGCGAAGTGAGTTGAGCGCTTTTCCCATTGGTGAAACGCCTCGCGCCGAAGCAACAGATTGGAAGAGAAACTATAGTCGCGTGATCTCTGCGGCAGGTTCTCGATAATCGGCGTCACAGAAACTTCAAGATGGAACTCCTTCAGCGGTTCCAGGTGCAGATCCCAGCGCGCCGTGCGCTCGTCGATGCGCGCAGGCAGAGGCTGCACCTGCACAATTGTCTGACGCAGAATTTTATCCAGTCCGCGGTAAACGAAAGAAATGCGATCCTCGGTCGTAATGGGTTGGTAGTACTGTCCGTGTATCCGCCTGGCAACGCCTCGCACCTGGAACACGTCCACAAAGTCCGCGTCGTAAACCAGCTCGACCACGAAGTCGACTGGGGAAAGATTGAAGTTCTCGAAGCTGAGGCGGTCGAAGAAGATGTCGTTCCCGAGCAGTTGTTCGCGGCGTATGTGGACTGTGTTCTCCGGCAGGTCAAACGAGTCGCGCAGGGTTATGTTTCCCGTGGTCAGCTCGACCTTCGACGCAAACGTCTTCTCGGTGCTCGACGACAGAACCACGGCGCGGTGCCCGTCGATGCGGAACTCCAGGTGACTCAGGAACCTTGTGTCCTGGTGGAAGAATCCAACGTCAGGAGCGCCGGCCGGCATGATGTCGCCCGCCACCGTCGTGGACAGAAACGTCTTGCCATCGATCAGCGTGAGATTGTTGACCTTGCGAGGCTCCAACTGCTGAAACGCAAGGCGCGGTTCCGTATGTGGCGATTCAATCGGAACAAGTTCACTTTCAGGCACGACGAGATGAGTACTCATGCGAGCGCACGCGGCTCCTCAGGTTCTGGCATTGCCGTGAGCTGGTCTTCCAGGATGTTTGCGTAGAGTTCGGCGTAGTCGCGCGCCATTCGCTCCATGGAAAAGTTCTTCTCGCACCACGCGCGCACCTGGGCAGGCTTGATCTTGTCGAGTTCCCCGATACGAGCAACCATGTCATCGACCGTGCTGCACAGCAGTCCGGAGACGCCGTCTTTAACAATTTCCGGAACCGAGCCTCCGGGCAGCGCGACAACCGGCGTTCCGGTCGCCATGGCCTCGGTCATCACCAACCCAAACGGCTCGTCCCACTGGATTGGGAATAGCAGCGCCTTGGACTTACCCAGCAACTCGTTCTTTGCGGCGAGGTCTGCTTCGCCAACATACTCGATGAACCGTCCATCGATATATGGCTTTACCTTCGTATCGAAATATTGCTGGAACACTGGCTGAATCTCGCCTGCTATTTTCAGCGGAATTCCGGTGCGCAGCGCCGCTTCAATCGCCAGATCAGTGCCTTTGTTCGGAGCGATGCGACCGAGGAAACAAATGTAATCTTGCTTGTCAGGACAGAACTGGTACTGCGTCATATCCAGTCCGTGGTGAATCGTGCGCATGTGCGGCATGGACTCTTGCTTCTGCTGGAACCGGCTGATCGTAACGTAGTGCACATCTGGATAATGCTTATAAAAATAACTCAACTTCGGCTCATGAGGGTGGTGAACCGTGTAAACAAAGGGAGGTCCAGAAAATCGCGAGAACGCGAGCCCAGGCACGTTATTTAGATGGATGATATCCGCGTCATGCCATGCGTCATGGATGGCCCATGCTGTGTGGTCGATGTCCTTCAGATTCGCATACACCTCGCCCCTGATGGGCCAGTCCGATTTCCCGTAGAGCCAACGCACCTCCACATCGACAGTCGATTCGCCGTTTGCGTAAACCAACACGTCGATACCGAGCTGCTTCAGACCCTCCGCCAGCCGGGCAACGAACAGTTCCGTCCCACCATAACGAACAGGTGGCACGGGAATAAACGGCGGCGCTACAATTGCGATCCGCATAATCCCTCTTAGATTCGGATTGCCTGCCAGTGAGCAAGCGGCAGGCGCGCCAGTGGGTACCGTGGGCTTATACAAAGATGCGACGAACGGCCGCGGAGGTTTGCGCGGCAGCGCCGAGCAGAACTCGAATTCCGGCAGCATTCAAGCGAGTTGCCGTCGCCGATTGGTCATTGCCGCGATGACGCCAGACGTTCAAGTGCCGTTAAGAGACTATCGCCTCGCGTGAGGCATCCTGCCCATTGCCTGTATACGTGCGCTCGACTGCGCGTTCGAACTGCTGCGCCCGCATGTCACTGGTATGCTCCGCGAGTACGCGCTCTTGCGCTCTTTTCCCGATCGAGTGCAAAGCCGCTTCGTCCAGAGTGCGTAAATAGCGCACAACGTCTTCCGCTGTCGTCGGCAGCAGTATCTGCTCCCCCGGAGTAAAGAACGATTCCAGGCCGGGCCAGTTGTCCGAAACGATGGTCGCTCCGCATGCCGCGGCTTCAAACAGACGCACCGAAGGCGAGTAGCCCGCCATCACCATGTCACGCCGCGTTACGTTCAATGTCAATCGTGAAGACGAGTAGAAGTGCGGATGCCAGCGCGGATTCAGGTGATTGATGCGGCGCACATTTGCGGGCCACTTCACCTTTCTTGGATATTGCGGTCCAGCAACAATAAAGTGCCGATCCGGCAGTAAACGGGCGGGCGCGCAGAGCAGGTCGTCGATCTTCGGCTGACGATCGGGCGCATACGTTCCCATGTAACTGAGATCGCAGGTAAATCGCTTTGCCACCGGGAACCTGTGGTACTTGTCCGGATCAAAGCTGCAGTAGAGCGGTACGGCTGCGGTTGCGCCGAATCGTGCTTCTATCTCGCGAAGCGTTGGGCCGCCCGTGAAGCTGAAATACACGTCAAAGCCCGCGATCTGGTCGGCGCGCAAGTACTCTGTCACGCCACTTTCGCGCAGCTTCGCGATGGTGATTGGCGTATCAATGTCGTAGAAGGTTTTCGCGCGCGCGGGCGAATCGAACACGAGATTCGTCGCGGCGATGCCATTGGGAAAATAGGAGCCGACCACAGCCACGTCGCAATCCGCCAGGTGACGGCGTGCCTGCGGCACCACGGCATCCCACTCTTCGTACAAGTGCAGATCGCAGAACTCAGGGTTGGGAAGATCGCGATTCGAAGCGTACCACTCCACATCTTTTTCGAAGAACACGATGCGGTGTCCACGCGAATGTAACGCTCGCGCCAGCGCCCGAAACGTGGTGGCGTGTCCGTTGCCCCAGGACGACGTGATCGAGAGCCCAAATATAACGATCTTCATAGAGCTTGATAGACTTGCACGCGGATTTCACGCAATTTTGGCGACATCGCCCGCAGTGACCGCGTTGAGTGGGACGTTGCCCTGGTAGCACTCGGAACGCGATGACGCCAGCACTTCATTTACCTGCTGGGCACGCAACGAATACGTGTGCTCGGTCAAAGCGTGCTCGCGCATCGCACGACCAATCCCAAGCGCCTGCTCCGCGGAGTAATCGCGCAGGAAACGCACCACGTCATGCGCGCTGGAGGCGATGAGCAATTCCTTGCCGGGAACGAAGAATGCCTCAATCCCCATCCACTTATCGGTAATGAGACACGCACTCGCTCCCGCCGCTTCAAAGACACGCGTGGGAGGCGAGAATCCCACCTTCGCCATGGATTCGCGATTGATGTTCAGCACCATGCGCGCCGAACAGTTAACTCGATTGTGATCGCCGGTACCGACGTGTCCAATCCAGCGAACATTCGCCGGCATGCGCTTGCCTTCCCAACCTTCACCTCCGAGCATGAATCGCATTTCCGGCGCGAGCTCTGCGGCGCGCAGAAAGAAATCCTCAACTCGCTTTTCACGGTCGGGCAAACGGTTGCCAACAAACACCAGGTCGCAAGACAGCGCCGGGTCCGGCATCACAGGATGGTGCGTCTCAGGATCGAGAGCGTTGTAGATGGGATAACACTTCCTGGCTCCCATCTTCTGGTAATGGCGCACCACGACGTCGCCGCCACCGTACGTAAAAATATAGTCGTATTGCGGAATCAGGGAACGGAAGTAGTCACTCGCATCGGCTTCCACGCGAGCGAGTGTCGCCGGCGCATCTACATCCCAGAAAGCAACCTGTGTCCCAGCGGCGCGGCATTCCAATACACGATGCTCGAGCAGCGCATCTTCCGAACCGATACCGCTATGTTTAATCACCAGGTCGGCGGTCGAAGCCACTCTTAGCAGTTTATCGATGTCGCCCGGCGTCTGGTACACGATGACTTCCGCGTATTCAATCTCACTGACGTCACGATTTTGCTGGCGACGATAGATATCCGGCTCAGCGAAAGTGATGTGGTGACCCAATGCCGCGAGATTCTTGTAAATGCCGCGATAGTACGTAGCAGCGCCATTCCAATAAGCCGAGGTAATGCTGGAACCGAACACAAAAATCCTCATCGTCCCAGTTCCTCGAAGATTTCTGAAAGTTGCGCAGCGCGATGCGCGCAAGTGTGCCGCTTACGGATCGTCTCCAGCCCATTCGCGGCGATCTGGCGTCGCGCGGAGTCATCGCGCAGGAGTTCGTCGATCCTTTCAGCCATCTGTTCTCCATCGTTCACCACGACGTAATCGTCGCCGGGACGGAAAAGATTCTCAGCGTCGGTCCAGGGCGAGCACGCCAGTGGCACTCCGCAGGCTAGTGCCTCGAAAACGCGAATCGTCGGAATGCCGCTAAGTCCATTCGCATACTGCCGGCGCGGCACGTGCAATGACAGCACGCTCTGGCCGTAGATCAGCGGCGCAAGCAGGTTCGGAACATACCCTCGGAACTCAATCCCTGCCTCGGCCAGAGTTCGCAGTCCATGCTCGGGATAACGCACACCATGCACCGCAAACTTGCGGTTGCTCAAGGCTGCCGCCGGCTGGACGAGGAACTCCATCAGTTCACGCGTACGTTCGTCGTCACCCCAGTTGCCTATCCAGACGACATCCGCCGTTTTTGGCGCGTTCAGCGGGTGAAATACCGAAACATCGGCGGCCTCATGGAATGTCCACACTTCCGGAATTCCAAAACCGTCTTTGTAAATCCGCCGTATCGCGTCGCCGAAGGCGAGTACGCCATCGAACAAATGCAAATGGAAGCGCAGGATTTCGCCCGCACTGGTATATGCGCGATGGTGGGTGTCATGGAAAAGCGCACGAAAGCCGTACTGCCGCTTCTTTGCGAGCACGGCGTTCGCGACCGCAGGATCGTTCCATTCATGAAGAATGACGATGTCTGCGTCTTGCAACTCCTCGGTTAGAAAACTCTCAAAGGTTTCGTCTCGCTTATAAAAACGGATGTCGAGTTCCGGGTACGTTTTGCGGAAAACGTCGATGGCTTCAATGGCCATCTCGCCTTCCTGCTTGACGAGATTTTTGAGCGACCAGGCGCCCAGTTCTTCGTAGCAGCGCACCTCGTGACCCAGGCGGCCCAGTTCGCGAACAAGCCCCCGAAGGAAGTGCGCGTTGCCGTGGTTCCAGTCGCTCACCCAGGAATGGGCGAAGAAGCGGATTTGCAACTTCTGCGTCATGCCGCCGCTCCCGCCGGTGCCATGGTCTTGTAAAGATTCATGTAGTCCTTGACCATGCGCTCTGCGGTGAAGCGCTGGCGTGCGCGGTTGTATGCAAGATTCGCGTACGTAAGCCGAAGCTCGCGGTCTGTGTGGAGCCGCTCGATGGTCGAGGCCAAACTCTGCGCATCGTTGTAGCGGAAGTAACAGGCCGTCTGTCCCCAGATTTCGTGGAACGTGGGAATGTCGTTCGCGACGATAGCACAACGCGAAAGCGCTGCTTCGAGCGGCGCAAGCCCGAAAGGCTCGTATCGCGAGGTCGCCGCGTACATGCAGGCGCGCCCATAGAGTTGCCGAAGTTGGCCTTCACTCTGCGGACCCTCGCAATGCACGCGCGGCTTTGTATCATCCACCGTTTTCGCATCACTGCGAAACGCCGCATCGGCGTGTTCTTCTGCTCCCGCGATGTAAATGGGTACGACGGGCGCGACTTGCGCAAGCAGTGACACTTGCTTCCCTGCGTCCCACAAACGACCGACGGAAACGACGAACTCTTCTTTTGTCGTGTGCGGATTGAACAACCCGGGATTGCGTCCGTTGTAAATCACCGTGCCATGGTTCGGCTTGCCATAGTGAAGGCCAACCTGGTCAAGCATCCACTGTGTCGGCGCAACAACAACGTTCGCATTATCCAAGCCGGCACTCACCGCTTCCCGATACCAGCGCAGCCACTCAACATCGCGAGCGTCTTCGCCTTTCACGGCCGCCCACCAACTGGCCACATCGCTGTGTGCCACCACGATTTTTGGTACCGAGACCGGAAGCGCTCCATAGCAGTACTGGTTGATGTGCAACAGGTCGGGCTTTGTCTCTTCAATCAGCGACAGCAGGTAATCCGATGACGCCTGAAAATCTTGCTCGGCTTCCTGCATCCACTCCAGCCGGAAAGCAGTCGGATGGTAGTTCAGCCCTCGCAGCCCTTCCATCCACTCCACCTGCGAGGTCGTGGGAATTTCCCCAAAGCTCACGAGCGTTACCTGTACACCGTGGCGAATGAGTCCGGTGACAAGTTCCCGCGCGTAAGTCCAAACGCCGCCTACCGTGTCTGCTGTAACAAGTACGTGCACTGCGATCCGCTTCCTGCCGGGATTTCGTCAAGCATCAACCCAAGATTGCGATTCACGGGCCGCGTCGCCCAGTGATTAAAGGTGCAGCAGCGGGAAATGCTTAGACCGTGAGCCCAAAGGCGCTGAGTTCCTGCGCCGCTTCGTGCGCGCGATCGACCGCTGTCTGCGACCGCAGCCACCCAACCAGTTCCTGCACGCCATCATGGAAGCGGTACCTGGGCCGGTAGCCGAGCACGCGCTCTGTAGTGGAGATGTCCGCAAAGCAGTGGCGGATGTCACCAGCACGGTACTTTCCCGTGAACTCCGCTTGCAGATCCGAGCCCAGCGACTGCGCCAACGTGCTGCCAACTTCGCGTATTGCGATTGGGTATCCGGAACCGACATTGAGCGCCATTCCATCCGCTTCGTGGCGGTCCATCGCAAGCATGTTGGCCTGTACCACGTCATGCACGCTGACGAAATCCCTCATCTGTTCGCCGTCCTCGAACACCATCGGGGCGAGGTGGTTCAGCAATCGCGAGGCGAAGATCGCAGCCACGCCGGTGTATGGATTCGACAGCGCCTGCCGCGTGCCATAGATGTTGAAGTAGCGCATCGCGACCACCGGCACGTTGTACGTGCGGCCAAATAGCAGCGTCATCTCCTCCTGATCTTTTTTCGACAACGCATAGATAGACGTGTACTGCAACGGCTTCGACTCGCGCGTCGCGACTGGTTGCAACTCGCGACCGCAGGCCGGGCAAGCGACTTCCCACTGCCGGGCTTTCAATCGTTCAATCGGACGAGGCGGCGGCGCCACTTCACCGTGCTCGCCGCAACGATACTGCCCTTCTCCATAGATCGACATCGATGACGCCACGATCAGCTTCTCGCACTTGAGCTTGCCATCGAGAATCACTTGCAACAGGTTGGCGGTGCCCTGTGTGTTGATCTCGATGTAACGCGCAATCTCGTACATCGATTGCCCCACGCCAACGGCGGCGGCGAGGTGATAGATGACATCGATCTTTTCGACGGCCTGGCGCAATGCCTGCACGTCGCGCATGTCGCCCCGCATCAGTTCCACGTCTGCCGCAAGATAATCAGGGCGTCCACTTAAATGCACTTGCTCGGTCAGGTTGTCGAATACGCGCACATTGTGCCCAGCAGCGAGAAGCGCGTCTACAGTGTGTGAACCGACGAATCCTGCACCACCTGTAACAAGAACTCGCTTTCCCATTATTCGTTGGCTCCCACCACAACACCGTCACGGGGATGGTTAGTGATGTGCTTCGTTTCCGAACGCGGTGGTGCATAGCGCGACACCGCCCAGCGCGCAAACTCCGCAAACGTTTCGGGATTTTTCGGCGGACTCGTGTAATGCGGGACGATTCCCAGATGTTCCGGCGTGAAACAGAGCGTCATCGTGGTTTCAAACTCTTGCAGCGCCGATATCTGGCGGTCGAACCATTGTTCGGCATTAGGCCGGAACGAATCGGCCCAACTAATACCTGTACGCAGATACTTCACTCCAAGCTTGCGCAGCCAATCCACTCCAACGTCGAGCCGGTGATCCTCGAAATGAAACCACTGACAAATGCCCATGCCTTCAGGAAAAACACCGACGGCAGGCTTCGGCGTACCGTCTTCGCGGATGAGTCCCATGTAGTAGTGCCGGTAGTATGCGCTGCCCTCTGCTTCTCTATGACGTGTGGTTGCCGTCCAGGTTTTCGGAAGATCGAACAAGCTGTACCAGTGCACGCGCTCGACGCGGTTCAGAAGCAGCTCGGCTGTTTTCTGAATGCCGAATCCCTGGACTTCATCCGCGCCAAACGACGACGCGCCGGCCTCGGAAACCCAAATGGGCTTCTGCACTACCGCGCTCACTTCGTCCAGCTTCGCCGGCCACTCGTTGATGTTCCAGTGGTTCCAGTCCAACGGGAAACCGTGCACCGCAACCACGTCAATCGCGTCCATGACTCCATACGAATCGAGCAGTTTAAGAAAGTTCGGATCGATGGGGGAGATACCACCTAGAACGAGCTTCAGTCTGGGATTGACGGAGCGCACAGCGCGTACTCCCGCCAGCAGCATCTCGGCGAACATCTTCCAATTGGGATCGATCTTGAAATCCCAATGGGAAAGATTGTTCGGCTCATTCCAGATCATGACGGCTTCTACCATGAAGGGTCCCTTTCGTTATCAGCCTGTCAGAGTTCGGCTACAGCCTGCCAGACAGTTCGAGGTCGAGGACGTACTGGCCATTGCGGCTCACGTCTTCCCCGGGGGCACAGATCCATGTTTCGGATTCAGGGTGCTCCAGGATCTTCAGCCCTGAGCTACGCAGCATGGCTTCGGCAGCCGCGCGATTGGGTATCCACCAGTTGGTCTGGTCATTTGCGTAACTGTGCTCGATGAAGTACATCCGCGGGAACTCCGGGTGCGTGAATATCTCCTTGTTCCAGAAGTGATAGTTCTTCTCCCACTCGCGCACCTGTTCGGAACCGCGAATCATCGTCTGGAATAGCAGCTTCTCGCCGACCTTCTTTACAACCTTGTCCAGTGCAAACAGCGGGTAACGGAGGTGGTAGAGCACGCCCATAAAGATTACAAAGTCGAACTGGCCTGGAATCGTGTCGACATCATAGACAGAGCAATTCTGAAATTCGATGTCGAGCCCCAGCTTCTTCGCCGCAAACCGTCCCTGGTTCAGGTATCGCTCGTCGATATCGATACCCAGCACGCGTTCTGCCCCACGGCGTTTCATCTCGATTGAGTAGAATCCGCCGTTGCAGCCGATATCGAGCACGGTTGCACCCGTGAGGTCGTTCGGAACCGTGGGCTCGATGTGCTTCCACTTCACATTCGGGAAGTCACCAAGAAAGTGCTTTGGAGCAGTTGGGACACCGAACAGGTCGATGTTGTGGAACCATTCGCCCAGTTCCTCGACTTCCTTCGTCAGCGCCTCGCGGTCGGCCATGCCGGACGGGCTGCTCGGGACAGCGACATCTGAACCGGAGTTTTGCGGAGTGCCGTGCAGGTGTGTAGACATGGTCGTGGTACGCCGGGGCGCTGCTCCGCCCGTTCAGGCGAAGTTAGATGCGGCCGAGCTACTTGGGATGCCCCGCAAGTGTGCAGCAATGTCACGGATTTTGACCCTCGCCTCTCCTCATCCGACAAGTGCGTGGGGTCACCCGTGAACGGCGCTACACTGCCCGCCGTCCGGTCGCCAAATTGATGATCGCGACGATAATTGCGATCACGAGCAGTACGTGGATCAGGCTGCCGGCGACGTGGAAGCCCCAACCGAGCAACCACAAGATCAACAAAATCGCGAAGATTGTCCAAAGCATATGGTCACCTAACGCCAGAGGGGAGCTGGCTCTCCCAAGGTGAGAGTCTGCCTCGCAATGCCGAGTTGTCTGTTTCGCCCGCCAACGCGGAGACCGTGACTCTCTCGACTCGCGACTTCTACAGGCAAAAAAGGGACGCACCCGCTCAGGAGGAGACGGGCGCGCGCCCAGAGTAGCCAGATTTCCCACTGCAACTACTGAATCGATTCCAGGCGGTTGCGTATCTGTGTCGCGAGTTGGCATACCGAGCGAAGCTTCGCCTGTGCATCGTGTGGCAACTCGGGAATGTGTAACGCCAGTTCCGATGACAGCAGGATGCCCGTAATCGCTCCGCGGATTTCGCTTCGAAGCAGAGACTCCGCCGCGCGCATAGCGATCAAGCGCTCCTCCTCGTGTCGCCGCATGGCTTTCTTCACCTCGCGCGTAATCCTCTCGGTACTGCTAATCGGAAGGTTCACGTAGATTGGTACCGCCAGGCCGGAGATGTGGAGGAGGGTATCCACACCTTCGGGTTCGGTTTCAACCAGCGGCTCATCCAGCACCACTGCGGAATACTCACTGCCGCGCAGCAGCGCATTCGCGCGGCGAAGGTTAGCGGCAACCTCAACCTGCTCAGACACCGCGACCGCCAGGGCCGCCGCGCACTCGACGCTACGGGCAGAAGAAGACACCATCAGAATCATCGACTCGCTCCATTCAGGCGCGCAGGCACACAACTCTGCGCTCAACGCTCGTGCAGCCAATCAGCAGCCGTATGCGGCGCTACTGTATTTGTCCGTACTCTTTGAGTTTGCGGTAAAGGGTGGTTTTGCCGATGCCCAGCAGCCGCGCGGCTTCCAGCTTGTCGCCGTGCAATTGTTCGATGGCGCGCATGATGGCGTGCTTCTCGAGATCGGCTATGGGAAGGATGCCCTGCGCCGAATTCGGTTGCGGTGCGGCCGCCACAGTCTGCGACCGCCAGGTTTGCACGTTAGTCGGCATGTCAGATACATGAATCGTGGGGCCGGAACTGAGAGCACATGCACGTTCGAGACAGTTCTCGAGTTCACGCACATTGCCGGGCCACTCGTACGCAAGCATCAACTTCAGAGCTTCATCGCTGATGTTGCGTTGCACGCCCGTAGCGCGCGCCAGCCGCTCCAGGAAATGGCCGGTGAGGAGGGGAATGTCCTGCTTGCGGTCACGGAGCGGGGGAATCCGCAACGTAAGCACATTCAAACGGAAGTACAAATCGCGCCGGAAGGTTCCCTGCGTTACCGCTTGTTCCAGATCGCGGTTGGTCGCCGCAAGTATGCGGACGTTGATCGGGATCGACTTGGTTCCGCCCACCGGACGGATTTCTTTTGCCTGCAAAGCCCGCAGCAGCTTAGCCTGCAAGTCCACCGGCAGCTCACCGATTTCATCGAGGAACAGGGTGCCGCCCTCGGCGATTGCCAGCAGCCCCTCCTTTGAGCGAACTGCGCCTGTAAAGGCTCCTCTGACGTAGCCGAATAGTTCACTCTCGATTAATGTGGGCACCAGCGACCCGCAATCAATCGGGATGAATGGCTTATCGCGATAAGGTCCGGAGAAATGGATCGAGCGTGCGACAAGTTCCTTGCCTGTACCGCTCTCGCCCAAGATGAGCACGGGGTGCGTGCTGTGCGACGCCTTGGAGACGATGCGATACAGCTTTTCCATCTCCGGCGCGCGGCCAACAATCGACCCAAAACCCTGCTTCGACTTGATCTGCTCGCGCAACATCCGGTTTTCGGTGGTCAGCTTCAGATGGCTAGTAACACGCTCAAGCAAGAGCGTCAGCTCTTCCATGTTGAACGGCTTGGTCACATAATCATAAGCGCCGCTCTTCATTGCCTGCACCGCTGACTGCACCGTCGCGTGGCCGGTGATTACAATTACGACGGTTTCCGGGCGGCGCCGCTTGATTTCGCGAAGCACGTCGAGTCCGCCGGTGCCCGGCAATCGCAGATCGAGCAGCACAACGTCGATACTCGTGGTGTCAAGTACCCGATATGCGTGGTCGGCAGAGTCTGCGATGTAGGTGGAGAAACCTATCGCTTGTGCAACTTCGCGGCACCCATCTCGGATGGCCCGCTCGTCGTCAACGATAAGCAGGTTGAGAAGGTTCGCTTCCGGCTTTTCCAGGTTCGGAGCCATCGATTCAGCCACAAACATTGTAGTAAGACTGTCCACCGGCGGGAAAGGAGTTTCTTTCCCCTCTCGCGTAGTCATTTCCGAGCCCATCATCGTGCTCCTCCTGTAATCATCATCCGAATTCAACGATCATCGATTGATCGAGACGCTTGCATTTTGACCAATGTTCATGCGGGTGTTCGCACTTCCCGCGTTGAAGTCCCGGTGCCGACTCGCGCGCATCACGACGGCTTCCCGCCGATTCCGTGCAGCACGCGACACGTTCGCCTGTGATGAGCAGAACATTCATCAGTGACTAGCCGTTCGCGCAACCGTGCTGTTCGGCGGCGGTTAACCCGTCGCACGCCTCGCGGACAAGCGCCGCCCCACGCTCTCCGCCGTCGCAGACTTCCAGCGCGTGAAAATGCAGCGGATGTTCCGGCCCCAGCGCCCGCGCAAGGAGGCCAGCGTGAACCAGGATTCCCGTAAACAGGTTGCTGAGATCGTGCAGTGCGCGTCGAACCTTCTGCGCTTCGAGACCGGGAACGTTCTGTGCTGAAATGTCACTCATGTATGCTCGTCTCTCGTACCACTTCCATAATGCAAGCAGCGCGCCAAAGCACCGCATTCAACGTAAGTTGATGCAACCACGGGCTTTGCCCAAGATTGCCGCGTTCGCCTGCATTTTCTCGCGATCAGCCCAGTCCCGAATCGGAATCGCTCCACCTTGGGACTGCCTCCTCGATACCGACAACCTGAACGACAACATCACCTTGCAAAAACGGGAATTTAGAACTGAGATGGGTTCGAAACGGGAAGAATCGAGCAGTGCGCAGCGTGGTTGCGGTTACTTGGTCAATAAATAAGTGAAAGCCCGGTGTGAGCCGGGCTTTTAATCAATGGCAATTTTCATTCACAAAGCTTGTCAACGCAGAGTGACGGGTTGCGTCAACCGGAACGTAAGCCGCCGTTCGATGCCGAAGCCGACATCCTTTTTTCCTGTGGCGGCAGCGGTGCCTGTACCAGCGCCCGCGCCGACGGCGCTGCCGATCATCGCTCCCTTGGGACCGCCGAGCAGGCCGCCAACGATTGCGCCACCACCAGCGCCACCGCCGATCATCGCCCAGTTACGCTTCTTGTGCGAAGCGCCGCGCGCACTCACGCTGGAGCTTGACACCGCCACTGAGCGTCCGTTCAGGGTAATGCTTGCAAGCGCGATCTGAATCATTCCAGGATCCTGCAATCGTCCCGACCGATGCGCTGCGACCACCCGTCCTGTAACCGCCGCGCCGGCAGGCGCTACCGTAGTTCCCTTCACCACGATGGGGCCGTCGAGAACCGCCTCAAAGCGATCACCCGCGGTTGCCGAGGCGCTTGAAACAGCCGTCTGCAACCGTACAGTGATTGGCGTGCCCGAAGGAATCGTGAGCGCCTGTGTTGGAACGTTGCGGCTCGGCTCGGAGCTCGGCTGCGAGCCCTTTTGCTCGCTTGCCTTCGCAAACGGCAACTGTTCAGACGACGTACTCGCGTCATTGGCGCCACTCGCAACCGGCGTGTTAGCGCCGGACTCCGGCTCCGCTGCTGCCTGCGTACTGTCCGGCGCGCGGCCGCACGCGCTCAGTACTGCCAGCGCGAGAATCATCGGAATGAATTTGGAAATCGAATTCTTCATCATCATGGGAGGCTCTCCTTCCCTCTCAGCTACTGCCCAACGGGGCACGGAGCCGCCGTTATACAAAGCATTCGGATTGCCAAAGCCAGGTAAGCACTTTCAGGAACTTGCAGCGCTCGTGCTTCACTGGGGTATGTAGATTTTTCCGGGACGGGAAGAGAGTTCCTGGATTGCGCAATCGCCGGAAACAGCAAAGGGCCGCTCGCGGCGGCCCCTTGCCTCACTTGTTACTTTGTGTATTTCCTTTTCTATTTCCTACTGCGCTGCTCCACCCGTTGCGGGACGTTCAACGTTGTCACCCGGTGAAACCTTTGTTGCCGGCTGAAGCAGAAGGCCGTTGTAAGCCGTGGCTGCGAGCAGGCGTCCGTTGAAGTCGATCACGCTTCGTATCGAAAGGCCCAGATCGGACGTCGCAGTCCAAGTACGCCCGGCATCGCGGCTTTCATAGATACCGCGTGCGCCCAGGGCGGTGGCCAACATGCGACCACTTCCAGCATCGGTCTCGATGCCTACGACGTTGCGAGCCGGAAGTCCCTCCAGCACATGCACCCAGGTTCGTCCGTGGTCGGTGCTGCGCAATGCACCCTCGCGGGTGGCGAGCCACATGGTGCTATTGCCCGGCGCGAGTGCGCCTGCAATCGCCACTCCATAGATCCGCGTTACGTATCCCGGTACATGTGAAGCCGCCCACGTGCTGCCGCCATCTTGCGAAATCAGCAGTCTTGTTGGCGTTGCCGCAAGGACCGTGTCGCCCAGGGCGCGAACGCCGATAAATACTTTCTCTCCTGCCGCGGCTCCGCCATTCCAGCTACGTCCCTCGTCACGGCTGACGAACAGGCCCGCGTTGGTCGCCGCGAACCAGCGGATACCACGAGCATCCACCTGCGCGACACGCGCGCTCAACTCGGATTTTGTCCACTGCGGCTTCGCCGCCGGCGGCGCGATGAGTTTTCCGCTCTTGGTACGGCGCGGCTTCCCCCCCACAGCAGGCTTCTGATTCAGGATCGTGTTGATCGGCTTCCACGTGGTGCTGTTTGGGACAAGGCTGAAAATGCCACGGTTCGTGGCGCCAACCAGCGTTCCGTCTTTTGCCTGGGAAATATCGAACACATCACGCCCGGCGAGCCCATCGCTGACTTGCGTCCACTTTGCCCCGGCGTTACGCGACACGAACACGCCTCCGAACTCCTTATCGTTCACGACAGCCGCGAAAACCGTGCTCCGATCGGTGCGATCAACCACCATGCGGGAGACCTGGCGATGCGAGAAGCCGGTATTGACCATGCGGAAAGTCTGGCCGGCATCGTCGCTGGCAAGCACTCCACTGCGATCGGTCGCAATGAGGAGTCGCGAAGCATTTCGCGGATCAACCATCACGTCGTTGATGATGTGATTGCCGGCGGTAATGCGTTTGAACGTCTTCCCGCCGTCAACAGTCTTCCAAAGTCCTTCCGTCGTTCCTGCATAAACCACCGCCGCTGTCACCGGGTCCTGTTGCAGCACGCGCGTGCGGCGCGCCGTGGCCGGTATGCCCTGAACCTTGCGGAAGAGGTCGCCTGCGCTTTCACTCTTATAAATCCCGGAGCAGGCGCTGGCGTAAACAACGGCCGGATTGCTGTGGTCGATGATGATCGAGAACACATCGGAGTCGTCTACGACGCCCTGCTTGATGTTGTGCCAGGTGCGTCCGCCGTCCTCGGTTTTCCACGGCAAGTGCCACGTGCCTGCATAGACAATCTGCGGATTGCGCGGATCGACCGCTACGGACTCGATATTCTTGATCTCGGCGTGACCTTCTGGAGAGATGCGTTGCCACGTATCTCCACCGTCTGTGCTGCGGAATACGCCATCAAGCGCGCCGATGGTGATGATGCGAGCGTTCGTTTGCGCAAGCGCCATCGCGCGGATGCTCTTGCCGCGCATCGCGGGGATCACTTGCCACGTGCGTCCGCCATCCCGCGTTCGGAAGAGGTCGCCATCGTTCTCGGCCTCAACGCTCCATGCGGCAACGTAGATCGTATTGGCATCATTTGGGTCGACTGCGATGTTGTCTAGAACGTAGGCGTCGCCGGGACCAAGATGCGCGAACCTCGCCCATGACGCGCCGGTATCCGTGCTCAGGAATAGCTGCCCGGCACTGGTTCCCAACAGTATGCGGTCCGGGTTACGCGGATCATATGCCAGCGAGCGGACATCGCCGCCCTCGGGTCCAACAGGCACCCACTGTGCGTTCGCAGACGGCGATAACAGCAGCAGGATAGCGACGACAAAAACCCTCAGCAAAGACTTCTGCAAAGGTTCGTACCCCATTTCCTTAGAGTATTCGGGCTAAGCGGAAGGTGCCACTTTGCGCAGCAACACGCAAGGTTACGAGAGGACAAAAAAGCACGGCCGGTACGACGCGCGAAGCATCGTACCGGCCGCGTTCCAAAGTAACTTCCCTACTGCGGCGTCTGGGCCTTCGGAGCAGCCTTGCTCTTTCTGACCGGCTTTGCCATTGCGCTCTCGTCAACAACCGTGGTGCCTTCACCAACGAAGGAAGCGCCCGTCGGGACAAGCCAGATTTCGGACTTGTTCTCGTCGCCGGTTCCAGTGCGGACTTCAATCCGGGTCGGATCGATGCCCTTTTCCTTGACCAGGTATTCCTTGGTGTTGATCGCACGCTGCGCGGCGAGGTTCTTGTTCGCCTTCTTCTTGGTCTCGTCGGCGGTTGCGTAGCCAACGACAACGCCCTTCGCGTCAGCTTCACGCTGCAGGCGCAGAGCAACATCGTCCAGCACGGCTTTCGCCGCGTTATCCACGCGAGCCGGGCGCTTTGCGTCCGGGAACGTGATCTGGTTGATCTTGCTGGAGGTCGGCGGCGGCGGCGGAACTTCGACGTTCACCGTGCTCGAAGCCGAGGCCGTAAGGTTCCGGTCATCGCTGACCGTGGCGTTGATCGTGATCGGGCCTGCCGGTGCACCGGCGGTATCCAGCGTTGCGGTCGGACCGTTCTCGCTCAGGCGTCCGCCAGTCGCGTTCCACGAGTAGCTCAGGGGACGGTTGTCGGGGCTGTTGCCCTGGCAGGAAACCGTCGCCGGGTCGCCAGACTTAATCGTCGCAGGGCTCGCGGAGCAGGCGATTGTCGGCGGATGCTTCGGCGGTTCCTTCACTGTGTAAGTCGACTTGCATTCGGCCGTCATCTGGTTCTTGCCCTTGCCGTTGTCGGTCACGCGACCGGTAACGGTGTAGCTGCCCGGCGCCACTCCAGTGGTGTCAACCGTTGTGGATGCTGCCGTGCCAGAGACCTTGCCGCCCGTCGTTGTCCAGGCGTAGCTCAGGGTGCGCTTCGGGTTGAAGTTGGCCGGAGCCAGCGTAACCTGAACCGGCTCGCCTGCCATCACTTCAGCGGGCTGCTGGTTGCAGGTTGCGGAAACCGGGACCGGGGGCGCGCCACCACCCAGTTTGAACACCAAGCCGCTCTGGAGACGAGCACCATCCCAGCGGTTCGCAGTCACCTGCAATCCCTTGTCGCGATACGTTGTGTAGATGTAGTCAGCCTGAATCAGGCGGAACGACCAGTGGCGACCGATTTCGAGATCGAAACCACCGCCCGCGCCGAGCGCAAACGCGTTGTTCTCTCTCAGCCCCGCGGGCGAGATGTGCGAGAACCCGAACAATACTTCTGCAAATGGCGAAAACTGCTCACTACGCAATTTCAATTGCGGGCCAGCCATGAAAGTGCTGACGTTTGCTTCATCTTTGTAATGGCCGTTGAAGTCGAGCGCCAAACCAAAGTACTTGTTGATGTTGAAAGTTGAAGCAACGCCGAAGCCCTTTGGAATCGACGGCACTTTGCCAGTCGGCACGCTGCCACCGGGGTTCAGCCAGGAATAGCCAGCGAAAATCTCTGCCTTAGGCGGGTTGTCTTGCGCCATCGCGGCTGTGGCGCTGAACGTCAACGCAAAGGCGAGCGCGAACAGGACCAGTGCGACCCTGCCAATATGGATGTAACGACGAAGCGACATTCGAAATCCTCCAAGCGAACAAAACGATACAAATTTCCAGTAAAACGGGAACTTGCGGGCGGAACGGCGGACAAAAAATAGCTCCGACCGGTACTTAAGTGTACAGGAACATAGTTAGAGTTCAACAAAAAGCCGTTAGAATCAATAGGTTACTAACAGGTTACCCTTGTCACCCTTGCATGTGCCAGGTTGGTTATCTTCATCATGCCGGAGGTCATATGACAGTGCTCCGCGCTTTTACCTTTGTCCCGCGATTACAATTGAAAATATTCAGCGCGAAAAAGTTACACGGTGAGTGAATCCGGCATCTCACTCTGTGATTATCTACGGGTTTATCTCTGGCTCGCGCGCGGGTAGTTTGGACTTTTCCTGCCGATTTGGGTAGCGAATCTGTCCTGGTATGGAGAACGAGGTTCCATGAACTTAGAAAAAGTTCTAATTGTTGAAGATGAAGAAAACGAACGCACAGGTCTCGCCGAACTTGTTTCTGCGTGGGGGTATCGCACGGAGACGGCGTGCGACGGTGTAGAAGGCCTGGAGAAGGCCGGAACATGGAGCCCGGGCATTGTCATTACCGATCTGAAAATGCCGCGCATGGATGGCATGGATCTGCTGGAAAAAATCGCGCAGCAACCCGAAGAGATCGCCGTCATCCTGCTCACGGCCCAGGGCAGTATCGATGCCGCAGTAGCTGCGATGAAACTAGGCGCATATGACTTCATCGAGAAGCCCGTCAACCCCACGCGATTGCGGAACATCCTGGGCAATGCCGCACGCCAGCGTGGTACCGAACGAGAACTGGAAGCTACCCGGCGCAAGTTGCGCGATAGCGGGCAGCTTGGCTCACTGATAGGCTCCTCGCGCAAGATGCAGGAAGTGTTCCGGCTGATCGAAATGGTCGCACCCAGCACTGCAAGCGTGCTCATAACAGGCGAGAGCGGCACCGGCAAAGAGCTGGTCGCCCGCACCATGCACGAGTTGAGCTCACGAAAGAACAAGCCTTTCGTAGCCATCAACTGCGCTGCAATCCCTGAGACGCTGATCGAAAGCGAAATCTTCGGACATGAGAAAGGTGCATTCACCGGCGCGCTCGAACGCCGCACCGGCTGCTTCGAACTCGCCGAAGGCGGCACGCTGCTGCTCGATGAAATCGGCGAGATGCCCATCGGAACTCAAGCCAAGCTGCTGCGCGTCCTGGAAGATCACCGGCTCCGCCGCCTTGGAAGCAAAGTCGAAACGCCGGTGGATGTGCGAGTGGTCGCGTCCACCAACAAAGTACCGGAAGACGCCGTAGCGAAAGGCGAACTACGCAACGACCTCTATTACCGGCTCAACGTGTTCAACATCAACATGCCGCCGCTTCGCGAACACAAGGAGGATTTACCCGACCTTGTCCACATGCTCATCAAGGACATGAACGCAAAGCACGGCCGCAACGTGCGTACCGTTAGCGATGCTGTCATGAATTTATTCAATGGCTTTGCCTGGCCTGGAAACGTTCGCGAGGTTCGCAACACCCTGGAGCGCGCAGTGATCGTCTGCGACTCCTCGGTGATCGAGCCCCGGCACCTGCCGCCCGGCTTCGGCTCGGTCACGCCGAAGGCTCCGGTACAGGAAGCCAACGCCGTGCGCCTCGCCGTCGGCACCACGGTCGAAGAAGCGGAAAGGCTGCTGATTCTGAAAACGCTTGAGGCGACGCACAACAACAAGACGCGCGCAGCGGAAATCCTGGCCATCAGCCTGAAGACGCTGCACAACAAGCTGAAGGAATACGGGCAGCAGTCAAACGGAGCTGCGACTGCCGAACTGGCGGCCAACCACTAAGCGAGTTCGAGCGCCGGTATCGCGCACGTGGCCGTGCGTTGATGCAAGCGCAACGGCAAGCAGGCACTACAATCTGATACTGCCCTTCGTCGAACTGTTCAATGCCAAGGATACGACTCAAAACAAAGTTGGTGCTGGCCATTAGTGCCATGGTATTTGCACTCGTGGCCGTGCTGTCCTGGATCTACATCTCGCAGATCGTAAGGCAGCGTGTAACGGAGTCGTACGAGAGCGGCGATTTCGTCGCGCACCAGGTTCTGCACCTCACGCGACAGGCGCTGGAAATCGATCTCAGCAGCACGCGTCTCGATGTCGATGACCCGCAGAAGGTTCATGACGCCATCGAGGAGATTTTGCAATCCGATCCCGGATTGAACTCGCTCCTGCAATCGATTGTCGGCTACTCGCCAACGATTTACGACGTGGCCATTGCCGACCAGGCCGGCAAAGCGATGCTGCACACCGACGCCGGAGCCATCGACAAACCTTTCCCCCAACGTACCAGCCTCTCGGAATTACGTGATGGTGGCTTTTTCGAGCAGTTGTCCGTGGTGTATGGAGAACCGCGTGTTTACGAAGTTCAACTGCCAATCCAGCGCGGCGACAAGCCATTTGGCGAGATCCGCGTAGGCCTCTCCACGGTCTTTCTGAAGAACGAGCTTCAACCGCAACTCAATCGTGCGTTGCTATTTTCAGGGATGGCAATCCTGCTGTCGCTCATCTTCGCAGCCAGCATGTCGAATATCGCGCTGCGGCCACTGGAAGCTATTGGCCGCCGACTCGACCTGATGACCTCTGACGTCGGCCAGTCGCCCGAGATCGAGAGCGTCGCCACCGACGAGTATGGCGTGGTAACCACGAAGATCGATCGACTTGGCCGCCAGATCCAGGATGTTAAAGAGGTCTTCTCCGCTCTTAAAGAAAACCTCGACCAGATCATGGGCACATTGCAGGACGGCCTCATGCTCTTCACCCGCGATGCCCGCGTCGTGCTTGTAAGCGCGTCGGCGGAACGCTTCGTCGGCCGCCCGCGGAACGATATGCTCGGCTACGACGTCGAGCAAATCTTTGATGACAGCACTCGCCTGGGACGAATTGTGCTCGACGCCTTTGCGCTGCACCAGCCCATCACGCAGCGGGAGATAGAAGACGACGCTGGCCGCCGCATGCAGATCTCGCTCGACTTCATCGAAGAACGCGGTGAACGCATTGGCGCGCTACTCACCATGCGCGATGCCGAAAGCGTGCGTCGTATCGAGAACGAGATCGAACTTTCGCGTCGCCTCGCGGCCATCGGACGCCTCACCTCGGGCGTCGCACACGAGGTCAAGAACCCGATCAATGCCATCGTCGTCCACCTCGAAGTACTGCGTGAAAAGTTGTCGCAGGTCGATCCCGACACAAGACGCCACATCGACGTCATTGGCGGCGAAATCCGGCGCCTTGATCGCGTCGTGCAGACCCTTGTCGACTTCAACAAGCCAATCGAGTTGCGGCTCGTGGACATTGACTTGCGCAAAATCATTGACGAAGTCCTGCTCCTCGCCTCTCTTGACGCCGGGCGCCACGGCGTAAACATAGAGCAGCAAATCAGCCCGGAGCCGCTGCTGGCGCGGGTCGATGCCGACCTCATCAAGCAGGCTCTCCTCAACGTTGTGCTCAACGGCGTTCAGGCGATGCCTCAAGGCGGGGCGTTGAACATCTCCGCGCTTCGTGAGAACGGGACCGCCCTCATCGAAGTGCGCGACCACGGGGCCGGCATTCCCCCCGAAATACGGGACAAGATTTTCAACCTCTACTTCACTACCAAGAAGCAGGGCAGCGGTATTGGCCTCGCCATGAGCTACCGGGTTTTGCAACTCCACAACGGCAGCCTGGACTTCCAGTCTGAAGAGGGACGAGGTACCACGTTCAGGCTCACGCTTCCCATCGCGGGCGTAGAATCTGGCTCTGAGGTCGCACAGACTCACACCTCACAGACATGACATGGTTGGCTGAGTTAAGGTGCTGAAAGACGTATGAACTTGGTACGAAAAATCGCAACTGTCGCGGCGCTGTTGGGTCTACTGGTTCTTGGCGGCTGCAAGAAGAAGAAGCCGCCCGTTCCTTCTCCGCAGACGCAGGCGCCTACGATCTCCGCGCCTGAACCGCAAGTGCAGCCTCCACCGATTCAGCCGCCCGTGACCGCAACCACGACTACGCCTTCGGCCGACAAGCCTTCGGTCACAGCGCCCGCAAAGCCCTCGGCCGTCAAACCCAAGCCGAAGCATCGCTCGAAGAAGCCGATAACCGCGACCTCACCGAAGACGACTACGGCTAAGAACACGAACAAGACTGTTGCCGATGGTGGCAGCAGCGCCGATAACAACGTTCAAATTTCTCCCGAAGTGCCCCGCGACGAGATGGCCCAACAGCGGCAGGACACGATGAAGCTGCTGGATTCCACTGAACTCAATCTCCGCAAGATTAGCGGCCGAACATTGAGCGATCTCGATCAGGGGACCACGCGGCAGATTCGCAACTACATCACGCAATCGCGTCTCGCCGTGCAAGACGGTGACTTGGAGCGCGCTTACAACCTCGCAACAAAAGCTCACCTGCTCTCAGACGAGATGGTAAAACGCCAGTAAAGCAGACGGCAGACGGCAAACGTCAGACACTAGACTTCAGACGGCAGCGGTCGAACGGCAGGCAACTTCGGCTGCTGGCGAATTGACGCCCTGGTTGTGATTCCTTGAAGGGACACGCCTTCAGGCGTGCCATAAATCGCACTGAATGAAGGCGGCTTATAGCCGCTGAGGTTTAGCCGCCGGGTGTCGCACAAGTTCGACCGAAATGCGAAAGCTGTTCGCCTTGTTCGTCAACGGTCCCCCGAACGGTTGCGCGCGCCGGCAACACGATCAGTTTCGGAAGCGAACCGTCTGCACGACGGAAGCCATCGAGATCCGAAATGTTCTCGAATCGCTGGTCGCGCAATAGTGCCGCCGAAGGTATGTCGCCGAACTCGAACAGGTCGCCGGGCGTAAACGTCTGCTGCGCAGCAACGATCAAGTCACGCTCATCGCGGATGTCTGCCTTGAACAGCGGATCGAGCACAAGCGCGTAGTAGACGTCGAACTCAATCTCCCCTGGACTGTCCAGATGGCTGATCACCAGGTTGTGGTCATAGGCGCCATCGCCTTGAAACTGAGTTCCTGGCGATACGATGTACAGATTGGGACGCCCATCGCGCGGCTTGGCACGAGTGGCGGCGAGCTGCCAAGGCCCAAGCACCACGTACGCGCTATGGCTCATCATCGCCGGCGTAAACCAAACCACCTTGCCATCGAAAAACACCCGCGTGGAGCGCGTCGCGGTTGCCGGCGGCTTCTGAGTGTCCCCTGAAATGGCAGCGGCAGTGCCGCCAGTCACTCCGGCCAGCACGAGCCCGAACACCGTCCAGCGCGAGATGGTTTGAGGCAGGAGCATGGTTGGTGTGGCCCGAAGCATTGCCTTCCTGATCGAGGGCATAAGCCCAAGTCGAAGAATCCCCTTTGCCAGCTCGGCGCTGATGAGAGGGGGTTTTTATCCGCGACTTCGTCGCTCCGCGCAGGAACGCAAACTTCGTCCCTGTACTTAGATGAGGCCGGAAGACCAGCGCTGCTTTAGATTTCAATCTTTTCGCCCAAAGTGTGTTGTCTACATATGACATACCTAAACTCCAACTGATAATCACGGAGTCATACAGCATCATTCCACGCGGCCACGCCAAGAAAAAAGCCCGCCGGAGCGGGCTCGGAAGTATAAGGGCAAGGCGCTGTTCAGTTTTGTTTGGTAAGTGTCACGATGAGCTTTTGCAGGACGTCTTTACATTCCCTGCCTTCAGAGATGGCTTGCTCCACAGGACCGAACAGCGCATCCACATCCGGACGCATGTTCTCGCGGATCTGTTTGCACTCTTCGTCCCAACGGTGATTATGCAACACGTGGAAGAACGTGTTCGCCGCCTGAGAGCTGAGGTACTGCTCCTTGCAGAATCGCACGAACTCAACGCATAGGGGCTGACGCGTTGTTTCGCCAATCTGCTGTTCGGCGGCCTTCTGCTTCTCCACAGAGGGCATCGGCGCGTCGATGGTCTTTGTCATAACAAATCCAGCATAGTGCTGGCCTTCGTAGATGGATGTGAGCCCGGATACATCGCTTTGTGCTTGAGAAACGTCGCTTGAACAATTAACCAGGTTCAAAGCTCGCCAGTACGCAGGTGCATCAATTTCTTGATCCGGCAACACCAGATCACAGCCATTCGGCCAATATCCTGCTATTCTGTTTGTTTCCCACACACTGATTTCAAAGCAGGAGTATTTGGACGCGAATGTCGAAGAGTCTTGAGGGTCGTACAGCCGTTGTATTCGGAGTGGCGAACAAACGCAGCATCGCGTGGGCGATCGCACAGCACTTGCAGGACGCAGGCGCGCAACTGGCAATCACCTACCAGAACGAGCGTGTGCGTCAGGAAGCGGAGGAGATGATCCAATCGCTTCCCAATGCTAAGGCTTTCCAGTGCGACGTTTCCAATGACGATGAGATCGCCGCACTGTTTGAAAGCCTGCGTGAGAGCTTCGGCAAGTTGGATGTGCTGGTACACTCCGTGGCCTATGCTCCGGCTGACGAACTGAAGAACGACTTTTCCCAGACCACTCGCGAAGGCTTCCGCATCGCGCACGACGTCAGCGTTTACTCGCTCATCGCCGTCTCGCGCGCCGCAGCTCCGTTGATGACCGAGGGTGGCAGCATCATAACGCTCAGTTTCTTCGGCGCGGAAAAGGTCGTTCCCAACTACAACGTGATGGGCGTGGCGAAGGCCGCGCTTGAAGCCTCGGTCCGCTATCTCGCGAACGACCTCGGACGCAAGCAGATCCGCGTGAACGCAATCTCCGCGGGTCCGATCAAGACATTGGCTGCGCGCGGCATCAGTGGACTCACCGAGATGCTGAAGGCACACGCCAACCGTGCACCGCTGCAACGCAATGTGGACGTGAATGAAGTCGCGGAGACAGCCGTCTTCCTGGCTGGCCCTGGCGGCAGCGGCATCACCGGCGAAACGCTTCATGTAGATTGCGGCTACAACATCATGGGCTATTAGTTCGGCCTAAACGCCTCAACTGGCAAAAGAGGGATTCGGTCGAATCCCTTTTTTCAATCCGTCGCCGGTGAGCTTGATACCGGTTCAGCAATCCTGGCCGTGCTCCGCGCTTCCTGCACCAGTAAACTTTCGGCACGATATCCCGCCACAAGTGCAACAAGATATGTCGTAACGCCAAACAACAGGACGACGTTGAAGCCATGCCACATCGCCGCAATGGTCGCGGCAACGCTGCCGTACACAGAGGCACAGCCGTTGATGCCCCAAGCCCACGGAACGAACAGGCGTGCGCGGTCGCGTACTACTTCGAGACCGGCCGGGAAAAAGATTCCGAGCGCGAAACCGATCGGCACGATACCGAGCACGGTTGCTGCGACACGAATCGTCATCGACATTCGCAGCAGGATAGGAGAAAGGCCCGCGAAGCCGACTGCAAAGGCGGCCACGGACAGCACCAGCACGGCAGTCGCAATGGTTATCTTTCTACGGAACGAAACACCCCAGCGACTGCTGACTCCGCTTCCGATTCCCGCCGACAACAGCATGCCGCTAAGCACGGCAGGGATGGAGTACATAGGGTTGCCGAGCAGCAGAATGGCCTTCTGCATCAGCGCAACTTCCAGCAACATGAAGCCGAAGCCAAGGCTGGCAAAATACAACGTAAACGAACCTGAGCCGTTGCCTGCGATTCCGCCACGATCGAAGAAGTAGAGCGGCAGGAAGATGGCGCAGATCATCGCGATTGTAGCGGCAATCGTAATCTGGAACATCGTGCTCTGGACGCTGCTTCCACGAAGCGTATTCAGGCTCCAGTTGTCGAGATCGGAAAGCGAAGAAGTCTCGAAGAAGAACGGCGAGTCGTCACTTGTGGGCACAATCTTATAGGGGTACTTGCGGAAAAATTCGCTCTGCGTCCCGGAATCGTAGGAGGCGAGCAATTCGTTGAATGCGGCAGAGAACTCCGGGATGTGCTTGTCGTTGTGCGCCTCGTAATAGAACTGCTCAAACTCCCGCTGTTCGGCGGCAGGTCTGACCTTCGGCCAATACAGTACGGAGCGGTCGGCCCGGCGGGCAGCCTCGGCCAAAGCGTTGACTTCGGCTTCCGAAAACTCGCCATTCTTGAAAATCGACAGAGCCCAAACGTCATCGCCGATGACCATGACGCGATTCCCTACTCGGTTCACGCCCGAACGTCGCCATGCTTCGGCCGCAAGAGAGGTGAGACGCAGCGTCTCCTTCGGCGGGAACGAGTTCCACCGATACATCGCGAGATAGCCGTTCGGCTTCAAGTGGCTGAAGTAATCCTGAAACGCTTCGACGGTGTAGAGGTAGTTCTCGCTCAAGACATACGCGCCAGCGTTCAGTGCGGCAAACGTATCGATTGCTATGATCTGTACGAGATCAAACTTGCGATCGATTGAACGAATCGCGTTGCGACCCTCGGCGTGAATCGCGGTTACGCGCGGGTCGGACATCATGTGGCTGTTCCAGTCCTGGTAATCCTCGGTCGTGAGTCGATGGGTGTAAGGATTCAACTCGACCGTGAAGACCGAGGACGGATTGTTGGCCAGCGCGTATGCCACGTCGATGCCACCGCCCGTGCCGATAATTGCCACATCTGGATGGTTCAGGACGGAGTAAGTGATTCCGGAAGGGTGCACCTGTGCCCCTGAGGCGACTCGGCTGAAGATATCTGCGATCGCGCCAGAGCCGACCAGACGCGTGTGCGCCGATCCATCCTGTGTGATGATCTTGTAAGAATCGGGCGGATGCTCTGTGTAGTTGAGTACCTGCGGCGTGTGTCCGCCGACCACGTCGATACGGGCCAAGGTCGTCCAGCGCGTGCGCTCGAGGTGCGCTCCCTTCGAGAGCATCTCGGCGAGTTCCTTGTACGGCTCGGGCAAATATTCGAACTTGTCGCGCAAGCCGAACAGCAACATGGAACCGAGTACGGCGACGACCGCGATGCTGAACCCGGACGTCGGGGTTCGCATGAGGGCTGAGCTGCGGGTCCAGAGAATCGCGCACGCGGCGACCAGCAGGGCGAGTAGGCTGACCGCCCCCACAGCGCCGAGCGCGGGCAGGAGCACGAAGAACAGGACACAGCCAAAGCTCGCTGCTACCAAGTCAAAGAAGTACAGCCTGCCTGTTGTGGCCGCTGCATAGGCCATGATGAGCGAGATGGTGGCCCCTGCGAAAATGAATGGCGGCACCGAGACGATGTAGCAAATCATCAGCTTCCACGCGGAGTCAACGTCTGTCATGAGAGGCAGCGCTCGTGATATGACCACAACACTCAAGAGCATGCTGATGCTCATGGCCGCCGTGCAGCGTGCAATCGCGCCGGCGGTATCCTCGGCCGTATTCAGGCTGCGTCGTTTCAACCAGGTAACGAACGAGCCGCTAATCCCGAACCCCAGCAGGGCGATGGATATCGCCAGGTACACGATGTGATTCCAGAAAATAAACGAGAGAATTCGAGTCTGGACAAGTTCGAACGTGAGTGCCGAAAACGAGACGACAGCGATCGTCAGGTACGTTGTGCCAAGCTTCTCCGTTCGCGAGTGACTTCTGCGTCCACCCACTCCCGCCCTCCTCAAGAATCGAATGACTTTGAACGTAGATGGGCAAATCGGCAGGCGCATGGTGCGCCAATCTGTGCCGAAAAACTTTCGGAGTTGATTTCGTCGCGTTTAGTTGCTTTGGTACTTCGAAACACCCTCGCCGACTCCACCTGTGTACTTGGGCCAACAGGGTTGCTGCACTTCAGAGACTTGCGAATCCTGTTCACCAGAGCTGAAAAGACTTAGGCCACAATGCGCGGGTTGCGAGCCGCTGTGGCCTTTTTACTCCAGCTTTATACCTTCGAAATAACGGTGGCAGTTTATCCAGAACACCTGGAATTGCCGAGTTTTGGCCTCAGGATCATTCTTTAGTGGAGACGATAATCGTGCGGCGGGTATCGCCATCGCGCTCGATTGCAATTTCCACATCGCGTTCGTGGACGAAGCGCTCGAACTTCTCTCCCCATTCGATGAGCAGGATGTTGCCGTCTTCGACAATGAGGTCGTCGAGGTCCAGGGTATAGAGTTCGCGTTCGGTCTCGATGCGGTACAAATCGATGTGGTAGAGCGTTCGCTCCGGGCCACGATACTCGTGTACGAGCGTGAACGTGGGACTGGTGACGTCCTCTTGCGCGGCGGCTTCGAAAGCCTCGGCGATTCCCTTCACCATCGTCGTCTTGCCCGCGCCAAGGTCTCCGCGAAGGAGAACGATGTGGGCTTGGCGCAGAAGCGGAGCGAGTTCGCGTCCGAGAGCGATGGTGTCGTCAGCCGAGCGAGTGATGAATTGTTTCTGCATTGCTTGTCTATTGTTGCATGAGCAACCCGAAAACATACCCTCAGCGGCTAAAGCCCCTGACATCTGAGCGCCCTACGTCTGACGTCCGATGGCTGACATCCGACATCCGACGCCCGATGTCCGCCGTCCGCTCTACGCTATTCGCAAAAGCGGTTTCTGTTCTGCCCACTGGCGAGCGCGATGCATGGCATGAGGCAGGTACTTGAGCAGATCGGTGGCGATCAGGGCCTGTTCGCCCAGTTCTTCGCGAGCGATATCGCCGGACATTCCGTGCAGGAAGACGGCAGCCCGGACCGCGGACGGTATCTCCGACGGGAACTGTGCAATGAAGCCGGCGATCATGCCGGTGAGTACATCGCCCGTGCCTCCGGTTGCCATGCCGGGATTTCCTGTGGGATTGATCCACGCCTGGCCAGAAGGCAGCGCGACAATGGTGCGCCAGCCCTTGAGGACTACGATGGCTTGTCGCTCGGCGGCGCATCTGCGAGCCACGCCGATGCGGTCGCGCTGAATCTTTTCCGTTGTTAACCCGGTGAGCCGCGCCATTTCACCGGGATGCGGTGTGAGCACCAGCGGGTGAGAGCGGCCGCTGAGTTGCGTGAGATTGCCTTCAAACGCGTTGAGCCCATCGGCATCGATGACCGTGGGCAGCTTCGTTTTCGAAACTGCTGTGCAGACGAAGTGCGCGGTATCGGCGTCGCGTGAAATTCCGGGGCCGATGGCAAGAACGTTCTTCCCCTTCGAGATCTTTTCGAGCCGCTCGTATTCAAGCGCGCTGAGCGAAATCGTGCCTGCCTCCGTTTCTGCCAAAGGTTCGGTCATCAACTCGGGCGCGAAGCTGGCAACTGTGGAGAGCACAGAGCGCGTTGTGCCGATGGTGGTGAGGCCTGCGCCGGAACGCAGCGCGCCCATGCCAGCCATGGCTGCTGCGCCGGCTTTGCCGATGGAGCCTCCGATGATGAGGGCGTGGCCGAAGCGTCCCTTGTTGGCGTCGAGCGGGCGCGGCGCAAGCAGCGGCGCAACTCCTAGCGCGGTGATGGCGAGAAGATTGAGGGACGAGATGACGGCTTCGTCCGGCGAACCGATCTGCGCAACGTAAATGGGGCCGCGGGTGAGCGCGCCCAGCAGATGCGCGGGGCGCGGAGCGGTAAATGTAACGATGGCATCCGAGCGCGCGATGGCCGCTCCCGTCTGCACGACCAGGCTATCGGCGTCCGCACCGGAGGGTATGTCAACGGAGAGCACGGGAATGCCGGGATGGTTCAGGGCTTCGATGGCGTGCGCGACAAGCCCGGTGACCGGCGCGCGGAAGCCTGTGCCGAGAACGGCGTCAATGATGATGTCGGCGTTGGCAAGGCTGCGCGAGAGTTCGTTCTCGAGATCGCGTTCCGAGCGAATGACAACGGGTCTTATCGGCAGGCGATTGAACATATTGGCGGCATCGCCTTTGAGTTCGTGCGGGTCGGCGAGCAGAAGAACTTCGACCACCTTGCCGGCCTGATGCAGTTTGCGCGCGGCGACAAATCCGTCACCTCCGTTGTTGCCCTTACCGCAGATGATGGTGACGCGGTTGGCGGCCGGATAGAGTTCGCGGGCGACGTTGGCAACGGCAGAGCCGGCGTTCTCCATGAGGCCAAGCGAGTGTACGCCGAAGCGTTCGCTGGTGACGCGATCGATGGTACGCATTTCCGCGGCAGTTGTGAGCTTCATGATCTATGCCCGTGAGGCAAGTCCTTCCAGTTGTCGCGGCAGCGAAGAGGCTTCATTGCCGTTCGGAGATTGTACGGCATAGACTCAAAGAAAAGCCCTCCACACTGGGCGGAGGGCCTTGGATGTAACCGATTGAATTTCTCAGTCTGCCACAGGGACCTTGGTCGCGGCCTTCTCAACGGCACGAACACGACTGTGGGTGCGTCCGTAGCCGAAGTAAATGATAAGACCAAGTGCGAGCCAGATGATGAGGCGCTCCCAAGTAACGGCAGGCAAGCTGGCCATGAGATAGAGCGCAACCACAATGCCTGCGATGGGCACGAATGGTACCCACGGAGTTCTGAATGGACGCTTCAACTCAGGTCTACGCACACGCAGTATCCAGATGCCGGCGCACACGATAACGAAGGCCAGCAGCGTACCGATACTGACGAGGTGGCTGAGATCGCTGATCGGCAGCAGCGCCGGCAGGAATGCGACGAGCACGCCAACAACGATGGTCGAGATCCAGGGCGTACGGAAGCGCGGGTGAATGGCGCCAGCCCATTTCCAGAGCAGTCCGTCGCGCGACATGGAGTAGAAGACGCGCGATTGGCCAAGCAACATGACGAGCATGACCGTGAACAGGCCGAAGATCGCGCCAGCCTTTACAACCAGGCTGCTGAGCTTAATGGCATGACCACCCAGGCTGACGGTCCAACCGATATTGGTGGCATCGATACCGACGGCGACCGGGTCAGGAACGTTGAGGCGCTGGTAGTTGACTACGCCAGTCAGCAGTCCCGAGACCAGGATGTAAAGCACGGTGCAGACGGCCAGAGAACCGAGGATGCCGATCGGCATGTCTTTCTGCGGGTTCTTAGCTTCCTGCGCAGCCGTGGAAACGGCGTCGAAACCGATATAGGCGAAGAAGACAACAGCCGCGCCGGTCGCAATGCCGGAGATTCCGAACTCGCCGTAGTTGCCGGTGTTTTTCGGGATGAAGTCGCTCCAATTCATGCGCGCGATACCGGGGTTGCGCAGAACGTAAGTCCCGGCAATGGCGATGAAGATGACTACGATAGCGAGCTTAACGATAACGATGGCGGAATTGAGGTTCGCCGATTCCTTGATGCCGATGACGAGCACAGCCGTGACGAGAAGCACGATTGCAAACGCCACGATATTGAAGATACCGGTAGCCTGCGGAAGCGTGCTGGCATCAACGCCGGACGGCAGGGTGTTCATGAGAATCCAGCGATCCTGAAACAGGACCAGCTTGGCGCCAGGAACAGCAGTCCACTGCGGCGGGATGTGAAATCCGAGATCCTGTATGAAACTGACGAAGTATCCGCTCCATCCGGAAGCGACCGTGGCTGCGCCAAGCGCGTACTCAAGCACAAGGTCCCAGCCGATGATCCACGCGACCAGTTCGCCAAGGGTGGCGTAACCATAGGTGTAGGCGGAACCGGCGATCGGGATCAGCGACGCGAATTCTGCGTAGCAAAGGCCAGCGAAGGCGCACGCTACTCCGGCGAGAACGAAGGAGAGCATGATCGCGGGCCCAGCGTGCTGGGCAGCGGCCTGGCCGGTAAGCACGAAAATTCCTGCGCCAATAATCGCGCCGATCCCCAGGGTAATCAGGTTGAGTGGCCCAAGCGCACGCTTAAGGCTGTGTTCGCCTTCTTCCTTCGACTCGGACATAAGCATGTCCATTGGCTTAGTAATCCACAGCTTCGACATCCCTTGACTCTCCTTTACCTCGTGGACCGTTGTGGGGATCGGCACATACTGTTGTAGACGGAACGAGCTCTTCCTCGTGAGCGGCGAGGATGCAAGACTACACCGCCTGGGGCCGCCGACGCGACCACAAGAAGTAAACCGGAATGCCCAGCAGAACAATAACCAGGCCCGGCCACGTGTATTGCGGTTTATAGCGCAACAAGACTACATCAATAAAGAGCGCCATCACAATGTAGATTGCGGGCAGGACCGGATAGCCGAAAGCCCTGTAGGGACGGTCGGCATCCGGTCGAGTGCGGCGCAACACGAATAATCCGGCGAGCGTAAGTACGTAGAAGACCAGCACGGCAAACATCGTGTAATCGAGCAACTGCCCGTAGGTTCCGCTGAGGCAGAGAACGCACGTCCAGATCGCTTGAACGACGAGCGAGATGGCGGGCGTCTTATATTTTGGATGCAACCGCGCCACGGGCCGGAAAAACAGGCCGTCCTTGGCCATCGCGTAGTAGACGCGCGCTCCGGCCAGAATCAATCCGTTGTTGCAGCCGAAAGTGGAGATGAGAATGGCGGCGGCCATGAGCTGCGCGCCGATGTTGCCGAACATCTGCTGCATGACCGCCGTTCCGACGCGGTCCTCCGATGCGTACTGTATGCCCCGGGACATGAGCGTCATCCCGTGGGGATCGCCCTGAAGCGGCAGCGCCAGCAAATAGACGATGTTCACGGCGATGTAGATGAGGATCACAGTGCCAGTGCCGATAGCTAGCGAAAGCGGCAGGTTGCGGCTTGGGTTCTTAACCTCACCTGCGGTAAAGGTGACGTTGTTCCAGGCATCGGCAGAGAACAGAGACCCGACCTGAGCGATGGCAAGGACGGTAAGTACTCCCACCATGGCCGTTTCGCCGGTTATACCGACCGGAATCTGGTGCAGCGTGCCCCATCCGGCGTTGTGCCAGAAGTTTGATCCAAAGTTCGCGGCGATGGCCTGCGCATTCGCGCCGAGCCAAAAGCCGAATCCAATCACAGCGAGCAGTGCAGCCGTTTTGGCGAATGTAAAAAAATTCTGGACGATTGCGCCGGTGCGCACGCCGAAGATATTCACAATCGAGAGCAGCAAAACGGAGACGATCGCGACGAGGTTCTGCGTGTTCAGGCCAACGTCCATGTTGCCGAGCACCATGGGGCCAACAAACAAGGGCGGAACTTTGTAGTGGAACGAAAGCCAGTTCGTGGACGAGATCGACGGGAAGAAGACGCCGAGGAATTTGCCGAAGGCCACACCGACAGCCGCGATGGTTCCGCACTGGATGACTAGAAAAAACGTCCAGCCGTAGAGGAATGCCCAGAGCGGGCCAAGCGACTCGCGCAGGTAAACATACTGGCCACCGGCGCGGGGCATCATGGCGGCGAGTTCGCCGTAGGCAAGCGCTGCGGTGATGGTCATGAAGCCCGTGATAACCCAGGCCATGATGAGCAGCGCGGGCGAACTGACGAGTCTCGCAATGTCGGCCGAAACGATGAATACCCCGGAACCGATCATGGAACCCATGACGAGGGTTGTGGCGCTGGTCAGACCAAGGCCTTTGACAAGCTCCTGGTCCTGCTGGCAGACGGTTTGGCCATTGGCCGTGAGTTGGGTCTGGCTCACATTGCTCCTGAATAAGGCTGGCGCGAAGTGGGAGAGAATGTAGCACAGATTGTGCATGGCGTATGCACAAGTGAACGGCAGAAAACGATGCCTGCGTTTCGCGGACTGAGAGCAGATCGAAACCGAAAACCGTGTTGGACTGAGAACCGATGGTGTCTGGAGGAAGGTTGTCCTCCTGACGAGGACGTTAGTCCGATTCGAAGGATCTCTACTGTAACGCCACTCTCAACAACGCCAGTCTCAATCTTTTGCGCAGATCTTAGCGGTCCTTCGACTTCGCAATTGCGTCGCTCCGTTCAGGAAGACAACAAGAAGCTCACAGAATCACGAAGCCAATAAGCTGATACGCCGGAGAAGCTGTGCGGCGGGCTGCTGGTGAAAGAAACTAAATCAGCCCGCGAGAAGGTTCAAGAATTCCTTTGCCCGCTGGCGAGGATTTGCCAAGAGATCGGAGATGACGGCCACGGAGTCCGCTCCTGCTTTGAGGACCGAATGGCAGTTAGCGCGGGTAATCCCGCCGATGGCGATTAGCGGTTTGTGGGTGGCGGCGCGGGCCGCGCGCACGCCTTCAAGTCCGACGACTGGGTCGGGATTCTGCTTGCTGCCGGTAGCGAAGACCGGGCCGATAGCGATGTAGTCGGCCGAGGTAGTGTCGGCGAGCGAAACTTGATCGACGTTGTGCGTAGACACGCCTATCCAGCGCTGGGGGCCAACTACCGTCCGCGCGCCCTCGGGCGAGAGATCATCCTGGCCGACGTGGACGCCATTGAAGCCGGCGGCGATGCAAAGGTCGGCACGATCATTCATGATGAGCCTGACTGCTGGGCCGAGCACGCGACGCAGTTCACGCGCGTGGGAAAGCACCGATGCTGCTTCGGCATCTTTCGCGCGAAACTGCATGAGAGTTACGCCGCCGGCCGTGAGTTCAGAGGCGAAGTTCAGGATTGCTTCGATGTCCCGAGATGGGCCGAGGTCGAGGATGGCGTAGAGCTTTGGAAATTCGTGCACGGAGGAAAAGGTACAAGGGGGACGGTGCAAGAAGCAAGAGAACAGTCCCATTGGGCTTAACGACCAAAGAAGAAACGGCGGGTGAAACGCCCGCCGTTCAATTCACAATCCAACGAACCAACTCTTGCGGCTACTTGCCGGCTGCTTGCGCTTGAGCCAGGAACTCTTCCATGAACTTGGTGTCGAAGCGCCCGGCGATGAAGTTTGGATCTTTCAGGATGCGCCGGTGCAGCGGGATGCTCGTGTGGATTCCCTCCACGATGAACATATCCAGAGCTCGCGACATGCGCGAGAGGGCTTCCTGCCGGTCTTTTCCGCGGACGACCAACTTGGCAATCAACGAATCGTAGTATGGCGGCACGATCGCTTCGGCATAGCACGCCGTGTCAACGCGAACTCCGGTCCCTCCCGGTGTGTGGAAGGTCGAGATCTTTCCCGCCGAGGGCGTGAACTTTTCAGGATGTTCCGCATTGATGCGGCACTCGATGGCATGTCCACGATGAACGATGGGGCCATGGAGAACGGTGTCGAGCTTTTCTCCGGCGGCAATCATGATCTGGCTCTTCACTAGATCGACGTCGGTGGTCATCTCTGTGACGGGATGCTCCACCTGGATACGCGTGTTCATCTCGATGAAGTGCAAGCTGCGATCCTCATCCATGAGGAACTCGACCGTGCCGGCATTCACGTAACCGATTTCGTTCATGGTCTTTTGCAGGATTTTTCCCATCCTGGCGCGCAGTTCCGGACTGACCATGACGGAGGGCGACTCTTCGAGCAACTTCTGGTGACGGCGCTGGATGCTGCACTCGCGCTCGCCGAGCGAGACGACGTTGCCATGCGCGTCCGCAAGTACCTGGAATTCGATGTGGCGCGGGCGCTCGATGAACTTCTCCATGTAGAGATCGCCGTTGCCGAATGCGGAGGCCGCTTCACTCTGTGCGGCATGGAAGAGGTTGGGAAGTTCTTCGGCGCCACGAATGACGCGCATACCGCGTCCTCCGCCTCCGGCAGAAGCCTTGACGATAACTGGGAAACCGACCTGGCGCGCCCATTCAAGAGCCTCTTCCGCCGAGCCGATCACGCCGTCCGAACCGGGCAGGATGGGGACGCCGGCCTTCTTCATGGCCATGCGTGCCTTTTCCTTTTCGCCCATCATGCGGATGATCTCCGGCGGCGGGCCGATAAACTTGATGCCGCAGGTTTCGCAGACTTCGGCGAAGTTGGCGTTCTCGCTGAGGAGTCCGTAGCCGGGGTGAATGGCGTCCACATTCGCAATCTCAGCGGCGCTGATGACGGCGGGGATGTTGAGGTAGCTTTCGCTGAGTCGCGGCGGGCCTATGCAAATGGCTTCGTCGGCAAATCGCACGTGCAGCGAGTTGCGGTCGGCTTCGCTATAAATAGCGACAGCCTTGATCCCAAGTTCCTTGCAGGCACAGATGACGCGGAGGGCAATCTCCCCCCGGTTGGCAATCAGGATCTTCTTAAACATGCGAGATGGCCGCGAGCGCGCGCACTTTGGGTCAAAGGTGGGCGGCGACTCCGTGTAACCGGAGCGCCGGGCCCGCGCTCTGCGACTCTGAACCTCCTATGGCGGCCCTTGTCACCCCACCGGGCGCAGGCCGCTGCCGCTTATCGCGGCCGAATTGCGTATAGGGCTTGTCCGTACTCGACCGGTTGGCCATTGGCAACGAGTATCTTGACGACTTCACCTGTGACGTCGGACTCGATCTCGTTCATCAACTTCATGGCTTCCACGATGCACAAGGGTTGGCCGGCCGTGACCTGATCGCCGACTTTGATGAAAGGCGGAGAACCCGGTGAAGGCGCTTCGTAGTACGTACCTACGATGGGTGACTTGACGATGTGCAGAGTCTCTTCCGGTTCCGCCGGAGCGACGATGGGCGCAACGGGAGCCGACGCAGAAATACTTTGCCCGGCTGATGCCGATGCGGCGTGCATGGGCGGTGCTGAGATGGGCGCAGGCGGGGGGGCCTGTGCCGCGGAGACATACTGCGGTTCCTGTGCGCGCTTGATGCGCACCTTTACATCGCCACGCTCGAGTTCGAACTCGGCGATGTCTTTCTCGATCAAGAACTCTATCAATTCCTTCAGCTCTTTTTGATTCATCGTCCGTCTTGGGCAGACCGCAATACAGCGCGGCCGCGATGTGCGGCACCCGCGTTCTGGTGCGGGTGAAATTGTGCAGGCACCCTGCGAGCGTTGCTCGAAAGGGATTCCGCGGCACCCGAGCGGTGGACAGCCGGGCTCAGAGTTCGATTAGCTCTTTACTAGCTGGCGTCAAAACCTCGCAACCGGTTTCGGTGACGACAACCATGTCTTCTATACGAATGCCAGCCTTGCCCGGCAGGTAGATGCCGGGTTCGATGGTGATGACCATTCCCTGCCGGAGTTGTTCGCGTTGCGCGCGCGCAACCCGCGGCTGCTCGTGAATCTCAAGCCCAACGCCATGTCCGGTTGAATGCGTGAAGTAACGATCCAGGCGGGCTCGACGCAGCACGGAACGTGCTGCCTCATCCACCTTTCCCAACTCCACTCCCGGCGCAACGGCGTCAATGGCGGCCATCTGCGCATCCAGCACCGCGCCGTACAGCGCGCGATACTCGCTCGAAACACGGCCAACGTGTACGGTGCGGGTCATGTCTGAGCAATAACCGTGAAGTATAACACCGAAGTCTAGGACCACGAACCCTTTAGCTGCGACGCCATCGACGGACGCAACGCCATGCGGAAGCGCCGAGCGTGCGCCGGATGCAACGATGGTTTCAAACGACATGCCTTCCGCACCTGCACGCCTGGCGGCATACTCGATTTCAGCGGCAACCGTGGACTCGGGCACGCCGGGCTTAATGGCGCGCAAGGCTGGCTTGAGTAACTTCGCGCCGAGAACAACGGCGTAGCGTATGCGCTCGACCTCTTCCGCTTCCTTGACACTGCGCAGAACTTCAACGAGTCCGGACGTTTCTCTCAGGCGTGTGTGCTTGGGGAGAACCTTGCGCAAGCCGGCGCGCATGGTGAGAGACACGTGATCGGCTTCCACCCCGATGCTCGAAATCTTCTTGCCTATAGCGTTCGCAGCGGCAGCGAGCGGCGAACCCTTTGCAACGACGACACGAGCGCCTTTCACCTGCGCACGAGCCTGCTCGCCGTAGCGTCCGTCGGTGAAGAAGACGGGACGCGGGGTCATGAGAAGCACTCCGGCGCTGCCGGTGAATCCGCAGAGGTAGCGAACGTTGGAAAGGTGCGTGACAAGCAGCGCGTCCAGGCGAAGGCGTTCGCAGCTTTGCAGAAGACGGCGCTGACGGCCAGAGTAGTCCATGGAGTGGATTGTAGAGAGTCGCGGGTCGCGAGTCGAGGGTCGCCTGATTGCTATTCAAACCGGGTGCATGCGGAAAACAAAATCAGAGGAGTCCTCCTGAGCGAAGCGATGGATCTGCAATTGAGCCATTCACGGACGAAACCAAACTTCAACAGCGCCAAATAACGACACACAGTGTTCTTGAGATTGCTCTTGCCGGCAAAAAGAACGGGCCTCCGAAGAGGCCCGCCGAGGAGAACAACAGCAACAGAGAGCGCCGGTGTGCTGGGCACCGGCGGAAGACTAGGTTTGAATGATCTTCGGGCTGAGGAAGAAGATCAGTTCCTGAGTCGAGGTCTTGACACTGCGTCTCTTGAACAGATTGCCGAAGATTGGAATGTCGCCAAGCAGTGGCACCTGATCGGTGTTGATCGAGTTCTGGGTCTGGATGACGCCGCCGATTACAACCGTACCGCCATCGGTGACGAGCACCTGCGTTGTCGCCTGCTGCGTGATCAACGTGGGGTTACCGTTGAGTGAGCGGCCAAAATCGGGCGTAGTATTTTCGACGTCAACGGCAAGGAAGATGGTGCCTTCCGCCGTGATCTGCGGAGTGACGGTCAACCGCAGGAATGCGTCAACGTACGTCACGGTCGGTGGTCCACCCAACTGCGCTTGGGTAACAATCGGGATGCGGAAGCCCTGCCGAACGACCGCCGTCACGTTGTTCTGAGTTACGACGCGCGGACGGGACAGGATCTTCAACAGACCTCGAGACTCAGCCATCGTCAGGATGGCGTCGAGGCGGTAAGCGTTCGTAGCGTTAGTGAACGAAAGACCGCTGGTTGGAGAAGCAACGCCCAGGTTCGAGAACAGGGGAATCGCTACCTTCGGAGTTGCCGTAGAGGCACCGCCACCGCCAGCGCTGTCGGTGCCGGTGACGAAGTACTGTGGTGCGGGAACGGCAACGAGCAGAGGGCTCTGGCCGGCCCCGCTAGAGCCGCCTACCGCAGAGACACCGTTGCCCCATCCGAAGCCGAGTTGCACGCCGAGCTCACGCGCAAAGTTACGGGTTGCTGCGACGACACGCGCTTCGATTTCAACTTCCTGCGTTTTGCGATCGAGCTGCGTAAGCAGGCGGTCGACCTCCGGAATAACGCTCGGGATGTCCTGGATGATGAGGGCATTGGTGCGCTCGTCGGCGATAACGTCTCCGCGTTGCGAGAGGAAGCGCTTCACCGTGGGCATGATGTCCTTGGCGTGCGCGTAGCTCAGGAAGCGAGTGACGGTCTGCTTGTCCACGGCCAGTGCCTGCGCTTCGGCCTGGGCGCGCTTGGCCTCAGCTTCACGGCGCATGGTGTCAACGGTAGCGATACGCAGGACGTTACCCTGCAACTGGTGATCGAGGCCGTTGTTCTGAAGAACGATGTCGAGTGCCTGATCCCACGGTACGTCGTCGAGCACGAGCGTGAGCGTGCCCTTCACGTTGGGATCGAGGACTACGTTAAGACCGCTGATCTCATGAATGAGGCGGAAGAAGTCTTTCAGGTCAACGTCCTTCAGGTTGACCGAAATCGGCTCTCCCGTGTAGCGCGGGCGATTCGCCGCAGCGCTGGCGGACTGGGCTGCCTGTTGCTGCTGCTCAAGCGCCATGTTGACGGCCGGCTTGACCTGCATGGCAGCGCTCGGCGGAGGCAACATGTTGGTCTTTTCGGTCGTGGCGGCCTTCGCAATCGTTGAGGCGGCATCCGCAGCGCGGACCACGGGATCAACGTTGGGCGCTTCAGCCTTGGCTTCAGTCGTGGGTGTCTCAGCAGGCTTGGCTTGGAAGCTCGGCTCGACGAAGACATAGTCAGACTGCGCGGCCGGCTTCGGTTCGGCTGGAACTGGAGTCGTTGACGGCTGCGCGGAGGCGACCAGCACCGGCTCGGATTTCGCAGGCGACGGCGTGGGCGCATCAACAACTGCCGGCGTGGAACTGGGCTGCGCCGAGGCTATGGCCGCGGGGCGCAACCTCAACAGCAGGCCACTTCCACTCCCCACCAGTTCGTAATCGCGAGCAACCGCGAGGTCTACGACGATGCGGGTGACCGGCGGATCAAGCTGGTAGCGCGACACGCGCACGGCTTTCACATCCGGCGTGTTGACCAGAATGTTGCGGGTGCGGAGCGCGGGTACGGAGTTGGGAACGTCAAGAACGATGCGATCCGGACCGGTCAGTTTCATAACTTGGGCGGTGGCCGGACCTGCAATCTCAATTTCCATACCAGCCTTGCCACGGGCCACGGCAACCTTCGTGATCTCGACGGCATTGGCAGGAGCTGGTACGGCTTCAGACTTTGGCCTGGAAGCGACTGCGGGCTTCACTTCGCGCGGGGCAGGCGAGGCCTGGACGGCAACGGCCGTTCCCTTCACTTTCACTTCCATGCCGCCCTTCACTTCGGAGACCTGAATGTCAGCTCCGGGGGCGAGCGCGATCTCCACGCGAGTTACTTCGGAGCCTGACGCGCCTTTATAAGTGAGGACGCGATAAGACTTCACGCCCGGCACTTCGAGCGGACGCTGCCGGTCCTGAAACTTGCCGGCCTGAACGCCAGCAAGGTCCACGAGCAACAGCCCGTCATCTGGCCGGTATTCGTTATGCGTGAAGGCGCCGGTCGTGTGCAACGTGATCACGGTCGCGTTGCCTTGGGAGGCCACACTCACGTTCGTCAGTTGCGACGGCGCTTGTGGACCGGCGGCCGCTGCGAACGTACAGAGTACGACCAGCGATATGAGTACACCCAGCAGTTGCTTACACTTCATTCTAGTTCTCCTCACGACGAGAGCCTGCTCCCGGTCGTGCGCAGCCTTTGGAGCGTCACAATCCGCTCTGGCGGACACATGGGTCGGCGCTCTGCCGGCCTTGAAGAATTCACCTGACGGCCTCGACGCCAACGACCACAGTGGCAAAGACCGTCCCGTAGTTCCCTGGGCTCGGCCTGTCTAGCTCTTACCGCTCTCTCTCACGTCTTGATCTGGTCACTGCAAGGGGCCAGGTCATAATGCCTTGAACTCGCAACCACGCAAACGCTTTACACGGCTGGCGTGTTGACCCTTTTGACTACCTCTCGGGTCGTCGGATTGCCGAGACGATCATGCGTCGTCTCTCTGAAAACGATTGAGTCGGGCGTGATCTTCATCACGAACCCGTTGAACACCGGATCCTTCTCGCGCAAAAAATATGTCTTGTTCGCCGCGTTGATAACCATGGCGATCATGCCGGCCTGAGCGCGTACGACTCCTTGCAGCCGGACCTGGTCGACAACCAGGCACTTCTTGCCGGTTGGGCAATTCGTCGGACCGCCAATACGGCTGACGACGGGGCTGACAAATGGGTCGCGCTTTCCCTTACGCGCCGGAGCTTTAGCGGCCATTGCGGCTGCACTCACGGCGGGCGCCTCAGCGGAGGCAGGTTGCTTGACTTTGCGCGCGGGCTTCGCAGCGCCACCCGGCTTCTTAGGCACTGCAACCGGCGCGGCGGCAGCCTTGGCCTGCGGAGCGGGCTTCGGCTTGAAAAGCGGTGGCGGCGCGGACTTGGAGCCCGGCACAGACGCTGCCGGTTTTGCAGCCGGTGCAGCAGTTTGCGCGAAAGCACCTGCGGTTGCGAAAGCTAGGATCAGAATGCTCGATATCAGCTTCATGCGTCGTGCTCCCTACTTCTTCCCGGCTGCTGCGGGCGAGGCCTTGGCTGCTGCCGGCGTTCCCGGAGCGGCGGCCTGCTGCGACTTTGCGTCATTGCTGAAGAACGTTGTCGCTACACACGTTGCGACAACGCTCTCGCCGGGTGCATAGGCGTAAGACTTCTTGACCTTCGCCGCTTGCGGAGTCGTGGTCGATGCCATCTGAAGTCCAGAAATATTGACGATGCGCTCCAACCCGCCGACCTTCTCGAAGAAATTCAGCACGGCGTAGTAGGGGCCGTCGATTTCCAGTTCGAAGGGAGCCTCGGTGTAGAACTCACGCGTCGAGGGCGGCCTGGATGTATAGCGGCGAATCTCGATTCCAGCACTGGCAGCCGCGCCCTGCATCATCTCGATGAACGCTTCCGACTCTTTTTCATCGGGCACGATCCGCTTCTGTAATTCCAACTGCTGCTTCAGAATCTCGACGGAGCGGTTCAACTCGGCGAGCTTATTCTGGTACGGGCGGAGCTGGTCAACCTCAGCTTGCTTCGAGGCCAATATCTCCCTGTCGCGGCGATTGCCGTCGTCGATCGCCTTGTAGACGAGGAAGTAAAGCGCGACGGTGATGGCCATCGCCACGCCAATCACAATCCCCATCTGTACCTTTGCCGGAAGTTCGTTCCACTTAGCCATAAATACCCCGCTAGCTCTTCTGCTTCTCGCAAATCAGCGTGAAGACAAAAGCCTGCATGTCTTTCACAGCTTCGTTCTGCTGCGTTTCCTTGATCTCGACGGACTTGAAATATTTGGTCTTCTTGAGGTTCGACATCAAGTTGGCGACTGCAACGTGGCTCAACGCAATGCCGTTGACCGAAATCGAGCTGCCATCATCGGTCATGTTGCTGAGCCAGACCGCATCCGTGGTATTCACGGTCTCACCCATCATGGCAAGCAGCTTGACTGGACCGGCCTGGGTTGACTTGAGCTGATCGATAACGTCGAAACGGCGCTTGTATTGGTCCGCCTGCTTCTGCTTCTCGAGGAAGGCGACTTTCACCTGTGCCAGGCGCTTGGCTTCTTCTTCGGTGGACTGGATGTCTGCCAGGATCTTGTCGTGCTGCGAATTCAGTCGCCAGAACCAGTAATAGTTCCCACCGGCGGTCAGCAGGCCAACGACGAGCAGAACGACCAGGATCGACGGGCCATCTCCGGCCATGGAAGGCATGGCGATCGCGGCGCGTTTCCCCTTCTTCGGTTTGGAAATGCCCAGCAAATTGATCCGGATCATAAGGTTTCAAAGCTCCTCAGGGCTAAGCCCACGGCGACGGAAAGCTGTGCCGCGTTCTTTTCGACCAACTCCGCCTCCGGCCCTACCGGCGGCTCAATTTTCTGAAACGGGTTGAGCACTTCAACCGGCAGCGAGAACTCCTGGCGCAAGGCTTCCATCAATCCCGGAACCTGCGAAGAACCTCCGGCAAGGTAAATACGCTCGATGTGCTCGCCAGCGGCGGTGGCGCGGAAGAAGTCGAACGTCTTCTGAATTTCCAGGACGATGATCTCCGTTACCTGCTGCAAGATGGGCAGCTTGGCATCTTCGCTGACGGTGCCGACCTTCTGGCCGAGCTTTAGCGCTTCCGCATCATCGAAGGTGAGATCGAGTTCCTTCTGGAGCGAATCCGTATATTGGTGACCGCCAACGCTGACATCGCGCGTGAACAGCGGCGTCGTGCCCTTCACGATGTTGATATTCATGACGCTCGCACCCAGGTTCAACAGGGCGACGGTGGAGCCCGGCGCTGGCTCGTAGTTGTATTCGTAGCAGTTCTGCAGCGCGAATGCATCTATGTCGACGACCGCGGGAGCCTTGCCAGCAAGCGAAAGGACGTTAGTGTAGTTCAGTATCTTGTCCTTCTTGACCGCGACGAGCAAGACATCCATGTACGGGCCGTCCAGGTCCTCGGAGAGGATCTGGTAGTCGATGTTCACGTCGGAGATGTCGAACGGGATATGCTGCGCGGCTTCCTGCTGAATGCTCTGCACAAGCTCCTGGTCGGTCATCGTGTGCATCGAAATCTTTTTAACAATGACCGAGTGACCGCTGACGGAGGTCGCGACTGCCCTGGACTTGATGTTATTGTCGGTAAAGATCTTGGTGATGGCGCTGGCCACGCTGCCGCTATCGACGATCATGGAATCGACGACGATGTCCGACGCGAGCGGCTCCAGGCCGATATGCGTGACTTCGATCCCGCCGCGCGATTTCTTCAGTTCGACAGCCTTGATGGTGCTGGAACCTATGTCAAGACCGACAATCGACTTTGTTGCACCTAATCCAAACATTGCGCCGCCTCTTTACCGTGCGACTGCGGTTCGCGCAGCCCTCGGTCTCTTTTTTCCCCGGCCTTCCCCTAACGTGCTCTTCCGCTCCATCCATGTATCTAGAATAGTTTTCTTGAACTTCCAGCGGTTGCCGAGCTTGAACGCGGGGATCTTCTCTTCGTACACGTATTTGTAGAGCGTGTCGGGGCTCACGCCCAGATACTGCGAAGCCTGCCGGATATTCATCACTTCAGGCGAATCGGCCATACAAGTCCTAAGCCTTTCCACAGAAATAGCTTCCCGGTCGAGGTGGGAGTACCCTTCCGCTCGGGCGCATTCGAGGATGACCCTCGTTCTTCTCGGGGAGAATCGTTTGTTGATGCCGGTTATAGCAGGATTACATGCGGGGGTGTCAACACGAACGTACGATATCTTCCGGTATCTTCGGTTTATTGCCTGTCCTTTCGGACACTGTACTATCGTGCCAGATGCAATCCTTTGTACCTACAACATGGCGCGACCACAAGATATCGCGGTAGTGACGCAAAGGGTTCGAGCAAAACCGGCGAGCAAGTTACCAAGGGCGTAAACACCGCCGTAAAGAACGGCGACGCGGCGCGAGGATGGGTGCTGATTTCAGCTGAAAGAAAGCCCAGCTGATACTGCTGAAAAAGCAAATTCAAACACGCGTCATGGTGAGTTAAGCCCTCATTTTTTTGGGGGGGGTAGCTGCCGGTTCCAAACAAAAAAGCGAGCCGAGCGCTTTGCGCCCGGCTCTTGTACTGAGGACTCTACACAACCTTACTCCTAGGTGTTGATGTCGAATTGCTCCTGGTGCCTACCGGGCATTGGCACCGACCAGAACGATGTTGTGCGCTTCATCCATATCGCACTTTATGGGAACGACAATCGAAGACGCGAACTCCCGAGTCACATTTCGGTTGGATGGGTGCAATTGAAGTCCGGCTTGGCTGTGAGCGTGGAGAAATCCGATGGCGAAAACAAAAGCTGCGACTGCGATCGTGCGTGAATTCATCGATTGCTCCTCCCCGAAAAACAGCATTCGTCAGCTCTAAAAAAAAAGCGAGCCGGGCTCCTTGCGCCCGGCTCTTGTACTGAGAACTCGACATTCCTAAACAACCTACTTCTATGTATTGATGTCGAACTGCTCCTGGTGAAGCGCAGGATCGCTCTTGATGAGCACGGGGCGTCCTACGAGTTCTTCCATCTCCTGCAGCCAACGGCCGTTGCTGCTCTTGAGTTCCTTGGCGACATCGGGGTGCACGCGGAGCGTGACGTCCCGTGATTCGAGGTGCTTGGTAATTTTGCGCATCTCGGTGTAGATCTCGTTGCAAACCGTTGCGACGGATTTAACGAAACCTGTCGCCGCGCAATATGGACACGGGCTGCCAAGAGTGCGCTCGAGCGACTGCTTGACGCGTTTGCGGGTGATGGCCACCAGTCCGAAATCGTTGAACTGGAGAACCTTCGATGGAGCGCGATCCGACTTCAACGCTTCTTCGAGCGCCTGCATCACCTTCTGACGATTCTTGCGCTCGTCCATGTCGATGAAGTCGATAACGATGATGCCGCCGAGATCGCGCAGGCGGACCTGGCGAACAATCTCCTTGATGGCATCCACGTTGGTTTTGACGATCGTGTCTTCCAGGCGTTGCGTCTTCCCGACGTATTTGCCGGTGTTGATGTCGATGGCGACAAGCGCTTCCGTCTGGTTGATGACGATGTACCCGCCGCTCTTGAGCCATACCTTCGACTTGAGCGACTTGTTGATCTCATCCTGAATGCCGAACTGCTCGAAGAGCGGGGTGTCCTTCGTATAGAGCTTGATGCGGCGTAGCAGCCCAGGCTGGAAGCGGCTGGCAAAGCGAACGACGCGCTCGTACTCCTGTTCGGTATCGACCCATATCTGCGAGAAGTCCTGCGTCACCTGATCGCGAAGAACGCGCTCGACAAGGTTGAGATCGTGATAGATGAGCGCCGGAGACTTGCTGCTATCGGCGCGCGTGCGAATCTCGTTCCAGAGATGCTTGAGGAAACGGATGTCGGCGCGCAACTCGTCTTCACGAACATTAGCTGCGGCGGTACGAACAATGAAACCGCCGTGACCATTTTCACGCTCGCTGGCGACGATACGTTTCAGGCGCTGGCGCTCCTCTTCCGAGGCAATCTTGCGGGACACGCCAATGTGATTGACCGTCGGCATGAAGACCAGGAAGCGTCCCGGCAGGGCAATGTGACTGGTGATACGAGCACCCTTCTTGCCGATAGGCTCCTTTGCGATTTGGATCAGAACTTCCTGTCCTTCCTTGAGCAGGTCGCTGATCATCGGCATCGCGCGTGGAGCTTCGTGGCGCGGCCCTCCGCGCATGCGGCGCCCGCCGCGGCGTCCGCGATGATCGCGGTCGCGATCATTGGGGCGGCGCTCACGGGCGGGGCGCTCCGCACGCTGCTGATAGCCGGCTGTACCGGCCGGAGCGCGCAATTCTGCCTGGCCGTTGGTTTCTTCGCTTTCCTCGCCTTCCTCTTCTTCCTCGTCCTGATCTTCTTCACCAGCGACGAGTTCCGACTCTTCGAACTCATAGCTGTCGCCGTCAAAGTCATAGTCTTCGTCGGCATTATTGGCTTCACGATCATTGGCTTCGCCAATCTCATGGCCACCGATGCGATCGAGAGTCCGCTCCTCAAGTTCGTGCAACTGGTATCCAGTAAGGTCTTCACCGAGGTTCGGCATGTCAGCCTCATCCTCATCAAGTTCCTCGTGGACAAGCTCGCCGCCTCTTGGCGAGTAGCCACCCTGATCTTGCATGGACGTGCGATCGGCTTCCGGTGCGTTGCTGGATTCAGGTGAGGCAGCGTTTTCTGGCGCGACAGCGTGTTCAGGTACGCCGGTACTCTCGGCATCGGCGTCTTCAACGGCGCCGCCGCCAAAGATCGCGGCAACGTTCATATCGTGAAAGCGCTGGGCGACTTCTTCGTCGGCTTCGGTGGGTGTTTCGTCTTGGGCGGCGAGGACGCCAGAGGTCTCGCACGACTCTTCGACAATGCCATGCGGTTCAGGTGTGGTTGGCTCACTTGCTCGCGGCTCGGCCTCGCGCGCTTCGGCAGCGGGGGCCGCGGCTTCCTCGACTTGCTGTTGATGCGAAGGAGTCTCCGGGGTCGTTACAGGCTCTTCGGCGGCGGCCATCGCTGGCAGCACGCTGACGATGCCTTCGGCAGGCACGATCTCGGGTTCGCTGACAGTATTCGGTTCGTCGCCAATAAACGGCGAAATCCCTGCGTTCTCAGTCGGAGCGACGGCTTCGGGTGCCAGATTCTCTTCGATACCGTACTCTCGGTTGGTGCGGTCGTCGGCTGCCGCTTCGGTCGCGACAAGGTCGGGAGCTGCTACCACCGATTCGTCCACCGAAGCGGACTGCTCGTTGTACTCCGTCGTCTCAGCAAAGGCCTGAGGCTCCGCGTTGCGGTATTTGGAAATCGACTCGCCAGGAAGAATGATGGGCTGGTAGTCCGCTGGAAGCGGCGCGGCTTCTTCGCGCGAGCGAGGTTCGCGCGGCTGACGCTCGCGTTCACCACGTTCCCCACGGCGGCCACGTCCACCGAACTTGCGGTCGCGGTCACCGAATTTCCGCTCCTGCGGCGCAGGCTCCTGCTCAAAAACTTCGTTGCGCGGCTCGCCTTCGCCACGCTGGTAGCGAGCGATGGATTCGCCGGGCAGGATCATAGGCTGATAGTCGTCTGCCATTCCCGAGAAATTTGCGCGAGTGGAGGGCTGAGTTGAAGCAGCCTGCGGCGGTGCGGGCTCGACTTCCTCAATCTCCTCAACTACTTCCGGTGCGCTCTCGGCGACGGTTTCGGGCTCGGCAGTTTCCGCTGAGGCTGGATGGGGCTCGGCCGTACGTCCACCACGGCGCCCGCGGCGGCGGCGGCGGCCACGCCAGCGGCGTACGCCTGGGTCTTCAGGGTTTTCGGCGGGCTGCTCTTCTTCTTCGCCACCGTTGGCGGTGACTTCTTCTTCGTCGCCCTCCTCGTCCTCTGCGCCTGATTCGGCGGGAAGAGGCTCGGTGGGCAGCGTTGCCTGTCGAGCATCATGCTGGCGAGTTTCGACGATCTGTACCGGAATGGCGACTTCGCCGAAATCCTCATCCTCATCTTCGGGAAGTTCCAGAAAATCCGATACGTACAGGAACGCGTCGCGTTCCAGTCCTATGTCAACGAAGGCGGACTGCATGCCGGGAAGCACGCGTGTGACACGCCCTTTGTAGATGGAGCCTGCCAGCGTGTATTCGTTTTCACGCTCGAAATAGACCTCGGCAAGCTGGTCGTCTTCCACCAACGCCACCTTGGTTTCCCGTGGCGTGCTGGAAACGTACAGTTCTTTTGTCATGATCGCTCCGGGCCCGCTGCGGCTTTTGGAAGCACGGAAAACCGTGTTCCGCCACAAAGCGGGCGTCACCGGACGCGGAAAAAAGCAGGTCAGGTTTGAAGGTCGGTGGGCCGATCGACGGGAGACGCGCACACGCGGCTGGCGTGGGCGAATATTCCTGTAGAACGACTCAGCCCGCAACTGATATGTGCGGGTTCGCTGGAGACAAGCCTTCCCGGAGACCGCAATGTGAAGGCGTGGCTCGCAACAGCTTCTGAGATCTTTTGCACCGTTTTACCGGCGTCGCACCTTTGGGGTTTGTGACCGCTCTCTCACCGTCAACCGCGACTCTGTCGCGAGGTGAAGGGGCCGTTACCCGCCCCGGGCAACGCTTTGCTTCAATCCTGTCCCGGCCCCTCTTCCTTGGCCGGCGAGTACCCTCTTACGCGAGGGCGACGTAAATGTTGTTCCCCACTGTCCTGATACGCGGCGCGCTTCGCGCCATGCGGTAATCAGACAATACCAGATGCAGGTCTTCTCGACCAATGCACCTTTTGTTGTGCGCCCCATTCCCACTGGAGCAGCGTCAATTTACGAACCGGCGCATGCGCACGTTCATCACGATCCCGAGCGCCAGGAACGTAAACAGTACCGATGAGCCGCCATAACTCATCAGCGGCAAAGGGATTCCAGTGACGGGCATAAAGCCAACCACCATCCCAACGTTGACGAGGACGTGGAACGTAATAACCGCTACCACGCCCATAACCACAAAAGTACCAGCGCGATCAGGCGCCGTTTGGGCGTTGTGGATCAACCGCATCAACACCAGAAAGTATAGCAACAAGAGGAATACAGCGCCTACAAATCCGTGTTCTTCCGCCCAGGCCGCGAAAATAAAGTCCGTATGGGTGACTGGCAGGAATTGTCCCTGTGTTTGGCTGCCTTTGGCGACACCTTTGCCCCAAATGCCACCCGAGCCCACGGCAACGAGGGATTGAATAATCTGGTACCCGGAGCCCTTGGAATCGGCTTCGGGAGAGACGAAGGTGGTCAGGCGCTCCTTCTGATAAGGCTTGAGGCCGAAGCTCCAGACAACCGGCAAGAGCACTCCGGCAATGAGCAGGATAATGGCGGCGTGCTTGAAACGCAGGCCTCCAAGGAACAGCGCCATCAGCGCAATCGGGACATACGTGAGCGAAGTGCCGAGGTCGGGCTGCTTCAGCACCAGCAACATGGGGACGCCCGCCACCAGGCCGGCCTTCACCAGTTCGCGGAAAGGCAAGTCGCGATCATGGTAATCGGCAAAATACTTCGCCATGGCGAGAATAAGGATGAGTTTGACCCACTCTGACGGCTGGAAGTGGAACCCGGGCATCTGTATCCAGCGCTTGGCGCCGAGGTATCGCTTGCCAAAAATGAGAACCGCGACCAGCGAGATGATCGAGACTATGTACATCCAGTAGACGTTCTCGAGCAGAAGCTGATAATTCACGAAACTCATCAGGAACATGACGACAACGCCGGCCATGACCCAATAGATCTGCTTTACGTAAATGCCCTCGAACTTTGTGTTGAGACTGGCGCTGTAAATCTCGGACACCCCGAAGGCGCAGATGATGAGCACGAAGGTGAGCAGCACCCAGTCGAAATCGCGGAATCGAACGTAGCGTGCCATTGCTGCTTACTGCCCCCTCTTGTTCTCAACAGCGTTTGCCGGAACTTCGTCAATTACGGCTGCAACTGCGCCGACCGGCTCGTTTGGTTTGCGATCGGGACGAGGCCGCGACTGAGATTCCGAGACACGTGCGGGATGTTCCGTGGCATCGGCTCCTGCCTGCATGCCTGGCGCAGCCGTGGCGGGTGCCGGTTGTTTTCCCGCTGGCGGAATACTGAACCTGCCACCCTTGAGGTCGCCATTGCTGCCGCCCCAGACGCCGGTGATCTCAGCCGGGGTGGTGCCGACGCCGGCTTCGGGCGTGGCGATCTTTGGAGTACGAGACGGATTAGCAGCCGGAGTAACCGGCGAGGGCGCGGTCACGGCCGGAGGTAATGGCGTCGCGGCTACGTTGAGCTGAGCTCTGCGTTGTTTCTCGACATAGGCCTTGATGACCATCGCAGCAGTGCGTGCAGCAAGGTATCCATGCTCGCCCTGTTCGATGAGAACTGCGACGACGATCTCAGGATTACGGCGCGGCGTGACTCCGACGAACCAGCCGTTATCTCTGAATCGCGATACGTCGCCACTGAGGCGTGCTAACGCGGCGTTCGAAATGGTCTGTGCGGAACCAGTTTTGCCCGCGAAATCGATGTCTTTCAAATGCGCGCTGGGCGCGGTCCCGATAGGGTTTACGACATCGGCCATCGCATCCGTAATGATCTCCCATCCTCGCGGATCGATCGGGATGTGCTTCTCTTCCGTGTATTTGCGCACCTGAATGTAATTCGGCGGCAACTGGTCCGGAAACGCGACATGCGGCGTCCGCAACGTTCCGCCGGTGGTGATAGCGCCAATGGAGCGCATCAACTGAACAGGCGTTGTCGCCACGGCACCCTGGCCGATACCGACTGAAATCGTCTCACCGGCGTACCACTTTTGCTTGAAGTTCTTGATCTTCCACTCTTCGCTCGGCATGACGCCGCTGACTTCCTGCGGAAGGTCGATTCCGGTGCGCTGGCCCAAGCCGAACATGGTGGCGTATTTGGCTATGTTGCTTATACCCAGCCGCTCGGCAAGCGTGTAGAAGTACACGTCGCACGATTGATAGATAGCTTTTGGAAGAGTGACCGCTCCGTGAGCGCCTTTGATCCAGCACTTAAAGAAGCGTCCGTAGAAGGTTCCGCCCCCGTTGCAATGGGCTGTGAGAGTCTGCGAAATGCCTTCCTGCCAGCCGGCGACTGCCATGATGATCTTAAATACCGAGCCAGGAGCAAGCTGCGCCTGAATGGCCTTATTGAGTAGCGGCTTGGCCGGGTCGGTGATGAGCGCGTTCCACTCTTTGGAAGAAATACGCACAGCAAAGGCATTGGGATCAAATGTGGGGCGGCTGACCAGGGCGAGCACTTCGCCCGTGCGCGGGTCCATGGCGATGATCGCACCGTTCTTGCCTTCTAGCGCCTCCTCAGCCGCGATCTGCACATCGATGTCGATGGTGAGTTTAAGCTGCTTGCCCGGGACGGCCGGTTCATCGCTGAGTTCGCCGACTTCCTTGCCCTTGTTGTTGACGAGGACGCGGCGCGAACCGTTCTTGCCCATCAGGATGTCGTTGTACTCGGCCTCCACGCCGGACTGGCCGACGACATCGCCGGGGTTGTAAAGCTCGAAGCGCGCCTGGTTGAGCATGTCGTCGCTGACTTCACCGACGTAGCCGATCAGGTGCGCGGCGAAACCAGCTTTGGGATAGAGGCGGCGGTGAACGGTAATGGTGTCGAGTTCCGGGAACTCGTTGCGATGCGACTCGATGAATGCCAGTTCCTCGGGCGTGATGTCGTACTTGAGGAAGATAGGCTGATATCCCGGCAACGCCGACATGCGCGTGATGCGCGTGCGCATCTCCACGGGATCGATATGCAGGCCGGCTGCAATCGTGTCGAGGTTGACCTCGTTCACCTTGCCCTGGTTCCGCAGAAGAAGCGCAGAGAAAGACGGATAGTTATCGACGATGATGCGGCCTTCGCGGTCAAGAATCTTTCCGCGTGGCGCGAGGATCGGGACTTCCTTGATCCGGTTCTGCTGCGCGAGCGAGTCATAGTACTCGCTGCGGACGACCTGAAGCCGCCAGAACCCGAAAGCAAGGATGAGAAAGACCCCCAATATTCCGTACTGAACAATCGTCAGCCGAATCTGCGGAACTTTCTCGTCGCGTTGAAACATCAATCCAGCCTATGTCGCGCAGATAGCCGAGAGAACCAAAGTTGTCGGAACCAGTTGCATGATGGCTCACAAATCGACATTTGAAAATTCGGCGATTTACTTAATTCTAACCTGAGCTGCGGACCATGGAGACGCTAAAGTCCGGCCTTCTCTCGGAATCTTCCGCGATAAGGAAGACTGGCCAGGACTACATCCGCAGAGCTTAGGTGCGCTGCTTGAACCGGTCCAGCATGGCGAAGACGACAACGGCCATCACGGCATTCGCCAAAGCAGAGCCGAATTCGTGTCCCCAGTGCCATCCGAGGTTCTGGCGTGCAAGGCCTCGCATGATGGCGAAATAGATCGCGTTATGGACGATGTAGAACGCGAAGGTCATCATGAAACGCGAGCCGGGATTCTCGACGTCTATCTTTACGCCCAGCGAGGAAGCGACATAACCAACCACGGTCTTCGCGATTCCGTAGACCCCAAGCGGATGGTGCGAAAGCGCATCCTGTACAAGTCCGATGATACTGCCCGTAAGAAGGCCCGTAACGGGATTGCGCCGGGCAACGGCGAAGAAGATCGTAACCAGGAGCGGCAGATCAAAAATGGAAAAGAAATGTATGCGGACCGGGAGAAACGCTTGCAGGAAGATTGCGAGCAGGGGCACGCCGATGGCGACCGGCAGTGAAAACCGGTAAACCTCTATCTGCTCTCGCGATGTATAACTGACACTCGTCACGTTAGTGGTCCTGCGGTGCTGGTTTCAATTGAGCCGGTAGTGCTGATGGAACGGACGGCTTGGAACTCGCGGCTGGAGGCGCGGCGGTAGGCTTCTTAACTGTGCCGGCGGGCGACGTGTTCGGCATCGCTGTTGGCGCGGCCGGGATTGGTTGCCCCGTCGTCGGTTGCCGCGTGGCTGGGGATTGCCCTGTTGTTGATTGCCCCGTGCCTGCCTGCCCTGTCGCGGGTGCGCTTTCAGGCGGCTTTGGCGGAACGGACGGCAAGCGCTCGGCAAGAATGTCCGCGGCGCGGATGGGGCCGAGGTCCTTTGTATCCGGCTCGCGCTCTTCGATCTTCGTGATGACCAGCACTTCTTCCAGTCGCGTAAGTTCGGCGGCGGGATCTATGCGAATGTCGAGAAACATGCCCTTGCCGGGCGTGACAGTTTTTACGCGTCCAACCGGCAGTCCCTTGGGGAAGATGTGATCTCCGCCACTGGTGATGAGGGTTTCACCGGGCTCGACCTTTTCGTCGGCCATGATGTAGTTGACTTGCGCGATGCCGTTGACGGAGCCCTTCAGAATTCCCTGTAGGCGAGTCTTTTCCAGGATGACGCCGACACCGCTGGTCTGGTCCGTAATCTCAAGCACCTGGGCCGAGCTGGAATAGACGCGCAAAACTTTTCCGACAATGCCATCTGGCGTGATGACGGCCATGTTGGGCTGAATGCCATGATCGGAACCGCGGTCGATGTAGAGGACACGCGATTGTTCACTGCCGCTGGAACCTATAACCTGCGCGGCCACAGTCTTCGAAATGTACTCCTCTTTGAAAGCGAGCAGCGCCTGGATGCGACGCGCTTGCGCAGCATCCTGCTGAAGCCGTATCTGCTCCAGCTTCATGCGATCGATTTCCGCGCGCAACTGCTCGTTCTCGCCGCGAACGTCGCGTAGATAGAAGTAGTTGGTCCAGATGCTGCGCCCCCACTGCTGGGAGTGCACGAAACCTTTTTCGAGAGGCGTGAGGGCCGCAACGGCCCAGGTGCGGATGAGGCGTGAGGAACCGCGATCCGTCGGCGCTTCAATCTGAATGGCCAAGCCAAGCAATTGCAGAGTGAGCACGCCTGCGAGGACGGAGATGTTGGCGTGCCGCTTAAAGATGCTGTCCATGGATTCAGTCGCGGGTTGCGGGTCTTAAGCCGCGAGTGCCGGAGGCGAACGCCGGCGGCTCGCGACCCGTGACGCGAAACGAGTTCCTACTCAATCGATATTTTTCTCAGCAGCTTGAAGTCGCTGAGCATCTTGCCCGTTCCGAGGACGACGCTTGCGAGCGGGTCGTCGGCAATGGAAACCGGGAGTCCGGTTTCTTCACGGATACGCTTGTCCAGATTCTTGAGCAGCGCGCCACCGCCTGTGAGCACAATGCCGCGGTCGCTGATGTCGGCCGAAAGCTCGGGAGGGGTACGCTCAAGCGCCACGCGAATGGCGTTCATGATAGTGGAAGCACATTCGCCGAGCGACTCGCGGATTTCGCTGTCATCAATGGTAATGGTCTTGGGAACGCCCTCGATAAGGTTCCGCCCCTTAATCTCCATGGTGAGCGGCTTCTCAAGCGGGTACGCCGAACCGATTTCAATTTTGATCTGCTCCGCCGTGCGCTCGCCGATCAGCAGGTTGTACTTGCGCTTGAGGTAATTCATGATCGCTTCGTCCATCTGGTTGCCGGCCATGCGGACGGAGCGCGAGTATACGATGCCACTGAGCGAAATAACCGCGATGTCGGTGGTGCCGCCGCCAATATCGACCACCATGTTGCCGCTGGGTTCCGTGATGGGCAGTCCGGCGCCGATCGCGGCTACCATTGCCTGCTCCACCAGATGAACTTCGCTGGCTTTGGCGCGGTAGGCGGAATCCATGACGGCGCGCTTCTCTACCTGCGTAATCTCCGACGGGACGCCGATGACGATGCGCGGGTGCACAAGCATCTTTCGGTTGTGCGCCTTCTGAATGAAATAGTTCAGCATTTTCTCAGTGACTTTGAAGTCGGCGATAACGCCGTCCTTCATCGGTTTGATGGCGACGATGTTGCCCGGCGTGCGTCCGAGCATTTCCTTCGCTTCCTTGCCAACGGCTTCGACTTCGCCGGTGTTCTTGTTGATGGCGACAATGGAGGGTTCGTTTACGACGATGCCCTTCCCCTTCGCGTAAACGAGGGTGTTGGCTGTTCCCAGGTCGATTGCGAGGTCACTGGAAAACATGCTGAACAAGGAACGAAGGTTGGCGAAGCGCGATCCGCTATATGAACCGTTAGATGCCATTGCTGAACTTTTCTCTCTGCGAACTTCTGAATGTCGTACTGGGTGAAACCAGCTTCTCTGTTATGCCACACACTGGCCCGGAACTGCATACACCAAAAGCCCTATACGGTACGCTGAACTTCCGAGGATACTTCAGGAAGGACCGGGACGCGAACAAAACACCTGCAAAATTTTTTTGCGTTGAGTTGACTGGGTTCACTGAAACTAATCTTACTGGATTACGACCTTCTTCTGCTGCGTATTCACTCCGCCCTTCGTGTTTTGGGCGGTGATGGTGATGACGTTCTCGCCCGATGGCAGGGGAGGCGTCAGATATTGGAAGCTTCCGTCGGGAGCGACCATGGGCACCTCCTGTCCATTGACCATGACGCGCGCCGTCGACTCGGTCTTGCCGCGCACTTCGATCACGTGGCCATGCTGGACGAACGGATGCAATTCCAAGGCAAGCGGAACGGGTTCCGCGCCTCTCGGAATGACGGTAAAACGGTTCTTCTCGCTATCGATGGACTCGCGCCCAGCGGCGTCCAGAGACTGCACCATCCAGTAATAAGCGCCTTCATGCATGGATGAGACAATCTGCGGCTGGACGACCTTTTCATCCAGGACCACGGACGAGAAATATGGATTGCGCGAGACGCGCACGCGGTAGGCGGCGCTCTTCTCGACCGGCGTCCACGAAAACTGCACGGTCGCCTGCTTGCCAGTAGCAAATATCGGGGCCATATTCGCCGGACCAATGAGGGTTGGCGGGCCAAGTTGCTTCTCCTTCGCCATGGTAGGCGAATCCAGCTTGAAGCTGACCTTCTCGTAATCCGACAGGCGGACGACCTGGTTGCCGCGAGTCACCTCGCCAGCGCCCTTTTTCACCAGGATTTCGTGCTCGTCGCGGCGCGGATCGTTGCGCACCTGCGCGGAACTTTCGGACGAGAAGGCGGCGGTGGCTCCGGCAACGACCACCTGCGCACGCGATCCTTGCGAGAACGTAGCGGTCGACAAATCCACCGTGCCGGTAGTGACCTGCACGGAAACTTGTGTCTGCTGGTTGGCATTGAGGAAATTATCTTCGATGACGATGAGCGAGTCCTGCTTGACGGTGTAACTGGTGCCATCGCCGAAGATGACGCGGGCCATGCCTTCGGAGCCGGTCTGCACGACGTCGCCCTTTTCCAGGGGAGTGCTGTAATCAGCCGGACTCCAGGTATTGCTGGAACTCTTTTTGACGCGTACGGTGCCGTCTATATTCGTGAAGTGCGCCTGCTGCGGGCCAGTAGTCTGCGACTTTCCGCGTTGATTTCCGACGCCAACCTTCGCAAGCATGTCCGCCGCGAAGTTGCCGGCCGCTTCAATAGCATTCTTCGTGGGCTGCGGAAAGACAATGTACGAGATGATTCCGCAGAGCGCGAGGAAGAGCAGCACGGCCATCACAACACTTCGGTAAGTGATGGTCGTCCACGAAATCTGGATCTGCGATTTGCGTCGAGGCGGCACTTGAAATCGAACCAAACCTTTTTCTGAGCGAGCGAAGCGAGAGTACCACAAGGTTAACGTATGACAACAGAGTATTAGGCGCAGAGAGAGCAGGATCAGGAAGCGCGGCGGCGCTCTTTCCCGAAATGATCAACTGTTTGTGGCCGGCGACAATGCAACTCGTCCGCCATAGTATCTCCCACCACTCCCAGCGACTCGCCTGGCTCGAACTTTCGCCTGTGACTTGGGCTACTTGCGCCGTTCTGTGACGGGCAGATACGATGAGCGGTTGATTCCGTGGAGGCAATTACGATGGCTACGACTGAGCATACTGCGTCACTGGGCTCCCGTGATGCGAAGACGAAGGTTTACAAGAACCTTATCAATGGCGAGTGGGTAGAGGCCAGCACGGGCGAAACCTTCGAAAACTTGAATCCGGCCGACACGCGGGAAGTGGTGGGCGTCTTCCAAAAGTCGGCGAAGGCGGACGTGGACGCCGCCGTGGAAGCAGCAAAGAAGGCCTTTGAAACATGGCGGCTGGTTCCGGCGCCACGCCGCGCAGAGATGGTTTACAAGGCATCGCGCCTCCTGGAAGATCGCAAGGAACAGTACTCGCAGGACATGACCCGCGAGATGGGCAAGGTGATTAAGGAGACGCGCGGCGATACGCAGGAAGCGATCGATACCGGCTACTACTTTGCCGGTGAAGGGCGCCGCATGTTCGGTCACACGACGCCTTCCGAGCTACCCAACAAGTTCGCCATGTGCGTGCGCCAGCCGATTGGCGTCTGCGGCATGATTACGCCGTGGAACTTCCCCATGGCGATCCCGTCGTGGAAACTTTTCCCAGCAATCATCGCAGGCAACACCTGCGTCATTAAGCCGGCCCAGGACACGCCGCTATCGGTTTTCAACTTTGTGCAGGCGCTGACGGATGCGGGTATTCCGAAGGGCGTCGTCAACATCGTGACCGGCTTCGGATCGAGCGTGGGGACCCCGATCACCGAGCACGCGGATGTGCGTGCCGTATCGCTGACCGGCTCAAGCGAAGTGGGACGGATCGTGGGCGCGAAGTGCGCCGAGACCTTCAAGCGCTGCTCGCTGGAGCTGGGCGGCAAGAACCCCATGATCGTGCTGGACGACGCAAACCTTGAGCTTGCGCTGGACGGCGCTTTGTGGGGCGCATTCGGCACCACGGGACAGCGTTGCACGGCGACAAGCCGCATCATTGTGCAGAAGGGCGTTTACAGCAAGTTCGTGCAGATGCTTGTGGAGCGCGCGAAGAAGCTGAAGATCGGCAACGGCCTCGACGAGTCGGTGGATATGGGTCCGGCGGTGAACAAGGCGCAGATGGAATCCGATTTGAAGTACATCGAGATCGGGAAGAACGAAGGCGCGAAGATGCTTTGCGGCGGCAATCGTCTGGACAAGGGCGAGTACGCGCACGGCTGGTTCCTCGAGCCGACCGTGTTCTCGGACGTGCAACCGAAGATGCGTATTGCGCAGGAGGAAATATTCGGCCCGGTCGTTTCGGTCATTCCGTGCAACGATCTGGACGACGCGATTGAGATCGCGAACGGCGTTGTGTACGGCCTCTCGTCGGCGCTGTACACCAAGGACGTCAACCGCGCCTTCAAAGCCATGCGCGACCTCTACGCCGGCATTACCTATATCAATGCTCCAACAATTGGCGCGGAAGTCCACCTGCCCTTCGGCGGCGTTAAGGCCACGGGCAACGGACATCGCGAGGGTGGTATTGGAGCGTTCGATTTCTACACGGAGTGGAAGGCAATCTACATCGACTACTCCGATAAGCTGCAAAAAGCACAGATCGACAGACCCGAGTAGTTGAAAGCATGGGGGCTCCGGAGACGGAGCCCCGATTTTATAAAGGACGCAATAATGGTGACGAAGCAAGTACCTGAGATCCTGGCCGCGAGCCGCATAGCAAACGTGCGCTATGCAATCCGTGACCTGGCCGTGCTGGCCGACGAGGTCGCGCGCGAAGGCCACAAGATCCTTTACCTGAACATTGGGGACCCGTGCAAATTCGACTTCCCCACTCCGCCGCACCTGATTGAAGCCGTGCGCAAGTCGATGGTAGACGGCTACAACGGATATGCTGATTCGCTCGGCATCAAGCCGGCCGTGGAGTCTATCCGGGCGCAGGCCGAGAGGCATGGCTTCAAGGACATCCAGAGCATCTTCATAACTTTTGGCAGCGGAGAAGCAATTGATACCTGCTTGACGGCGCTGCTGAATCCCGGCGACAACGTACTGACGCCGATTCCGGAGTATCCGCTGTACTCGGCCGTGCTGGCAAAGCTGGACGCGGTGCCGAACGGTTACTACCTCGATGAAGCGAACGGTTGGCAGCCCGACCTCGCGGATATGGAACAGAAGATCAACGCCCGCACGAAGGCGATCATTTTGATCAATCCGAACAATCCGACCGGCTCGATGTACTCAAAGGAAACGCTGGAAGCGGTTGCGGAGATGGCGCGCAAGCATAACCTGCTCCTGTTCGCGGACGAGATCTACGACAAGTTGCTTTTCGATCCGGCGGACAAACACATTTCAATCGCCACGCTGGCGCCGGATGTTCCGTGCATCACGTTTAACGGACTGTCGAAGGCATACCTGGCGCCTGGCTGGAGAATCGGCTGGGGCATCGCGACAGGTCCAGGCGAGGTAATCAATCCGTTCATCGAAGGCGTGCATCGCCTGTTGCGCGCCCGTCTCTCGGCACCGCATCCAATGCAATTCGCGGTGAAGCCGGCGCTTGAAGGTCCGCAAGATCATCTGGTGGTGATGGCAGAGAAGCTGCGCCGCCGGCGCGATGTCACGGTTGACTGGGCAAATCGCACTCCGCGGGTGAGCCTGGTCGCTCCGAAAGGCGCGTTCTACGCTCATGCGAAACTCGATATCCCCGAAGACGATTTGACCTTCGTGCGCGACCTGCTGACACAGAAGCATGTGCTGGTCGTCCACGGCTCCGGCTTTGGCCAGCAGCCTGGCACCAAGCACATACGCATTGTCTTCCTGCCGGAAGAGCCGGTATTGAAGGCGGCGTATGAAGCGATGACCGAGTTCATGCAGACGCGATACGCATAAATCGTCCTGTCGCCAAATCGACGGCATCCGGAACAGCGGGTGCCGTTTTCTTTTGCAGGCTGCAAGTCCCGACCCCAGGCTTTCCCGCCGGGCAAATCATCTGTTCTAATCGCACTACTCACATGGGAATGGTTGATATCCACTGCCACATCCTCCCAGCTGTCGACGACGGCTCGAAGTCCTGGGAGATGAGCGTCGAGATGTGTCGTGTTGCCGTTGCAGACGGCACGAGCCACATTGTTGCCACGCCACACTGCAACGATCGGTACGTGTACGATCGCGAATCGCACCTTGCGACATTGAGAGCGCTGCGAGAGCGTTCCGGCAACATGCTGGAATTAAGTCTTGGGTGCGACTTCCATTTCTCCTATGAGAACGTGCAGGATGCGCTTAAGCACCCGGAGCGCTACACAATTGCAGACACGAGATACCTGCTGGTGGAATTCAGCGATTATACAATCGCGCCGGCAACGGTAAACGTGCTGGGGAAAGTCTGTGATTTCGGATTGACGCCGATCATCACGCATCCGGAACGCAACTTGATTCTGCAGAAGCATCCTGAAACGCTGCTGAAGTGGATCGACCTCGGGTGCATTGTGCAGATAACGGCGAACTCGCTGACGGGCTATTGGGGCAGCACGCCAAAGAAAGTTGCGAGATGGCTGTTGAAGAAGAACGCAGTACACGTCATCGCGAGCGATGCGCACGCTCCAACTGGACGCGACCCAGTGCTTTCACAGGGTCGCAGCGCCGCCGCCGAGATTTGCGGTTCGGAGATTGCAACGGCGCTGGTGGCAGGCAATCCGCAGGCGATCGTTCGCGGCGAAGCGCTTCCCTACGTTCCTTAACGAACGCGATGGCGTTCGCTTCATGACGAGTATGGAATTGGTTCGTGCTGATGATTTGCGGTGCAACTTACCTGTACTCTGGGTTATAAGTTCTTCCTGCGACGTTTCGAAGAGCGAGCAGGAGGGTCCCCCATCTCAGACCATTCGCAATCGGCTCCGCCGAGCCAGTCCCGTGACCGTGCGCCGGTAGGAGTTCAGGACATCGAAATCACCGATCACAAGGACGCCGAACGCGCGCTTCGGGAGAGCGAGATACGCTTCCGCGCAGTTGCAGAAACGGCAGCGTCGGCGATCTTCATCTACCAGGGCAGCAAATTCAAGTACGTCAATACGGCGAGCGAAACCATCACCGGCTATTCATGTTCGGAGTTGCTCGGGATGCGCTTTTGGGACCTGGTGCATCCCGAGTATCGCAATGTCGTGCGGGAGCGTGGGACGGCGAGGCAGCGGCGCGGTGTCATGCCATCGCGCTACGAGTTCAAGATCATCACCAAAGATGGCCGCGAACGCTGGCTGGACTTCACGGCCGGAATGATCGACTACGACGGTGCGCCCGCGGTGCTGGGAACAGCGTTCGACGTGACCGAGCGCAAGTACGCGCAAGAAGAACTGCAACTCCAGAAGGCATACCTGGAAGAACTCTACGAGTGTGCGCCAGAAGGCATCGTGGTACTGAATAACGATGGTCAGGTGCTGCGCGCCAACCGTGAATTCGCGCGGATGTTCGGTTATGAATTCGACGAGGTCTGTGGCGTACTCATCGACGATCTCATCGTGCCGGACGACCAACTCAGCGAGGCGAGCGCGCTCACGAAGGGCATCAGCACGGGACAGCCTTTCGATGTGGAAACAGTGCGGCGGTGCAAAAATGGCACGTTGATCGAGGTCTCGATCCTTGGAACGCCGATTCATGTGACACAGGGACAGATCGGCCGCTACATCATTTACCGTGACATCACTGACCAGAAGAGGGCCGGGCGCTACCGCGAGACACAGTTCGCCACCACGCGAATCCTGGCGGAGTCGCGCTCCCTGGACGAAGCACTGACGCGCTTGCTGGAGGCGATCTGCACGGGTGTGGGATGGGACTACGGCCGCGTGTGGCGCGTGGATGCCGCCGCTGAGTCGCTCACGTTGCAGCAAAGCTGGCAATCGCCGTCATTCGAAACTGGGTTTCCGCTTCGGGACAGCGAGCATTGCGAGCGCGGCAAGACGGTAGCCGGCGGCGTATGGCAGAGCAGTGAACCCTGTTGGGTGACGGACCTGAGCGCGGACTCCGAACTCTCCCAGATGAAGGCAACGGAGGCGGGCCTGCGCTCCTGCTTCGCTGTACCCATCCGCTACAGCGGAGCAATTACGGCAGTGATGGAATTGTTCAGCCGCACGCCTCGATATCCCGACTTCGAACTGCTCAAGGTGATGGCCGACATCGGCAGCCAGATCGGGCAGTTCACCGAGCGCAAGCGCAGCGAGCACGCTCTTCGCGAGAGCGAAGCGAAGTTCCGGGCGGTGGCAGACACGGCAGCGTCCGCGATCTACATTCACGCGGGAAACAGGTTCCTATACGCAAATCGCGCCAGCGAATCGATTTCTGGCTATCGGCGTGAGGAACTGATGCGGATGAACGTGTGGGACTTGGCGCACCCTGGCGACCGGGAGATGATGCGCAAGCGGGCCGAGGAGCAACGATGCGGCGAGAAGGCTCCGCTCCGCTACGAGTTCAGAATTGTCACGAAGGCGGGCGATTTGCGCTGGCTGGACTTCAGCGCGACGGTGATTAAGTTCGAGGGCGAGGCCGCGGTCCTGGCGACGGCGTTCGACATCACGGAACGCAAGCGCGCCGAGCAGTTGCAATCCGCTCTGTACCGTATCGCTAACCTGGCGAGCGCCGCCGAAGATCTGCGGCAACTCTACGCGGCCATCCACGAGATCGTCGGGGAGTTGATGTACGCCAGGAACTTCTACATTGCGACGCTGGATGACGAAGGGCAGATGATCAGCTTTCCGTACTTCGTCGATGAAGAAGACGAAAACCCGCCACCGCCGCAGCAGCGGCTTCGCGGATTGACCGATTACGTTTTGCGAACGGGACGGCCGCTGTTCGCTGACCCGAAGAAGTTTGAAGAACTGGTGGCGGAAGGAGAGGTTGAATCGCGTGGCGCACCGTCCATTGACTGGCTCGGCGTTCCGCTGAAAATGGGCGAGAAGACTTTCGGCGTGCTCACCGTTCAAAGCTACTCGGAGCATGTGCGCTTCGGGACGCAGGAACAGAACATCCTGACCTTCGTCTCGCAGCAGGTGGCTCGCGCCATCGAGCACCGGCGCAGCCAAGATGCTCTGCGCGCATCGGAAGCGCGCTATCGTTCGCAGGTACAGAGCGCGGCGTACGGCATTTACCGCTCCACGCTGGAAGGGCGCTTCCTCGATGTAAACCCCGCGATTGTCGAGATGCTGGGTTACGACTCGGCGGAAGAGTTGCTGGCCCTCGATATGGCAAACGATCTCTACTTGGAGCCCGGCGAAAGGCACCGGCTCTTGACCGAGATTCGCGGTACACCTCGCATTGGAGGCCTGGAGACACGCTGGAAGCGCAAGGATGGTCGCGCCATTACGGTTCGGCTCAGCGGGTGTCGCGGTTCGAGATACATGGGCGAGCCCGAGAATTTCGAAATGATCGCCGAGGACATCACCGAACGCCGGACTCTGGAAGATCAACTGCGTCACTCGCAGAAGATGGAAGCTGTGGGGAGACTCGCGGGTGGCGTCGCCCACGATTTCAATAATCTGCTCACGGTCATCAAGGGCTACAGCGACCTGATGCTGCCGGAGCTTGCGCCGGGCAATCCGATGCGCAACGAAGTCGAAGAAATCCGAAAGGCGGCGGACCGTGCGGCATCCCTGACTCGCCAACTGCTCGCTTTCAGCCGGCGGCAAGTGCTCGCGCCGAAGGTGCTGGATCTGAATGCAATCGTCACGAACATGGATAAGCTGCTGCGGCGGCTATTGGGCGAGGACGTGGAACTACTCACGGTGCTCGCGCCGTCGCTAGGCCACGTGAAGGCCGATCCGGGGCAGATCGAGCAGGTCATCATGAATCTTGCGGTGAACGCGCGCGACGCCATGCCAAGCGGCGGCCGCCTGACGATCGAAACGACGAACTTCGTCATCGACGAGTCGTATTCGCGCGAACACGCAATGGTAAAACCTGGCGAGTACGTCATGATTGGCGTGAGCGACAACGGAATCGGCATGGATGCCGAGACCGCCTCGCACGTATTCGAGCCCTTCTTCACAACCAAAGAGATGGGCAAGGGTACGGGACTTGGCCTGTCGACCGTTTACGGAATCATCAAGCAGAGTGGCGGCCACGTATGGGTTTATAGTGAGCCGGGTCTTGGGTCAACGTTCAAGGTTTACCTGCCAGTCGTGGAAGGCGGCCCGGAAGCAATGGTCACCCGCCCCGCGGCCGGGGGCACCTATCGAGGAACAGAGACCGTCCTGCTGGTCGAGGATGAGGACGGAGTCCGGGCGCTGGTGCGGGAGGTATTGCAAAGGCACGGGTACGTTGTCATCGAATCGCAGCACGGCGGGGAGGCGTTGATCGCGTGTGAACAGCATCCGGAACGTATCCACCTGCTCGTAACGGATGTGGTGCTGGCGCAGATGTCCGGACGTGAGGTTGCGAAGCGGCTGTGCGGGCTCCGTCCGGAGATGAAAGTGCTATACATGTCCGGGTACACGGAAGAGGCAATCATCCACCACGGCGTGCTTGATCCGGGCACGGCATTCCTGCAGAAGCCATTCACGCCGACAGCGCTGGCGCGCAAAGTGCGCGAGGTGCTGGATGGGGAAACCGGCGCTTGACAGCAGCAGAACCCGACCGGGGGCCGGTCCAAATAATCCGAATAAAAAAACGCGGCCTCTTGGGCCGCGTTAGATTGCTGACAAGCTAAATTCCTTGAAGGGCACGCCTTCAGGCGTGCCGTGAATGTTCACGAAGAGACTTCTTCAGCGTTTCTGTTTGATTCAGGAAATCAGCAATATCTACTTACTGCGGCATCGAGGAGCCGCCGGGAATTTCGCGTTCGGCGACAAGTTCGTGCGGCGAACTTACCGCAGCGCTATCGGGATTCAGAAGCCCGCTGTGGCTCGGGCCCAACCCGAGCTTGATCAGCGCACGCGAATCAGGCAGGACTTTCGACTGCCAGCCATTGGCTCGCTGATAACGCACAAGGGCGTCTTTTGTGCCCTGATCCCAGGTTCCGGTGGCTTCGCCGTCCAGGTAGTGCTCGCGAATGAGCGCTTCCTGAATTTCCAGAGTGCGCTCGGAGGAGATGGCTTGTTGACCACGACGACGTACGACCTTCGCCTTAGCCGCCTTCTTGGTCTTCCTCGTTTTCTTGCCGGTGCGAGTGGTCGTGCTCCGAGCGGTCTTGTTCGCGGAAGCGGTGGAGACGTGTTTGGTTGCAGCTACCCTGGTTTTGGCAGGCGCAGCCTTCTTTGAAACCCGCTTTGTCGCCGCTGGAGAAAAAGTCACAAACAAGAGCAGAGCGCAAAGCACGCCAAGCGTTTTATCCAGATAAAAAAACCGCACCGCTACACCTCGAACGGAGTTTCCCTCTCCTCGAGTACTCGTCTGCGAGGATGGGAGATTGGCTCAGAAGAATACCCCCGAACAGCCCAATGGCCCATGCCGCACGCGAAAGGGGTAGAAAACACCCGGCTGACGTTGGGCATCATCTCTCAATACGATGCCCCAGCGCCAGCCGGGAGATTGCTTAGTTTATTACGGAAGTGTACCGGCCAGGAAGATAGTACCGGCATCCCGCCCTCTGGGACGAACCAGGAAAACAACGTCCTGACCGCTCTTAAGGTTCTGTTCGAGACGACGGAACGTGTCCTCGTCGGGAACCGGCTGGCGGTTAATCTCCAGGATGATATCGCCACGGCTGAAACCGACACTATCGCCGAAGCCACCCGGACGAACATCCTGCACGAGCACGCCCTTGCCGCGCGGCAGGTTCAGGCGTTCGGCCTGTTCAGGGGTAACGGGGCGGACGGTGACGCCGAGCTTTGTCTCCTTCGGTGTCTGGTCCTCGCTATCCTCTTCCTCGAAGCCGAGCCGCGCACCGAACAGCTTGGCGCGATCGGCGACCGTAACCGTCGCATCCTGCGACTTGGAATTGCGAACGAGAGTCAACCGAAGTTTGGTACCCGGTTTGCGGTTTGAGATTTCGTTAACGAGCTCGTCGCCTGTCTTAACTTCCTTGCCATCAACGGCAGTGATGGTGTCGCCCGTCTGAAGGCCTGCCTGTGCTGCGGGACCGTTGGGGACGACGTTCTGCACCGTTACGCCGCCTTTCACCCCATAGACACGGGCAATTGCCGGGTTCGGCTGCGCGCTGAACTCAATACCGATGGAGCCGCGCGAAACTTTGTGCTCCGGCCCAATCAACTGGTTGTAGACCTGCGTCACTGTGTTGGACGGCATGGCGAAACCCACGCCCTGGTAACCGGCGCTCTGCGTAAAGATGGCCGTGTTGATTCCGATGATCTCGCCGGCCATGTTCACCAGCGGCCCACCGGAGTTGCCAGGGTTGATGGCTGCGTCGGTCTGTATGAACGACTGGAACTGGCGTCCGGGCACGATGTTGCGGCCCTTTGCAGAGACGATTCCAGCGGTAACCGTCTGTTCGAGACCGAAGGGGCTGCCGATTGCGAGCACCCAGTCTCCCACAGTCATGGATTCGGAATTCCCCATTTTCGCTGCGGGAAGCGGGCGGTTCACGTTGATCTTGATGACGGCAAGATCGGTCTCACGATCCGTGCCGATAACCTGCGCGTCATAGCTCACTGTGGGCGGCTCGCCCATTAGATTCACGCGGATGCGATCGGCCTTGTCCACCACATGGAAGTTGGTGACGATGTAGCCCTTGGGATCGACGATAACGCCCGACCCGAGCGAACGCTGGCGCATGCCTTCCGGCGCCTGGTCAGGCGCGCCCCCGAAGAAACGATCCATGAAGTCCTGCATTGGATTGTTTTCGTCGCCGGGTTCGTCCGGATTCTGCGGTACGGGCGAGCGGCGCAGACGGCTGTGCGGGTTCTTGATGGTCGACTCGGTGTTGATGTTGACCACCGAAGGTTCGAGCTGTTTCGAAACCTGCGAGAAGACGCTGGAAAGCTGCTGCGGCGAAGCAATCTGCAGCGGGGCAGCGTCGTCCGAATTGATCTCCTTGCCCTTCACGCCATGTGAAACGACCGTGCCAATCAGAATTCCTAGCGTAAGAGTCGCCGAAATCACGAATGTCGAAGCAAAGCGGTTCAATCTGATCTTTTGCCAGAAACCGCTGTTGAGCGGATCCATAGTTACCCTCCGGCAGAACATGCCTGACAGAAATTATAGCCTTTGACGGATGAACCGGCCGGCTATCACTCCATCCTTGCACCAATGACAAATTTGGATGAGGAATGCAAAAGCAGTTCTCGAATCGTTAGACGCACTTTACACGCTAATCGATACTTGAAATCTGCTGCGCCGCCTCGCCCGTCTCTTCCACCATCTCCGTCTTGGTCTCCTGCGACGATGAGAGCAGTTCGCTGATCAGCACGCCCGCAAGGATCAGCGCCGATCCGACACCCGCCCGAATACCCAGGCGCTCGCCCAATACAACATAGGACGTCAGAACGGCGAAAACCGGTTCCAGCGCGAAAATCAGCGCCGTATGCGTTGGCGGCGTAAACTGCTGTGCCCACGCCTGCACCGTCCAGGCGGCGGCCGTCCCGAGCAACCCCGTCACCAGAATTGCCCACACCACTTGCTGCGACCACACAATGTGCGGAGTTTCCAGCAAGGGCACGGTGAACACCATGAGCACCGCGCAGGTAATCGCCTCGACCACGACGATCTGTTCGAAACGATACTTCACGGTCGTGCGTCCCACCATGATGATCTGGAAGGCAAACGCAATCGCGCATCCGAGCGTCAGCAGATCGCCCAGATTAACGCCCTCCAGCGAGAAGACGTCACCGGCGCCGTTTGCAGGAACCGTCATAAGGTATAACCCGACAAATGCCGCAATGACTCCCAACGTGGACCAGTGATTCAGCTTTTTTCGCCACCCGACTGCCAGGATGATTGGCACGAGCACGACAGACATTCCCGTCAGAAACGCCGATTTCGAAGCCGAGGTGAGTTTGAGGCCGGTGGTCTGGAACTCGTATCCCAGCCAGAGAAAGATGCCAACCACGATGCCGGCAACCACCGAAGCCCGTGTCATGACTTTGAACTCACGGCGGAAGCAGAGAACCAATGCGGCTGCCGCAAGCACCATTCGAATGGCATTGAAGAGCAGCGGAGTCGCATCGTCGAGCGCGTTCTTGATGACGACGAAAGTTACGCCCCAGATGAAAGTGATGAGGACGAGCAGGATATGGGCTTTGACCGAACGGGACACGATAACAAAGGTAACAGCCCGCGTGCCGCGGTCGCCAGCAGGAACAGAAAAGGCCCGCCTCGGAAGCGGGCCTCCTACTCTGAACTCCTACGATACTGAAACGAGGCTACTGCGATTCGTAAACCGTCTTACCGGCGACGACCGTGCGCAGGACCTTCGTTCCAAGGATTTCTTGGGGCGCCACCTGCGGAAGATCGCGGTCGAGGACGACGAGGTCGGCCAACATGCCCGGTCCCAGCATTCCCTTTTCACGCTCCATGAATTCGGCGAAGGCGGCGTCAACGGTATAGGCTCGAAGCGCTTCGTCGATAGTGAGCTTCTGCTCAGGGTAGTAGGTTTGAGTGCCGGCTTCGTTCATGCGCGAGACGGCGGCGTACACGCCGCGAAACGGCGTGATTGGCTCAACCGGATAGTCAGTTCCGAAGGCGACGCGTACATCATTGTTAAGAAACTCCCGCCACGGATAGGAATGTTTGGCGCGCTCGGCGCCGATTCGCGATTCGGCCCAGTTCATGTCCGTAAGTAAATGGTTCGGCTGCACGGATGCGATGACGCCGAGGCGGCGGTACTGCTCAGGCTGTTCAGGAGCGATGACCTGGTCGTGTTCAATCCGGAAGCGGAATTCGCGCTTCGCCTTCGAGGCGTCGTGCTCGCGAGCGTAGCGTTCGGCCTCGGCGTAAGCGTCGAGCGCCATCTGCGCACCGCGATCTCCGATCGCATGGAAGCCGATCTGGAACCCGGCGGCGGCGCGCTCATCAGTCATTTTGTTCAGCTTGGCCTGATCGAACTGCGGCAAGCCGGAGTTGCCAGGTTCATCGGCATAGGGTTTCAGCAGTGCGGCAGTTCGGGAACCAAGAGAACCGTCCATGAATCCTTTGAGCATGCCGACACGCAACATAGGATCGGCGGCGCTATGATGCGAGCGATGGCTGAGGAGCACATTCATCGGAGCTTCAAACGGAAGCCACTCCGTGATGCGCAAGGTCAGCTTGCCCTCGCGCTGAAGCTGCTCGTAAACGAGGAAGTCGTCCCATGACGAGTTGTCCTGCACTGAGGTGATGCCGTGCTGTGCGGCATCTGCCATGGCGAGTTCGATGGCTTTACGACGCTGCGCCGGACTCGGCTTGGGCATCTTCGAGTTAACCAAATCCTGGGCTCCCTCACGGAGAATGCCTGTAGGCTCGCCCCGGGCATCGCGGTCGATCTTTCCACCCTGCGGGTCTTTCGTCGCTGCGGTTATCCCGGCTGCCTGCAACGCGGTGGTGTTTGCAATCGCGATATGTCCATCAACCCGAACGAAAATCGCAGGATGTCCATCTGTGGCACTGTCGATGTCCTGACGGGTGGGCAGCGCCAGGGCGGCCCACTTCGTATGGTCCCAGCCGCGTCCGGTGAGCCACTCGCCATTGACGGTGGTTTTCGCGCGCGCTGCGATGCGCGACTTCATTTCATCGAGCGACGTGGTGCCGACGAGATCGACGTTCAACTTTTCGAACCCGCCACTGGCGAGGTGAAGATGGGCATCGTTAAAGCCCGGCATGAGGAACTTGCCGCCAACGTCGATGACGCGGGTGGACTTGCCCTTGAGTTTCAGCACCTCCGAGTCGATGCCGACGGCGATGATGCGGTCGCCGCGAACCGCCAGGGCGGTGCAGCGCGTGCCTTCGGACGATGACGCCTGCTTGGACACAGCCTTCCCGGTTTGCGAATTACGCGGCACGGTTTCGCCGCTCACATGTCCGCTGACGCTGGGCTGATAGATATTGGCATTGATGAAAATGACGTCGGCTGGCCCAGCCGTTTCGTGCTTGTCCGGTACGTTCATAGGTTTGTTCGCAGGCTTGGTTTGAGCCACTGTCGTTCCAGCGAAGATAGTTCCGGCAAGAACGACCAGAACTGCCGTAGCGAGTTTCATTCCATAGCTCCCGAGAGTGCTAGCGTCGCCAGCAAGATTCTTTTCAGTCCGAAGTCACGTCCCCGCGGATCGTACCACTCGTGCAACGTGTGCGCTCCGCCGCCGCTGCCGCCAGCGCCGATCGCAATCGCTTCAATGCCGAGCGACAGCGGGATGTTGGCGTCGGTGGAGGCGCGATGAACCGAGGATGGGTTTTGCAGATGCGCATCGACGGCGCGAATCACGTGAAGGATACGAGCGTCGGGACTGAGATCTGCGGCCGGGCGGCTGCCGATGCCTCGGATAACACTTTTCAATGTTGCGCGAGATTGGGCTTCCGAACGCGAAGTCTGGACAGCCTCGTCCGTGGTGCGGCGAAGTATCTCTTCGAGCCGGTCGATCTCCACCGCATCCGTGGAGCGCAGATCGACGCGCATCGTTGCCGACTCGGGTATGGAATTGATCGACGTGCCGCCTTCGATAATGCCGACGTTCAAGGTCGTCTTGGGCAACTGCGGCAGGGGAGTACGACTGAGCGCCTCGATAATGCGGCCAAGAACGACGATCGGGTTCGGAACGCCGTAGTCGCTCCATGAGTGTCCGCCGGGACCTTGGATGGTGACCTCGAAGCGGCGGCTGCCGAGGCCCTCTGAGACGATGCTGTCCACTCCCGCGCCGTCGAGCACGAGAACGTGGCCAATGGCTTCACGCCAGCGCGTCTGCGAGAAAATGTGCCGCATGCCACGCAGGTCACCCTCACCCTCTTCACCAACGTTTCCGATAAACAGGAGCGAAGCTTGCGTGCGGATATTGGCGGCGGCGAGCGCTCTGGCAATGCCAACCAGGGCGACAATTCCGGCGCTGTTATCGGAGATACCCGGGCCTACAAGCCTGTCTCCGGAGCGATGGACGTGGATGGGTGTGCCGGCGGGAAAGACCGTATCCAGATGCGCGGAGAGTGCAACGAACTTCTTCGACTCGTCCTGCCCAGGACGCAAGGCAAGTACATTACCAAGTTCATCGCGTTCGACAAAGGAAAAGCCGAGATCGCGAAATCGCGCTTCCATCCAAAGACTGCGCTCGTCTTCACCAAACGGAGGAGCGGGAATGCAAGTCACTTCAAGCTGGCGTTCCTGCATTTCACGCTCGTGAGCACGCAGCCACGCAAAGGCTTCATGCAGAGCGCGCGCTTCCGCCAGTCGCGCAACGTCCTGTTGCGCAGCGATAGTGGGCAGAACTCCGATTCCGCGATGTTCGGACAATCCCATAGCATCCACAATTGCGAGCTACGCTGGCCAGAAAGTGGAATAGTACAACGGCCAGCAGCAGGTGAGTGTAATTCAGTGTCGATTGGCAGGACGCTCTTCGGTTCCACGGAAACTAAACAGACCGCAAAAGAGCACGGCACGCCTGCGGAATCCCCACCGAACGAACTGCGCGTCGTGTGGGGATTCCGTCAAGATGATTGACATACATAGAAGCGCAATATATAAGACCTCTACGTATGGACATGAGTAAGGACCTGGTTGCTGCTTCCGCCACGCCGCTCGTGCTCGCCATCCTTGCTGAAGGCGACAGCTACGGCTACGCCATCATCAAGCGAGTGGCCGAGTTGTCAGGCGGTCACCTACAGTGGACCGACGGCATGCTGTATCCCGTGCTGCATCGTCTTGAGCGCCAAGGTCATGTCGCGTCGAAGTGGTCCGCGTCGGAGAGCGGCCGCAGGCGTAAGTACTACCGGATCACTAAAGAAGGCCGGGCCCATCTCGCAGCCCAGCGGCAGCAGTGGAAGGTTGTGGACAGTACTTTGCGGAGTATCTGGATGGAGGCGTGCACGGCATGACGACCTTCTCCGATCAGCCGCTCGAGGAGCAAATCGCGCAGTGGCGCGCGTACGTAAGCCGCCGGCAGGCGCTTCACGGTCCCGACGTGGAGGAGCTTGAGGGACATCTGCGCGACCAGTTGGTGGCGCTTACCGAGGCCGGTCTGGCAGGGGATGAAGCTTTCTTAATTGCGGTCAAGCGCATGGGCAGCCTCGATGCGCTGTCACGCGAGTTCGCACGCGCGCACTCCGAGCGGCTGTGGAAGCAATTGGTCATTACCCCTGACGCAGTCGATGAGTCGGCGAACACGACACGCGCCGAGACGCTCGTCGTGCTGAGCCTCGCCATAGCGGCGGCCCTTGCAATCAAGATACCGGCGCTGTTCGGTCTTCGGCTCAGCCCTGATGAGAACGTGCCTTCGTTCTACTTCCGCAACGCCAGCCTGTTCGTCTTGCCGCTTCTCACCGTCTACTTTCTTTGGAAGCGCGGGTCGAATGTTATAAGTGGCGGCTGGGTGGCCCTGCCCTTCGCGGCCGCGGCCGTTTTCGCCAATGTCTACCCCTTCCGCACCGGCAGCGACACTGAGGTGCTGACAGCTCTGCACTTGCCAATCGCCCTATGGCTGGCCGTCGGCTTCGCGTACGTTCGAGGCCGCTGGTTTGCCGACGGTGAGCGCATGAACTTCGTCCGATTCTCGGGCGAGCTCGCCATTTACTACGTGCTCATCGCACTCGGCGGAGGGGTGGTCACTGCCTTCACGGCTATGTTGTTCTCCGCCATCGATATGAAACCTGGGTGGTTTATCGCGGGCTGGCTGATTCCGTGCGGGGCGGCGGGGGCCGTCATCATCGGATCCTGGCTCGTGGAGGCGAAGCAAAGCGTCATAGAGAACATGGCACCGGTGCTGACCAGGCTCTTCACGCCGCTGTTCACGATTCTGCTCCTTGGGTTTTTGGCGACGATGGCGTGGACAGGCAATCCTATCAATATGAAGCGGGAGATCCTGATCGGCTTCGATCTGCTGCTGGCCGTCGTCGTGGGGTTAGTGCTCTACGCCGCATCCGCACGCGACCCGCAGGCACCGCCCGACTTCTTCGACGGCTTGCAACTGCTGCTCGTGGTCAGCGCGCTCGTGGTCGATGGGGTGGCGCTATGGGCGATTGCGGCCCGCATCTCCGAGTTTGGCTTCACTCCCAACCGAGTGGCGGCTCTTGGCGAGAATCTCATTCTGCTCGTCAACCTGGCGGGGTCAGCATGGCTCTATGCCTGCTTCGTGCGTCACCGGGGCTCGTTCGCCGCGCTGGAGCGATGGCAGATTGCCTATCTGCTTGTGTACTCCGTATGGGCGGCACTGGTAGTCGTCATGTTTCCGCCCGTGTTCGGGTACCGTTAACCTGACCGAATCTCTGGATGTATTCGAACCGCCGCGCGACTAACTTGTGTTCGACCGTCAGCGGACGCCGCTGCTGGACTGCGTGGCGTCCTTTTTTTAGCGCTTTGCTTCCCTCTCGCGTAGATAGCAGGCGTGACAGTCGAGCACCTCGGCATCAGTAAGGCAGCGATCAGATCGTTTGGCTCTATAGAAGATGCGATCGACCAACTCCTCGGTCGGCTCGATCCCGCGGCGCTCCAGCCAGAACTGCACGTTGGACTTGCCGCTCATCGGACCTATGTCGATGATCTGCTCCATGCCGAAATAGTGTGAGGGCACGCCGGAGTAAACGGTGTTCATCAATTCGGTGTCGTTCTTCCTGAACGCTTTGATAACGGCCGCGGCGTGCACGCCCGTCGCGGTGCGGAATGCATCGCCGCCGACGACGGGATAATTCTTCGGAATGGGCATGTCCGTGGCCAGCGCGACGCCTTCACAGTAAGCCTTCATTGCGCTCAGGTCCTGGCTGGCCCACGGCTCCACGCCCATCAACTTCAAATTCACCAGCATGAGATCCATCTGCGTGTTGCCGACGCGTTCCCCTATCCCGACGGCGCAAGCATGGATACATTCGGCACCGGCGACCAGCGCCGAAAGCGAATTCGCGACGGCAAGCCCGCGATCACAATGGCCGTGCCAATCCACGCGGATAGGCTGCTTCGTTGGGCCCACAACTTCTTCCGTCACGTAGCGAACGAGGCCCAGCGTGCCCATGGGCGTGGCGTGTCCGCAGGTGTCCGTAATGCAAATGGCGTGCGCGCCGTTCTCGATGGCAGTGGTGTAGAGGCGCTTGATAGTTTCAGGATCGCAACGGGTCGTGTCCTCGGTAACGTACATGATCTCGAGGTCGAGCGAGCGCGCGAGCTTAACGGCTTTTTCCGTTGTCTGAAGCAGGAAGTCGTCTGTCCACCCCTCCGTGTAGCGACGGATGGGGCTGGACCCAATGAACATGGCGACCTCAACGGGGATACCGGTCTTCTGCTGAATCTCGGCTACGGGGCGTATGTCGTTCTCGTGAGTGCGGGCGGCAGCGTTGGGCTTGATGTTGAGCCCGGCGCGCGCGATCTCCTGTACAAGAGCGAGCGAATGTTCGAAGGCGCGAGGCCCTGCACCCGGCAGACCGACGTCGAGCATGTTGAGGCCGAGGTTCTCCATCAAGTGGAGGATCTCGATCTTCTCGGAGATGGACGGATCGCGAACGGAGGGTGACTGAAGCCCATCGCGCAACGATTCGTCATCGAGAAGGACGCGGCCCTTCGGCTTCAACGCCTGAGCAAATACCTGGTTCCAGTCGTAAATCAGCTCAGAACAATTCACGGACACGGACTGCCTCGGTTGATGGCCCGGCATGACATGCCGCACCATGGCGCTCTACGTGGCCTGGCACTTTCTTGTTCACGGTAATGACCGCGACAGAAATCGCGTTGCTGCCGCACCCCACGCACGGCAACGTTGTTTAGGAAGATGCAAAAAGGTACGCCAGCAGCTAACAAATAGTTCGCGGGCCTCGCACCCCTTTTGAGACCCGCGAACGAAACTTATCGGATTCTGCTTACTTGCTTTCCTTTGGAGGTACAGTCACACCGAAGACGGACTGCATTCCGCGCCCTGCAACATTGCTGGCCTTCGGCTCTTCGGGATTTGGCAAGTAGAGCACCTTGCAGTTCTCGCAACGGTAAATCTCGGCGTTCTTGCCATAGGTCTTTTCAATATCGCCACAGGCCTTCTCAACGGTATCAGCCGCATAGAACCAGCGCTTAAGATGTCCGCCGCAAATCTTGCCCTTTTCGTCCTTCTGATTGCAGGCACGCTGAGCAGGCTTTTTGGTCTTAACCTTATGATTGCCAACTTGCTGATAGTCGGGGACGGATGGCTCCGGTTGAACCGGGGTGGCAGGAGCATCGACTTCCATGACGGGTGTTGCCATGTATACCTCTTTTGTGAGCGGGACCGGCGCTCTGGCGCCACGTTCGCCCTGGACTGCGAAGGCACGAGGCACAACGCCAAGACTGATGGCATTGTACCGCAATGACTTAGAGTACCGCAGCCACGTTCCCGCAGCATAGAAACGCCGACGAGCGACAACAGCAGCGCTCCAACTTAACTGCGCGACTTTACAGGCGCTTGCGCCATAACGACGGGAAAGATATTGCAGCACCCTTGGCACGAGCAACCAAGCTGTTTCCGAACAGCAACCCTACGAAAGCGCTCATCTGATGGCCGAGTTGCTCACCGTATCCGTACCACCAAACCTTCTTGATGCTGGGCAGCAGGTCTGAGGCGACGTACTTTGTTCGCACCATCTCACGCATTCCAAACAGGCCGTGAGTGCGGCCAAGCCCGCTGGCCTTGATCCCTCCATGTGGCGCTTCAGCTACGGCGAAGCAGGTAATCACGTCGTTCACCATGACGGTGCCGGCATTCACGCGACGTGCCAGCGCGTCACCACGCCGAGCATTGCGTGTCCATATGCTTGCGGAGAGTCCGAAGTCGGAGTCGTTGGCCAAAGCGATGGCCTCGTCATCGGAGTCAAAGGCCATGATGGGAAGTACCGGGCCGAAAGTCTCCTTCTGCATGAGAGACATTCGGTGGTTCACGTTTACAAGCAGAGTCGGCGCGAAGAAGTTTGGCCCGAGTTGTGGAAGGCGCTTGCCTCCTGTAACAGCAATTGCACCAGCGGCGACGGCCTCCTCAATCTGCGCCTCCACGGCTTCGAGTTGGCGCAGTGAGATGAGTGGGCCGATATCGGTTTCAGCGTTGGCGCCATTGCCGACTTTGAGCTGTCCGATCTTGCGGGCGCATTCCGAGACAAACCGCTCATACAAATTTCGGTGCACATAGCAACGCTCAACCGACAAACACGTCTGGCCGGCATTCATGAGCGCGCCCCAAACGGCGGCACTGGAGGCGATGTCCACGTCAGCATCGTCGAGGACGAGCATAGGATCTTTTCCGCCAAGTTCGAGCACAACCGGCACCAGGCGTCGTGCGGCGGCTTCGGCGACGCGTTTTCCGGTTTCCACGCTTCCGGTAAAGACCAGTTTGTCGATACCCGATTCGATAAGCGCGCTTCCGGTGCCCCCGAAGCCGAGCACAACCTGAAAAATATCCTGCGGCACACCTGCCTCGTGGAGCAGGCGGGCCAAATACAGCGCCGAGAGTGGAGTTAGCTCGGACGGTTTCAGCACAACAGCGTTTCCCGTCACCAGCGCCGCCAGCGTTTCTGTGGCGGGAATGGAGAGAGGATAGTTCCACGGCGAGATGATTCCGAGAACGCCGACCGGCTCGTGCAGAATCCGCCCGCGCTTGGTCTTCATGACAATGTTCGCGTGCCGAACATCCTCTTCGCGCATCACACGATAGACGTTCTCGGTGCAGAATCGTGCAGCATCCAGCGTGACGATCACCTCAGAAACCAGCGACTCGACGACCGGCTTGCCGGATTCAGCGGTGACGCAGGCCGCCACCTCGCTGCGCTGCTCCAGCAGCAGTTGCTGGAACCGGCGCAACACACGCACGCGGCCGGCAATGCCGAGGCGGCTCCACGCCGGTTGAGCGGCGCGGGCACGCGCGACGGCATCTTGAACGTTGGCCGCCGCGGCGCAGGCGTGCTCGCTGAGAACTTCGCCCGTGGCGGGATTGGTGTTCACGATACGTTCTGGCGACCTTGCCGGAGTATTCATCGCAAAGTTGTCTCCCTGCCGCTGCGTGGGCGGAGTTTCGGAGCGAGTCTTCTAGTATTCGACGCTGACCAGGTAAAGGCCGGAGGCGGGGGCTGTTGCCCCAGCAGCCGAGCGGTCTCGCGCTCTCAGGATTCGGCCTACGTCGGCGACACCGAGCGTTCCCTTGCCGACGAGCAGGAACGTCCCCACGAGGTTCCTGACCATGTGATGTAAGAAGCCGTTGCCCCGCACCGTGTAAATGATCTCGTCACCCTCACGATGCCACGCGGATTCGAAGATAGTTCGGACGTTTGTGACGTGCTTCAGCGCGACAGCAGTTTGTGCATCCGCGCCCTCCCGCTGTTCCCTGTCAGGATCGACTGCTGCGAAGGATGTGAAGTCGTGCTCGCCAAGGACTTGCCCCGCAGCACGGAACATTGTTTCCTCATCCAGCGGGAAAGGGTGGTGAGTAACGTAACGGGCAAGGAACGGCGGGCAGATCGCACCGCGATAGATGCGGTAGCGGTATGTCTTCGCCTTCGCAGAATGGCGCGCGTGGAAGTCTGGCGGCATCTCCTCGACGCAGAGAACGCGAATCGACGGTGGCAGATGGTCGTTCAGCACTTTTAGGAAGTTGGCTAGTGGAATGACGGATTCAGTTTTGAAACTGGCGACCTGGGCGAGGGCATGAACGCCGGCATCGGTGCGTCCAGAACCTTGCGGCAGTACTTTTTCGCCCGTCACCCGTCCAATAACATGGGCCAGAATTCCCTGTACGGTGGTGAGACCGGGTTGCACCTGCCATCCTCGGAACTCCGCGCCGTCGTAGGCCAGCGTGATTTTCAGGTTTCGATTCAAGCGGACTCTCGATTGCGCGATTTTGAAATCGCCTTACCAGTGGGGATTATCGTAAGCTTCAAGTATTCTGTCCTGGGGCCTGGGTCGGCTATACTATGGCACTTCCCACACGCCAAAGCTACAGGTCTGTCGTGGCTGATGTTTGCCGCTCGTGAACGCCGGAGAAAGATTGGAACTCGCGACCTGCTCGATGCGTATCAGGTGGGGACAGCGACAGGGACTCGACTTTTTTTGAAGCAATCATTTTTTGGAGACAAGCGAATGCCAGTTTCGGGTTCAAGAACGTTTTCCGCCAGGCTCTTTGCGGTGGTTTGTTTACTGGGTCTGTGCACCTCTGTGGGCTATGCGCAGAAGCTGCAGGATTATTCCAAGCCGCGCTCGGCGCTCACCTTCGTGGGCCCGTACATGGGGCGCGACGTTCAGCCACCGAACTTCGTGAACGCGCCACGGCTCGACCAGATGGTCAAGAACGGCAATCTGATGCTGTCAATGAACGACGCCATCGCGCTCGCGCTGGAGAACAACCTTGATCTGGCCATTGCGCGTTACAACCTGAGCATCGCCGATACGGATGTACTTCGCGCTTTGTCCGGCGGCTCGACACGCGGCGTCAACACGGGCCTCGTGTCAGGTACGCCCGGCGGCGGTAACGGCGGCATCGGGTCGGCATCGCAGGGTGGCGGAGCGGGCGGTACCTCGACAGGTGCTGGCGGTGCTGGCGCAGGAACCGGCGGCATCGTGTCGTCGACGAGCGGCGTTGGCGCGAACATCGACTCGTTCGACCCTATGCTCACCGGTACACTGCAGATCGAACGTGCCGTCAGCCAACAGTCGAACACGATCGTGACCGGCACGAACGTCTTGAACCAGAATAGCGGCGTCGCAAACTTCGGCTACTCGCAAGGCTTCCAGACCGGCACACTCTTGAACGTGAGTTTCAGTAACAGCCGCAGCACTACGAACAGCCTTCGCACTACGGTGAATCCGAGCTTGAGCAGCAGTTTCCGCGCCTCGCTTCGTCAGCACCTTCTCTCCGGATTCGGGCTGGCATCCAACACGCGCTTCATCCGCATAGCCAGGAACAACCGTGAGATTTCAGACATCGCCTTCAAGAACCAGATTATTTCGACGGTTTCGCAGATCCAGAACATCTACTGGGATCTTGTAAACGCGTATGAAGACGTGAAGGTGAAGGAGCGCTCGCTGGCCCTGGCGGAGAAGACCCTTTCCGATAACCGCAAGCAGGTGGAGATCGGGACACTCGCGCCCATTGAAATCGTTCGCGCACAGGCGGAAGTGTCCACTCGTAACCAGGATCTGATCGGCTCGCAGACGAACCTGCAATTGCAGCAGTTGCTAATGAAAAATGCGGTAACGCGCAACATGTCTGACCCAGTGCTGGCAGCCGCTCCGGTCATCCCGACCGACACGATGGTCATCCCCGCGCAGGAAGAGATTCGCCCCATTCAGGACCTGGTGGAACAGGCGCTGAGCCGTCGTCCGGACATCGCTTCGCAACGCATCGACTTGACCAACCGCGCGATCAGCAAGACATCAGCCCGCAATGCGCTCAAGCCGACGCTTGATCTTGTCGGTTTCTACGGCGCCTCCTCCCTTGGAGGACAGGCCCTGGGAAGCTGTGGCGGAGTGAATGAACCGATTTGTTTCCCCAGCGGTTACGGTGGCGTGTTCGGTAGCTTGTTCGATTCGACGGCTCCGGACAAGGGCCTCGGCTTGCAGTTGACGATTCCGATTCGCAACCGAGCGGCACAGGCTGACCAGGTGCGTTCCGAACTGGAATACCGCCAGGCACAAATGCGCATGCAGCAGGTGCAGAACCAGATCAACATCGAAGTTCGCAACGCGCAGTTTGCCGTGCAGCAGAACCGTGCTCGCGTAGATGCGGCGAGCACCGCTCGCGAGTTCGCGCAGCAGAGCCTGGACGCCGAGCAGAAGCGGTACGCTCTTGGCGCATCCACCAACACCCTGGTGTTGCAGGCGCAGCGCGACCTTGCGCAAGCGGAGTCCAACCGGGTTGCTGCCATGGCAGCTTACGAGAAGTCGCGCGTGGAACTGGATCGCGTGACCGGCTACACGCTCGACCGCAACGGCATACAGGTGGACGACGCCGAATCCGGCCAGGTGTCAAAGATGCCCGCGGTCCCATTCGTCGGCCCACGCACGGACTTACAACCGACCGTATTGCAGCAGCAGGCGGTACCGCAGCAGCAGCAACAATAATTCGCTAACCCTACGTCCCGTTGCTCGTCAAACGTAGCGGGACGTAGTTGCAAAACCAGTAGCACCAAACCATTTATATCCGCCACCTGGTCGTTCCGACGTCCTCCCCATGCTAAGGACGATTCGGGTGGCGGGGCCCGATGCAGACGGGCATCATAAAAAGGCCTGGCGTGGTGATTGCCAGGCCTTTCCTGTGCTTGATACGGTCACTTTTCCATAGCCTGCCCAATCAAGATGTACGCTCGGGCGGCACTCTCCTGCTAGTATTTCGCGCGTGACACTCTCAGTTGCCATCATCACGTTCAACGAAGAAGCAAACATCGCCCGCACCCTGCGTAGCGTGGCGGCGATTGCGGACGAAATCGTCATCGTCGATTCCGGCTCAAATGACCGCACCGTAGAAATTGCGCAAAGCTTCGGCCCGCATGTGCGAGTTCTTTCCGAGACGTGGAAGGGCTTCGCGAGACAGAAGAACTCGGCAATTGAGAAGTGCACGGGCATTTGGGTGCTGAGCCTGGATGCGGACGAAGAACTGACCCCGGAACTGGCGAAGGAAATTTCTGAAATCCTTTCAGGTCCCGCGGAAGACGGATTCGGCAAGGAAGATGGCTACTGGATTAAGCGCAGGAATCACTTCCTCAACAAGCCAATCAGGCATGGCGGATTCTATCCCGACCCGAAGCTGCGTTTGTTCAGGCGAGGTAAGGGACGCTTCCTTGATCGGCCGGTGCACGAGACTATGGAAATCGAAGGGCGGCTGGGAACCCTTCACTATCCGATGAATCACCACGCATACCCGACGCTCTCCGGCTACATTGAGCACATGAATCGGTATTCATCGCTGGGAGCGCAGGTGGCAGTGTCGAGGCGGCGGCGCGGTTTCAGCGTTCTCGACATCGTGCTACGCCCGTTGGCGACGTTCCTTTACAACTACTTGTTCCGGCTCGGATTTCTTGATGGGCGCGAAGGGTTGCTGCTGCACATGTACCACTCCGTATATGTGAGCTGGAAATATGCGAAGGCCTGGGAAATCGGGCAGGATCGCTGACCACATAACCTCAGCGGTTGAAGCCGCTGAGGTAAGCTCTCGTCTCCCTGCCCAATCGAATACGAATTTTCCAGAACAGATCAGTGGTGCAGATGGAAAAAGCTGTCCATAACGAAGAGCAGCGCGACGCCTACGAAGACCACCAATGCCATGCGCACACCAGGCTCGCGGTTCACCTCCGGCATGAGGTCACTGGCGGCAACATAGATGCTGACGCCCGCCGAGATAGGCAGTCCGAAGGTGACAGCGTGTTGCGTGATGGTCATGACCAGCACGCCGGCGAAGGTGGCCGCGCCAAGGATTACCGAGGCTCCCCAGGCGCGCTTGCGGCTGCTGCCGCTGGCTAGCATGACGGAGGTAATTGTGAAGCCCTCGGGGATCTTGTGCAAAAACACGGCGATAAAGATGATCCAGCCGAGCCATGAGGAAACGAGGAAGCCGGAGGCAATGGCGATACCGTCGAAGAACGTGTGAATGATAAGTCCGACAAGGACCGAAAGGCTTTTGTGCGAGTGCGCGAACTCGTCGTGGTGTGTCTCTTCGCCGAAGTGGAAGTGAGGCGTGACCGTGTGTTCGAAGAAGTGTACGACAAGGTATCCGAGCAGAATGAGGTAAGCAGCATTATCGCCACGCAGTTCGATGCTGGCCGGAATCATCTCCACGATGGAGGTGGCCAGCATGAATCCGGCTCCGAGTGCGATGAAGTACTTCAGGTAGCGCCGCTCCCAGTGTCTCTGAACGAGCAGAGTTCCACCAAAGACGTTCGCAAGCGCGGCGGTGCCGCCGAGCAACAGGCTGAGCAATATAGGATTCATCGGCTGTTTTGGCTGTGTTTCTTCAAGATTCTTTCTGCTGAACAGGTCTCGTTATAAGCTGCTGCGATTCCAACCCACGTCGACGGTCGAGTACAGCGCTTCGACCATCTGATCAACTCGATTTGTTTCTTCAATAAGAGCTGCGGCCGCACCGGCCGCAACGAAGCCGAGATCGACCGCGATCAACGCTTGCGTCTGCAACTCCGCAAGCGAGCCGCGTGCCGTGCTTAGGCAATGGAGGAACTCCTTCTGCGGCAGCGCCTGACCGGCGGCGATGTTGCTGGGGACCGAGACGGCAGTCCGGCGTACCTGGCTGGTCAGGCCGTTCTGCTCTTCCGCCGGAAAGGAGCGAGTGAAAGCATACACGGTATTTACAAGCTGCATGGCATGTTGCCACGCGGGGACGTCACGGAAGCTCTGGCCCAAAACTCACCTCACAGTCGAGCATAGCAGACGGCAGCACAACAAGGGACCCGGAACAGGACGCTGGCGTACTAGCCTGAATGCCGTATGTGCATGATGTCGCCATCCTGCACGATGTAGTCCTTGCCTTCGAGGCGCAGCTTGCCCGCAGAGCGGGCCGCGGCTTCCGAACCAAGTTCGAGCAGCGTGTCCCAGTGAATCGTCTCGGCGCGAATGAAGTGATGTTCGAGGTCGGAGTGGATAGCTCCGGCGGCGTTTACGGCGCGCATGTTCTTCTCAATGGTCCAGGCGCGGCACTCGTCTTCGCCGACGGTGAAGAACGAAATGAGGCCGAGAAGTTCGTAAGTCTTGCGTATGAGGCGCGCGAGTCCGCTCTCGGTAAGTCCGTAGCTGGAAAGAAATTCTGCGGCATCCTCGTCACTCATGTCGGCCAGTTCGGCCTCGACTTTTCCGCAGATGGCAGTGGCTCCCGTATTGAGGCGCGAAGCGACTTCATTCAGATTGAACCTGGCGACAGCGTCTTCGAGATCCTTGCCGAGCGTCGTGCTCTCGCCGATGTTGAGGACGTAGAGCATGGGCTTCTCGCTGAGGAACATGAAGCCACGCACGATTTTCTTTTCGTCTTTCGTCATTTCCATCTCGCGGAGCGGACGCTCCGTTTCGAGATGGGCCTTCGTGCGGAGGAGCAGTTCGTGTTCGCGCTCCAACTCCGGCGTCTTTTTCTTCTGCAAATCCTTCTTCATGCGCTCCAGGCGACTTTCAACCTGGCCAAGGTCGCTGACGATGAGATCGAAGTCGACGTTCTTAATGTCGCGAAGAGGATCGATGGGGCCGACGTGAGGGATAGATTCGTCTTCGAATGCGCGAACGACGTGCGCCAGTGCATCCACGGTGCGCAGGTTGTTGAGGAAGGCGGATTCCTTCAGCGCTTCCTGGCCGATGGCGGCAACGTCTGCGTACTCGACCTGCGCGTGTACCAGCTTGCGCGGGTCAAACAGCTTGGCGAGACGGTCAAGGCGATCGTCCGGCACGGTGGCGACTCCGATGTGCGCTTCGCGGGGGTTGGCGTGGCTGCGACCGGCGACGTCAGCCTTGGTAAGAATTTTGAACAGCGATGTCTTGCCCACCTGGGGCAGACCGATGATTCCTGTCTTCATAGTTATGATTCCTTGATAGCAACAGCGCACGGCCGTCGGCGCAGTCAAGTTCAGCACTCGTCATCTGAGCGGTGAACGGAGCCGGTCCAACAGCGAAAGGGAAACTGGGGAGCGAACTTCTATGATAAACGCCGCGCGGTGAGAAACAGCACCGCGAGCCCAAGAAAAAACACCGTGCCTTCGAGTCGCGTGGACCAGGCATGCAATTTGTTGAACTGCACGCGGCGCGTGTCATCCTGCGAAAGACGGTCAATCTCGCCCATGTCGGTGCGCAACGTAGCCATTTTGGCTGCGATTCCGAAGTGCGAAACGATGGTGAGCAACAGCATGAGATAGACCAGCAGATGCCGCGCGGCGAATGGATACGCTGCGCCGGAGCTCATGCGCGTGTAGATTAGCGACGCTACGACGAAGACAACGCCGGAAAAAATGCCCATCCAGTGAAGCGTGGCGAGCGAGCGGTTGACCACGGCGCCAGCCAGGTGACGCGTCGGCAGGACGGAAAAGACGGTTGGCGCTACGACGAACGAGAAGAAGATTATGCCGCCGATCCAGACGACAAGCGAAAGCAGCATCAGAAATCGCAAAAAAGTCGGCATAGTTGTGATATCCCAGAATTTCAGATTGGCCCTGCCGCGCTACGCCCTGGCTCCGCCTCGCCCAGCACTCTCGGAATACCACGACAAGGCGCGCACGCGTCCGCCATCACCCGCAAAACTCGATCCATGCATGATAAGCGTCTGAGGATCGAGCGTTGCGAGGCCGCCAGCGTGCGACGAGAACAACATTAAATTGTTCGCCTCCTCCGCTCCGCACAAGCGAAGAACGGTTATATCGCCAGAGATGATACGCGGTACTACTTCGCTCGTGCCAGGATGGCGCGTCAGGCCGCCTGCTGTCGGTCGCGCATTTCCAGACTATCCCGATCCCAACCCCCGCACCTCGCACCTGCTTCGTACGTACTGCGCGCAAAGTCGAGCAGCGCCTGTCGCGGATCAGCCGATTGCCGTACGTCGTCATACTTCAACAAGAACTCCGACATCTCTCCGTGGTAGAAGCCTTGCGCTGGACGAACCTCCGAAGTTGAGAAACCCAGCGGCTCCGGCGCGGCGTACGCATAGAAAACCGGTTCGTTGTAGGCCGCACCCGTAGCCGAGGTTCCACCCGGCCACCATCCGCAACTGATTACTTCGTGTGAATACGCTTCGCGGGTGACGGGATCGATGCCGTCGCGCTCGGGTGCGCGCCTGCCGGAAAATCGTGTCACCGCTAGATCGAAGCTGCCCCAGAAGAAGTGCACGGGGCTCGACTTGCCGACGAACTCCCCGCGGAACTCCGAGAAGATTGGCTGGATCGTCATGAGGATGCGCCAGAAGCGTTCCGCGTACATACGGTTATAAGAGGTGTGCCGGTAGTCCTGCTCGAACGGGATAGGGTTCGGCACTTCAACCGGCGTTGTCCAAATCTTTACGCCGGCGTGCACCGCTTGCATGGCCTCCATAACTTCTCTGTAGAATTCGGCAACCGGCTTCGGCAGGAGCGGGATATTGATAACAGTGCCATCGCTGCTCTCGATGACGAGAGCATGTTCAACGAAATCGAAAATGATTTCGACCATGTGATCGTTCGCCGGCATGGCGGAGGTCGTCAGTCCCCGGGCGGAGACATACAACGGTACGTGCCACCAGTGGTTAGTCGGCGGAGTCAACTTCATACGGATTTTGCCGACGACCTGCGTCCACATGTGCAGAGTGGCGTAGGTGTCCAGCCATTCATCCAAAGGCAGGGCGGGCCAGAGTTCAGCTTGAGAGTTCGCTTGGTGCGCGTGAGCACCGAGGGACATGGCAGACCTCCTAGCGGGCTAGATGCCGCTCACCGGCGACAAGGTTCGCCAACCCACGGGCCGTCCGCCTGCTGCCGCTCTACTCCGATGCCTTCGCGGCGACAGAAAGGCACGGCCGGAGCCGTGCCGAATTGCTGAAACACTCGTGTGAGTGGAAAGAAGCGTCATCCCAGGTTAACGCCGAACTGCCCGGCGTGGACCTGGGGCACCGGGCCTTGTCACGTCTTTCAATCTTTCAACAATTCAGGTCTTAGGAAGCCGCCGTAACGCCTCGGGGCTTCACATTCGCACGGATGAAATTCACAATGTCGTCCATGGGCGTGCCAGGCTGGAATATGGCCGACACTCCCTGCTCTTTCAGCGCAGGAATGTCCTGATCGGGGATGATGCCTCCAACCAGCAGCAGCACGTCGTCCATATTGTTTTCCTTTAGCAGGTTCGTCACGCGAGGCACGATTGCGTTGTGCGCGCCGGAAAGGATGGAGAGGCCAATGACGTCGACGTCTTCCTGTAGAGCGGCGGTCAGAATCATTTCGGGCGTCTGCCGCAGGCCGGTGTAAATCACTTCCATGCCAGCGTCCCGTAGCGCGCGCGCGATGACCTTCGCGCCACGGTCATGCCCATCGAGTCCGGGCTTGGCAACAAGTACACGAATTTTGCGTTCAGTGGGCATAAAGGGATGAGCCGCAGCCTTCAGCTGCCAGCCTCAGTGTTGAGCCATCATAACGCGAGCGGCCAAATTCGGGAATAAGCCACGATGCCCAAGTAGTGACGCCCAAGTAGTAAAGCCCGGCGCGCGGCCGGGCTTCAGTATGGCCTTAGGTGTCGCTTAGTGTGCGCGGGAAGGCGCGGTCGCGGGCGATGCCGTGCCATGTGGGTTAGCCATCTGAGGCATCGCACCTTTTGTGTTCGCTCCACTGGGACTCATGCCGCCGTGCGGACTCATGCCGCCACCCGCTGGCATTTGTTGTGGCGCCATACAGGTAATGCGACCGCTGCCGGCAATGCGCAGCGGCAATTCCTTCTGGCACTCCGAGATAAGAACCTTCTTGTCCTCGGTGATTGTTCCGTTCTCGGGCTTTGCTTCCCAACCGCGACTATCGTACTGCACGGTATAGAGCTTGCCATCGGCGGCGCGGACCGTGGCGATTGAGAAGGTTTTCTCCATCGGAAGGTCATAACGCACGGTGAACGGTTTGTTCGCGCTATTCGCCTGCATGGCGCAGTCGCTAGCCGCTTTCACATCACCGTTGACGGGAACGCGCCCGCAGTCACTCGCGCCCGTGCCGGCGAGTTTGCGAAGCTGTTCGGTCATCTCGTCCGACGGCAGGTTAGAGGCTGCCGGAGCAGTCGTCGATTCGGTTGATGATTGCGGCGCAGGACTGGACTTGCACGCAAACAGGGCGGCGCAACTCACGGTAAGGGCAATAGCAATCAGCGCTTTCCACATGGGATCACTTTACTACGGCTTCCCCCGAAGTCGAAGCATGTCTCTGCTGGCCCAGGTTTCTAAGGAGGGGACATAGTGCTGCATGGGATGGGCGCAGGAGAGAGGGCTCCTTCGACTGCGCAGCTCTGCCGCTACTCTCAGCGGACAAAAATCCGGAAGCCGAAGCTCACCAGCTCAGAATTCGGCTTAAAATGTCGAGCCACACGGGGTGAGTCTATGCGTTTGTGCGCTTTTGCCGCTGCTTTCCTGGTGGCCATCGTTCCCACTTCCACCGTTCTTGCGCAGCACCATGTTCCCGATGCCGACCCTGCCATGGTGCAAAGCAAAGCGCCTCTGCTCGACAACATCGGGAACCTGCATCACGTGGTCTCTACAGAGAACAAGCTAGCGCAGCGCTACTTTGACCAGGGACTCACGCTTGCTTATGGCTTCAACCACATGGAGGCGGAGCGCTCATTCCTCAACGCCGCTGGCCTAGACCCTAGGCTGGCCATGGCCTACTGGGGACAGGCGCTCGCGCTCGGCCCAAATATCAACGACCCGCAGCCTGCCGAACGCGAGAAGCGCGCACACGCCGCCATTCAGAAGGCGATTGCCCGCCGGGAGAACGCTTCCGACAAGGAGCGAGCCTTCATCGACGCGCTCGGCAAGCGCTACTCAGACGCACCCGGCATTGACCGCAAGTTGCGCGATCAGCAATACGCCATCGCCATGCAAGCCGTTGCCAAGGCTTACCCCGACGACCCCGACGCGCTCACGTTGTATGCGGATGCGCTTATGAACGTGATGCCGTGGGATTACTACCTGCCGGACGGCACTCCCAAACCGGATACCTCGAAGGCCATCGATGCCGTCGAGCGCGCGATGAAGCTTGCGCCCAATCATCCCGGCGCGAATCACCTCTACATACACCTCGTGGAACCCTCACAATCTCCCGACCGGGCAGTGCCTAGCGCGGAGAAGTTGGAGACGCTGGTGCCAGTCGCCGGACACCTTGTCCACATGCCAGCGCACATCTACATGCGAGTCGGACGTTATGCGGATGCAGTACATTCGAACGAGATGGCGATCGTCGCCGATGAAGCCTACCTCGCACAGTGCAGGGCGCAAGGCATCTACCCACTCGGCTACTACCCACACAACCTGCACTTCCTCGCATTCGCGCTGATGATGGACGGCCGCCGCGAAGCGTCGCTTGCCGCGGCGCGCAAGGTCCAAGGCCGCGTCCCCCACGACATGAAGGAAGTTCCGGCTTGGGGGAACGTCTTCTACAGCGTGCCCGTCTTTGCGATGGCGCGCTTCGGCCAGTGGCAGTTACTGCTCGCGCAGCCGCAACCGCCTGCGAACATGCCTTTCGCGCAAGGTATCTGGCATTATGGACGCGGTTTGGCATTCGCGCGTACGAACCAGTTGAAGGCCGCCGCCCGCGAACTACCTCAAGTTCGGCAGATACAGAAGCTCCCGGCGATGAAGGATTACGTTGCCGGCGCGAACCAGGCGACGCAGTTGCTGGAACTTGCCGCCCTGGTTCTTGAGGGTGAGATGGCTGCAGCGCGGAAGGACTACCGGCAAAGTATTGCGTGCCTCGAACGCGCTGTCGCCGTGCAGGATTCGCTCAAGTACAACGAGCCGGAGGATTGGTACTACCCGGTTCGCCACACGCTCGGAGCCGTGCTGCTCGAAGCACGCAAACCTGCTGAAGCCGAACGCATTTATCGCGAAGACCTGAAGCGCAATCGCGAGAACGGCTGGTCGCTCTTCGGATTGGCGCAGAGCCTTCGTGCCCAGGGCAAAGCCGAAGAAGCCGTACAGGTTGAGCAGCGCTACAAGAAGACTTGGGAGCGTGCGGATGTGAAGTTAACGGCTACGCGCTTCTGAACTTTTCGGCGCATCGCGTCCTGCTACGTCACGTCCAGCTGGTACGCTCTCATTGGAGGGCGACGAAGCTAGCGGATACAGTCCCATGCGTCGTGCTGAAGCGATGTCAGCCGTTAGTACCTGCTCCGGCGGAGTCTTCTTCAGCCATTCCTGCGCGCGTGCCTGCGCCTGCCGGAAGCTGCCACCCGGCAACACCGTCAGGTCCAGGTACAGGATCGCCGACGAATCCGCCCCCAAACGCACGCCCGTGAACGCGTGTCCCGGCAGTATGACGATGACTGGCTTCATGCCCACGTTTTCAATCGCCGAAGCGAATGCCACCGACACGTCCATACAGTTCGCCGTACTCAGCGTCAATGTCTCGCGCGGAAGGCGAATCCGTTGCGCCACGTCCGTAAAGCCGCCGAAGGTGTAAATGCTGCTGACATAGCTGAAACCGGAGCGCTGCAGGGCCTTGAAGATGGCGTCTGCCTGTCGCGTCACTTGCTTCGCTACGCTCGACTCGCTCTGTCCATTGGCGTTGTAGCCGGGCAAGCGCCCCTTGGGCACGAAGCGACGCGCATCCGCAACGAGCTGAAGCACGGCAGAATCGTGCGGTGTTACCCAGCGTGCCACCACCTGGGCGTTGGCGAACTGCTTGCCCCAGTAAAGGTCTGAGCCGCTGTGGATGAGCACCGGCCGCTGCTGGGCAAACATCGTAGCGCCGCTCTCGTCCGTCACTTGCAGTTTGAGTGTCGCGTGCTCGATCTCCGCGACGTTGTTCGCCTTGGGCAACAGCTCGGGACTGATCTTCAGCCCCAGCGTCTGCTGTGGCCCTATCACAATCGACTGCTGGAAAGGTCTGCTCCATCCAGGAATCTCTGCCGAGACCACCTGCAAGACCGGGCGTTCGGCGGCGTTCGAGATTGTCAGGATAGAAATCGGCCAGTAGTCCGATGCGGCTGCCGCCTGCATCGCGGGAAACACTTCGCCCCGCCCAGGTAAATCCAGCCGGTACTGCAACAGCAGCGGAGACACTTTCTCTATTGGGGCAGGCTGGTAAACCACCGGCTTGGGAACCTCCGGCATCGGCAGAACAAGCGTCAGGTGCCGTATGTACAGCCATGTTGCAGCCAGCCACAGGCCAAGGCCGAGGGTGGTGAAGAAGAAGATGAAAGCAAGCCGCTGCGCTGTCTTCTCAGATGTGCGAGTGAATGGGAACACGGAGAGTTAGATGTAAACGCGGTTCAGGGGAGTGCTGCTGCCGAGGATGCGACGCTTCGCAATCACCCAAGCTATGCGTCATCATGGGATTGCGCCCGCTCTTTGGCGCAGCCAGACAGCGGCACAAGCGGATCCTTCACTTCGCGCAGGATGACTCATCTCTTTTCGATGGTCTGTTGCTGTTCGACAGTTCGCCGTCAGCATCGAACTCTGCCGTCCGGCATTTGAGGTCCATCGTCTGAAGTCCGACGTCCGACATCTAGAGTCCGAGTCTGCGGTTCAAGCGAAGGCCGACTCCTCATACGTCCCGTACACGGTCTTCAATGCATCGCAAATCTCGCCTACCGTCGCATATACTCGCACGCAGTCGATGATGAACGGCATCGTGTTCACCGGGGAGATGTTGCCATCCGTGGCGGCTTTGGGTTCCTGCGCGGCAGCCTTCTTCAGAGCATCCAGGCGGCGCGCAACTTCCTGGTTGTCGCGACGAGCACGCAGCGCATTCAGTTTCTCCGTCTGATGGCGCGCAACTTCTTCCCCTATGTACAGGATGTTCGGCGGCTCTTCTTCAATGACGAACTCATTCGCGCCGACCGTGATCTTCTCTTTAGCTTCGGTCGCGCGCTGGAACTGGTAGCTGGCCTCAGCAATTTCCTTCTGCGGAAACCCCTTCTCGATGGCCTTTACCATGCCACCCATCGCATCCAGTTTTTCGAAGTAGTCGAACGCGCCCTTCTCCATGTCCAGCGTCATCTTTTCAACGAAATACGAACCTCCAAGCGGATCGACAGTCTGCGCCACTCCCGACTCGTACGCGATGATTTGCTGCGTGCGCAACGCGATGCGCGCCGCCTCTTCCGTCGGCAGCGCAAGTGCTTCGTCATAGCCGTCGGTATGCAAAGACTGCGTTCCGCCCAGCACCGCTGCCATCGCCTGGATCGCGGCGCGCGCAATGTTATTCATTGGCTGCTGCGCCGTTAGTGAGACGCCCGCCGTTTGCGTGTGGAATCGCATCAGCCAGGTGCGCTCGTTCTTCGCGCCGAAACGTTCCTTCATCAGCCGGTACCAGATTTTTCGCGCAGCGCGGTACTTGCCGATCTCTTCGAAGAAGTCGTTGTGCGCGTTGAAGAAGAAGCTGAGTCGCGGCCCAAACTCATCCACGTCGAGCCCGCGGCGGCGCGCCCAATCCACGTACTCAACACCGTCATAGATCGTGAACGCCAGCTCTTGCAGCGCCGTCGAACCGGCTTCGCGAATGTGGTAGCCGCTGATCGAAATCGTGTTGAAGCGAGGTGTGAACCTGGAGCCGAACTCGAAGGTGTCAATCACCAGTCGCATCGACTGCGCAGGTGGATAGATGTATTCCTTCTGAGCGATGTATTCCTTCAGGATATCGTTCTGGAGGGTACCGCTTACCTTTGTCCAATCCGCACCCTGCTTCTCGGCAACCACCAGGTACATAGCCCAAAGAACAGAAGCCGGAGAGTTGATGGTCATCGAAACCGTCGTCTTCTCCAGGTTGATGCCGTCGAACAGGATTTCCATGTCCTCAAGCGAATCGATGGCGACGCCGCACTTGCCGACTTCGCCTTCGCTGAACGGGGAGTCGCTGTCGTAACCCATCAGCGTCGGCAGATCGAACGCCACGGACAGCCCACCGCTGCCATGCGACAGCAGGTACTTGTAACGAGCGTTGGTCTCTTCCGGAGACGCGAAGCCCGAGAACTGGCGCATCGTCCACAGCTTGCCGCGATATCCGGTAGCGTGAATCCCGCGCGTGTATGGAGGCTGGCCCGGATAGCCGAGATACTGGTCGTAGTTCCAGTCTTCCGGCAGGTCGGCTTTCGTGTACAGCCGCTTGATCGGCAGACCGGAAATCGTCGTGTAGCGCGCGTTGCCGTTCTCGTCGAGGTTTGTGCCCGTCGGCGCGCCAATCGGCTTCTCTGGAGATTTTTCCAGCGTTGGCAACAGCGTCTTCTCCGCCCAGCGCTCTTCGCTCTCGGACGGATGTCGCCTGTCGAAAACCTCTTTCAACCGATTCTCAGCCACACGATTTGCAGCCACACTACCACCACCAACGTCCTTTTGATTGTCAGGCATTTTTCCCCACGAAAAGCGCAGACACCCGGATCCCATCCCCACAGGCCCAAGCGTGCGAAGCTACCAGTGTAAGAGATGCACGGAAGGGGAGTAAAGCAACAATGCGCATGGGCGCGACCCTCCCCCTTGGCGGCTAAAAGCCGCCTTCCCAGCAATCGACTTACGCACGCTTGAAGGCGTGTCCCTTCAAGGAATCTGGTTTTTCAGCAGCCTGTTTAGCCGCTGAGGTCAAGGTCTTCAGAGAGTAGGACTTCTTCAGCAGCCTGTTTGGCCGCTGAGGATGCTGGTTGCTGCCTCATCTACTCTGCTGAAGGAAGATATTCCCTTCGTCATCTCTCGTCGCGAAACATCCGCTCATCTAAAGCTCTTGTAGCGGAGGCGTATGGAAACCGCTCGCCGAACCCGAGAAGCGTATGATCTCTTTGCTTCCGTGTACGCGCGACACTTCGCTGCGGAAGCCGTTCGCCTCGTTCTTCCCGTGCATGATCGCCTGCTTCTCTCTTCCCTGCCTCAGGGCGCAAGCATCCTCGACCTCTGCTGCGGCGCGGGACATTTGGCCGCGGCGCTCAATGCCCGCGGATTTTACGTCACCGGCATCGATAACTCCGCGGCCATGTTGAAGGAGGCGCGCACCAACGCCCCGCGATCCGACTTCATCCTCGCCGATGTTCGCGATTTCCAACTTCCAACCAAGTTCCGCACCGCCCTATCGACCTTCAATAGTCTCGCTCACATCGACACAGAGGACCTGGGGCGAGTATTCCGCAACGTTCGCAACGCATTGACCGAGGGCGCGTGTTTCGCTTTTGATTTATTCCTGGAGGAGGCTTACCGGCGGCGCTGGCGCGAATCTTTCACGGTGGAGAATGACCATCAAATTTGCAGCGTCCGGCCACGCTATGACAGAACGCATCGGCTCGCAACCAACCACATTGTTATTTGCAGCCGCGATAGCGAAAGGATCGCAGAGTTCACGCTCGTGCAGAAGTGTCACTCGCGAGCCGAACTCATTAGCGCTCTTAAGCAGGCTGGATTTCGCGAAGTGCGCGTCTTCGATGGTGGGAAAGACTTTTCCTTGCGGCGCGAGCACGGCCGCGCGTTCTTTCTCTGTCGCTGAACACACGCACTCAACACGCCCTGGCAGCTCACCACTACTGCAACAGCTCGCGTCTACTCGACAATGCGTTTCGCCGTGTAACCTTCGCGCGCCACGATGTTGTATTTGACCTCTTTGCCCTTCTCGCTGCGCATAACGAGAGGCTTGTCCGTCCCGGGCGCCACCAATTCCACCTTCAATTTACGGTACGTCCCGTCCTGTTTCGCGTTTGTCGGCTTGTAGGTCAGCGTGTACTGGTTGCGCACGCTCGCTGCCACATCGCGGAAAATGTCCGGGAATTCTCCCTGGAAGCGCGGGTTATACCACTTCCCACCCGTCAACTTGGCAAACGTATTCATCTGGTTGTCGGCCTGCAGATAATCCATCATCGCCTCGCGCACGCGATAGTTACTACCCGCGCGCGCGTCCACCCACTCCAGGAAAGCGCGTCCGGTGCTCACCGTGAAGATGGTCACGTTCTGCGCATCTTTAACCCTCTTCAGCATCTTGTCGTAAGTGATACGACTGAACGTGTCACGTCCGCTGCCGACCAGAATGATCTCCTTGCGACCTTCGATCGACTCAATGCGGTCGAGCGTATCGTAGAGCGCGTCGAAGACGTTACTCTCACGAAAGCCGGGAACGCGCAGCGTATTCAACGCTCCCATGACCGCACTCTTGTCCTGAGTGAAATCGACCAAAATCGTGGGGTGCATGTCGTATTCGATCACCGCTACCCAGTCGTCTTTCTTCAGGCCCGCGGCAAAGGCATACGCGGCGTTCAGCGCGTCGATCATGAATTCGTAGTTGGTGTTGGAGAACTCGATCAGCAGCACCGCCGTGATTGGCCGCTCCGTCTGTGTGAAACTCGTGATCGTCTGTGGCACGCCGTCCTCGAGGACGCGGAAGTACTCCTTTTTCAGTCCGGGAATAAAGTTGCCCTCTTTGCTGACCACCAGCGCATCCACGCTCACGACCGGAACATCCACAGAAAGCGAGTACTGCGGCATTCCCTCCGGAGCCTTTGGCCTGGGCGGAGGCGGCGGCGCAGGCTCCTCCGTCTTCTTGGGAACGGCGAACGGGCCTACATCGCCTTGCGGACCGCCAGCCTCCGGCGGAGCTTGCTGCTGCGGCTTCTGCGTTTGCGATCCCTGCTGTGCGGGAGGTACTTGCTGTGCCGGCGCTTGCTGCCCTGACTGTGCCGCCATCGGGAGCGCTGAAAGCAGCAAAGCCAAGGTCAGAATCGCCACCGTAAGCACGCTGGTGTTACTGCAAAAACCGCTAGGATTAAGCCATTTTTGAGCAGACATGATGCCTCGGGTAACCAGAGTCTCTATGCTAGTATAGATGCACAAATCCAGCTTTCTGACGTTTTGCACGAGCCTTTCTCCCACTTACTAACCCGATCGACCCGGAGAGGTCACTTCCAACTCGTCAGAGCGCAAGGGCTCGGGCCTGAAGTCGTCCGGGGGAAAGGATGCAGCACCCAAAAGGGTTGCGCCTCCTGCAGTATGAAAAAGCTTTTCACGCCACTTCTTATCTTCTTGTCTCTCCTGTTCGTCTGCGTCGGCGCGTTCGCCGTCGAGAACAAACCAGTCCTGCAAACCATGCCTCTTGACCAGGTCAAGATTGGTATGCGCGGCGTAGCCTACACGGTCTTCGAAGGTATAAAGCCTGAGCCCATGGAAGTCGAGGTTCTCGGCATTCTGCGTAACATGGCCGGACCACGCGGCGACGTCATCCTCGTGCGACTGCACGGCAAAAAGCCCGAGTACACGGGCGTAGTAGCCGGCATGAGCGGCAGCCCCGTCTACATTGAAGGCAAGCTCGTCGGCGCCCTTGCGTATCGCATCGGCGAATTCAGCAAGGAACCCATCGGCGGCGTCACTCCTATCGCGCAGATGCTCGAGATCAACGAACTCGACCGCTCGTCCGCGCCGGAGTACTCCGCTGCCAGCACTGCCGCCCAAACGCCACAACGCACCTCAGGACCGGGGACAGTACCTCAATCTCAACAGGTTTACACGTATCTCAAACCCATCGACACTCCGTTAGTTTTCAACGGATTCAGCCAGGAAAGCATCCAGCAGTTTGCCTCGCAGTTTGCTGCCGCGGGGATTGTTCCCGTGATGGGCGCCGGTTCATCGAGCGATGCGCCGCAGCCAGAGCCCATTGAGCCCGGATCGTCCGTTGGCGCTGTGCTCGTTCGCGGCGATATGGATATCGCAGCTACCTGCACCGTCACCTACATCGATCCTGAGAGACTACTCGCCTGCGGCCACCCGCTGCTTAACTTCGGCCAGGTAGAGATGCCGATGACGAAGTCGCACGTGCTTGCCACCCTGCCTTCGACTTCAAACGCTTTCAAGATCGCAACTACAACTGAACCTATCGGAGCCTTTGTCCAGGACCGGCATACCGGCATCCTTGGACGCTTCGGCATGACGCCGAAGATGATCCCAGTCACCCTGAATTTCCACGGCATCTCGCGCCCGAAGAGTTTCCACTTCGAAGTGCTGAACAACGCCAAGCTGACGCCCGTTGCCATGATGACCACGGTCTTCAATGCCATTCAGGGCATGAACGAGTATGGCGAAGAGACGACCTTCCGCGTAAAGGGCAGCATCAACGTGAGCGGCTTCCCCAGCATGACCCTCAGCAATATGTACGCGCCCGTTGATGGGGGCAATCCCACAGCGGCGGCTATCGCCTCGGCGCTCGGCGAGCGCTTCAGCCGAATATTCGAAAATCAGTACGAGCGTCCCGACATCAGCGGTGTCGAACTGAACATCGACCTCGTTCGCGAACGCCGCTGGGCTCGCCTGGAAACCGCGCGCACCGACGTGACCGAAGCGCGCCCCGGCGATGAGATCGTCGTAGAGACCGTACTACGCCCTTATCGCGGCGAGCGAATCGTCCGGCAGGTTCCGATGAAGGTGCCGACGTCAACGCCCAAGGGCACGTTGCGAATCCTCGTCAGCGATGGCGACACCCTCGACCGTATGCGTCGAAACACGAGTCTGATCTCGCGCAAGCTCGACCTCAACGCGACGATCGCTCAACTCAACAATGAACACACCAATTCCAGGCTTTACGTTTCGCTCCTCGAAGCCAATCCGCAGGCGATGGTGGAAGATAAGGTGATGCCAACGCTGCCGCTCTCCGTCATGAATGTTATGGACGGAATGCGCGGAACGCAGGACATGGTTGTCGTTGGCGAATCGGCAGTGAATGAGGCCTCCACTCCGCTCGACTACGTCGTCACGGGAGCGCAGATCATCACCGTCACCGTTCGATAAAGCGTGCCGAACAACAACGGCGTTCTAAAAGACGGCTGGACTGGTAGAACACGCGTCATGGTGGGAGCAGTGCCTTTTTTGGGGCGCCTGTCGCTGAGCTGCTGAGTCGCTGAGTAACAGCAAACCTCGTATTCCTGAGCGAGGGCGTAAGCTCGAGTCAAAGGATCCCTCTTGCCAGTTCCATGCTGATCAAAAGAGGTCCTTCGTCTCCGTGATTTCGTCGCTCCGCTCATCAGGAGAACAACGGGAGTCGGCAGCTCAGAACAGACAGCCGTTCAGCTCAGCAGCGAGTGTCCGTCTTGCTGCAATTCCAGTGAAAATCAAAAGCAGATCCTTCGCTTCGCTCAGGAAGACTTCTCTCGGCGCATACGAGTGCTAGGAATGCTCTCGCGGGCTGCTGTGTTACGCTTACTCTATCCCTTTCTTAAACAGACAAGATATGTCCCATCCCCGAAACATTATTGGACAATTAACTGCAACTTTGGCGACGGTTCTGCTGCTGGCCTCCGTGGCGCTGGCGCAAGGCACTCGAACGTGGGAGCAGTCCCGGTACGACGAGCTTGTAAAGGGCACTGCTAGAGGTGTCGCCATCCGCAGCGATGGCAGCCTCGAACTCGCTCCCGCCAGCAGGGCGCTCTACACCACGCCTTCCACGTATGTGTGGTCGATTGCAGGCGACGATCTCGGCAACGTTTACGCGGCCGCCGGTGCGCCCTCCCGCGTCTATCGCATCACGCCCCAGGGACAGGCGACTGTCATCTTCGCGCCGCAGGAGTTGCAGGTTCAGGCGCTCGCCATCGACCGTAGCGGAGTGATCTACGCTGCCACTTCGCCGGACGGCAAGGTTTACCGCATCGCGCCCGTGGTACCACCGACCGCCAAGCCTGGGGCGAAAGCCGCGCCCGCACCGCCGATGCCGCAGGCCACCGTCGCCGACGCATTGCAGCCCAAAGTGACCATCGATCCGACGTACACTTCTTCAGTTTTCTTCGAGCCGAAGACGAAGTACATCTGGGCTCTCGCGCTCGATGCCGAAGGGCGGCTCTATGTCGCTACCGGCGATCGCGGCGAAATCTTCCGCATCGATCGCAACGGCACCAGTTCAGTTTTCTTCAAGAGCGATGAAGCGCACATCCGCGCCATCACCTTCGATCAGAAGGGCAACCTTATCGCAGGCTCCGACGGCAGCGGACTCGTCTATCGCATCTCACCCGCAGGCGAAGGTTTTGTCCTCTACAGCGCGCCCAAGAAAGAGATCACCGCGCTCGCCATCGACACCGAAGGAAACATTTACGCCGTCGGTGCCGGTGAAAAACGTCCAGTCACGCCTACGGTCGGGGCTGGTTTCAATGTCCCCGTTATGACGCCGCCACCGCAGGGTGCGCAGTCTGCCCTGCAACCGGGCGCAGCACCGTTCTTGTCAATCCCCCTGCCCGGCATGGGCGCAACCGGGTCTGAGGTTTACCGCATTGCGCCGGACGGTTCTCCAAAACGCATTTGGAGTTCGCGTGACAACCTCGCCTATGCCCTAGGTTTCGATCACAGCGGACGCCTCATTGCCGGTACCGGCAATAAGGGCAGAGTGTACGCGATCGACGGCAATGGGCAGTTCACCGACCTGCTGAAGCTGAGCGCCAGCCAGGTTGTCGGCTTCGCACGCGCCGCCAACGGCGCCATGTATGCCGCGACCAGCAATCTTGGCAAGATTTTCGTGCTTGAAGACTCCGAACAGCGCGAGGCCACCTATGAGAGCGACATCTTCGATGCGAGGAATTTTTCACGCTGGGGACGAATCGAACTGCGCAGCACGGGCAACGTCGAGCTCTTCGCCCGCAGCGGCAACGTAGACAATCCCGACCGCAACTGGAGTCCGTGGAGGAAGGTAGACACCCAGAAGGATTCCGCCGCCGATTCGCCTGCCGCTCGGTTCCTGCAGTGGCGTGTCGTGCTGCACTCTGGAAATCCCGCACCTCGCGTTGACAGCGTGCGCGTGAATTATCTGGCGAAGAATGTCGCTCCGGAACTGGACGACGTCTCCGTGCAGGTCGGCTATCGCTTCCAGTCTGTTCCGCGCGCCACCAGCCAGATGTCCAATGTGGCCGACAACGTACCGCAGCAATCACAGCAGGCGAACGCGCCCGCCATTCGCGATCACAATTCCATCGCCGTACGCTGGAATGCACGCGATGACAACGATGACCAGCTCACCTATTCCCTCTACTATCGTGGAGACGGCGAGTCGCGCTGGAAGCTCCTTAAGGACGACCTCGGTGATCGTTTCTACACCTTCGACGCCGCACTGCTGCCCGATGGAGGCTATACCATCAGGGCCATCGCCTCGGACGCGCCTTCCCATTCGCCGGATGAAGCGCTCACAGCCTCCAGGGAAAGCGCGCGCTTCGAGGTCGATAGCACGCCACCGCGCGTTGAGAACCTCGCCGCAACCCTTGACGGCAACGAACTGCACATAACTTTTTCCGGCGCCGATTCCTTCTCTCTCATTCGTCGCGCCGAGTTTTCCGTCGACGCCGGGGAATGGAGATACGTAGCGCCTATCGGCGAGATCTCCGATTCGCTTGTCGAAAACTACGATTTAACCACCCCTCTGCCCACTGTAACGCCGAACGAAGCCAGCGAGGATTCGAAGAACCCGCAGCAACCGGCGGACAAGCAGTTATCCAAGCGTCGCAGCAAGCGTCCTCCGCAAACGCAACCTCCTGCCGGTACGGAAGAACACGTCGTCGTCGTCCGCGTTTACGACAGCTTTGACAACATGGGCTCGGCGAAAGTTATCGTGAAACCGTTGTCAGGTGCCAGTAGTCAGTAGTCAGTTAGCCAGTTTTCGGTTGTTAGTGAAGCGCTTGCGTTCAAACGCGCTTCAAGCGATGCGAGTCTGGCCTGCGCTACCTCAGCCGCTAAAGCCGTTTTCTTTCGAGAGTTTCTGGGTGCGCACGGCTGCCCGCTTAACTGCCATAGTTCAGTTGCCGTTCACCAGTTCCCATTTTTAGATAGCTGTTAGAGGAACAGGCCGTTGGCTCGCGATTTCTGCGCTAGTGTCTACTGACCACTTCCTACCGGCCAATGGCAACTGGCCACTTGCACTGAACTATTGCACCTCCACCCGCCGCCATGTACTTTTGTTCCATGTGGGTATTGGAAGATTTTGGATGGCTTGCCTGTGGTGTGTACGCAACGATCCCATTCTTTTGGTTGATGATTCATCCCTTCGCGGAACGTTGGCGCGGGCGATCTCGCTCTCCGTTTCGCGTGCTCACACCCGCTTGGGTGCTGATGTGGATCGTCGTCTGGGCCGCCTCCGCTCCGTGGCGGCACGCGCTCCTGTACGACGCACACTGGACATGGCTCCTGGTTCCGCCACTCTGGACGATTTCGCTGTACATATACTTCGGCGGCAATCGCCACTTCACCGTCAACCAGGTCATCGGGCGCAACGAGCTTGAACCCGAGCGCCACGAGCCTTCCCTCGTCACCACCGGCCTGCACTCGCGGATGCGACACCCGCTCTACTTCGGACACCTCTGCACCATGCTCGGGTGGACGATCGGCACTGCGACAATTGCAACCTTAGCTCTGACTGTGTTCGCTGTACTCAGTGGCATCTTCCTTATCCGCACAGAAGATGCGGAACTCGAGCGCCGTTTCGGCGTATCCTATCGCGAGTACAAGCAGAGAGTGCCCGCCGTCGTGCCTCATTTCCGGGCCTGATCAACAGCAGCTTCGTTCTGTACAATGCATGAAGGCTGGATTCACAGGAGCCTTCTTGCGATTTGAACTGTTCGTAGCCGCCCGATATCTTCGTGCTAAACGGCGTCAAGCCGTCATTGGCATCATCACGGTTATATCGGTGATCGGCGTGGCTGCGGGCGTTGCGTCGCTCATCGTGGCCTTGGCCATCAACAACGGATTCCGGCAAGACCTCCAGCAGCGGCTATTGGGCTCCACATCCCATGTCAGCCTCATGCGTGTGCAGAGCGATGGCATCCTCGATTGGCAGGGCACGCTCGATCGCCTGCAAACGCAGCCACACGTCCAGGCCGCCGCGCCCGCGATCTACGAACAGGTGCTCATCTCTCGCGGTGCGCGTGCCAAAGGCGCCATCCTCAAAGGCGTTCTCCCGGACCGCGAACGTCGGGTCAGCGAATTGCTCAATTCCGTCAAACTCGGCTCCGCCAAGCCACTGACTGACTCGCAAGCCGCAAACGCATTCGAGCGCGCCAGCAGAGGCGGACTCTACGCGGAGAACGACGACTCGAATAACACTTCCAACGATGCGACTACGGAAGACTCACCCAGTTCTCTCTCCGCGTCTCGAGAGCGCTTTCGTGCCTTGCCTCCGATCATTCTGGGAAAAGACATGGCGGACGAACTCGGCGCTACGGTTGGGTCTGTCGTGCTCGTCACCAGTCCACAGGGAGAACTAACGCCCTTCGGCATCGTTCCCAAGTACGTCCGCTTCAAGGTCGTCGGAATTTTCCAGTCAGGCTTCTACGATTACGACACGGCGTGGGCGCTCACCGACCTCTCCGACGCGCAAAAGCTCTTCGGCCTTGCCGACGTCGCTTCGGTAATCGAATTCAAAGTGGACGATATTTATCGCGCCGCCGACATCGGCCAGCAACTTGAAAGAGCTGCCGGCCCCGGCTTCCAGGCGACCAACTGGATGGAACAGAATCGCGCACTGTTTCGCGCTCTTCGCCTCGAACGCGTCGTCACCTTCATCACTATTGGACTTATCGTTTTCGTGGCTGCGCTCAACATCCTCATTTCGCTGATCATGATGGTCATGGAGAAGACGAAGGACATCGCAGTTCTGGTCTCCATGGGCGCACGGCGTGCGCAGGTGAGAAACATCTTCATCATGCAGGGCATGCTGATCGGCGTCATCGGAACTGCTCTCGGCCTGGTGCTCGGATACTCTCTCTCTTGGACCGCCGGACACTACAAGCTCGTCTCGCTATCGGCCGAGGTTTACTCCATCGACTACGTTCCCTTTGCCGCGCGCGCCATCGATGGCGTCATTGTCGCCGTGGTTGCTCTCGCGATTTCATTTATCGCAACGATTTACCCCTCGTACTCCGCTTCAAAGGTTCTCCCCGCCGAAGCCCTACGCTACGAATAACATTCCGGGTAAGGCTTTAGTCGTATATAGTCGGCCGCTCGCTTGAATCGTCCGTTGGTTGTCGTCCCAAAAACCAGAGTGCATGACTCTCACAACGTGTTCTAATGCCTAAAACACCGAGGCACGGAGAGCATGCTCTCCTCACGCCGGTGAAATCTGAAGCGCCGGAGTTTCAGCCTGCATCCAATGTTAAAGAGCGACCAAGTCATAAGGGCGGAGGGCCTCAAGAAGGTCTTCCAGTCGGGTAGCTCGGATCTAGTGCTCTTTGAGAACCTGTCCTTCCAGGTGAGGAAGGGAGAGATGCTGGCGATCGTCGGCCAGAGCGGTTCGGGCAAAAGCACCCTGCTGCACATCCTTGGAGCGCTCGACAGGCCTTCGGAAGGCGACGTGTATTGCGCCGATCTCCAACTGCAGACGCTTTCGGACGATGCCGCAGCACAGTTCCGAAACCGCGAACTCGGATTTGTATGGCAGTTCCATTACCTCCTGCCGGAGTTCACGGCCGTTGAGAACATCGCGATGCCGTTGCTCCTGCGTGGGCGAGGCCGACGGGAAGCGGAAGAGGAAGCACGCAAGTGGCTGCGCGAAGTTGGCCTTGAGGGCCGCGGGCGCCACCGTTCGGGCGAGCTTTCCGGGGGCGAGCAGCAGCGGGTATCACTGGCGCGCGCACTGGTAACGAAGCCGCAGATCCTCATGGCGGATGAACCGACGGGCGACCTCGATAACCGAACGGCGGAAGCAGTGTTCGAGTTGATCGCCAGGTTACATTCCGACTACCAACTTACATCTCTCCTCGTCACCCATAATCTCGCGTTTGCGCGCCGGTGCGATCGCGTTCTGTATCTGCATGGCGGACGAGTGGAAGAGGTTCAGCCGGAGTCTTTGCCGGCGTAGCCAGGACAGGATTTGCGGAGGTACGAGTAGCATAGGTCTATTGGTACGGATGTTAGTACTCCCGGGGCTGGGGTCAGGGCAACAGGCCGAGGCCAGGGGCATCCGAGTTTTGAGGGTAGGAAGAAGAGGCTCCCGGTCCACGTTGAAAGCAGTACCCAGCGTGGCCGGAGAGCTTCGGAGATTGCAGCGAATGTTCGAAAGGTACACAGAGAAAGCCAGACGCGTAATTTTTTTCGCGCGTTACGAGGCAAGCCAGTTCGGATCTCCCTACATTGAAACGGAGCACTTGCTTCTGGGATTGCTGCGCGAAGACAAGGCGCTGACCAACCGGTTCCTCCGGCAGCATTCGTCGGTGGACTCCATTCGCAAGCAGATCGAGGGGCACACCACGATCCGCGAGAAGGTTTCGACCTCTGTGGACCTCCCCTTGAGCAACGAGTGCAAGCGCGTGCTGGCCTACGCGGCGGAGGAAGCCGAGCGCCTGTCGCACAAGCACATCGGCACAGAGCACCTGCTCCTCGGACTGCTTCGGGAAGAAAAGTGCTTCGCCGCAGAGATTCTGCAGGAGCGCGGACTGCGCCTTCCCACCATTCGTGAAGAGCTTGCACGCACGTCGCAGGAGAAGGTTCAGCCTGCCGCTTCGCAGCGTTCGCGAGAGTCGTCCCTGCTGGCGGAGTTCTCGCGCGACCTCACGCAGGCCGCGATGGACAACCAGCTTGATCCGCTCGTCGGACGTGATCAGGAAGTGGACCGCGCTATTCAGATTCTCTGCCGGCGCACCAAGAACAATCCGGTGCTTATCGGAGAGCCTGGCGTCGGTAAGACGGCCATCGTCGAAGGCCTTGCGCAGCGCATCGCCGACGGCGAAGTTCCGTCATTCCTGGCGGACAAGCGCGTGCTCGCACTTGACCTCTCGCTGATCGTCGCCGGAACCAAGTATCGCGGACAGTTCGAAGAGCGCCTGAAGACCATCATGAAGGAACTGATGGAGTCGCAGAATTCCATCATCTTCATCGATGAGTTGCACACGCTCGTCGGGGCGGGTTCTGCCGAGGGTTCGCTCGACGCGGCCAACATCCTGAAGCCGGCACTTTCGCGGGGCGAGATCCAGTGCATAGGCGCTACCACACCGGGCGAGTACCGCAAGTCCATCGAGAAGGACCGCTCACTGGAGCGGCGCTTCCAGTCCGTGAAAGTTCCGCCGCCGAACGAAGACGACGCGACCAAAATCCTGTTCGGCATCAAAGATCGTTACGAGAAGTTCCATGCCGTGACATACACGGACGAGGCCATCTCATTCTCCGTATCGCACTCGAACCGTTACATCCCGGATCGCTTCCTGCCCGATAAGGCCATCGACCTCATCGACGAAGCCGGTGCTCGCGTGAAACTGCGCCAGACCGCGCTTCCTGATGAGATCACAGAGGTTCAGAAGCGGATCAAGTTCATCGTCCACCGCATGGAGAACGCCATCGCGAATCACGAATTCGAGAAGGCGCGTTTCTACTCAGACGAGGAGCGCAAGGAGCGCGAGAACCTGCGCGCTCTGCGGGATAAGTATCACCTGGATGAGTCCGCCACTGGCGTCGTTACCCGCGAAGACATTGAGGAAGTCGTGTCGCGCTGGACTGGCGTTCCCGTGGCGTCCATCAAGGAAGAAGAGTCACAGAAGCTGCTCCGCATTGAAGAGGAACTGCACAAGCGCGTCATATCGCAGAACCGTGCGATCAGCGCGTTGTCGCGTGCGATTCGCCGCTCGCGTGCCGGACTGAAGAGTCCGAACCGTCCGATCGGCTCTTTCCTCTTCCTTGGTCCGACCGGCGTTGGCAAAACGGAAGTCGCTCGCACGCTGGCGCAGTTCATGTTCGGAAGCGAAAAGTCGCTCATCCGCTTCGATATGTCCGAGTACATGGAGAAACATTCGGTGAGCAAACTCATCGGCTCGCCTCCGGGATACGTCGGGTACGAAGAGGGCGGTCAGTTGACTGAAAGGGTGAAGCGCGCACCATATTCCGTCGTCCTGCTCGACGAAATTGAGAAGGCTCATCCGGATGTGTTCAACATCCTATTGCAGGTTTTTGAAGACGGTCAGTTGACGGATGGTCTCGGCAACACCGTGGACTTCAAGAACTCGATCCTGATCATGACCTCGAACATCGGCGCTCGTCATCTGATGAAGCGCACCGGAATGGGCTTCCAGAGCGAAAAGGAAGAGATGATTTCGGACAAAGTCGAGGAGATGGTGAAGGGCGAAGTGAAGCGCACCTTCAATCCCGAGTTCCTCAACCGTCTCGACGAAGTCGTGCTCTTCCAGTCGCTGACGGAAGCGGACCTGATCCAGATCGTGGAGCTTATGGTGACGCAGTTGAACCAGAACCTGTCGCAACGTTCCATCACTATCACGGTGAACGAAGACGCGCGCAAATGGATTCTGGACAAGACTCTCATCGACCGCAGCTACGGCGCGCGTCCGTTGCGTCGCGCATTGCAGAAGTACATCGAGGACCCGCTCTCGGAGGCGCTCATCCAGGGCACCATCAAGACGCGACCGGCGTTCGTCGAGGTTTACATCGACAACAACCAGCTCTTCTATCGCCAGGTTGGCGAAGAGAGCAAAGATGGCGTGCTGCTGTTCTCGAACTAGAAAAACCAGTTCCATACCATGGAAGCGGGGAGCGGAAACGCTCCCCCTTTTTTTCGCTTGATCCTTCAGCGCTTAACAGGCTGCGGGAAAAATCTATATCGGGTCATCCTGAGGTCACGCCGCTTTTGCGGGGCCGAAGGATCTGCTTTGTTGTGAACAGCAAATTCTTCGCTACGCTCAGGATGCCCCCGTGCCGTAAAAGACGCGGCGGAGCCGCTTCCTCGCTGCCGCAGGCGCACGTCTCGCTGAGCTACGGGCCCTGCCCCTAATCAGTAGATTGCGCATCCAATCTGCCGAGTTTCCGAGGAGGAATCCATGCGCTGCATGCTCAAGGTCTCTATCCCTGTCGAAGCGGGCAATGCTGCCGCCCGCAACGGCACTCTGCCCGGAACGATCGAATCCATTCTCGCGGAGCTGAAGCCCGAGGCAGCGTACTTCACAGAAGAGAATGGCAATCGGACGGGGTTCATCGTCTTCGATTTAAAGGAACCGTCGCAAATCCCTGCGATTGCCGAGCCCTGGTTTCTCGCATTCAACGCTCAGGTGCAGATTCACCCGAGCATGAACATCGAAGACCTAAAGAAAGCTGGGCCCGGAATCACGAAGGCCGTCAGCAACTATGGCCGGCCAAAGCAGGCCGTATAGCTTGAACTTCCCTGCGCTGAACCTTCACCGGCAGTGGTGCTCAGTGAATTGGCGGGACGCTCTTGAGTGCCGCTGTGTTCAACGCCTTCAGGCCTAGCTGTTGGCGCAGCCACTCTGCGCGATCGAGACGCGCTTTCGCGTTCAGTTCGTGGCCGGTGCCGTACATTTTTTCTGTCTTCGGATTGCTGACGCACTCTGAGTAGTGCCGCACGTCATCAACCGTCATGTATTCGTCGCGTGTGCCGTTCTGCAATAAGACGACGGCCGGTGCAGCGCGGCTCACGTACTGGCAGGGATTGATCCAACTGTACTCGGCGTACATCCTGGCGACGCGCTCGCGGACGTCCAGCCCTATCTTGGCGAGAACCGGCGCCTTGCTGACCAGGAACTGCTGCGTATCCAGGCCGCCGGCCATGAGGACGAAAGCCTTTACGCGGCGATCCACGCCGGAGAGGATGGCGCCGCTCCCGGCATGGAAGCTATGTCCGACGAATGCCGTGCGCCTCTGGTCCACGTCGGTGCGAGCCAGCAAAAGATCGAGGCCGCGCCGCAGGTCGATGACGTCATCGCGCATATAGATGGGATCTGGCTCGGTATCCTTGAAGCCTGGGCGAACCATGGGCGCGTCGATAAGGAGCGAGACAACTCCACTCTCCGCGAGCGCGATGGCTTCATCGAGAAACTCCGTGCGATTGCGAAACGGAGAACCTTCCAACATCCAGTGTCCCCAGACAACGGCAGCAAAGGGACCATTGCCATTCGGCACAACAAGGTAAGCGGGGACTGTGCCATTTGCGCCGACGTACGTGATGTCGTGAACCTTCGCACCCGCGCGGGAGACCACGCCGACCTCGCGCACATTCAACGGAGCCTTGATGTCGTACTCGAAGTGGCGGAGCAGATCAGCGTAGTTATCGCCCGCAAAGGCCACGGCCGGGATGAGCAGTGAGAGCGCGACGAATAGGTATGCGAATTTCATAGTGTCTCCGTTGAACAGTTCGATGCTGGCCGCCGTTGAAGCTACACCATTGGCTGGGGGGGCAGAGCGAATATTCTGAGCGTTCGGAGAACGGTGGCAACCACGTTCTTTAGACGAATGGGGGAGCTGACCTGCGCTGCTAGTGTTTCATCGCGCCCAGAACAGCGCGTATCTGGCTGACGTGTCTTTGATCTTCGGCGGTTTCCACGATGAATTCGATACCGTAGGTGTAGCCTTGGCGATTATCGATGACTCCGCGGACCCTTATGGGCTGGCCTGAATATGGCGGTGTGAATTCCACCGAGACGTTCTCGCCAATGCGCAACTCCATGCCCGCGAAGACAGCCATCCCGCCTTCGTTCAACTCGTTGCCGCGGCCCTGGACGATGGCGATCCTATCGCCCTTGTGGGCGATGAGGCGGATGGGGACGTCGAGCTTGTATCGCGGCCAGCGTCGGACCTTGGGATACCTTGGATCGGGTAAGACGGGGTCTGCACCCATAGTTCTCCTCCCCACGGATGACGGAACATACCCGTATTTCAACCGACAGGAAAGATTACAGAAGTAGCAGGACGAAGATCGGCACGTGCGCAGTAGGAGTTGGCCAGACGATTTGAACCGCTTACCTTCCGTATCCTCAACTTTTTGCAACTCTGTTCAGAAACCCTCATCCAGATAGGTATATGGAGCTGACTGTTTACTCCGCAAGCTGGTGCTCGGATTGTCGCGAAGCCAAGCGCTTCCTTGACAAGCACAAGATCACTTATACGGAGATCAACATCGACAACACTCCGGGAGCAGCCGAAGAGGTCATCCGGCGAACTGGCAAGCGCGCAATTCCGCAGTTCGTCATCAATGGACAATGGGTTCAGCCGTACAAGCCTGGACAGGGTTTCCGGTACGAAGAGATGGGCAAGTTGCTCGGCGTCACCGGGAGCTAATCGAACCTGCAGCAAGCGGACAGGCCGGCTAAGTGCCGGCTTTTTTGTAGCTCCTGCTGATAGGTGCTGGCTACCGTGATGGATTCCGCTTACGCGCGACTCGCTTTGCAGCCGGGCGCGTGGACGAAGCCTTCGCAGGTTGCGAATTGGACGCCGGGCGCTGCGATGCAACATTTGCTCCGATGACATGTCGAAGCGAATGCAAGAGCTGCGGTCCGCTATTAAGCAGTTGGTTGCGATGGTGAGTGGCGACTTCGCTCAACAGCTTTTCGCCCCTCTGCGTGAGCGAGATAATGACCTCGCGGCGATCCTCAGAACCACGCTTGCGCTGCACCAGTCCCTGCTTCTCAAGACGATCGACAAGCTCCACTGTGCTGTGGTGCTGTATCTGTAACCGCTCGGCAACTTCGCCGATCCGCGGACGCAGACCGGGCGGCAACCCCTTAACGGCGAGCATGAGCTGATACTGCTGCGGCTCGACGCCGGCGTGGCGCGCAGCTTCTTCACTGAAACGAAGGAAGCGCCGTACCTGGTAGCGGAACTCGGCGAGAGCGCGGTATTCGACGTTGGCGATGGCGTAGTCGTCTGTCATCGGGAGCTCCAGTCATGTTCGCCTTACAGATATCTTGCAGTTGATGAGACGCAGCTTGGGCCAGCGCAGTCCGGACGCGTACAATAACGAGTTCCGCACCATTCCCACGGACAATCCAGTCAAGGAGCCAGACCTTTGATTTCGCGTTACACGCGCCCGGAGATGGGCCGTATTTGGAGTGATGAGAATAAGTTCCGCACGTGGCTGCAGGTGGAAGTCGCGGCGACCGAGACGCTCTCTGAAGCCGGGCTGGTGCCCGCCGATGCGGCGAAAGCGATACGCGAAAAGGGCGACTTCGACCTGAAGCGGATTAACGAAATTGAAGCCGAGGTGAAACACGACGTAATCGCCTTCACGACAGCAGTCGCGGAGAAGGTGGGTCCGGAGTCGCGCTGGCTGCATTACGGCCTGACCTCGAACGACGTTGTGGACACGGCACAGGCGCTGCTGATGAAGCAGGCGTCGGCGGTGATTCGCGCGGACCTGGAGCGACTGATCGAAGTTTTGCGCAGACGGGCGTTCGAGTTCAAGGACACCCCAATGATCGGCCGAACGCACGGCGTTCATGCCGAGCCGATCACGTTCGGACTAAAGCTGGCCAACTGGTATTCCGAGATGCAAAGAAACCTTGAGCGGTTTGTTGGCGCAGCTGAACAGATGCGCGTAGGCAAGCTCTCCGGCGCGGTAGGCAACTGCGCGCACCTGGAACCAGAGTTCGAGGAAGCGATCTGCAAACGCCTGGATTTAGACGTAGCAAGCGTTTCGTCCCAGGTGATCCAGCGCGATCGTCACGCGTTCTACCTCGGCACGCTTGCGGTGGTTGCGTCGTCGCTGGACAAGATTGCGACCGAGATTCGGCATCTGCAACGCACAGAGGTGCGCGAGGCGGAAGAGTACTTCAGCGAAAAGCAGAAGGGCTCATCGGCCATGCCGCACAAACGCAATCCGATCAACTGCGAACAGATCAGCGGACTTGCGCGTGTGGTGCGAGCTAACGCACAGGCAGCATTCGAAAACGTGCCGCTATGGCACGAGCGCGACATTTCACATTCGTCGGTTGAGCGCGTCATTCTGCCGGATTCCACTACGCTCGTGGACTACCTGCTGAACAAAACGACAACGCTGATCGACACTTTGTTGGTCTATCCGGAACGGATGCTGCGTAATCTGAACTCCAGCTTTGGGCTGGTATTCAGCGGACAGTTGCTGCTGGACCTGGTGGAAGCGGGAGTTCTGCGCGAGGACGCTTACCGAATCGTGCAGCGGAACGCCATGCGAGCCTGGCGGGAAGAGACCGACTTCCGCGAGCTGGTGCTCAACGATCCTGAGATTACGGGCAAAGTGGATCGCGAGACCATCAACCGGGCTTTCGAGTTGAAGCGGCAACTGCGCAATGTAGATAAGATTTTCGGAAGGGTGTTCGGCAGATAGAGAAGCACGTTAAACGAAACGCGCGGCTAGCCCGCGCGTTTTCATTTCTCAAATTGCAACTCGCCCAGCCTAAAGCTCCGAGCGATCGATGGTACTCGAGAATCAGGCAACTCACCGCACATAAGGATCGTAGAAAACGGCCACTACTACTCCGGCACATCAGCCGGCAGCTCCCGATAGAAGCGTCCGAAAATTCCAGGGTTCGTAGTTCTGGTTGACTTCCCCTGCATTACGCCGCTTTCGAGCCCGTTGCGCGAAGCCCCTCCCCACGTTCGGTGGCGCGACGGACACGGAGGTTATCGAGCGCGAACGCCCCGCCGCCCGCAATGCCCAACGCGATTGTGGAGGCCAGCAATACCAGCACGTACTCAAAGCCTGTGGGCAGGAAAAATCCGCCCTTGAAATGCACTTGGTGTAGCGCAACCAGCATGGTGAAAGCGACTGGGATGGCTGCAAGGCGCGTATAGAGGCCGAGCAGCAGAAAAAGGCCTCCACCGAATTCGGCTGCGGTAGCGAGGTAGGCCGAGAGCGTCGGCAAAGGAATTCCCATCTGGGCGAAGTTGTTCGCAACGCCAGGAACACCCCAGACAAAGAGCTTCTGGCTTCCATGCGCGAGGAACGTGATTCCGATGGCGATGCGTACCAGGGCCAATCCAATGTTCTGGCGAGTTAGCAAGTTCATGTGTTACTCCTTCTTCTCACAGTTGTGATGCTGACAATCGTGATAACGAGTATTTACGAAAGAAATAAACCTACGTTGTGGGCGGATGTCGCGCTTCGTTCAGCCCATTCAATAACGCCCGCATGCGTTTCTCGCCCATGTGACCGAGCGCTTGCACATTAAACTCCTGAACGGGCCGGTCGAGCTTTGCAAGTAAGCCAAGGCCTTCGCGAGTGATCCTCGTGATTACAACCCGGCGATCTTTATCGTCGCGAGTACGGGCGATCCAACCCGACCTTTCCAGGCGATCGAGCAGGCGCGTAATGTCGGGATCGCGGGCGATCATGCGCTCGCCTATCTCACCGCAAGCGAGTCCCGCGCCGCCGGCTCCACGCAAAATTCTAAGCACATTGAACTGGGTGACGGAAATTCCGTACTGCTTCAGAACAGCCTCTGCCTTTGCGGTGAGCACGTCCGCCGTACGCTGGAGGCTGATAAACACCTCTTCCTCCAGGCTGCTGAAGGGCTTGCTCTGCTTGATTTCGGTCTTGAGGCAATCTCTCATGTGCTGACGATATCTGTTATCACGACTATTGTCAAAGATGTTTTTGAAATGGACAGCAGATACCTCGCGCCGCTCCTGCGCAGTTGCGTGCCGGGTTCAGAAGCGATCAATGCAGATCACAGCCGATTAATCATGGTGGCGACGTATGCGGCGCCGAAGCCGTTGTCTATGTTGACGACCGTGACGTTGGAGGCGCAGGAATTCATCATTGCCAGGAGCGCGGTGACTCCGCCGAACGACGCACCGTAGCCGATACTAGTGGGAACAGCGATGACGGGGACGCCTACGAGTCCGGCAACGACGCTGGGCAGCGCCCCTTCCATGCCGGCGCAGACGATGATGACGCGCGCGGAACTCAGGGCATTGCGATGGGCAAGCAGGCGGTGAATGCCAGCGACGCCAACATCGTAAAGACGCTCAACGCGATTGCCCATCAACTCGGCAGTGACCACCGCTTCTTCGGCAACGGGGACATCGCTGGTTCCGGCGGAAACGACCGCGATAATTCCCTTCCCCAGTTCGTCAGTATTCTGGCGTAGTACGAGTGTGCGCGCGACCTCATCGTACTCGGTTTTGCGAAGCTTCTTGCGAACGGCACGGACCTGCCCGGGGACGACGCGAGTAGCGAGCACGCTATTTCCCTGACTTGCGAGACGGAAAAAAATTTCCGCCAAGTGCGCGGGAGCCTTGCCGGGGCCGAAAATGACTTCGGGCATTCCAACGCGGAGCGCCCGATGGTGATCGACCTTTGCGAAGCCGAGATCTTCAAAAGGTAGATGCCGAAGCTGCTGCACCGCGTCGTCGGGTGAAAGCTTGCCGCGGCGTACTTGCTCGAACAGTTTCTTGATATCAGTGGCGTTCATGCTTTTCCAAACAGATTACACCACCAACTTGCCCTCAGTGGCCAAGGCAGGCTGCTGAAGAATTTGAAGCGCGCGCCACGCGGGGTCATCCTGAGTTGCTTTCTCAGGCCACGACGCGGCGCTTTTGCTTGCGAGTTCGCCGGACGATGGCGAAGTAGGTGAGATGTGCGGCTCCGGGACGCGTAAGGTCGAGGAAGAAGAGCGAGCGAACAAAGCGCTTGTGCACGCGTCCGGAGACGAAGGCGTCGTAGAGTTCGCTTCCCAGCATGGCTCCGAGTTGTTGAGCGACGAACTCACGCTTCTCGCCCGAGTAGGAACGGCGTTCGGTAATAAGCTGCGGCACTTTCCGGTACTTGCGGACGTTGTTTTCAAAATCCTTGTGCATGGCCATGAAGTCGATCATGTGCAGGAAGTCGCGATACGAGAAGCGCGTGGTGTTCTCCACTTCTTCGCGGGAGAGCGCGTAAAGCGCATAGAGGTCGCGCTCGCGAACCGCCGGACGAGCTGGGTAGAGCACGCGGGAACCGAAATATCCGAGTGCTTCTTCAATGCAGCGAAGGTACAAGTAGTCGTCGGAAATGACCTGGTTGGACAATTGCCGCTCGACGCGTTCGGCCTTCTGCAGGTTGCTGGCGCCGACGGCTCCGCGACAGGCGGCATGGATGAAGTGCGTGACTTCTTCCGTTCCGTGCATCATCTGAAAGCGGTGAACGAACAAGACGTTCCTTCCCGGTAGATAGCAGGAGCCGAACTGCTCGACGTGGCCGATGACGCGGTGAACGTCTTCGTCGCTGACGCGCTTTCGGTACAGAACCTTGCGAATGCCGTCCAGGGTGGTGCGACAGCAGACTTCCGGAAACAGATCGACGAGGAACTTCGGCTGCGTGCTGTTCGTGGCCGAATACTTGTCGATATTGAAATAACGGATGAGCGCGTCCGTAAGGTTGTAAACCGTGGGTGCGAAATCAGGTACGCCCGCGCGCTCCTGCCGCCATCGCTCAAGGCACAGGCGGTAGCTCTCGTACTTTTCCAGGGGCGTTGAGGTGAAAACGCAAATTACATCGGACGAGACGCGGACGGCGTCGATGCGCTCGGCAGGTTCACCGGCCGCACGCCAATAGAGTGGATCGATGTTTTGCAAAACGGTGAGCACGTCGTGCTTCGGCAGGAGGCGTTTCAGGAGTCTAGGCAGATGCTCGGGCGCGAGATGCGATTCGCCGAAGAGGACAACGATCACCGCTTCCGGGTTGTGCACGCTGATCTCCGCAATCTTTTCGACGGCGTGGCGGTCGCGTGCGCCGATGCGTCGCAGGTCGCCACGCGGCATGCAATCGAGACCATACACGCGAACGCCATGGGCACGGGCAGAAGCGAGCAATTCAGCGAAGGGTCGCCAGTCGTATCCCCAGTCGAGATCGAAACGTATGCGCTCGCGCAACTCGGATTCGTCGATTTCGCCGCGCTGCCATTCGTCCACGATGTGTTGATCGCGCGAGAAGATGGTTTCGAGTCCGAGCACGACGGAACGGCCGCAATCGGCGAGTTCGCGGATAACGCTGGCAGCGAACTGCTGAGAGGCTGGCAGGGCGTGGTAATCGCCAATCAGCACGATGTCGGCAGAGTGCAGCGACTGATTAACCTGCTGTGGCGTAAGGACGGATTCGTAGGCTTGGTAGGCGTCGGCAAAGGAGCGAAGATATTTGCGGCGACCATGGGAATCGGCGGCACGAATATGGCGCTCGACCTGCATAAGCGCGTGCAGTTGTGCGGCGCTCCTGCGTGATCGAAGTTTGGACGTGGCGGCCATTTCGCCGTTTGGCGGCCCCGGCAACTAAATTGGACAGCCAGAGCTGCTTTCCTTGCTTCTGCCCAGGGGAACGCACTAACCTACATTGGATGCATTCAAACGTAAGCACATTCGCACAGACGATCACAGTGGCAATCACCGGAGCCAGCGGCTCCGCTTTCGCGCGGCAACTGCTACTCACGCTGGACGGTGACGAGCGAGTGCGAACGGTGAACTTCATCGCCAGCGACAACTCGTTGCGCGTGATGGCGGAAGAACTTGGCTTGAAGGGGCGCGGCAACCTGGTTGCGCAGCTGCTTGGGCACGAGTCGCAGAAAATTCAACAGCAGAATAACGACGACATAGGCGCTAATGTCGCGAGCGGGTCCTATCCGACCGATGCGATGATCGTGATTCCCTGCTCGATGGGAACGCTGGCAAAGATCGCAAACGGACTGGCCGACCGCCTGATTGAACGCGCGGCGGACGTTTGCCTGAAAGAACGCAAACCGCTGGTGCTTTGCGTACGAGAGACTCCGCTGAACAAGATCCATCTACGGAATATGTCGCTGGCAGCCGATGCCGGAGCGACGATCTACCCGCTGATCCCCACCTTCTATAACAAGCCTGAGTCGCTGGATGAAATTGCGCGGGAGTTCGGCAACCGTGTGCTCAAGCACGTTGGAGTGCCCCAGCCGGACGCCTACACCTGGAGAGGGTAAGGCGCAAGAATTTTTGCTGATGGGCCGGAAACCCGCGCCAATCACGCGCCTGCCGATGTTGACGACATTGACAATACCAGCGATCGACCGTTATCATCTCGGTACACTTGGAGAGGAGGTGGTCCGATGGCAAAAGGTTCAGACTGTAGCCATAAACGACTAATAAGTGAGGTGGCTGAGGCTTAGGGCGCGTTCGCTCCCTAGCTCGCCGGACTTTCCGCCCGTCTAACAACGGGCAATCATTACGAAGTCTGTCGCAGGGCACGATGGTCAACCGGGCGTACATTGGGTTACGCGCGGGAAGCCGGAGTGAGCCCGCCTCAGGCCAATTCAAGACAGCTTACCGGCGCCCCGTCTGGCTACAGAGGCGGGGCGTTGATTTTGGTTTCGACAGGGACGCCTGCCACTACACCGGTTTTTTGTTGCCGGCACTGCCGAGTCCCTTGCGGATGACGTTTGCGGTGATTTCCCGAATGGTGAGAGTGGCGAGGTCCTCAAGGATGATCCACTTGACTTCGCTGACGTCGGTGGCTGCCTGGAGAGTTCCGGACACGGGGCGGCAGAGGAAATCGATCAGAACAAAGTGGTACTGCGTGCTCCCGTCAGGGTCCGCGAAGATACTGTCGAAGACGTCGAGCACTTCTCCGGCTTCGACAACAAGGCCGGTTTCTTCGAGGACCTCGCGCGCTGTGGCCTCCCGCAGCTTCTCGCCGAGTTCGACGACGCCGCCCGGGATGGACCATTCGCCTTTCAGCGGCTCGGTGGCGCGGCGCACAATGAGCGCCCGGTCACCATCGACTACGACGCCTCCCACGCCGACAATCGGTCTCTCAGGATAATCGCGCTTCATGGGCCAGTGCTCCTCCGGGAAAGACACAGTCAGAGAATTGTTTGCTCCTGCATCGTTTAAGAGAAGAATCTGCGGGGACGGAAGTCCACAATCTTCCACCCTTCTTTGCCGCGCTCGAGTTCGAAGCGAAGCTGGTTGCTGCGGCGAACGGCATTGCCCCCGCTGCGCGGTGTTCCTTCAATCTGGAACTCGGCTAGCACGATTCCCTTGAGACCGTCGGTCGAGGTCTGGATGATGCGGAAGTACACGCGAAAACTCTCATAGAACTCCAGGTAGGACTGTATCTGATCCTCGAAGCTTAGATAGCCGTCCATCTTCTCGGCATCGAACGCCGAGAGCACGCGGCGCTGGTTGTGTCCTTCGAGACCGTTGCGAATGTCGTTTAGCACAGCGTTGGCAACCTCCTCCGAAAAATCAGCCGTGGGAGAAATCTGCGGCCGCCCCGTTGAGGTCGTCTGGCGAGTTTGCAAAGTCGGAGTACTTGAAATGCGAGTGTTCTGCGCCGTAGCTGACCCGACGAAAACGGCGAGCAGCACCAACGCTGCTAAAGCGTGCTGAAGATAGCAATGGATCGACACGGCTCACCTCGTTTGAACTGCTGGCGTTTGAACGTTTTGATGTCGTCCAGAGTAGCGCACCATCCGGTAATCATAACCATATTTCGAGCAGTCGCCCGTGGACGAAGCGACGCTCATTTCACAGGCCAGAGCCGAAAATGGACGGCGAAACGTTGTATACTTCGCGCGTTGTCGCAGTAGGCCATAACAACTAACACAACCTCCCTTCCCCGCATCCAGCGGGACCAGAACATCCCCATCAGGCAAGCGCGAGAGGAGCATCGACATATGTTTGCGCGCATAGTTGAAATGAGTATCCGCCCAGACAAAATCAACGATTTCCGAACATTCGCGACCAAAGATATTTTGCCGGTATTGAAGAAGCAGAATGGGTTTGTCGATGCCATGGCGTTAATCGGCGACGATTCAACACACATTTTGAGCCTGACTTTCTGGAAGACGAAAGCCGATATAGAACGTTATGAGCGCGACGACTATGCAAACCTGATTGAGAAGACAAAACTGCTGCTGAACTCGGAACCAAAGGTCAGGGTGTACAACGTTCACACGTCAACTTTCCACCGCATCACCGAGGGCATGGCGGCCTAGTCAGGATTCGGCAATTGCCCGGGGCATGTGTGCTCCGCAGACCCGAGGCGCGAGCCTGCCGGCTCGCCCTCTTGCTGTGCAACGGCAGGTCGCCTCGCGAAACGTCCAGCAGCAGCGACCGTTGTGAAGTTACGTCCGTGAAACAGATTGCAGCAGCGCTGTGGCATTTCACATCTAAACCAGCGTCATGGCACTGGAAGAGTACAAACGCAAACGCCAATTTGAGCAGACGCCGGAGCCTCCGCCAAAAGTGGAAGAGAGCACTGGGCACCGCTTCGTCGTGCAGAAGCACAGGGCCTCGCATCTGCACTATGACTTCCGCCTGGAGATGGAGGGCGTGCTGAAGTCGTGGGCGGTGCCGAAAGGACCTTCGCTCGATCCCGCAGATAAACGGCTGGCAATGCAGGTGGAGGATCACCCCGTCTCCTATTTCGACTTCGAAGGCATCATCCCGCCGGGGAACTACGGAGCGGGCACGGTCATGGTTTGGGACACGGGGACGTGGGAACCATCGCCACCGAAGGAGGACGAAAAAACACCTTCCGGAACATCGGGCAGCAAGTCCGGCAACATGGAGAAGTGGGCGTCGGAGATGCTGAGCAGGGGCGACCTGAAGTTCCGCCTGCATGGCGAAAAGCTCAACGGTGAATTTGTGCTGGCGAAAATGCGTTCGCGCAGGCCAGGGAGTAAAGGGACGGAGTGGCTGCTAATCAAGCATCGCGATGATACCGTGCAGCCCGGCTACAACATCGATGAGTACGACTATTCGGTTCTGACGCGTCGCACGCTGGACGACATCGCGGCCGACGAGGGTTCGGAAGAATGGGAGAGCAACCGGAAGGCGGTACCGGGACAAGCGGCGAAGAGCGACTGGCTGGCAGCTTCGGTAGCGAAGCACGATAGGCTGGTGCGCAACAAACGATCAGATGGCAATACCGCTTCGGTGAAACGATCAAAAACCAACGCGAAGAACGCCGCCAACCCGGTCGCGAATACAACCGTCGCGGCAAAGAGCAACGAGCGCAGGATGACGAGTGCGGCTGCGAAAAAGGCGGCGAAGAGTGTCGGGCGGAGTGCCGTGGCTACGGGCCGAGTGGCGGTCGCCGAACCGAAGTCTGCTAGAGAACTGCGGCCTACGACGGTGAATACACGCCCGAAGAGCGCGGTAAAAAAAAACTCCGCGATAGCCGATGAAAACAGACGAGGCGAGTTGGCATCCCTGAAAGGCGCGGTGGCGGGGCCGATGCCAAAGGCAATTCATCCCATGCTGGCGACGCTGGTCGATGAGCCTTTCGATGACAAAGATTGGCTTTTCGAAGTGAAGTGGGATGGCTATCGCGCCGTGGCGTTCATCGAAGATGGGCAAGTGCGTCTGGTTTCGCGCAACCAGAACGACCTCACCACCGGTTACCCCGAACTGACTTCCCTTTTCGCATCGATCGAAGCGTACACCGCCGTGCTGGATGGCGAGATTGTGGCGCTCGATGAACAAGGGCGATCGAGCTTCAGCCTGATGCAGCAGCGCACGGGCCTGACCGCAGAAGGCAGCAGACGCATACGCGTCTCGAACCCTGATATCCCGGTGCTGTACTACGCCTTCGACTTGCTCTACCTGGACGGCTATAACCTGATGCGCGTCGAACTGGAGAAGCGCAAAGAGCTGCTGAACGAGATCGTGCGGCAGAGTGACCGTCTTCGCATCTCCGAGCACTTTGCCGGCAACGGGGGGCAACTGTTCAAGGTGGCGCGCGAGCGGCAGCTGGAAGGCATTGTTGGCAAGCGGCGCGCAAGTTGCTACATACAGAAACGCACGCGCGAGTGGCTGAAGATCAAGATCACCCACACGCAGGAATGCGTCATCGCCGGATACACCGATCCCAAGGGCTCACGCGAGCATTTTGGATCCGTCGTGCTGGGCTTGTATGACGACAGGAATCGTTTTATTCACGTTGGACAAGCGGGCAGCGGCTTCAGCGAGCGGACGCACGCCGAGATGTGGAAGCGATTGCAGGACATCGAGACCACGAGGAATCCCTTCGGCATGAAAGTGGAGAGCACACGCCAGGTGCACTTTGTGGAACCAAAGCTCGTTGCAGAGATTAAGTTCACGGAGTGGACGCATGAAGGGCAGAGCGGTGCGGTGAAGATGCGTGCCCCCGTCTTCCAGGGATTGCGTCTCGATAAGAAGCCGGTCGAGTGCCGATTCGAGTTTCCAAAATCGGCGCAAGCGGAGGTGCGTCGGGCGGAAGGGGGCGAGGCGGCGTAGAAGCAAGACAGTGCAAAGGAACTCCGCTTGCATTTACCGTTACTTGATGTCTTTCATCGCCAGCAGCGTGCCGTAGTCCTGGCCGCTGGGCGCGACCGCACGGGCCACGATGGCCTGGAAGCCTTCGCGATATTCTGGGTATCTTGCCACGAGTGCCCGCATCAGTGCCGTGTTCTCCTGGAAGGCTTTCGCACTATCCGAAACATCTGCCGATTGATACCTCACGACAAGATTGAGTTCGTCGCCGACGACGACCGGGAACATAGAGGTGAACTCGTAGGTGCGTCCATCGGACCCGGCAAAGTTGACGGGGCCACTGATCGGAATGTCTTTCGGCATCACCTGCTGGGCCTCATCGTAGAGCCGGTCCAATTTGAGAGTGCTGATGAACGGCACGGGGGCAAGCAAGTCGCGCGCCTGCATGTAGTAGAACCAGGCATTGTGCATCTGTCCCTTGTTTTTAAACTCGCGAGCCATGTTGGCGAACCACTCCCCATCATGTCCGCCGACCTGCAGTAACTTGGCGTAGAAGCCTCCCAGCTTCCATCCGGTTGAAAGCTGTTGCAGAACAAGTGTCAGCGCCGCGGGACCCTTCGTGCCCTGCACGTCCTGTACGACGATGGCGTAGCGGCCGGGCGGGAGATTAGGAATACGGAAACCTGCGCTGTTTGGCGTCTGCCCGTTTGCGCCGAAGACTCCGCAAAAGAACTCTGCGCTCTCCTGTGCGGCGGCGCCGGGAAGATCCAGCAGGTAAGTATTGCGAATTGCGGGCTGGTCGCCGGAAAGTACAGCGCGGTTGTCTATCACGGCCCGTTCGATACCACTGAAATCGTTGGCAATCGCCGGTATGGAATTTTGCTTGAGGCCGAAAATGTCACCCTGCACGGCCATGTTGAAGTACTGATGGGCAGCGCTTTCTACGGCACTGCGCGTCGCCGGGTCCATCTCAGGCCCCATGGTGCAGGTTTGAGACGCAACGGGCAAGACGCTCGCCAGCGAAATCAAGAGGAACAGAACGCAACGATACGAAAGTCGTAAATAATCGCGAATCATGGCTTTATAACGTTCCCGCATCAATGCTCGATGCAACTACGAAAAGAAAAGGATACATCCAAGTAGATGCGCAAACAGCGTGGCCTGGATGTTCGAGGCTGCACGTTTCCGCCCGAATGTCTCGACAGATTCACCTGGCTAATCCTACGCTCGCATCAAAATTACAAAGAGGCTGGCCATTGAGACGCCTGCCGAGTGCTAGAATCTGCGCAGAAGGCTCTCCAGCGCAGCGAATTGCTTCACCTCATGCTACGCCTTACATTCAAACTCGTGGCCATCGCCGCACTCTCGGGAGTGCTAGTGGCGCAAACTGCGCCTCCAGCCGCGCGCGGCACTGCAAGAACGCAGAATCGCAAGGCTAAACCGAAAGCGACCCGTACGCAGACGCGCACGGACCCGCCGCCCGTACAACCGCCTCCGCCCCAAACGCCGGAGCAGTTGCCGGCGGCTGCGCCGCAGGTAAGTTATCAGAACGGTCTTCTCAGCATTGCATCGCAAAACTCTACTATCGGCGACATCCTGAACGCGCTGAAGCGCACGATGGGCACCAGCATCGATTCACCTTCCAGCAACCTCGCCGAGCGGGTGGCGGTGAAGCTCGGTCCCGGACAGCCGAAAGACGTGCTGGCATCGCTGTTCAACGGCTCACGTTTCGACTACATCATTCTTGGATCGGCACAGCGTCCCGGCGCAATCGACCGCGTCATCCTTACGCAGCGACAGAGTGGCCCTTCGGCTTCTGCTTCACAGTCCGTCTCAGCGCAGAACTCAGGAGCGCAACCGCACATACGTAGCGGACAAGCTGCGAATTCCGATGCTGCCGATGTTGAAGTTGACGAGGGGAACGAGAGCGAGCAAGACAATGCTCCTGAGCGCGAGATGGGCGAGGACAACTCGTCCGAAGAACCGCCGCCAGATAATCAACCGCAGCAGCAGCCGGGCACGCCACAACCGGGTGAAACGCCAGCCGTACCGCAGGTCGTCAACCCGGGTGCATCGCAGAACCCAGGCATGCAGTCCACTCCCCCTACGGCTGAGCAGCCAACGCCACAGCCCGGTGAGCCGAACCCGACTCCTGCCAATCCGAACCAACCACAAGTGAAGAGCCCCGAACAGCTTCTCCGCGAGTTGCAGATGCTCCAGCGCCAGCAGCAACAACAACAGCAACAGCAACAACGGCAACAGCCCAATCAGCCACAGCAAGATCAGTCAGAGCCTCCGCAGTAAATACCTCGCTGGACGTGATGTAGCGCAGCCCGATGGGTGTCCCCTTTTAGCGTCACAAGCAAATTGTGACGTCGCTCACTGCTTAAAGCGGCTAATACGGTTAGCTTAGGGCGGTTCTGGGACTGCCGCCGATTGAGCGGAATGCATTCCCTGCTGCCAGCTTTGGCACGTTTCTGCCAATGCAGATTCCCAGGCACGAGGAAAACATGGCACTTCTCAACTCCAAACTCGGAAGACTGATCAAGGACTACTCCCTCGAGGAACTCACCGACCTGGCAGCCGAGATGCGCGGCTACGACCTGGTGGCCCTTTGCGCCGCAGGATCCGGCCATGCAGGCGGGACGCTCTCGATCATGGACATCACCGCGGCTCTGTACCTGAAAGTCGCCGACCAGGATCCCCAGAACGCCATGTGGGAAGACCGCGACCGCATCATTTGGTCGGGTGGACACAAGGCGCCCGCGCTTTACATCGGACTGGCATTTGCCGGCTTCTGCGAGAAGCAGGATGTGGCGCTGCTGCGCAAGCTTTCATCGCCGTTCCAGGGCCATCCGCACTGGCTCAAACTGCCGGGCGTGGAGTGCTCCAGCGGTTCGTTGGGACAAGGGCTCTCAATCGCCGTTGGCAACGCGATCGCTGCCAAGCTGGACAAGAAGAATTACCACGTCTTCTGCATCATGGGAGACGGCGAACAGCAGGAAGGCCAGATCTGGGAAGCCGCGATGGAAGCGGCACACTACAAACTGGACAACGTTATCGGAATTATCGACAACAACGGCCTGCAGATCGACGGCAAGGTCGAAGACGTGATGAAGATCGAACCGGTCGCCGACAAGTACAGGGCGTTCGGGTGGAACGTGATTCGCATTAACGGCCACGACATGAAGCAGGTGGTGGACGGCCTCACCGGAGCCAAGAACAACAAGAACGGCAAGCCCACGCTGTTGCTTTGCGATACCGTAAAGGGCAAGGGCGTCAGCTTCTGCGAGAATGTTGCCGGGTGGCACGGCAAGGCTCCGAACCGCGAAGAGATGATGAAGGGCTTGATCGAACTCGGCGTAGAAAACAAGGTTCCTTACGAAGCGATGTTCGCGCACGCGAAGGCGTACCAGGCACAGGTGGACAAAAAGCTCGAAGCCAAGATGCCGAAGTTCACCCGCAACTACTGGTGGAACGCCGACAGCACGATGAAGGTTGCCATGAAGCCTACCCGCATGGGCTTTGGCGAGTCATTGGCAGCAAACGGCGATGATCCGCGCATCGTGTGTCTTGGGCTGGATATTTCAGGCTCGATCACGATCAGCGAGTTCTACGCCAAGAATCCGGAACGCAAAGAACGGTGGCTTTCGATGGGCATCGCCGAGCAGTCGGCGACGGCAGCAGCCGTAGGTTTAGCCAAGGAAGGCAAACTGCCAGTCTTTGGCACCTATGCGACTTTCGCGGCGGCGCGCAACCTGGACCAGATCCGCGTCTCAATCTGTTACGGCAACTTCAACGTGATGATTGCGGGCGCGCACGGCGGCGTCAGCGTCGGTCCTGACGGCGCAACCCACCAGGCCCTCGAAGACCTGTTTGCGATGTGCAGCCTGCCGAACATGACGGTCGTAGTTCCCGCCGATTCGGTTGAAGCGAAGAAGGCAACCAGTTATCTCCTCATGCAGCACGTCGGGCCGAAGTACGTGCGCTTCGCGCGTGAAGCAACCCCGATCGTCAGCGATGCCAGCACGCCTTTCGTCTTCGGCAAAGCCAACGTCATACGTCTGCGGAGTGAGAACGATAACTTTGTCGAGGCGTTCGAAACCGTTCTTGAGAGTGATTACAAGAACGAGAACGAGGACCTGACGATCATCGCTTGCGGACCGATGGTTCCAGAGGCGATGCGTGCCGCGTACATCCTGAAAAAGGATTTCGGCTACGAGACGCGCGTCATCAACATGCACACCATGAAGCCGATCGACGAAGCGGCCATCCTGCACGCGGCGAAGGACACCGGCGTTGTAGTGACGGCGGAAGAGCACCAGATCGGCGCACTGGGCTGGCGCGTGGCGGGCGCGATCATGGAGAGCCCCGAGCTCTACCGCACTCCGGTCATCACGGGCTACATCGGCGTGAAAGACCGCTTCGGCGACTCCGGCGCACCGTGGGAACTGGTAAAGGAGTTCGAAGTCTCCGCCGAACACATCGCGCAGAAGGCCGCCGAACTGATGCGCTCGAAGAACGAGAAAGCCACTAAGGAACTGGTCGCCACCGCCCGGTAGTTTTGACTGATATTCCAAAAGGCTCTCCGCGCCGGAGAGCCTTCTTTTTATAGAAGTTCTACCGGCACAGATTCCGAAGGGACGCCACTACGTTCCTACCCCGTCGGCAAGAAAGGATGCTTTTGTGCTTACGATTCAAACGGTTATACTCCTGAGGCTAAATCCGAGAGGCTGAACGTGGTTTTGTACACATTTGACGAAGCATATGTGCAGGGCCTCAAAGCCGGAGATCCGGCTGCACAGCAGCACTTCGTCAATTATTTCAGCGAGCTTCTCGTCATCAAGCTGCGAGCCAGGTTTCTGTCGCACGACTTGATTGAAGACGTCCGGCAAGAAACTTTCGTTCGCGTGCTGGCAATCCTCAAGAAAGACCGTGGCATAGATCATCCGGAACGCCTGGGCGCTTTTGTTAATTCCGTCTGCAACAACGTTCTTCTTGAACAGTACAGAGCGAATGCCCGCACCGAGAGCCTTGAGGACGGAGACGATCCGCCGGACAAGACCATCGATCTCGACCGGAAGCTGGTTTCTGACGAGGCGAAGCGCATGGTTGAGCAGATTCTGGACGGCCTGGCGGAGCGGGATCGTCGCGTGCTGCGGGCGGTCTTCCTTGAGGAACAGAGTAAAGACCAGGTGTGTAAGGACTTCGGCGTTGACCGGGACTACCTGCGGGTCTTGCTTCATCGAGCAAAAACACAGTTCAGGGCGAAATATGCCCAGGCGGGACTGCCGAGTTTTTTTGCAAGTAAATAGGTTTGAGGCGAAACGATTGCGACTCTTGAATCACTTATTCACAGGCAATGAAGGTCTATGTTGCCGAACCCGTTTACGGGTGCCGCCACCCCCATCGGTAAGCGCTTCGAAGGGTGCAGGATTCTATGGATCATTCTGAAGCAATCAAGATGATCGCGGCTGAAAAGTATCTGCTCGGCGAACTCACTGCGAGCGAACGTGATGCTTTCGAGGATCACTACTTTTCATGTGAAGAATGTGCAGCGGACGTGAAGTCTGCCGCCGTTTTCGTGGACAACGTCCGCGAGGTTCTGCGCGCGGAGTTGGCGCCCAGGAAAGCCGAAGCGGCCGTGGACAACAAGCGCAGTTGGTTTGCCTGGCTGCGTCCGGCGTACGCCGCGCCGCTCCTGGCGATATTGCTTGTCGTTGTTGGCTACCAGAACTTTGTCACAATTCCGAGGATGAATCGCGGGAAGTCCGCCGCGGCTCCGCAAGCGCTTGCGACCTTCTCTCTGGTAACAGCCGGGTCTCGAAGCGGGTCCGGCATTACGATCGCGGTCGAAAAGAACACTCCCTTCGGGCTTTATTTCGATATTCCCTCCAGCAGCGAATTCTCGTCGTATTCCTGCGAAGTGCAGAGCGAGTCTGGCAAGCGGCTGTTTTCTGTAGGCGTCCCAGCGCAACAGGCGCGGGATTCCGTTCAGTTGCTGATTCCTGGTGCCACACTCGAATCCGGGCAGTATTATCTCGTCGTGCTTGGAAACCGTAATGAGCAAGCGGCAAGCACACCGGGGCAGGAAGTCGCACGGCTTCCTTTCGCAGTGCGGGTCAAGTAATTCAAATCGACGAGTAGTTCCGAAACTTCGGAGACAACAGACTGGAGTGTATGGATACTGCAAAGACCTTTTTCTACAATGCCAACGGTTGCGCATTAGGCGGCGAGATTCGCTGGCCCATCAGCCAAACCCTTGATCCTGTCGCGGCGACGTCGCTGCCCATTACAGGCGGCTACGGCTCAGCGAAGGCCGGCGAGTACAAACTTCAAGACATCATCGGCTACAAGAGCGCGAGCGGCGAAGTCTCAGGCAAGCGAGACGAACTGGACGGCGCACACAACACCGAGATCACCGCAACCATTGAAGGCCTGAATATCAACAATGTGGTCACCGCCGACCGCATCGTGGCTCGGCTCTCGTCGAAATGCAAACCGGACGACACCGAGGGCTGCATCGTCGCGGCCGGCAGCGAGTTCGTGAACTTACAGATTGCCGGTTACCCGGTCGAAGTCGAACTCGACTTGAGCCTTTTCGCCAACCTCGACACCCAGGACAAGTTCAAGAAAAAATACCAGGACGACCCTGACTTCCGGAAGACGGCGCAGAAGCGCTTTCTCTGGGACGACGTTGATGGAAATGCGCCGGAATGGCTGAAACAGCGCTATAAGTGGGTGACTCCTCGGGGGGCTCTGCCGGAGTCCAAGGGAATCATACCGTGCTCGCTGATCAAGTCCATCAAGTGCGCCTGCCCTGACGTTCAGATTTACGGCAACGTGATAATCGTGGCGAACTTTGGAACCATCTTCCTGGGCGAAATCCTGATGAAAGAAAATTCGCGGCGTCTCACGATGATGCGCCTGGCGATGGGCTCACCGGTGGGTGGAGACGTGACGGTCGCCGGCATCGAGGGCAACGGTACGCTCTACCCGTAACTGTGTTGTGTGCTCTTTAGGGATTGGCCCTTTGCCAATCCGGATTTCTAGCCTAGTGCAATTCTGACCTAGACCTGGGATTGGTCGATCACCAATCCCAGGAAGCCCCAACCTGCCCAAAACCATCCGCTATTGCCTTCTTCCACAAAAGATCCTATCGTTTGTCGCTGATTCAACCAACCATATGGCTAGCCGTTTACTACACGCGATTTGTGTGCGAACACAGCGCATCCCTTTGCCTCCGGTCGGAACTGTAATTGTTTGCGCTCTGTTGGGGTTGGCCGGATGTAATCGCCTTTCCCAGAGAAACCCAGAAGCGCTTTTCCACGAGGCGCGAGCGACATTCGAACGTGGCGAACTACCGCAGGCGTTCCTGCTAGCCGACCAAGGCTGGACTAAATTCCAGTACAGCAATCCTGATTCAGCGTGGCGCTTCCGCGTTCTCAAAGCCGAAACACTCATCTGGCAAGGCAAGAGCAAGGAATCCATCGCTCTGCTCGAAGAAAATCTGCCTGTGTCACTCGCATCGGACGAAATTTCTATTCGACTGAAAATCACACAGGGAGCAGCCAACTACTATCTCCAGCGGTTTAATGAGGCGGAGAGCCGCTTGTCAGAGGCTCAGCAACTCGCAACCGCCAGGCATCCCGATTTGCTTGCCGATGTGAATTTGGCGCAGGGGGCTCTTTCGATTCTGCGAAATGACCTACCCGCTGGTGAGCGCCACCTGTTGCGCTCGCTTGCAATCGCACGAGACCGCAATAAACAATTTGTTCAGGCGAATGCTCTTGGAAGTCTCGGCGTGATTGCGCTGAGGCGTCAGCACTATGACCAAGCCATCGACTGGCTGACCCAGTCCCGCAATATTTCTGAAAAGCTAGGTAACAAAACACAAACATCGAAAACGCTCGGCAACCTCGGCTGGTGCTATTTCAAGATGGGTGACACCGAAAAAGCGCTGTCGCTCTTTACCGAATCCGAATCGCTTGCCGCGCAGCTCGGGCTTCTAAAAGACCAACTCCTCTGGCTCACCAACATCGGCAGCATCCACTACGAGCAGCGTGAATACGCCGAGGCCGCGAACTACTACCGGCGGGCGCTGGAGATTGCCCGAAAGCTGGAGAACAAGAGTGCCGCCTCGATTGCCCTGAGCAATCTTGCCGCGACCGCGATTGAGACACGCGACTTCGACCGTGCCGAGCAGTACAACCGGGAAGCGTTTGAGATGAAGCGTGCGATCGGCGACGCCACGTCGGCACTGTACTCGTCGCAGAACGCGGCGCGCATCGCAGCCGGTCGCAACGACCGTGCCGGCGCTATCAGGATGCTGCAGCGCGTCGTACACGAAGCCGGTGAGAACGTGTCGCTCAGGTGGGAGGCGCAGGCCGAACTGGGAAATCTATACGCGGCCCAGCGAAACACTGCACGCGCTGATGCACAGTTTCGGACGGCCCTCAGGACCATCGACAGCGCGCGTTCGGGGATCAAGAAAGAAGAGCAGCGCCTGTCGTTTCTCGGCAGCGCCAAGCGCTTCTACAACGACTACATCGATTTCCTCATCGCCAACCATCGGACCGAAGAGGCGCTAAGGGTCGCCGAACACAGTCGTGCGCGCACGTTAGCGGAAGGACTTGGACTGGACGCCGATCCGAAAGCGACGGCTTTCAAACCCGTCCTCGTCGCCGGCAAGCATAAGGCAGTTCTGCTGTACTACTGGCTGAAGCCCGGTCAGTCATATCTCTGGGCCGTGTCGCCGTCGCGGACCGAGTTGTTCCGGCTGCCATCCGACACCGACATCATCACCAAGCTACAGGATTACCGCAATGTGCTGATGGGTCCGCGCGACGTTCGTGAAGCAGCCAATACGACAGGGCAGGAGCTCTATAACGTTCTCGTCGCGCCCGCTCAGAAACTGCTCGCCCCCGGCTCGCGGGTCATCGTACTCGCCGACGGACCGCTGCACGCGCTGAACTTCGAAACCCTTCTCGTGCCGGGACAGCAGCTTCATTACTGGATCGAGGATGCGGTCATTACCAATGGCAGTTCGATCGCGCTGCTCGCGGCTCCGGCGCGCAAGCATCCCTCGCGTGCGAAAAATCTTCTTCTCATCGGCGATCCGAAGTACACGGAGAGCGAGTTCCCACCGCTTCCGCAGGCCGCCCAGGAACTGAAGCGCGTCGAAGAGCACTTCGCGCCCGAACTGCGCCTGGTCCTTGCCGCCGGCGAGGCAAAGCCACGAGCATACGCGGCGAGCAATGCCGGTGCGTATTCGTATATTCATTTTGTCGCGCACGCCACGGCGAGCCGCACGAGTCCGCTGGATTCCAGCATCATTCTCTCGAAGGACGGCGACAACTCGAAGCTGTACGCGCGCGACATCATGCAGCAGCCGCTCTCGGCGGACCTGGTGACGATCTCGGCCTGCCATGGCGCCGGCACTCGCGCCTACTCGGGCGAGGGACTTGTTGGATTGTCCTGGGCGTTCCTGCGCGCTGGCGCCCATCACGTCATTGCCGCCCTCTGGGAAGTGAACGATGCCTCGACTCCTCAGTTGATGGATGGACTCTATTCCGAGATGGGCAAGGGCAAAGACCCAGCAACTGCCCTGCGCTCAGCTAAGCTGGCAATGCTGCACTCCAATTCCGTCTATCGCCGCCCGTTCTATTGGGCGCCCTTCCAGCTTTATTCCGGGTCGTAAGCGGCTGAATGAGAATAGGTCAGCATAAAAAGTCGAAACGACGTGCAAGGTCTAGCTGCTGAGGTACTCTCCTTACCCAGCATGAAAAAAATTCACTTTTCCTGAAACGTTTTGGTGTGCAGGTGCACTACTGACTGTAAGGGAATGCTGGCGGGTTGTGTTCCTGAAGTTGAGAACGCCTGACCAGATAGACGGGACTGGTGTGCTGGCTTGGGGGAGGCAGCGTGCCGGTCCCGAACTATTGCCAGCGTGCAATAACATTTCCTCGCGATGTCGATTCTGCCTCCGCAAAAGCGGCCGCCAAGGCGGCAGTCCTGAGCCCACGACCTCAGTTAGCTTGCGATGATGGTCCTCTGCGTACGTTGTTCGAATGCGGCTTTCACGTGTGGCTGCACAAGGTACCAGATAATCAGGGCGTCGATGCCGAACATGACGACGCTCCACAAAACGCCGAAGATATGGAAGTGAATGAGCGACACGAGCAGTCTCGCTGCATTCGAAACGGCTCCAATCGCGGCGAAGACGATGCTGATGATGCGCGCCCAGTTCATCAGCGAAAACAGTCCCCAGCCCAGTACGGCTGATATACCGGCAAGAACAAAGAACACCGCGCTCCCCAATCCTCCGAGCAGCAGGCCGAGTCCGAGTCCGCCAGCCATGGAGTGTTCGCCGGCCGCCGTGCCTCCGAGAACGGCTCCGACCATGCCGCCTCCGAGGAGCAGACCACCGCTGATCAAGAGAAGAAAAGCCGCCGAGATGAAGTGGAGAATTGCCAGTACCGTCACGCCCGTAGGCCTCTGCATATCGATCCCTCCGATTGTCTCCGCTCAACGGCGACGCTGGGCGCGTACGCTAGTCCAACTGAAAAACCATGTCAAGTGAAGATTGCGGGGCACGGCGGGTGCTTTGCCAGGTTGTGGGCCAACAATGCGCTTCCGTCGTGAAATCGGCAGTTATACTGAAATGAACAACCTATGCCAGTGAAACTTGAAGAAATTGTAGCGGCAGTTCGCAGCCGCCTGGTTGAAGCGAAAAGCACCGCCAATATGGCGGGTCTGGAGACACGCGCTGCGGCGCACTCGCCCCGCGGCTTTCGATGCGCACTCGTCGAAGCTGCGCGCACTCGCGTTGCCGTCATCGCCGAGTTGAAGAAGGCTTCGCCCTCGCGTGGGCTCATCCGCAGTCCCTTTCATGTGGCCGGAATCGCGAACCAACTCGAAACAGCCGGTGCTGTCGCGCTTTCGGTACTGACGGAAGAAGATTACTTTCAAGGCTCGCTCGCAAATCTCTGCGAAGCCTCGGCTGCGACGGACATGCCATGCCTGCGAAAAGACTTCATAGTCGATGAGTTCCAGTTGCTGGAAGCACGCGCGAACCGTGCGGACGCCGTGCTGCTGATCGTCGCCGCCTTGAGCCAGGCCGAGCTGATTCGCCTCTCCGTACGTGCCCGCGAACTTCAGTTGGACGTGCTCTGCGAAACGCACGACGCCGAAGAAGTGCAGCGCGCGTGCGACGCCGGAGCCGACATCATTGGCGTGAACAGCCGCAATCTCCGGACTATGTCTGTGGATCTGCGTACTTTCACGGATCTCGTGGCCAAACTTCCTGCGAACGCCCTTCGCGTCGCCGAGAGCGGAATCAGGAATGCCGAGGATCTCCAACGCCTCCGCGACGACGGGTATCAGGCGTTCCTCATCGGCGAGCAGCTTATGAGCGCCGAGATGCCGGGTGACGAGTTGAAGAAGTTGATTTCTGCGACCGGCGCTGCGGGAGCAAGCCGGTGACCTGGGTGAAATTGTGCGCCATGACGAACGCCGACGACGCGCGTGCCGCCGTGCGCGCCGGCGCGGACGCCGTCGGCCTGATCTTCGCGCCCAGCACGCGCCGCATCGACGTAGCCACGGCTGCCGCGATCACGGCGGAATTACCGCCGCATATCGAGAAGGTCGGCGTGTTCTCGAACGAGCGAGCCGACGTTATCCGCAACGTGGCGCAGCGCGCCGGACTCACGGCCGTGCAGTTGCACGGCGATGAGGACGCACAGTTCGCGCGCGAGTTGTTTACGAAACGTACGAATGCGCAACCGCAGACGCTGAAAATCATCAAGACAGTTCACGTCGTGGACGGAATGGAATCCGTTGTACGTGAGTTTGCGGAAGGCAGCGGCGTGGATACAGTACTGCTTGACTCCGTTACCTCGAAAACACGCGGCGGGACCGGAACAACATTCGACTGGCAGCAGGTCGCGGAACTTCTCGCGGGCGTCTCCGTGCACGTTCGTGTCATTGTCGCCGGCGGGTTGCGGCCTGAAAATGTGAGCGCTGCAATCTCGATCTTGCGCCCTTGGGGTGTAGATGTAGCAAGCGGGGTCGAGCGCGAACCCGGCAAGAAAGATTTCGAAAAGATGAACGCCTTTGTCGACGCAGTGCGACAGGCAGAGAAGAGAAGCTGACTGAATGGCTGTGCGCGAATCGAAAACGGCTGTTAAACGCACGAAGAAGAAGCCTGAGACAAACCGCAAAGCGAAGCTCGCGCCACGTGCCGCGAAGGTCTCCGCCACCGCTGGGCGCTTCGGAGCGTACGGCGGGCGCTACGTGCCGGAAACGCTCATGGCGGCGCTACAGGAATTGGAACAAGCCTACGAGCGCGCCAAACACGACCGCAGCTTTCAGGATGAGTTGCAGCGGCTGTTACGTGAATACGCGGGGCGTCCCACGGCTTTATCCTTCGCCGCGAACCTGACCCGAAAACTTGGCGGGGCGAAGATATACCTGAAGCGCGAAGACCTTCTGCACACCGGCGCGCACAAGATCAACAACTGCCTCGGACAGGGACTGCTCGCGCGCCGCATGGGCAAGCATCGCATCATCGCCGAAACCGGCGCTGGCCAGCACGGTGTCGCCACCGCGACCGTCTGTGCTCTCATGGGTATGGAGTGCGTGGTCTACATGGGCACGGAGGACATGCGCCGCCAGGAACTGAACGTATTTCGCATGAGATTACTGGGTGCGGAAGTGCGCGGCGTCGAGTCTGGATCGCGCACGCTGAAGGACGCTATCAACGAAGCCATGCGTGACTGGGTCACGAACGTGAGCAGTACGCATTACCTTCTGGGCAGCGTGCTTGGTGCACATCCGTACCCTATGATGGTGCGCGATTTCCATCGCATCATTGGGCAGGAAGCGCGCGAGCAGATTATGAATGCCGAAGGCAAGCTGCCGACGGCAATCATCGCGTGCGTTGGTGGAGGCTCCAACGCCATTGGCGTGTTCTACGATTTCATCGGCGAAAAGCGCGTGCAACTGATCGGAGTGGAAGCGGGCGGACGCGGCAAGGCGCTTGGCGAACATGCTGCTCGAATGAGCGGAGGAGCGCCAGGCGTTCTGCAGGGGACATACTCCTACGTGCTACAGGACGATGCCGGACAGATTGCCGCAACACACTCGGTTTCCGCCGGCCTTGACTATGCGGCGATCGGTCCTGAACACGCGATGCTCGCGGACACCGGCCGGGCGGAGTATGTTTCCGCCAGCGACGACGAAGCGCTTGCGGCCTGTAGTCTGCTGGCGCGGACGGAGGGAATCATTCCTGCGCTGGAGTCATCGCACGCCGTTGCCGAGTGCGTGAAGCGCGCGCCGAGGATGAGGAAGACGGACATCATTATCGTGAACGTCAGCGGCCGTGGCGACAAGGACATTGGAATCCTGCGCGAGAAGCTGAAATTCTGAGCGGTGGCGCTGTATGAAAGAGCGAGTGTCATGAATCGCAGAGCGTACGTTGTTGCAATCGTGTTAGTGCTGTTGCTGGGCGCGTGCCGCAGGGAAGGCGAGCACAAACCATCAAAACTTATCGCTCCGTTATACAGCGGACAGAGCTTGCAGACGGCGCAGCGGGTGCTCGAGTTGGAGGCCGGTAACTGGGATGTGCTGGAAGACAGGCGTCCGCTCCCCAGCGACAAGCGGCCACCGTTTCGTATCTTTACGATTTCGAAAAAGAACTGGCCGCACAACGCAAGCAAGGGCGAGCTGGTCATGACGTTTTTCAATGACCGCCTGATGACGACGCAGTTCTACACTGACAACCTCGAACAGTTTAAGGCGGCACTTCAGGGCCAGGATTCTCTTATCTTCAGCGAGGCTGGAGACACAAAGATTGAGCCTTCCACGCGTGTGTGGATCGGCAAGGATGCAAGTGGCCGACGCTACGTCGGATGGATTGACAAAGTACTCCAGCGCGAACACGATGACTGGGTCAGCAAGTACGCACAATCGTAATTTATAAATTTTTATGGCCATGGAATTTGCAAACCGTCCGGGACTTGTCGTTTATCTGACTTGTGGTGATCCATCGGTAAAGGCGACGCGCGACATCGCGCTGGCTGCCATTGGAGCCGGTGCAGACATCATCGAACTTGGCGTTCCGTTCAGCGACCCCGTCGCGGACGGTCCCGTCATTCAGCGCGCCAGTGAGCGTGCGATTACGAAGAAGACGACGCTCGCTGACGTACTGCAGATTGCGCGCGAGATACGCGAGCGCTCCAGAGCCGGGTTGATCGTCTTCTCCTACATGAACCCCATCATGCGCTACGGAGTGGAACGCTTCTGCCGCGACGCGCGCGAGGCAGGGGTTGATGGCGCGCTCGTCACCGACTTGCCGATTGAGGAAGCTGGCGACTACATACGCCACATGCGCGCGCAGTCGCTGGCGACGGTATTCCTGGCGTCGCCCACCAGCCCTGACGATCGCCTGCACAGCATCGCCAACGCCAGCACTGGATTTGTTTACGCCGTCTCGCGCACGGGAGTGACCGGTACGCAGAAGGAACTGACCGGTGATGCTGAGGGCCTGGTTGCTCGTCTACGCAAGTTCACCGGCCTTCCCATCGCAGTCGGTTTCGGAATTTCGACGGCGGAGCAATTCACGTCCGTTGGACGCTTTGCGGATGCGGCTGTAGTCGGTTCGGCCATCGTGCAAACCATCGAACGCAATCCGGACGAGCCAGCGGAAGCGGTCGCGTCATTCGTACACCGTCTTGTCAGCTCGCGCCGGCGCTGGGGAGCGACACCGGCTGGCGCTTCGGCATTGTAAAATCAAACGTGAGACGGAGTTCGCAACGACAGCAGCGATGGACATCAACGGCTGGCGCAAGAAGATCGATGAAGTTGACGCACGACTCGTGGAGTTACTGAACGAACGCGCCAAAGCTGCGCGCGAGATCGGTCGACTGAAGCGGCAGACGCAGGCGCGCATCTATGAACCTGACCGTGAGAAGATCATCTTCGAGAACGTGCAACGCGCAAATCGCGGCCCGCTCGTTGATTCCGAACTTAAGCAGGTTTACGAGCGCATCATCGACGTAATGCGCAACATTCAAACGCAAGAGATTGGTGCGAAAGTGCCCAATGTATCGGGTGAAACCGAGCTGGATCCGCAGGACTGAGTTCGCGCAAGCGCGCGAGAACAAAACAGCATGATCGTAGCGATGGCAGATTCGGCGAGTGAGGATCAGATCCAGCATGTGATCGACACCCTGGTCGAGCTGGGCCTCACGGTGCACCGCAGCACCGGCGTGCGTCAGACGGTGCTGGGCGTGGTTGGCGCGCGCGTCGACTTCGACATGCGGATGCTGGAGTTGCTGCCGGGCGTACAGGAAGTGCACCGCATCTCATCGCCATACAAGTTGGCGGGACGCAGCTTCCGTCCCGAAGGCACGCGTGTGCGGTTTGCGAACGGAGTCGAAATTGGTGGCGAGTCCGTGGTCGTCATGGCCGGACCGTGTTCGGTGGAGTCGCGCGAGCAGATCTTTGCGTCAGCGGAGCTGGTGAGCCGGAACGGCGCGCGCGTATTACGAGGAGGCGCGTTCAAACCTCGCTCATCGCCCTATGCCTTCCAGGGCCTGGGGCTCGAAGGCTTGAAGTTGCTGCGCGAAGCGGCGGACGCGCACGGGCTCCTGGCCATCAGCGAAGTCATGGAGATTTCGCAGATCGACACCATGCTGTCGTACGTCGACATTCTCCAGGTAGGCGCGCGGAATATGCAGAACTTCAATCTGCTGCGGGAGCTCGGCAACGTGCGCAAGCCCGTGCTTTTGAAGCGCGGCATCGCCGCAACGATCGAGGAGCTTCTACTCTCATCCGAGTACATCCTCGCTGGTGGCAACTACGACGTCATTCTGTGCGAACGCGGCATTCGCACGTTTGAAACTTACACGCGCAACACGATGGACATTTCGGCTATCCCCATCGTTCATAAACTCTCTCACCTGCCCATGACGGCCGATCCCTCGCATGGCACCGGGCGTCGCGATAAGGTTGCTCCTATGGCGCGTGCTTCCGTCGCAGCCGGAGCCGATGCGCTGCTCATCGAGGTGCATCCCGCGCCCGACAAGGCCCTCAGCGACGGCGCGCAATCACTCTATCCCGAGCAGTTCAGCGAACTCATGCAGCAGTTGCGCATCATCGCTCCCGCAGTCGAACGCACCATCGCTTAAGTGTCTTCGCGCACGTACAATCTTCAGATGCAAATCGAGCAGATCACCATCGTAGGCACCGGCCTTATCGGCGGCTCATTCGCGCTGGCGATCAAGGCAGCGGGGTTCGGCGGACGTATCGTCGGATGTGACCGGCCTGACGTTCTTGAACGCGCGCTGAAGTTGGGCGCCATCAATGCCGGCGAGGTCGATCCCGTCCGCGCTTGCGAAGGCAGTCAGTTGGTCATGCTTGCCACGCCAATCGGTTCCATCATCGACCACATCGAGCGGCTCGGTCCCGTGCTATCGCCGGACGTGCTCATCACCGACACCGGCAGCACCAAGGTTGAAATCGTTGCGCGCGCACAGCAGGTCTTCGGTGACGCTGGGTCGAGACGCTTCCTTCCGGGGCATCCCATCTCCGGCAAAGAGACCGGCGGCATCGAGCAGGCGCAGGCGGACCTCTTTGCGAATGCGACCTGGGTTATCGCGCCAGCGGGCGGCGCCTCGGCTGCCGTGCGACCGGAGTTCACGCGAAGCCTGCATGGCGAATACATGCGACTGCTGGAATCGATCGGCGCGCAAGTGGTGATGATCAGCCCGGAGCGTCACGACCGGATATGCGCCTACGTCAGTCATCTTCCGCAGATGCTATCGACGGCGCTGGCGGCCTGCGTCGCCGACGAGGTCGGGGGCGATGTGGCCCGCGATGCGCTCAGCGGACCAGCACTGCGCGACATGACGCGCATCGCCAGGAGCCCGTACGGCATGTGGCGAGACATCGCTTTCACGAACACACAAAACCTGCACGATGCGCTGCTCAAGGTGGAGCAACGACTGGCGCACCTTCGGGAGAACCTGAGGACGCGCGGGTTGCAGGGAGAGTTCGAGCGCGCGCACGAACTCTTCCTGCCGCCCAAGGCGAAAGATGAGTTCGAACCGCCGAAGTTCTAGCAGGCTGAACAAGACCGATTCTTTGAACACGGCACACCTTCAGCCCTGCATTTTTGACACAAAGATTTGCGTCAACGCAGTACCGTGGTTAGAATCACCTCTCGCTGTTGAAGTGGATGTGGGGTCCCTTACAGCGGTCCACCCGTTTTATCTCGGTCTGCATCTCACAATTTGTGTTGTCGTTTACGGCGCGAACATCATGAACAAAGTCTTTGCGAACGCTGAAGACGCCATCTTCGATATCCGCGATGGCGCCACGCTCATGGTCGGTGGCTTCGGCCTATGTGGCATCCCTGAAAATCTGATCTCCGCCCTTGTCAAGAAGGGCGTCAAGAACCTTCACACCATCAGCAACAATGTAGGTGTCGACGATTTCGGTCTCGGACTGCTTTTACGCAGTGGTCAGATTACGAGCCATAAGGGCAGCTACGTCGGCGAGAATCGCCTGCTGGAGGAGATGGTGTTGGGCGGCCGTATCGACCTGGAGCTGATTCCTCAAGGCACCTTTGCCGAACGTATCCGCGCAGGCGGCGCTGGCATCCCGGCGTTCTTCACGCCCACCGGTGTTGGCACCATCGTTGCGGAAGGTAAGGACACGCGCGAGTTCGATGGCCGGCTCTACGTCATGGAACGCTGGTTGCGCGCAGACTTCGCGCTTGTCAAGGCGTGGAAGGGCGATAAGTGGGGCAATCTCGTTTATCGAAAGACAGCTCAGAATTTCAATCCGATAATGGCGGCAGCCGCCAAGGTGACCATCGCCGAGGTCGAGCACCTGGTCGATCCCGGTGAGATTCCACCCGAGCAGGTACACACGCCGAGCATTTACGTTAAACGCATTTTCCAAGCCGTTGCTGAAGAGAAGCGCATCGAGCGCCGTACAGTACGGAAGGCCACAGCCTGACACGGGGGCGACGAAGGAGTGAGGACGGAGACTATGGGCGGCGGAATGGTTTCAAAGTTGGGCAAGCAGATGGATCCCGCGAAACGCGAGTTGATCGTCAAGCGCGTGGCGCAGGAACTTCGCGACGGCTTCTACGTCAACCTCGGTATCGGGATGCCGACGCTGGTCGCAAACTACGTGCCGGATGACATCGACGTAGTTCTGCAAAGCGAGAACGGTATGCTCGGTGTTGGCCCTTACCCGGTGGATGGCACGGAAGACCCCGACCTGATCAACGCCGGCAAGGAAACCGTCACCGAAATTCCCGGCACGGCGTTCTTCTCCAGCGCGGAATCCTTTGGCATGATTCGTGGCGGGCACATAGACTTCAGCGTGCTCGGCGCAATGGAAGTGGATGAAGAGGGTAACCTGGCGAACTGGATGATCCCCGGCAAGATGGTGAAGGGCATGGGCGGTGCCATGGATCTGGTTGCGTCGGCGAAACGCGTCGTCGTTGCCATGGAGCACACCACTCGTGACGGTCAGCCAAAGATACTCAAGCGTTGCACGCTCCCGATCACCGGGCTAAAGGTTGTCGATACCATCGTCACGGAAATGGGCTACATCAAGGTAGTCCACGGGCAGGGACTCGTGCTGGAGGAGATCGCTCCCGGCATCAGCATTGAGGAAGTGCAGGCCGCTACAGAACCCGCGCTGGTCATCAGCCCAACGCTTAAGACGATGAGTTTCTGAGCGCGCCTGGACTGAATACGCCGGAGCCAGAAGCTCCGGCTTCCTTATGCTCGCGCGGGACCGCGCAACACGCGTGCAGGCAGTAGCACGATGGCTTTCACTAGTTCGAGCACGCCATCCACAGCGATGCCAATCAGGCGGAAGGGCAGCAACAGCAGCCACACGAGGGGATACAGCACGATTGCGAGCAGCGCCAACGGCCAGCAGAAGACCAGCAGAACAAGCCATAGCAAGAACGTCATGACGCGCATTCCTCCTGCCGAATGATACGAGGCAAGTTCCGGTTTTGTTCCCTGACACTTCGGATGGTTCTGCTATGCGAACTCCATCCAAGCCAGGGATGCCCCGCCCCTGTGTGCCAGAGTTGCTATGCTACCTGGAAACAGCGTCGACCGCATCGGCCAGGTTGCGCAGCGATTCTCCAAACGGAGCCTTCGCCACGCCGCGTTCAGTGATGATTGCGGCGATGTACTTTGCCGGCGTCACGTCGAATGCCGGATTCTCGACCTTGCAATTGTCCGGCGCGATTTGTTTCCCGGCGAGATGGGTGACTTCGGTCGAGGCGCGCTGTTCGATAGGGATTGTGCTTCCATCCGGCGTCTCGAGATCCACGGTCGAGATAGGCGCGGCGACGTAGAACGGGATGCCGTGCTCCTTGGCGAGGATCGCCACCGAGTACGTGCCGACCTTATTGGCAGTGTCACCGTTCGCGGCGATGCGGTCGGCGCCGACGATGACGGCTCCTATCTTGCCCTGCGACATGATGGCCCCGGCCATATTGTCCGAGATCAGCGTTGTCGCGATGCCGTCCTTCATGAGTTCCCAGGCCGTCAGGCGAGCGCCTTGCAGGAACGGGCGAGTCTCGTCGGCGTACACGTGGATCGCCTTTCCGCTCTCCACGGCGGCGCGGATCACGCCAAGCGCTGTGCCGTAACCTGCGGTCGCCAATGCACCGGCGTTGCAGTGCGTCAGAACGCCGCCCGTGGCAGGCATCAGCACGGCGCCGTGGCGCCCCAGGGCTTCGTTTGCGGCGATATCTTCGGCATGCATACGCTTCGCTTCTTCGATCAGCGTTAACTTGATCTCTGCAAGTGGCCGTCCGGCAAGTTCATCCAGCCTGCGCTGCATGCGACGGATGGCCCAGAACAGGTTTACCGCGGTTGGGCGAGTCTCGCCCAACACCCGGCAGATGCGGCCGAACTGGTTGCGAAATTCGGAAATATTATCGGTGCGGAAATCGCGCGAACCTAGTGCGATACCCATCGCGGCCGCAACGCCAATGGCCGGGGCTCCTCGCACAATCATTGTGCGAATGGCGTCAGCCACTTCTTCGTAGGTCTTGCAGAGAACGTAGCTTTCTTCGGTCGGCAGCTTCGTCTGATCGATGAAGCGCACGCCAGCGTCAGTCCACTCCAGGGTGTTGATCATGAGTACCAGTCGCCTCGGCGGCAGAGCCTTGGCCAGTAGGATTGTCGGAGACCGTTCTAGTCTAAATGCAGGCGGCGGAAAGCGCGACTAGCCGCAATAATAGAAACCCTCCACTCGGGGCGGAGGGTTGGGTACCAGCCTAATGCGCAGCCAATCGCTCGTTACGTGATGTTCTCACCGGAGTTCACGCTGGAGGCCATCTGAATAATCTGAATGCCGTAGCCGTCAGGATCGCGCAGCAGCGCCCATAAACCAAACGGCTCGCGGCGCGGTTCGATTTCGATGTTGCCGCCCCTGCGTTTCATCTCGCTTGTCGCCTTGCGGATGTCGTTTACGTAGATCCCGAATGTGCAACCTGTAGTTGGGCCTACTTTCACTTCCTCGCCCTCGGGATGCAGGCCCAGAATGAGACTGCCGGCATCGAACTGGCTCCAGTTACTCTGCTTGAAGAGCAGCTTCAGTCCCAGCACGTCGCGATAAAAGGCGACGCTGCGTTCCATGTTTGTGATCACCATCATGATGATTCCGAGTTTGCCGATCGAAGTGTATTCTGCCATCTTTCTCCTTAGGCGCCCTTAGGCGACCGAACTTTGCTGGAACCGCACAGGACGAAGGTCGCGCGGCTACGCCTGTTCTTCGGATTGATGCATGGCGCAACGGTGCCGGGGCGTGTTCGCGACGGCCGTGCGCTCACACAACTCGCACTTCGCCGACACTGAAAATTTTGGCGGAGCGTCGTCTGCCCGTCGATTCAGCTTCAGATGTTCTGCCCGGACCTCGGCTGCACGAAATATCGTGACGAACGGAGCCGGCGCTGCGGCGCGCTCCACTGCGAGGCGTCCGCCAGCCTCCTCGCGCTCCACTAAGCTCATGGCGCCCACAACGTCGAAGCCGAACTCACGTGCGGCCTCAATGGCCTGAACCGTGGATGCTCCCGTCGTGCAGACATCGTCGACGATGACAACGCGTGCGCCTTTCTGTCGGAAGCCCTCTATGCGCTGGCCGGTGCCGTGCGCTTTTTCCAGTTTGCGTACCAGGAAACCATGGATCAGGAAGTCCGAAGTATTCCCCGGCTTTGCCGCCGGAGCAATTGCCTGCGCCTGTTGTGCGCTCAGCATGGCCACGCCCACCACGATCGGGTCAGCGCCCATTGTCATTCCGCCAATAGCCTGCGCGTGCCATCCGCGTGAGCGCATCTCGTCCATGAACACGTGGGCCGTCAGGCGTGCGCCCTCGGCATGCAACGTCGTGGTGCGGCAGTCGATGTAGTAGTCGCTGGTTCCGCCGCTGGAGAGCTTGAACGCACCCAGGCGGAAGGAGTTTTGCGCGAGCAGCGTGAGTAGTTCCTGGCGCGAATCTTTCATAATCAGTTCGGTAAACTCATTTCGGTAAACATAGCATGGCGCACGGATTCCGGCACGGTCGCGGAACTGCGACCGGTGCCTTAGCTGCCGTTCACTACGCGCTCAAGATGATGAAAGCCGTCACTGGCAAAATACATCATTGTGAAGAGCGTGAGATTGTAGCCAGCGTGGACAAGAAATGCGGCTGCCACCGAGCGTGCCATGGAACGAACCATCGTCAGGGCTACTCCCACAAGGAAGAGCACCAGCACCGGGGCCCAGGCTTTGCCCAACTGCGAAGCGTGTATAAAGCCGAACAGCGCTCCGGTGACGATGATGCCGAGCACCAATCCCAACCGGCGTGCCAGCGCGGGAAAAAGGAGTCCACGAAAGAAGAGTTCCTCGACCAATGGCGCGATTGCCACGCCGAAGACGGCCATCACCCATGCGCCCGTCGCAGTCGTAAAGAACTGGTCTATCGGCATCTGCTTGGGTATGGGCAACAGGTGAGAGAGTCCCTGGATCGAGAGTGCCAGCACTACTCCGCCGGCCAGGTATGCAGGCCACACCAGGTTCGGCCAACGCCAGTGAATAGCCTCGGAAAACTCCATGTCGTAATGACGCGTGAGCAGTCGCCGGATGTACGCGATCACGATCAGGTACGCAGCCCCCTGCCCTGGGACGATGACGCGGGGGTCGGTCGCAAGCTGGGCTGGCGTCAGGTGGCGAAACGGCGGCAGCACGGCGGCAATCGAGAGAGCCAGCAGCGTGCAGAAGAACACTGCTAGCACAGCCAGCAAGGCCAGCTTCACTACGTCGCCCAGCGACCAGACCGGGAAGCGTTCCTGAATTCCGGCGTACTCCATGTTCGCGGGCAACTCGGTGCGCGAATCTGATGTAACGGGAACTTCGCTGCCGCCGAACGGGTTCTCGGGAGTGGACAAAGGGTTTTGTCTCCGCTGCGTGTTGCAGCCTCATTCTACTAATAGACGTTACTTGTTGTTGGTGGCAGGCTGTTTGTTCTTGAGTGCCTCAGCCAATGCCTGGCCGGTGTAGCTCTTTTTGACTCGCGCCACCTGCTCGGGCGTGCCCTGCGCTACGATGCGACCGCCGTCCTCCCCTCCCTCAGGTCCGAGATCGATGATCCAGTCCGCATTCCGGATTACGTCCATGTTGTGCTCGATGATGATGATCGAGTTCCCCAAGTCCGTTAGCCGGTGCAGCACGTCCAGTAGTTTGTTGACGTCCTCAAAGTGCAACCCCGTCGTAGGCTCATCGAGCAGGTAAAGCGTGCGTCCTGTCTGGCGCTTGCTCAGCTCGCGCGCAAGCTTGATGCGCTGCGCTTCGCCGCCGGACAGCGTTACGGAACTTTGTCCCAGGTGGATGTATCCGAGGCCGACGTCCACCAGGGTCTGCAATTTCTGGCGCACCTGCGGAATGCTTTCGAGAATCGGCAGCACGTCGGCGATCGGCGTTTCCAGCAGGTCGGCAATCGAGTAACCCTTGTACTTCACCGCCAGCGTCTCGTGGTTATAGCGCTTACCGCCGCACACTTCGCAGAGCACGTACACATCAGGCAGGAAGTTCATTTCGATGCGACGCTCGCCCTCGCCCTGGCAGGCCTCGCAGCGGCCGCCAGCAATGTTGAACGAGAAACGCCCTGCCTTGTAGCCGCGCTCGCGCGATTCCGGCAGCATTGCATACAAATCGCGGATATTCGTGAACACGCCCGTGTAGGTCGCCGGATTCGACCGTGGTGTGCGTCCGATCGGCGACTGGTCGATGCGGACGACCTTGTCGATATTCTCCACGCCCGTAATCGTCTTGTGCGCCCCGGGTTCCTCGCGGGAACGGTAGAGCCGCTTGGCGATGGCTCGGTACAGGATGTCATTCACGAGCGTTGATTTCCCGGAGCCGGACACGCCGGTTACGACCGTAATTAAACCAAGCGGGAAGGTCACGTCAATGCTGCGCAGATTGTTTTCGTGCGCGCCCAATATGCTGATTACCTGCCCATTGGACTGTCGGCGCTCGTGCCGTACGGCAATGTGCTTCTTGCCCGAGATGTATTGCCCGGTCAGCGAATCGGGAGCGTTCTCAATCTCCTCCGGCGTGCCCGCTGCGACTACGGCACCGCCATGGCGTCCGGCGCGCGGGCCCAGATCGATGACGTAATCCGCGCGGCGAATCGTCTCTTCGTCGTGCTCCACTACTACCACCGTGTTGCCCAGGTCGCGCAAGGCCTCCAGCGAACGCAGCAAGCGGTCATTGTCGCGATGGTGCAACCCGATCGAGGGCTCGTCGAGCACGTAAAGCACGCCCCGCAACTTCGACCCAATCTGCGTTGCGAGTCGTATCCGCTGAACCTCACCTCCGGATAGCGTCTCTGCCGAGCGGCTCAGCGAGATATATCCGAGCCCAACTTCCAGCAAGAAGCGCAGGCGCTCGGCAATTTCGTGCACCACGCGTCCCGCAATCTGTCGCTCGCGCCCATTCAGACTGACTTTGTCGATGGCCTCAACGGCACGCGAAACCGGGAGCGTGGTGAAATCGGCGATAGACATGCCGTTCACTTTTACCGCGAGGCTCTCCGCGCGCAGCCGCTTCCCGTGGCACACAGGGCACGGTGTCGCCGACATGTAGTTCATCAGCCAATCGCGATAGCTGTCGGAAGTGCTGTCGTCGCTCTGCTGCTTGAGAAATGCGACGACGCCGCGGAAGCCGCCGCGCCGCTCGGAAGCACTCTGCGGGCCGTGCAGGATAAGCGTCTGCGTCGCTGCCGGCAATTGCTCGAACGGCAACGAGAGATCGAATTTGTAATCCTCCGCTGCCATTTTCAGCACATGCTGTAAATATGCCGAGCCGGAGCCCGGCCCAAGGCCGCCGTCCAGCAGCGGCTTCGACCAGTCCAGGATGAGCTTGGCGGGATCGAAGTCGTAGCGCGATCCCAGTCCGTTGCACTCTGGGCAAGCGCCGTAGACGGTATTGAAGCTGAACGAGCGCGGTTCCAGTTGTGGCACGCTGATGCCGCAATCCGGGCAGGCCAGCCGGGACGAATACATGTGCTCTTCGCCGCCGACGATCACCACCTGCACAAGGCCGCCGCCAAGCTTTATGGCGATATCCACCGAGTTGGCAAGGCGCTTTTCAATTCCCGGCTTAACCAGCAGACGATCGACAACGACCTCTATGGTGTGATTTTTGCGCTTGTCGAGCTTGATATCTTCTTCTATGTTGAGCAGTTCGCCGTCAATGCGCGCTCGCGTGAAGCCGTGTTGGGCGAGCTTTTCCAGTTCTTTCTTAAATTCGCCCTTGCGGCCGCGAACGATTGGCGCCAGCAGCATCACGCGCTCATCGCTTTTCAGCTCGAGCACGCGGGCTACGATCTGCTCCGCCGATTGTCGGGTGATCGCCTTACCGCACTGCGGGCAATGCGGCACTCCGACAGACGAATAGAGCAGGCGTAAATAGTCATAGATCTCAGTGATTGTCCCTACGGTCGAACGGGGGCTGCGCGATGTAGTCTTTTGCTCGATGGAGATAGATGGGCTTAGTCCGTCGATGGAGTCAACGTCCGGGCGTTCCATCTGGTCCAGGAATTGACGCGCATAGGCCGAGAGGGTTTCGACGTAGCGCCGCTGGCCCTCCGCATAGATCGTGTCGAACGCCAACGACGATTTGCCCGACCCGCTCAATCCGGTGATGACCGTGAGCGTGTTTCGAGGAATCACGACGTTGATGTTCTTCAGGTTGTGCTGGCGCGCGCCGCGCACCGTAATATTGGTAATGGCCATCAGTCAGGTTCTTTTACACCCCGCTTACCCCAAGCAGGACTTACCGAAAGGCCAAGGTGGGACTGTCTTGCAGCACAGTCGGCCATGTCCCTTCCGTTACGTGGACGGTTCCCTAGAGATGTCAGAGAGTAGGGAAGACAACTCGACACAGGTATCTTAGTTGGCAATAGCGGTGAGCGTCAAACAAGCGCATATATGATGGCGATGTTAGACGCGACGAATGCAACACGTTGACAGAAGAAGCAGTGGCAGCACGGCGGTGGGTGTCTACACATCTCATCGCAAGTAGAACTGCATCAATGAAGGTGAGACGAAATTGAATACTTTGCTTATGTCCGGGGCTCTTGTGATAACCATCATTCTGGCGCTCGCTATTGGGATTGGCAGCGGATACGGCGTCATCCTCGGAATCTTGTACGCGTTCAATCGCAACCGCGGCGAAAATACCCCTCCATCCCTGGTACCAAGCACAGGCGCCAGCGGCGACTGACACCAGCGCTCGGCGCGGCAACGCTGCCCCGCTTAAGGGATGCGCTGCTGGTTACGTCGCAATCATTTGACGCGTCATGGCAGGCATGGCGTCGTTTCTTTTGGCGCATAGTCGAACCACCCTGTGTTTCCGCCAAACACGAAACACAAGGTGTCTCCCCTTCGCGCCTTCGGCGCTCCAATCGACACGACGCTCTAGTTTGCCAACAATTTCTGCCGCCCTCGGCGGCTTGTCCTCCTCTAAAACCGAGAGTACCTGAGCCCGAAGGGCGCTAGTCCTGAGCCCAGGACGTAATCCTGGGTCAGCATATCTTGTATCCGAGTCTTCTCGGAACTCGTTTCAGATTTGGGTCCCCCATTGAAACGGCGCACGTGGCGAATCTGAGTCCCGCATTGAAACGATTTCCCGGGCAACGTCACTACCTCTTGTCATCTTCGGCTGTTCCCACCGTGGACCGGGTTGACGCGTGAAGGAGATTCAGTTGACGAACTGCCGAGTGATGGTCGTAGATGAGAATGCCGGGTTTCGGGACGTCATCGTAAGCCTGATCGCCGAACGCGGCTTCGAAGCTTACCCGGCGGCTGATGGCATTGACGCCTTGCGACAAATCTACGACGTGATGCCCAGCGTTATCGTTGCGGACGCGATACTCCCGGATATTTCCGGGTTCCGATTCCTGCCGTTTGTTCGGCGCAGATTTCCAGCAATTGGAGTAATCGCAATGAGGGGTGAGTCGACGAGCGTTTTCCAGCCGACCGAAGTGGTTGCGGATGAGGTCTTCCCGAAAGAGCCAGCTAATTTCGATCGCCTTCTGCAATCGGTGGAAGAGCTTGCAAGGGGTGCTGCCCAGGAACTTGAGGCCAGGCGCTCGCACGTGCGCCTCATTGAGATTGCCGAAGGCGAAGTGACGCGCATTGGCTCCGGGCAGTGCACCCTCTGCGAAGTACTGCTCAGATCCGTTAAAAAGGCTCTGCTGAACTCCGTGCTGGCAGTCTCTTGGGAGCGTTCCCGGAATCAGGACACTGAGACAGCGGCCGAAGTCGGCGCGGCAGAGCGCACCCTGGACCGTGCCTTGAACGATCTGAATGCCCACAAAACCGAGATGCATTTCGAAAAGGCGGACTGAGCGAAACAACTCAATTCGACACTGCGCTCTGCTGCGCTCAGAACGACCGAGGAGTGAGGGTTCCAACCCGAGTCGAAGAATCACCTTTGCATCTCCGTGCTGCATCAAAGAGGCCCTTCGACTTCGCGACTTCGTCGCTCCGATCAGCAAGACAACAGCGCGTTGCAACGGCCTACCACGTTCTCAAGTCTCCGGCGCCCAGCAGAATGTGTCGCGCTATATTAGATCTCGCTATGACCGTGATTGTCTCCATGCTCCGGGGCGTCAACGTTGGCGGACACAAGAAGATCAGGATGGACGCGCTCCGCGCGCTTTATGAATCCCTGAACCTGCAAGACCCACACACCTTCATACAGAGTGGCAATGTCGTCTTCAGAACGAAAGAGCGGAGCCTCGTGCGACTTGCCGGGAAAATTCAGGACGGGATTGAGCGGAGCTTCGGCTTTCGTCCCGACGTCATCCTCCGCACCTCTTCCGAGTTGAGGGACGTCATTAGACGAAACCCGTTTGCGACACGGCACGGCATTGATCCAGCCAGACTCCTTGTTACCTTCCTCGCCAGCGATCCCAGCCCTGAAGCTCGCAACAAGCTTCTCAGCATCAAGACTGATCCGGAGGAGTTGCGAATCGACGGTCGTGAGCTCTATGTCTATTATCCGAATGGCATGGCACGCCCGAAGCTCTCGTGGGCGCTGATCGAGCAGACGCTGAAGACATCCGGGACTGGCAGAAACTGGAACAGCGCTACAAAACTCCTCGAGCTTGCGGAGAGGCTGGAAGCTTCTGAGCCTCCTTCAAATCATTTTAATTCTAGGTAGAATCGTGAATGCGATAGGAGATTCGGGTGAATGCTGCGATTGGCGGCCTTGACTTTTCTCCTCTCGAGCGAAGCGAGGGTCTGGCGTGCTGACTGAGACACTGATCGAAGGGCTGAAACCATACACAATAGGCGAGAAACTACGCGGTCTGCGGCTCAAGAAGAGTATGGGGCTGGTGGAACTGGGAAAGCACACCGGCCTGTCCGCTGCGCTGATCTCCAAGCTCGAACGCGGAAAGCTCTTTCCGACTTTGCCCACGTTGCTGAGGATCGCGATGGTGTTCGGCGTTGGTCTCGACTACTTCTTCACGGAAGAGCGCCAGCGGCACGTGGTAGCGATCGCGCGGAAGCAGGAGCGCACTCGCTTTCCCGAGACACCGGGCACTTCGGATATCTCGTACTTTTTCGAGAGCCTCGACTTCAAGGCGACAGAACGAAAGTTTGGAGCGTACTTTGCCCAATTCGAACCCGTCGCGCACAGGAAGGCGAAACCTCATCAGCACGCGGGAGTGGAATTCGTTTACGTCATCGCGGGAAAACTGGCGATCAAGATTGGCAGCGACGAGCACGAACTCCGCGCTGGCGACGCGATTTACTTCGACAGCACGGTTCTGCACAGTTACCGGCGCGCCGGAAATAGACCGTGCAACGGAGTCGTCATCACGATGGCCTCATAGTTCTGCCAGACAATATCGCCACCGCTGGACGCGGTGGCGATATTGTTTGCGGCAAGCGTAAGAACGATTCAGCGCTTCGGTCTATAGATGTGCGTGGCCTGCCCGTAGAACGATTCCGCCGCTTCCATCACCGTCTCAGATAATGTGGGATGGGGATGGATAGTGAGCTTCATATCGGCTGCGACGGCTGCCATCTCTACGGCGAGTACGCCCTCGCTGATCATCTCCCCTGCGCCAGGTCCGCAGATACCCACTCCGAGCACGCGTTCCGTCTTGGGATCGATGACGAGCTTCGTAACGCCTTCCGTGCGGTCCAGCGTCATTGCGCGTCCCGAAGCGCCCCAGGGAAACTTGGCGACCGTAACCTCGCGGCCTTCGTTCTGCGCCTGCGTCTCTGTGAGACCACACCAGGCAATCTCAGGATCGGTGAAGACGACGGCAGGAATGGCATTTGGTTCGAAGGCAACCTTGTGCCCGGCGATGTGCTCCGCCGCGACGCGCCCTTCGTGCGAAGCTTTGTGCGCAAGCATCGGGTCGCCCACGACATCGCCAATCGCGTAGATGGCTGGGTCGGCGGTCTGCAACTGCTTGTTGACTTCAATGAAGCCGCGTTGGTTAACCTTGACTTTTGTGTTCTCCAGGCCCGGCACTTCTGAGTTCGGACGACGTCCGACCGAGACGAGCACCTTCTCAAACACCTGCTCCTTCTCGGTAACGTCAGCCCCGTCGAAGGTGACGCGCACGCCGCAGTCCTCCTCTTTCATGCTGCTCACCTTCGTGTTGAGCATGATGGAGGCGAATTGCTTTTGAAGGCGTCGATGCAGTGGCGTAACCAGGTCGCGGTCAGCGCCGGGCAGAAGTCCGGACGTCATCTCGACAACGGAAACTTTCGTACCAAGCGATGAATATACGGTGCCGAGTTCCAGACCGATGTAGCCGCCGCCAACGACGAGCAGCGTTTTGGGAATGTTCTCCAGCGCGAGGCCCCCGGTCGAATCCAGGATGCGCGACGATTTGGGAAACGTGGGAATCGTCGCAGGACGCGAGCCAGTGGCGATAATGATGCGATCGAACGAGAGCGTCTCTTCGCCGCCCTTCGTTTTCTCCACCTTCAGCGTCGTTGAGTTCACGAATGTTGCGCGGCCCTGTATGAACGTGACGCCGCGTTGTTTGGAAAGCTGGCCGAGGCCGCCCGTCAGTTTTTTGACCACGCCTTCTTTGAACGAACGCAGCTTCTCCAACTCAATCTTCGGCTCGCCAAAAGTGACGCCCCAGTTCGCCGCATGTTGCGATTCGTTGATGAATGCGGCCACGTGCAGAAGTGCCTTCGACGGAATGCATCCCCGATACAAACAAACGCCGCCAGGGTTCGTCTCCATGGCAATCAAGGTGACCTTCATCCCAAGATCTGCCGCAAGAAAAGCGGCGGCGTAGCCACCTGGCCCGCCGCCGACAACCGCGATTCTCAAACTTTCATTTGCCATTTCGTACGCAAACCTCGTGCACAGCGGTTAGGAGATTAAGACCTCTGAACTGAAGTCGATTAACTATTATCCCTGTACGGAAAGCAGGAACGGTTGCTCCAGCGCCTCGACGACCCAGCGCAGGAAGCGCGCCGCATCGGCGCCATCGATAAGCCGATGATCGTAAGAGAGTGACAGCGGCATGATGAGGCGCGGCTCGAACTTGTCCTTCACCCACACGGGTTCCATGCGCGAGCGCGACATGCCAAGGATGGCCACCTCCGGAAGATTAACGATCGGCGTGAAGGCCGTGCCTCCAATGCCACCGAGGTTGGTGATGGTGAAGGTGCCGCCCTCCATGTCTTCCGGCGTGAGCTTCTTGTTGCGGGCCTTGGTTGAAAGCTGCGACAACTCGGCCGCCAGTTCCACGATGTTCTTTTTGTCCACGTTGCGGATGACGGGCACGAGCAGCCCGCGGTCGGTATCCACGGCGACCCCGATATTGATATAGCGCTTGTAAATAACCTCTTCGTTGGCGGGGTCAATCGTGGCGTTGACCTGAGGGAAAACTTTCAGCGCGGATGCTATGACTTTCAAAGCGATGGCCGTAACCGTCATTTTGCCGCCTGCGGCTTCCACTTTCGGAGCGAAGCGCGCGCGCAGTTCTTCGAGTCCGGTGATGTCGGCTTTGTCGAATTGCGTGACGTGCGGAATCGAAATCCATGCTTCGGCGAGATGTTCCGCCGTCTTGCGGCGCACCCCACGCATGGAAACCTTTTCGATTGGACCCCACTTGGAGAAGTCGGGAAGCTTGGTGCGCGGGAACGGCAAACCGCCGGTTTCAGGAGCCGCCTTGGGCGCTGCCGCACCGGATACGATGCCCTTGGCAAACGACTTCACATCACCTTCGGTGATGCGTTCGCCCGGGCCGGTTCCCTTCACGTTGTAGATGTCCAAGCCCAACTCACGGGCCAGGCGACGCACGGAAGGCGCTGCGGCGATGGGCGGACGCTGATCGGCACCGGCCGTCTTTTCCAGTTGCGGAGGATATGGCGCGTGCTCCACGCCGGCATGTGCATCCGGGGGGAAGGCTTCGCGCTCGGTCTTGCCTTCCAGCTTACGAGCTGCCTGGTAAGTTTCACGAGCCACTTGCGTGCTGCTGGCCTCGTCTTCCGCTTGGCTCGGCGGAACCGGCGCGGGAGCAGCTTCAGGAGATGGCGCAAGGGGAGCACTCGCGGCCGGTGCACCCGCAGCAGCTTGGTAGGAGAAGATTGTCTGCCCTACTTTGATTTTCTGGCCGGCGCTGACGCTGACATCCTTGACTGTGCCGTTCACGCTGGATGGAACTTCGATCACGGCCTTATCGGTTTCCAGTTCCATTACCGGTTGGCCTTCAGCGACGGCGTCCCCCGGCTTGACCATGAGTCGAACAAGGTCGCCCTGCTCGATGTTTTCGCCCAATTCCGGCAGTTTGTACTCAAGAGTGCCACCTGCGGGAACTTCTGCAGGTGTAGCCATGGGCTTCGGAGTATCTTTCTTCTCTGCCTTCGGCTTCTCCTGTTGGGACGCTTCCTGCTTGGGTGCGGCTTCCTGCTTTGGGGTGGCGGGTTTCGCTTCCGCAGCCGCGGACGCACCGTCGCCCTCGACGGTAAAGATGACCTGGCCTACGTGTACCTTCTCGCCCTGTGCTACGCGGACGTCCTGCACTTTTCCGCTGACGGTGGAAGGCACTTCGATAACCGCCTTGTCCGTCTCCAACTCCATGACCGCCTGACCGGTGCTGACCGTATCACCGGGATTGATCATCACCCGCACAAGATCTCCGGCCTCGATGTTTTCACCCAGTTCCGGAAGTTTGAACTCAATCGCCAAGGTCGTTCCTTTCTTATCGCAGTGCGCGGCGGCGCCGTGGCACTGGCCCGAAAGCGCGGCGAAGTTGCCTGCTGCCTTCGGAGTTGAGCCCTTTTTGGCGAGCGCACGCAGGCGCTCGCCGGGCGTCCATACCGTTATACCGTTACCGGATTTGGCTTGTCGGCTTTGATGCCAAGATCCTGTATGGCCTTCTGCACTACGTCGGCCTTGATCTTGCCATCACGGGCCAGGGCACTGAGAGTCGCAAGCACAATGTACCTGGCATCCACTTCGAAGAAGTCGCGCAATGAAGCACGTTTTTCGCTGCGCCCGAAACCATCCGTGCCAAGCGCCACCAGCTTTCCGGGAACCCACTGCGAAATCGATTCGGGCAGTGTCTTGACGTAGTCCGAAGCCGCGACAAAGACTGTGTCCTTGGGCGCAGTCTGCAAAGACTGGGTCACGTACGGCACGCGCGGTTTTTCCGCCGGGTGCAGCATGTTCCAGCGATCCGCGTCGATACCGTCGGTGTAGAGATTTTTATAGCTGGTGACGCTCCACACGTCGGCGGCCACGCCGTACTTATCTTCCAGCATCTGCTGTGCCTTGAGAACCTCAAGCAGGATGGCACCGCTACCAAGCAGTTGCGCCCGCAGCTTTGCATCCTTCTTCTCCGACGGCTTCAAGCGGTACAGACCCTTCAGAATGCCCTCGCGCGCGCCTTCCGGCATGTGCGGCATCTCCCAGGGCTCATTCATCACCGTGATGTAGTAGAAGATGTTTTCCTTGTTCACGTACATACGGCGTATGCCGTCCTGAACGATCACCGCGATTTCGTAGGCAAATGCCGGGTCATACGCAACCAGGTTCGGCACCGGATAAGCGAGCAGATGGCTGTGCCCATCCTGATGCTGAAGGCCTTCACCGGCGAGGGTTGTTCGTCCCGCCGTTCCTCCGACCAGGAACCCACGCGTGCGCATGTCGCCGGCGGCCCAGACCAGATCGCCTACGCGTTGCAGCCCGAACATAGAGTAGTAGATGAAGAACGGAATCGCATTGATGCCGTGCGTGGAATACGCCGTGCCAGCGGCCATGAACTCGGCCATGGAACCCGCTTCGGTGATGCCCTCCTCAAGAATCTGTCCGTCCTTCGCTTCCTTGTAGTAGAGGAGAGTGTCCATGTCGACCGGCTCGTAGAGCTGCCCAACGCTGGAGTAGATGCCGACCTGACGGAACATGGCTTCCATTCCAAAGGTGCGCGCCTCATCAGGGATGATGGGCACGATGAGTCGGCCAACCTGCTTGTCCCGCAGCAACTTCGAGAGCATCCGTACGAAGACCATTGTCGTGGAGACCTTGCGGCCTTCCGTGCCCTTGTAAAACTCTTCGAAGATATCTTCCGGCAAGGGCTCAAGCGGCGCATCGCCTGATTTGCGCGACGGCATATAGCCACCCAGTTCCTTACGACGGGCCTGCAGGTACTGAATCTCGAGGCTATCGTCCGCAGGGCGATAGAACGGAGCGCCATGCAATTGCTCGTCGGGAACGGGGATGCCGAAGCGCGAGCGGAAAATACTGAGCTCTTCGTCGTTAATCTTTTTCTGCTGGTGCGTAATGTTCTTGCCTTCGCCGCTCTCTCCGAGGCCGTAGCCCTTGATGGTTTTGGCGAGGATGACAGTTGGTGAACCCTTGTGTTCGGTCGCAGCCTTGTATGCGGCGTAAACCTTGAGCGGGTCGTGTCCGCCAAGACGCATCTTGGCCAGTTGCTCATCGCTGAGGTGTTCGACCATTTTCAGCAGGCGCGGGTCTGTGCCAAAGAAGTTCTGGCGGAAGTACGCGCCCGTCGAGACGAAATACTTCTGGTATTGCCCGTCGGTAATCTCGCCCATACGCTTGACGAGCAAGCCGTCGCGATCTTTTTCGAGCAACGGATCCCAATCGCTGCCCCAGATAACCTTGATTACATTCCAACCAGCGCCGCGGAAAATCGCCTCCAGTTCCTGGATGATTTTTCCATTGCCACGCACCGGACCATCGAGGCGCTGGAGGTTGCAATTGACAACGAAGATAAGGTTGTCGAGCTTCTCGCGGGAAGCGAGCGTGATTGCGCCCAAAGACTCCGGCTCATCCGTCTCGCCGTCGCCAAGGAACGCCCAGACTTTTCCAGTGTTCGACTTCTTCAGTCCGCGGTTTTCAAGATAGCGATTGAAACGAGCTTTGTAGATAGCCTGAATGGGGCCGAGTCCCATCGAAACCGTCGGGAACTCCCAGAAGTTCGGCATGAGCCAGGGATGCGGATAGGACGAAAGCCCGCCACCTTCGGCAAGTTCGCGCCGGAAGTTTTCCAGCTTCTCGATGGAGAGGCGTCCCTCAAGAAAGGCGCGAGCATAGATGCCCGGCGAAGCGTGTCCCTGGAAGTAGATGATGTCGCGGTCGCCATCCTCGGTCTGTGCGCGGAAGAAGTGATTGAAGCCGATCTCGTATAGCGTCGCCGCAGAAGCATAGGTAGAGATGTGACCGCCGATGCCCTCCGACTTCTTATTGGCGCGCATCACCATCGCCAGCGCGTTCCAGCGCACCAGGCTCTTAATGCGACGCTCGACTTCCTGACTGCCCGGAAACGGCGGTTGCGCCTCCACGGGAATCGAGTTCTGGTACGGCGTTGTGGCGGTAAATGGCAGGCGGTAGCCGGCGCGCGCCGTGTAGAGTTCCAGTTGCTGAAGCAGTCGCCCGGCGCGTTCCACGCCGCCAGTCTCGAGCACATAGTCGAGCGAATCCAACCACTCGCGAGTTTCGAGTACTTCCAGTCCATCGTGCTTTTCGGAGTTATTCACTTGTGTCCTCAGATCAGGGCTGCCCGTCCGCGCATAGGAATGCGAGGGGCCGAAACGAAAACCATCCAAATTGTTTCTACATATTAAATGCTCTTGGAGCTTCTGGGGATTCTGTGATTACAAACGAGAATTGCGGGAATCCAGAGCGACAAGAGCAGAGGAAGTCTCGTGATGCGATATTCAGAGGAGAGTCTTGGAACGGCAACTGCGATACACTAAACTAGCTTCTTGCATTGAAGGCAACAAGGGCCCGTAGCTCAACGGTTAGAGCAGAGGACTCATAATCCTTTGGTTCGGGGTTCAAATCCCTGCGGGCCCACCAACCTCAGT